>JBDSWR010000060.1:0-22564 GCA_039926605.1 Rhodanobacter sp. | reverse complement strand
CTTCTTTGCCACGGGCTTCTTTGCCACGGGCTTCTTTGCCACGGCCTTCTTTGCCACGGCCTTCTTCGCCACGGCCTTCTTCGCCACGGCCTTCTTCGCCACGGCCTTCTTTGCCACGGCCTTCTTTGCCACGGCCTTCTTCGCCACGGCCTTCTTCGCCACGGCCTTCTTCGCCACGGCCTTCTTTGCCACGGACTTCTTTGCCACGGGCTTCTTTGCCACGGCCTTCTTCGCCACAGCCTTCTTTGCCACGGCCTTCTTTGCCACCGGCTTCTTACCAACCGTCTTGCGCGCTACCGATCTGCTGCCACCGCTGGCAGTCGCATTTTTCTGTGCCAGCGGTTTTTTGCCAGGTGTTTTCTTTGCCGCGATCTTCTTCGCGGACGCCTTGCGGGTCATGGCCATGCGATTGTTCTCCTGGGCGGGTGATTGGAACCGTCACCAGTATGCACGCCCCTCCAGCGTGGCACCAATCCGGCGGCACGCGTCTGTCCCCCGCCAAAGCGAAGCCACCACGCAGTCAGAATGTCGGATGCATGAGCGCATTGAGGAAATACGGAAGCACGCGTGGGTCCACCAGCAACGTGACCAGTACGCCATAGGCCGCGCCCCACAAATGCGCGCTGTGGTTGACGTAACCGCCCCCGCGCCGATCCATGTAGATGGAATACGCCGTGTAGGCCACGGCGTAAATGATTGCCGGCAGAGGCACCACGAGCACAATGATGAGCTGCCAGGGCGCCAGTAAAATGAACGCAAACAACACTGCAGAGACGGCGCCAGAAGCGCCCAGGCTTCGATACTGCGGATTGTTCCGATTCTTCAGGTAGGTTGGCAGAATCGACACCACCAGAGCGCCGATATAGAACAGTACAAAGCCGAACGCACCCAGCCGGGAACTGAAAAACCCCTCCATCACGCGGCCGAAAAAAAACAACGTGACCATGTTGAACAACAGATGCGTGAAATCCGCGTGCACCAGGCCGTAAGTCACCAGCCGGTGATACTCGTGCTGGCGCGTAATTGCCGGTGGCCACAACAGCAGATCGTCCAGCAAACGGCCGTTCTTGAAAGCCAGATACGAAACGACGCTGGTGATGGCGATGATGATCAGGGTGATCGACATCGGAGGCTCCTGCAGCGGAAATCAAAGCTCAACATCTTGGCGTCAGTGCGCCACGTTGTCGACTGGCCCACACCTGCCCGCCCTTGCAATGCGTCGTGGTCGCACGCGCCGCAGACACTCGCAGCAGCTTGGCTGCACGCGAACGCAGGTATCATCCGCAGCTCCGTGCGCGCTTGCGGCACCACGAACCATCATCATGACCCAGCTCCGCTACCTGCACCTGGACGTTTTTTCCGCCACTCCGGGAGGCGGTAACCATCTTGGCGTTGTCATCGGGGCACGCGCCTGGAGCACGGCTGCCATGCAACGCTTCGCGCGCTGGACCGCGCTGGTGGAAACCACATTCTTGTTGCCGGCACGCGTGGCCGACGCCAGCTACCACGTGCGCATTTTCACCCCTCAGCGGGAAATTCCGTTTGCCGGGCACCCTAGTATCGGTAGTGCGCATGCCGCGCTGGAGTGTGGGTTGGCGTTGCCGCACGACGGCGTGGTGTGGCAGGAGTGCGCCGCCGGCGTGCTCCCGATCCGTGTGGACGGCAGCGGGCGCAACCGCGAACTCTTGTTGCAAGCGCCCGGGGAAAGCGTGCTGGCCACGGGGCTGGACGCCCATCCGCTGCTCGCCGCCACGCTGGTCGGAATCCAGACCGGCACCTTGCCACCTGCGCTGGTTGATGGCGGGCGGCGTTGGTGGCTGGCCGAGGTTGCCGACGAAGCCGCCCTGCGCGAATGGCGGCCAGACCACGCGGCGATCGGGGCGCTTGCGCTTGCCAGCGGCAGCATGGGCCTGTGTGTGTTTGCGCGCAGCACGAGCACGTCCGGAACACCCGCTTATGCCGACTACGACCTGGTTGTGCGCGCATTCCCTGCCGGCGTCGGTATCGTCGAGGATCCAGCCTCCGGTGCCGCCAATGGATTGATCGCTGCGTATATTGCGCGTAGCGAGCCAGCGTGCGCCTTGGCTCGCGGCTACAGCGTCAGCCAGGGCCGCGAGATTGGACACGACGCGCGCCTGACCGTGCGCATCGAGGGAGCTGCAATCTGGGTCGGCGGTCGCAGCCATACGGTAATCGACGGCACCCTCGACTGGGCGCACGCCTGATCGCGGCATCAACACCATTGACCCGGGCCGGGGTCGGTCGCCAGCCACTTGCGTTCAGACTACCGCGCCAGCCGCTTGCGCCGAAGCCCACGCCCACTGAAAGTTGTAGCCGCCAAGCCAGCCGCTGACGTCCACCACCTCACCGATGAAGTACAGGCCGCAGACGTGTCTGGATTGCAGCGTGGACGAGGACAGTCCATCCGTATCGACGCCGCCCAGGGTGACTTCCGCAGTGCGATAGCCTTCCGTGCCACTGGCAGTGATTGGCCAGGCATTGAGCTGTGCGCCAATCAGCGCCAGCTCGGCATCGCGATATTGGCGCATGGGCCGCGCGGGCTGCCATTGCTCACACAAGCGCTCAGCCAGGCGCTTGGGCAACACCTCGGCCACCACGGTTTTCAACTCCGCAAGGGGACGTAGGGCGCGCTGCGCAACCAGCCACGCACTTGCGTCGCGTTCCGCCAGCAAATCGATGCGCAGGTCGGCGCCGGGCTGCCAATACGATGATATCTGCAGGATCGAGGGACCGCTCAGGCCACGATGGGTGAACAGCAAGCCTGCGCGAAACGCCTGCCGCCCCACGCGCGCTTCCACCACCGGCAACGCGACGCCAGCCAGTCCCTGATAGTGCTCCTGATGCTTGCCACTCAGTGTCAGCGGCACCAGTCCGGCGCGTACCGGCAGCACGGCGTGACCGAACTGGCGGGCCAACTCGTAGCCGAAGCCGGTGGCTCCCATACTGGGTACGGACAAGCCCCCACTCGCCACCACCAGCGACTGAGCGTGCACCGGGCCGCGCGCAGTCAGTACCGTAAAACCCTCCCCCGCCTTGCGCACGTTGTGCACGGCACAACCCACTTCCACAGTCACACCGGCAGTAGCGCACTCGTCCAGCAGCATGCGCACGATTTGTCTGGATGAGTCATCGCAAAACAACTGCCCAACCTCCTTCTCGTGATAGGCAATCCCATGTTTCTCGACCAGCGCGACAAAGTCAGCGGGGGTGTATCGCGCCAGCGCCGACTTCGCAAAATGTGGATTGGCGGACAAATAATTCGCCGGACCAGCCCCGGTATTCGTGAAATTGCAGCGCCCGCCGCCCGACATCAGGATCTTCTTGCCTACCTTGTTGGCGTGTTCCACCACCAGCACCCGGCGGCCACGTGCGCCCGCCACTGCGGCACACATCAATCCGGCAGCCCCGCCACCGATAACCAGCACATCCACGTTCATCGCAGTCTCATTGCATCATCCGCAGGTCTGCCACCGCGCGGCATTATCACCTGCGATGGCATGCTGCATCGCTTACACTGGACGCCTTCCCGCACCGAGTCACCCCGATGCCATCCTTTGACGTGATCTCCGAAGTCGACAAGCACGAGCTGACCAATGCTGTCGATCAGGCGAATCGCGAACTGGCGAACCGCTTCGATTTCAAGGGTGCCGATGCCAGCTTCGCCCTGGACGAATCGGTCATCACGCAAAGCGCGCCCAGTGAGTTCCAGTTGCAACAGATGCTCGACATCCTGCGCGGGCGCCTGGTCGCGCGCAAGATCGACATCCGCGCGCTCGATGCGGCCGAGCCCGAAGTGAACCTGGGCGGCGCACGCCAGAAGGTCACGATCAAGCAAGGCATTGAGCAGCCCGTGGCGAAGAAGCTGGTGGCTGCGTTGAAAGCGGCCAAGCTGAAGGTCGAGGCGCAGATCAACGGTGACAAATTGCGTATCACCGGCAAGAAGCGTGATGACCTGCAAGCCGCAATGGCCGTGCTGCGCAAGGCTGACGTGGAACTGCCGTTGCAGTTTGACAACTTCCGCGACTGAGACGTTGTCGCTGGACCAGGCGAGCGGCGCGTGGCGCAGGTTGCCGACCCGATCAACGCACGCGCAATCAGCGTGGCGACAATGCATTCCCTGCGCGCGCTAGCCCGAATACCGCGTGACCTGCGGCCCCCGGTCGACTCGCGAGGACGCTACTCAAACGAGCCGGCAAACGAATCGGGAGCGTAGTTCTCGAACTTGGTGTATTGGCCGAGGAAGGTCAACTTGCAGGTATCGGTCGGGCCGTTGCGCTGCTTGCCAATGATGATCTCGGCGATGCCCTTGTCCTGCGTGTCCTTGTTGTAGTACTCGTCACGGTAGATGAACATGATGACGTCGGCGTCTTGTTCGATAGCGCCCGATTCGCGCAAGTCGGACATCATTGGTCGCTTGTCCGCGCGCTGCTCCAGCGAGCGGTTCAACTGCGACAGCGCCACCACCGGCACGTTGAGCTCCTTGGCCAGCCCCTTCAACGAGCGCGAGATCTCGGAAATTTCCGTGGCGCGATTTTCCTTGCTGCCCGGCACCTGCATCAACTGCAGATAATCGACCACGATCAGGCCGAGCCCGCCATGCTCACGATGCAACCGGCGCGAGCGCGAGCGCAGCTCCACCGGCGACAGACTCGGCGTGTCATCAATGAAGATCTTCGCCTCGGACAGGATCGAGATCGCATTGGAAACGCGCGGCCAGTCCTCCTCCTCCAGATCACCATTGCGCAGACGCTGCTGGTGGATGCGCCCGACCGAGGAAATCAGGCGAAACGCCAGCTGCGAGGACGACATTTCCATGGAAAACACCGCCACCGGCTTCTTGTTGCGCAGTGCAGCGGTCTCGGCAATGTTCAGCGCAAAAGCGGTCTTGCCCATCGACGGTCGCGCGGCGACGATAATCAGGTCCGACGGTTGCAACCCGGACGTGAGATTGTCCAGATCGGTGAACCCGGTGGTGATGCCGGTAAGCTGGCCGCGGTTTTCGTAGCGCTCGCTGAGCAGGCGGAACGCGTCCTTCACCGCGTCGCGCATGGAAATCGAATCCTTCTTGCCGCGTGCACCGGATTCGGCGATGTGGAACACGCGCTGCTCGGCGTTTTCCAGCACCTCCTGCACGCTCTTGCCTTCCGGCCGATAGCCATCTTCGGTGATCGACGTGCCGGCATCGATCAACTGCCGCATCACGGATTTCTCGCGCACAATCTCCGCGTAAGCAGTGATGTTGGCGGCGCTTGGCGTGTTGTTTGCCAGCTCGATCAGGTAGCCCGCGCCGCCCGCCATTTCGGCCAGGCCATTGGTCTCGAACCAGTCTCCCAGGGTCACCGCATCGCACGGCATGCCCTTGTTCGCCAGCTCGTTGATCGCGCGCCAGATCAGTCGATGATCCCTGCGATAAAAATCCAGCTCGGCGAGGCGATCAGCGACCCGGTCCAATGCATCCGGCGCCAACATCAAACCGCCGAGCACTGATTGTTCGGCATCAATGGAATGCGGTGGTACGCGCAACGCTTCAATCGCGGCGCCAGTGGACTGACGTTCGGAGACAAACGGCATCGAGTTACCTCACAGGGAAACGGGCGGCAATCCGACACTGTCGCAATCGCGGCACCGACAACCATCATACGCGGCACAGTCTCATCCGCCGAGACCAAAACTCTGTGGATAAGCTGTGCGTTGGTTGTGAGTTGTTGTGGATAAAACCTGGTTCGCTGTGGCCATCACGAACCACGGCGGTCATTGATTTTTCAGCCCGTGCCGAGGCGAGCTGGGGGCGGCGGCAGGCGGCGCCCGCCCTGCGGGAAAAGCTTGTTCGGCCTTTCCGTGCCGGCACAACGCTGTTCTGTGGTGCGATTCCTGTTCCAAAAAAAGTGGGCGCCCGAAGGCGCCCGCTTTTTGCACAAGTACACGGTGTGCGCGATGCCTACTTGTCGCTGACGATGATGACCTTGACCGTGGTCTGCACGTCGGCATGCAGACTCAAAACCACATCGTACTCACCGATGTTGCGCAGCGGGCCTTCACTCAGAATCACTTCACCCTTGGTCGCCGGGTGACCGGCAGCGCGCAAGGCCTCGGCGATATCGCGCGGACTGACCGAACCGAACAACTTGCCTTCAGCACTGGCGTGGGCCGTGAGCGTCACAGCCACATCGGCAAGCTTTGCGAGACGCGCCTGGGCGTCGCTCAACGCCGTATCGGCCTTGGCCTCGTACTCGGCGCGACGTTGCTCGAAAGCGGCCAGATTGGTCTCGTTGGCACGCACGGCCTTGCCTTGCGGCAGGAGAAAATTGCGCCCGTAGCCCGGTTTCACGTTGACTTTGTCGCCCAACGTGCCGAGGTTGCGGACTTTCTGCAGAAGAATGAGTTCCATGATGCTTCCTTTTCGTTAGCGCCGGTGTGGCCCGACGCAACCAGTGGACGGATGTCCGAAAGAGTGACGCGCGCAACCTGCCGCGGCTGCGCTGACCGGTGGCCGAGAGGCCCGCCCCAGCCAAGCGGATGTGCCCGACTTGCGACGATGCCGGCAACCGCCGGGGCAGTACATGCACTGCGCTCCGCACGCGGAGCGCAGTGCCGATCAGACGTTGTGGTTGTCGGTGTAGGGCAACAGCGACAGGAACCGTGCACGCTTGATCGCCGTTGCCAGTTGACGCTGATAACGCGCCTTGGTACCGGTGATGCGACTTGGCACAATCTTGCCGTTCTCGGTGACGTACTGACGCAGCGTGTTGAGATCCTTGTAATCGATCTCCTTGACGCCCTCGGCGGTGAAGCGGCAGAACTTGCGGCGGCGGAAAAATTTGGACATGGTCTGGATTCCTCTTTAGTCGTCGCTGTCGTGGTGGTGGCCGTGGTCGCCATCATCATCATCGCGACGACGCGATGACTTGGCGTCATCCTTTTCCTTGCTCTTGATGATGAACGACGGCTCGGTGTCGCTGGCAACGTCAGACT
Organism: Rhodanobacter sp.; assembly: GCA_039926605.1. Taxonomy (GTDB): domain Bacteria; phylum Pseudomonadota; class Gammaproteobacteria; order Xanthomonadales; family Rhodanobacteraceae; genus Rhodanobacter. The sequence goes on along the minus strand of JBDSWR010000060.1, from coordinate 15,571 downwards.
CGTCACGGCGGATGATCAAATGCCGCAACACGGCATCGTTGAAGCGGAAACCCGACTCCAGCTCGGTCAATGCGGCCTGACTGATTTCGATATTGAGAAGCACATAGTGTGCCTTGGCCAGGTTCATGATCGGGTAGGCCAACTGGCGGCGTCCCCAATCCTCCAGGCGGTAGATTTTGCCGCCATCGGCCTCGATCAGCGTCTTGTAACGCTCGATCATCGCCGGTACCTGTTCGCTCTGGTCGGGATGGACCATGAACACGACTTCGTAATGACGCAGGGTCATCGCAGGGTTAGCTCCTTGTGGATGCGGCCAAATGGCCTGGCAGCCTCCCGCCGTATGCGGTGAGGCAAGTTCCGTCGACAACGCCCACACACCCGAAGAATGCGCACACGGCTGCAGACAGACCGACGATTGTACGGCCGCACCAGCAGACCACGCAAGTAATTGAGCGGGGTCAGGTTACTCGCTACGCCCGACTCAGGCGACGGTGAAGCTCTCCCCGCAGCCACAGGCACCCGTGGCATTGGGATTGTGGAACACGAAACTCGCGTTCAGGCCCTGCCGCTGGAAATCGATCACCGTGCCCTCCACCAGCGCCATGCTGGCATCGCTCACCACCAGTGGCACGCCATCCACGTCCACGACACTTTCGCCCGCAGCAAGCGTCTGCGCCAGGTCAACGACATAGCCGAAGCCAGAGCAACCGGTGCGTTTCACGCCAAAGCGGACGCCGGCGGCCGTCGGTGCTTCAGCCAGGAAATGCTGCATGCGGGCATGGGCGGCGGGAGTAATCGTGATCTGCATGGGTACGGGCCTGCGTTCCGGGGCTGGTCGCGATATTCGCGGCCGGCATGGTCACTACATTATCATGGCGCTTTGCCCGCACGTGGGCGGCCCTGTGGCCTGGCCCGTGCGCGCTCGCAGGAGTGTTGCTTCATGGCCCCGGCCAGCCCGACAATTTGCAGTGTGAAACAGGCGCTTTCCGGCACCATCGCGGCCGGCAGCGCAGTGACCGTGCGCGGTTGGGTGCGCACGCGCCGTGACTCCAAGGCCGGTCTGTCGTTCGTCAACGTCACGGACGGCTCCTGCTTTGATCCGATCCAGGCCGTCGTCCCCGCCACGCTGGCCAATTATGACAGCGAGGTGAAGCATCTCACGGCGGGGGCCAGCGTCATCGTCAGTGGCACGCTGGTGGCCTCGCAAGGCAAGGGCCAGACATTCGAACTGCAAGCCACGACGGTGGAGGTCGTCGGCTTGGTCGATGATCCGGAAACCTACCCGATCCAGCCCAAGCAGCACTCGATGGAATTTCTGCGCGAAGTGGCCCACCTGCGCCCGCGCACCAACCTGTTCGGTGCAGTCACGCGCGTGCGTCACACCATGATGACGGCGATCCACCGACATCTGACCGAGCAAGGTTTCTTCTGGATCAATACACCAATTATCACCACCTCGGACGCTGAAGGCGCCGGTGACATGTTTCGCCTGTCCACGCTGGATCTGGCCAACCTGCCGCGCGACGAGCACGGCAAGATCGACTACCGCAAGGATTTCTTCGGACGCGAAGCGTTTCTCACCGTATCCGGCCAGCTCAACGTCGAAGCCTACGCGCTGGCGATGAGCAAGGTTTACACGTTCGGCCCGACGTTCCGCGCGGAAAATTCGAACACGGCGCGCCACCTTGCCGAGTTCTGGATGGTGGAGCCGGAAATCGCGTTTGCCGATCTGGCGGCCGACGCCGACTGCGCCGAAGCGTTCCTCAAGGCGATCTTCACCGCCGTGCTGAACGAGCGCGCCGACGACATGGCGTTCTTTGCCGCGCGCGTTACGCCCGACGCGATCACGCGCATGGAAGCGTTCATTGCCAAACCCTTCGAGCGCATCGAGTACACCGCTGCCATCAGCATCCTGCAAAAGTCCGGGGAGAAATTTGAATACCCGGTGGCATGGGGTGTGGACCTGCAAACCGAACACGAGCGCTATCTGGCCGAGAAACATGTGGGGCGCCCGGTCGTGGTGATGAACTACCCCGAGGCGATCAAGGCGTTCTACATGCGCTTGAACGATGACGAAAAAACCGTGGCGGCGATGGACGTGCTGGCGCCCGGCATCGGCGAGATCATCGGTGGCTCGCAGCGCGAGGAACGGCTGGATTACCTGGACCGGCGCATGGCGCAGTTCAAGCTTGATCCAGTCACCTATGGCTGGTATCGCGACTTGCGCCGTTATGGCACGGTGCCGCATGCCGGCTTCGGTCTCGGCTTCGAGCGACTGCTGGTGTACATCTGCGGCCTGGCCAATATCCGCGACGCGATCCCCTATCCACGCGCCGCCGGCACGGCAGAATTTTGAGCAAGGCCCGCGCCATGTCACGCCGCCTGATCCCGATCGCCAGTGTAGCCGCGCTGTGCATCGCACTGACCGGTTGCCACGTCGCCAAGGTCCTGATTCCGCCGAACCTGCGCCCGCCCGAGGACACGACCGCCGCGCGCGATGCGGCTGTCAAACAGTTGCAGGCGGCCACACCGTGTTGCAGCAATTTTGCTGATTTCTCCTACCAGAGCATGCTGCCATGGCAGCCACAGCGCTTCGAACTTGGCGGTGGCGGCATGGTTGCCAATCTCGATGGGACGCACAGCTACTTCCTGGCCTTCCGGCTCCCCACCGCGGCCAAGTTGCCCTATCGGGTCGCAGTCAAAGCCGAGTTGAATGGCCGCTGGTTGCACTCCAGTTATCTGTTTGCGCCGACGCTGGTGTTGCTGGACAGCGGCTTCCAGCCCATCCGCCAACAGGATGTCGGTCTGTGCGAGCACATGGGTTGGGGCAACGAAACGACCGGTGCGTTCGGCAGCTTCAGCGTGAATGACCCCAGCGCGCGTTACCTGCTGGTGTACAGCTCGGCAAAGCAGCAGGCAGGTGGTACCTATTGGGAACAGTCACCCGCAGCATTCTCCAGCAAGGCCAGTCTGCAGATGAATTCCGCAGGCAGCTTCAAGGTACCGCACGGACCGGACGGAACGCTGTGGGTGGGCATGATGAACAAGACTTATGCCAAGGCCGTCGACAACGCAATCTGCAAAAAGCAGACCGAGGGTGACGGCGTACTCAATACCTTGCGCACGGCGCTTCCCGCCGTCCCATGGAGCACACCCGACGAAAAGAAGGCCGCAGGCGCGACCGGTGCAAAGAACGCTGATGGCGCGGACAGCAGCGGACCATGATCGCGCTCTACCTGGGCTTGCTGCTCGCCGGTGTGACCTTGTTTGGGTTGTCGCTCGTGGCGCAATGGCTGGTCGTGCAGCGGCTGCGGCACAAGCATCCCCGCCAATGGCAGATCATCGCCGCGCCGGACGGCGGCAGCGCCACCCGCCTGCAAATCTGGACCCGCCTGCAGCGCGCGCTGCGCTCGCCCATCTTGCCGGCGTTGCACGACCGGCGTATCACCATGTGGCGTCAGGTATGGCGCTTCGCGCCATGGCTGGGCTGGCTATGCTGGGTGGCAGCCATCAGCATGCGCTTGTGGTTGCACTGACCATTGATTGCGGGAGTGACACGATGCACTTGACCTTGAACGGACGCCATGCGTTGGTATGTGGCGCATCCCGTGGCATTGGCCTTGCGGCTGCGACCGAGCTGGCCCAGTTGGGCGCCAACGTCACGCTGCTGGCGCGCTCGGCCGACGCGCTGACCACGGCTGCGGCCAATCTGCCGCGGATCCATCCCGACCAGCAGCATGACTGGCGCAGCGTGGACATGCTGGACACAGCGCAGTTGCAAGGCACGGCCAACGCCATCGCCCGTGCCCAGCCGGTGCATATCCTGATCAACAACTCCGGCGGCCCGCCTGCGGGCAGCGCACACACCGCCACCGTCGAAGCGTTCGAGACGGCATTCCGGCAACACGTGCTGGCCAATCAGACACTGTTGCAGGCGTTGCTGCCCGCAATGCGCGCGAGTGGTTATGGACGCATCGTCAACGTGATTTCAACCTCCGTGAAAGAACCCATTGCCGGGCTCGGCGTGTCCAACACCGTGCGCGCAGCCGTGGCAAGCTGGGCCAAGACGCTGGCCGGCGAACTCGCCGCCGAGGGCATTACCGTCAACAACGTGTTGCCCGGCTACACGCATACGCAGCGTCTGGACAGCCTGCTCGCGGGGCGCGCCGCAGCCAGCGGCTGCAGTGTCGAGGATGTCGCTGCCGAGATCCTGTCCGACGTACCCGCCGGGCGTTTTGGTGAGGCTACCGAGATCGCGGCGGTCATCGCGTTCCTGTGCACTCCGGCGGCGGCGTACGTCAACGGCGTGAGCATCGCGGTGGACGGTGGACGTACGCGTGCGCTGAGTTGAGCCAAAACCCGCGCTGAGTGCGGTTGCGGTGCATTTGTCCGATGCGAGTTTTACACTGGAGGGATGTCGCCCATCCGCCTCGCCAACCTGATTGATGGCCAGTTGCGCGCGCCGCTCCACGCCGCGTGGCTGGACGTGGTCGAGCCTGCCGTCGGCGCCACTTTCGCGCAATGCCCGGATTCCGCCGTCGCCGATGTGGACGCTGCAGTGGCAGCGGCCCAGCGCGCTGCTGCGCCCTGGGCCAGCACGCCGGCAGCAGAACGCGCACGACTTTTGCAACGCCTGGCTGATTTGGTCGAGGTGCGCGTCGACGAATTCGCCGCGCTGGAATCGCGCGACACCGGCAAACCGCTGGGGCTTGCACGCAAGCTTGATATTCCGCGCGCCATGAGCAACCTGCGTTACTTCGCCGCTGCGATCACCACCTGGGGCAGCGAAGCGCACGCGATGGAAACGGGCACGCCCGGCGCCGGTGCAATCAACTACACCTTGCGCCAGCCTCTGGGTGTGGTCGGCTGCATCAGTCCATGGAATCTGCCGCTGTACCTGTTTACCTGGAAGATTGCTCCTGCACTGGCCGCCGGCAACACGGTCGTCGCCAAGCCCTCGGAGATCACCCCGTGTACGGCGGCGCTGCTGGGCGAACTGAGTATCGAGGCGGGCTTTCCACCGGGTGTGTTGAATATCGTGCACGGGCGCGGACCGACCGTCGGCCAGGCCATCGTGGCGCATCCGCAGGTGCGCGCCATCTCGTTCACCGGCAGCACGGCCACGGGCGCACATATCGCTGCCACGGCCGCACCGCACTTCAAGAAGGTTTCGCTGGAGATGGGCGGCAAGAATCCGGCCCTCGTGTTCGCGGATGCGGATCTGTCCGATGCTAACCTCGACATCATCGTGCGCTCGGGCTTTGCCAACCAGGGCGAAATCTGCCTGTGCGGCTCCCGCCTGCTGGTGCAGCGCTCGATCTACGCGACATTCCGCGAACGCTATCTGGCGCGGGTGCGCGCGCTGCGTGTCGGCGATCCGAACGACGCGGCAAGCGATCTTGGCGCACTGGTCTCGCGTGCGCACTACGACAAGGTGCTTGGCTGCATTACGCAAGCGCGTGCCGAGGGCGGCACCTTCCTGTGCGGTGGCGAAGCGGCAAGCGTGCCGGGCCGCTGCGCACAGGGCTGGTTTGTCACGCCCACAGTGATCGAAGGCCTGGCGAACGGCGCAGGCACCAACCAGCAGGAAATTTTCGGCCCAGTTGTCAGCCTGATTCCCTTCGAAGACGAAGCCGAGGCTCTGGCGATCGCCAACGACAGCCGCTATGGCCTGGCCGTATCGCTGTGGACCCAGGACTTGACGCGCGCGCACCGGCTGGGCACGCAACTCGCGTTCGGTATCGTGTGGATCAACTGCTGGCTGCTGCGCGACCTGCGCACGCCCTTCGGCGGCACCGGTCACTCTGGCCTCGGCCGCGAAGGCGGCACCGATGCACTGCAATTCTTCACCGAACCGAAAAATATCTGTATCCGCTACTGATGCGGCATACGCCATTCATCGCAACTGTCAGGAACCACCATGCTGGAAAATCCACTGCAAGACCTGCTCGACCGCAACCGCCACTGGTCCGCTGAACTCCGCGCCCGGGACCCCGAATTCTTCAAGCAGCTCGCCAAACAGCAAACGCCTAAGTACCTGTGGATCGGCTGCTCCGATTCACGCGTGCCGTCGACGCAGATCGTCGATCTGCAGCCGGGCGAAATCTTCGTGCACCGCAACGTGTCCAACGTGGTTTCGCACACCGATCTCAACTGCCTGAGCACGGTGCAATTCGCCGTCGATGCGCTCAAGGTCGAACACATCATGGTGGTTGGCCATTACGGCTGCGGTGGAGTGCAGGCGGTACTTGACCACCTGCGCATTGGCCTGGTCGACAACTGGCTGCGGCATGTGGGCGAGGTTGCCGAGAAGTACGCGGACATGCTGGCCGCGATTCCAGACATGCCATCGCGCAACGCGCGGCTGTGCGAACTCAATGCCATCGAGCAAGCCGTCAACCTGTGCCACACCACCATGGTGATGGATGCCTGGGATCGTGGACAGAAGCTCTCGGTACACGCGTGGTGCTACAGCCTGGACAAGGGCCACATCAACGATCTGGGGATGCACACCAGCGCGTCCGGCGACGTCCATCCGGCGTATGAGCGGGCACTGCAGCAGCTCCTCGACGCCCCTGTGCCGGCGTGAACGACACGATCAATACCACGACTGCGCCGGCGCCCGTGGGTGCGTACCCGCACGCGCGGCGGGTCGGCAATCTGTTGTTTCTGTCGGGGGTCGGTCCGCGCCGACCTGGCGATGGAACTGTCCCGGGCAATGTGTACGCCGGGGATGGGAAACTGCTCAGCTACGACATCGCGGCGCAGTGCACCCAGGTCTTTGCCAATGTACGTGCGGTCCTGGAGGCCAGCGGCGCAAGGTGCCAGGACCTGCTTGACGTGACCGTGTTTCTGACCGACATGGCAGGCGACTTTGCCACCTACAACCAACTGTACGCAGAGCATTTTGCCGGGGTCGACGCATGCCGCACCACGGTCGGTATCACGGCGCTGCCAACGCCCATTGCCATCGAGCTGAAGTGCATTGCCGTGTGCCCTGCAGCGACGGATTGAGACACGCCTGCGGTCGACGTCGCCAACACGGTGAGCCCATACGAAAAGGCCCTGCCACTTCGCAGTGGCAGGGCCTTTGGTTCACTGCACCGGAAAAATATCAGCCGGCCGTGGACGCTGCCGCAGGCGCAACGGCGCTCTTGTTCGCCTTGTGATGAGCTTTGTGGTGACTCTTGTGATGGGCTCTGTGGTGTGTGGTTTTGGCAACATGGGTAGCGGCCGGCGTTGCCGCCGGCTCAGCCTGTGTGGCGGGCTCGGCCTGTGCGGCGGGCTGAGCTTGTGCGGCCGGCTCAGCCTGCGCGGCAGGCATTGCCTGCGCGCTGGCCGAATAGGCCAGTACACCTCCGGAAAGCGCCACACCCGCTACCAGCAGAGAAGCGATCGCAAGTTGTCGCATCATGATTTCAGCCTCGAATGAGTAGGTATCGCGAACCCGGCCGGAACCCGGCGAGTCGGGTGGCACGACGCCGTGACATTAGCAGTACCAGCACGATACCAACGCTGAATGCAACGCGGAATTTCGTGCCCCTGACGCAACAAGATTCTTGACTTTCCGCGCACCGGGTGGAGACCGCAAAACCTTGCGCTCAATTCAGGCAGAGGCGCAGCAGGGCCAGGATCTGCTGACGTACTGCCACAGCCTTCCCGTCATCGAAAACGCGGCTTTCCTCATCCATGTAATTGAGTTGCACCAATTCCAGTTGCACGGCCTGCACGCCACCATGCGGATCACCATAATGGCGCGTGATGTAGCCGCCCTTGAAGCGTCCGTTCAAGGCATGGCTGAAGCCTGCTGCGTGGTTGTCCAGGCCGTTCTGCAGACGCATCTGCAACCCCTCGCTGCAACTGGCGCCGGAGGCCGTACCCAAGTTGAAATCCGGCAAGCGGCCTTCGAACAACATGGGGACTTGGCTGCGGATTGAGTGACCCTCCCACAGTACCGCACGGCCATGCTCGGCAAGCAGTCGCGCAAGTTCCTGCGCGATGGCAAGGTGGTACGGCTGCCAAAACTCATTTATCCGCCGTTGTACTTCCGCGCCATCCGGTTCCTGCCCTGGCGCATACAGCGGCTCACCATCAAAACCGATCGATGGGACTACGCCGGTCTCGCGCTGGCCGGGGTACAACGCGTGGCCATCGGCCGGTCGATTGAGGTCGACGACGTAGCGCGAAGCGCGCGGCTTGAGCACGCTCGCGCCCAGTTCCTGCGCAAGCGGCGAGTACAGGCGTGCCACATGCCAGTCGGTGTCCAGCGATCGTCGCGCGTGCGGCAGCATGTGCGCGGCAATGTCATCGGGGATGTAGCTGCCATCGTGCGGCAGGCTGATCAGTAGCGGCACACGACCGCGCTGCAGAGTGAAGATATCCATCGGTCGATTGTAATGCGCGTCATTCGCGCACCTGCAGTGGACTCTTTCCGGGCCACGCCAGGCATGGTTCACGCAACACACAGGCCGCGCTTGGGGCACCGCGTTGCAACGCGAGCACGGACACCTCAGCACTCGCCGCAACGTGACGATCCACCGGCCATCGCGCCAGCAGCACAACCAGAGTGCGCTCCGGCCATCGGCACCCGTATGGCACGCACTCATCGAGAACGCACAGAAAACACTTGCAGTTTAATTATTACATGCGTAATCTTCGCATTGACTACATTTGTAATCTCTCATCGGAGCCAAGATGTCCGCAGCGATCTCCATCAGCGATGCCGAAAGCCGGGTCATGGAAGTGCTGTGGCGACAGGCACCGCAGAGCGCCGAGGAAGTTGTCGCGGCGCTCTGCATACCCGGCGGCTGGCACGAGAAGACCGTCAAGACGCTGCTCAACCGCCTGTTGCACAAGGGCGCGCTGCGCGCGGAAAAGGATGGTCGGCGCTATCTTTACTCACCGCTGTTGCAACGCGCGGACTGGCAGCAAAACGAGAGCCGCAGCCTGCTCGACCGCGTATTCGGCGGCAAGCTGACACCGCTGCTGACCCATTTCAGTGAACACGAAAAGCTCTCCGCCAAAGACGTGACCGAGCTGCGCAAACTGCTCGACGCGATCGACCACAAGAGGCACTGACATGCTGACGATGCTGCTGTCTGTCACGTTGGCGCTGGCCTGCGTATTGGTGACGCGCCGGTGGGTGCGCCGCGGATTCGGCGCCGGACCTGCGTTTACGCTGTGGTTGCTGCCACCGCTGGCGGCACTGCTGCCATGGTTGCCGGCCTTGCCGCCGACCCTCACCGTCACGCCTCCCACGTGGGTATTGGCGGGATCGGCGAGCCTGCTGCCGCAGACCGTTACGAGCACTCCAACGTTCCATTGGGCGTTGTGGTTGTGGCTGGCCGGGAGTGTGTGCTGCCTGCTGCGTCTGGCACTGCATTACACGCGCCTGCTGCAGCACAGTCGTCAGCCATCCCCAACCATGCTTGCGGCACTGTACCCGTTGCTGGATGGATTGCCCCCGGCCCGCGTACGGCTGCACCCGGCTGGGCCGGCGGTGCTGTGGGCGCCGCGCAGTCTGCTGTTGCTGCCCGAAGATTTCCTGCAGCGTTTTGCCGGCGACGAGCAACGCCTGGTGTTGCGTCACGAACTGACCCACCTGCAGCGCGGCGACGCGTGGTGCAGCGCGCTGGCTGAGTTTGCCTGCGCGTTACTGTGGTTTCATCCGCTGGCATGGCTGGCGCTGCCGCGCCTGCGCCTGGATCAGGAGCTAGCCTGCGACGAACGCCTGCTGCGCCAATTTCCGCATGACGAAGCACGCTACGCCCATGCCCTGCTGCACAGCTCAGGCGTGGCGACTACCCCGGCATTGATTCCCTGGCTGGCCGAGCCACAACTGCAGGAGCGACTGAGCATGATCAAACGTCAACGTCCCAGTGCACTGCGCAGCCGGATCGGTTTCATCTCACTGGCTGCAGTGATGGTGACCGGAGCTTTCGCTGTGCACAGCGCAACCCCGCCGGCACCAGGCCAGCCAGCCAGCTCCGGCATGACTTTCGCCTCCCAGACAGCGCCCGTCTACCCCGAAGATGCGCTCAGGAATCGCCAGCAAGGTACAGTTGTGCTCGATGTGCTGGTGGATACCCACGGCAAGCCGGTGTCGCTCTCCGTACACGGCCAGCCAGACGTCGCACCCAGCCTGGTCAAGGCGGCAAGCGCTGCCGCGATGCAGTGGCGCTTCAAGCCGTTGATCAAGGATGGGAAGGCGGTGCAGGGGTACGCACGCGTGCCGATCAGCTTTGCGCTGAATCCACCAGCGCCACCGGCCACGCCAGCCCCTCCCGCCCCGACAGCGAGAACAGGCGACACCAGCGTGCCACCACCTCCGCCACCTCCACGACTGATTCCAGCACAGGCCTTCGACCCAGCGCCGTCTGGAGTGCCACCGCCTTCGCCACCGCCGCCGCCGCCCGCACCACCAGCGCCGCCCGCACCATCGTCAGCTTCGTCCAATACCTGAGAACTTTTATCCAAGGCATTGATTTGTTAACCTCGACGCCAGCCACATCGAGGTTTGCATGCGCCTGTCAGACACCTGTCGAGCCACCACTGCAGCCGCAAGACGCGCGCACGCGCCGCACTGGTTGCTGATTGTCGGGCTGGCCGGTTTCCTGGGCGCATGCGCCAGTGCGCCGAAGACGCACCAGCCCACGTTCAAGTCATCTCACTCGAAGCTGGCCGATCTACCGGCACGCGCGCCGTCAGCAGCCAGCGCGGCGGCGGCCAACGACGTCCTGTTTCGTGCCATCGGTCTGGTCGGCACGCCTTATCGCTGGGGCGGCAATACGCCTGATGGCGGTTTCGACTGCAGCGGTCTGGTGGATTACATCTACCGCGAGGCCACCGGCCGGCAACTGCCGCGAACGTCACACGCCATGGCCGCCATGGACGGACACAACGTGCGGCGCATGACGCAACTTGCCAGTGGTGATCTGGTGTTCTTTGCCAGCAGCGGCAACATCAGTCACGTGGGCGTATATGTCGGCAAAGGCCGCTTCGTGCATGCGCCCAACAGCGGCGGCACGGTGCGTCTGGACGACATCGACGGGCCGTACTGGCGCGAGCATTTCGCCTATGGCAAACGTGTGCTGCAGTGAACACGCAAGTACGCCGGGCGCGGCGGGCCGTTGGTCACCGCAAGCAGTGGGCACTCGACTGACGCGTTGATCGCGCCGCGCCATCGTTCCACATCATTTCGCGGCGAGAGGGCAGCGCAGCCATAGTCTGCGACACGACCTGGGCCTGCCGGCAATCGACGCAGCCGCGAATCAATGCGCGTGGACGCCCGGGGCGTGCGCATGGCCGTGGGTGATTTCTTCAGCAGTGGCGTCGCGCACTTCGCCCAGGGCAACGTCAAAGTGCAGCACTTTGCCGGCCATCGGGTGATTCATGTCCAGATCAATCGTGCTCATGCCGACCTTGTGCACCGTCACCGCGCGCTGGCTGCCATCTTTCTGCTTCAGCACCGTGGTCATGCCGGGCTTGAGCCGGTCAGCGTTCGCCACGTACTTCTTCGAAAGACGCTGCAGCAGACCTTCCTTGTGTTCGCCATAGCCGTCAGCCGGGGCGACATCCACGCTCAGCGATTCGCCGGCTTCGTGACCTTCGATGGCGGCTTCCAACCCGGAAATGAGCTGCTCGTGTCCAAGCAGAACCCACAACGGTTCGCCACGATCATGCGAGCTCTCGACTTTCTCGCCTTCCACCGTCAACGTGTAATGCAGCGAGATGACCTTGTCCTTGCCTGCTTTCATTGCGCGTCTCTTCGGTGAAATCAAAGCGGGGATTCTAGCAGTACGGCACCAGTGCAACGGTGCTGGGGCGGTGCCTGGCCGCTCCCAAAGTCTGCGCTGCGCGCTTCCGGCCCCAACCACGCAAGCACCGCCAGCACGATTGCTACCGAGCCGATCCAGATCGACATGGAGAATGCGAAACTGCCACCGTGCCATTGTGCAATCCAGGTTTGCGCAGTCGCGGTAATGGCGGCCAACAGATTGCCCATCTGGTAGGCAAAGCCCGGCAGCGTGCCACGCACTTGAGGCGGCGCCAGCTCATTGAGATGGGTCGGCACCACACCCCACGCGCCTTGCACCATCACCTGGATCAGGAACGCACCCAGACCCAACAGCAGCAACGAGCCGCCGTACATCCACAGCGGAATCACCGGAATGGCCAGCAGCGCAGCGATGATGATCGCCTTGCGGCGACCGATTCGCTCGGACAGCGAGCCAAAGTACAGCCCGCCCGCCAACGCGCCGAGATTGAGCAGCGCAGTCAGCATGAATGCTGTCCCCGACCCGGCGGGAATGTGCAGATTCACCTGCAGGAACGTCGGGTACATGTCCTGCGAGCCATGGCTGAACATGTTGAACGCCGTCATCAGCAGCATCAGGTACAGCGCCAACCTCCAATGCCCGCGCATGGCAGCGAACAAACCGACCCGCGGATGCGTGCGCCGTTGCTCCAGCCACACTGCCGACTCCGGCACCTTGCGCCGGATATACAGCACCAGCAGCGCCGGCACGGCACCCACGACAAACAACCCGCGCCAGCCGATATGATCAATCAGCAGCCAGTTCACCAGCGCCGCCAGGAAGAAGCCGCACGGGTAGCCACTCTGCAGCAAACCGGAAATTACGCCACGCGATTTGACGGGAATCGACTCCATCGCCAGCGAGGCGCCGATGCCCCACTCACCGCCCATGGCGATGCCAAACAGGAAACGCAACACCAGCAGCGCCGTCAGCGATGGCGCGAACGCTGTGGCCACCTCGAAAATCGAAAACAGCACGACATCCAGCATCAGGATGGGTCGTCGGCCAAAACGATCGGCCAGCCGTCCAAACAGCAGCGCGCCAAGCGGCCGCGCAGCCAGTGTCAGAAACAGCGCATAGGTGACTTCCGCCTTGCCGACGTGAAACTCCTCGGCAATGGCGACGATCACGAACGTCAGCAGGAAATAGTCAAACGCATCCAGCATCCAGCCGAGGAAGCTCGCCAGCACGGTGTGGCGCTGCTCGTGATTGAGCTCGCGCAATGGCGACAGCAATGACACCAACCGATTCCTGCAGCGGTGATGGCGCAAAAACTAGCACTTCACGCCGACTGCGTGCGCGCTGTCATGTCCACTACTATCGGCCCGGGCAGTTCGCCAGCCACGCGCGGCACCCGGTTGCAGCGTCGAAAACATGCCAAGGCGGTCTGATGCAAGCACTCGACCACATCGTACGCAAGACCATCGTCGTGCACTACGCGCGGCCCGGCCATCGCTTGCACGCGCGCTGGAAACTTGCCAACGATCCGGCCTACGCCGCGATTGCCAACCTGCTCGGTGAATCGACCTTGCCGTTGCTGGACATCGGCTGCGGCATTGGTCTGCTTGCGCACTACCTGCACGCGACGGGTGCGCGGGTCAGCTACACCGGTGTCGATCACGATGCCCGCAAGATCGTCGCGGCCCAGGCTGCCGCCCGCGCGGCAGGCCTCCCACCCGGCCTGCGGCTGCAGTGCGCGGACGCAGCGACACTGCCGCCGACGCACGGCCACGTCGCCCTGCTCGATGTACTGCACTACCTGCCGGCAGACCGCCAACGCGCACTGCTGGAAACCGCCACGCACCACCTCGCACCTGACGGCTTGTTGCTGATCCGCAACGTCCTGCGTGAGCCAAACTGGCGCTTCCACGCGACGCGGTTGGAAGAATTTTTTCTGCACGTCAGTGGCTGGATTCCCGGCGGCGTGCAGCATTACCCAAGTGCGCACGAGGTGCGCGTACCGCTGGAAAGCGCCGGGCTCGAAGTACGCATGACGCCACTGCATGGCCGGACCCCGTTCAACAGCTACCTGATTGTGGCGCGGCCACAGCGCTGATGGCGCCAGCCGCCAGCGACGACACCACAGCGGATATCCGCGTAAGCCACGCACGGCCGATACACACCCGCGCGGCCCATCGGACGTGCGCCTGCGCGTCGCTGCACCTACCTGAAGACTAGCCGCCAGCACATGTGATGCCCCAAATCAGATGCAGACGCGGGAACCGGCACACGCTATACTGGGCGGCGCAGTCGTTCTGACTGTTGCGACTTTTCGTCGCTCTTTCCCTTTATTTGCAACACGGTATCAACACTCCGGGTTGCTCAGGAGTGTTTCATGTCTTTTGATTCGCTGGGCCTTGCGCCCGCGTTGTTGCGTGCGCTTGCCGAATATGGCTACACCGAACCCACCCCGATCCAGGCTGCGGCCATTCCACCTGCACTGCAGGGCCAGGACCTGCTGGCTGCCGCGCAGACCGGGACCGGCAAAACCGCCGCGTTCGCGCTGCCCTTGCTGCAGAAGCTGTCCACTGCCGGGCAGACGATGACGCGTCGTCCGCGCGCGCTGATCCTTACCCCTACACGTGAACTCGCCGCGCAGATCCAGGACAACATCCGCAGCTACGGCAAGCATATGCAGGTCAGCAGCACCACGATCTTCGGCGGTGTCAGCATGGGCCCCCAGATCAACGCTATGCGTCGCGGCGTGGATATCGTGGTCGCCACTCCTGGCCGCCTGCTCGACCACATGCAGCAGCGCACCCTGGACCTGTCCGCAGTGGAAACCCTGGTGCTGGACGAAGCCGACCGCATGCTCGACATGGGCTTCCTGCCGGCGCTCAAGCGCATCCTGGCGACGGTGCCGAAAAAGCGCCAGACCATGCTGTTCTCGGCCACGTTCCCGCCGGCAATCAAGACCCTGGCAAAAGAGTTCATGCGCAATGCGCAGGAAATTTCCGTCGACACGCCGAACGCCGTGGCCACGCTGGTCAGCCATCTGGTGCACCCGGTTGATGCCGCGCGCAAGCGCGACTTGCTGCTGCATCTGCTGGCTGCCGACAGTCGCCGGCAGACGCTTGTATTCAGCCGCACCAAGCACGGTGCCGACAAACTGGTGACGTTTCTCAATGCCTCGGGTCTGCGTACCGCAGCGATCCATGGCAACAAGAGCCAGAACGCCCGCACCCGCGCCTTGAGTGACTTCAAGACCCATCGCGTGACCGTGCTGGTGGCCACCGACATTGCCGCTCGCGGCATCGACATCGAGCAGCTGCCGATCGTGATCAACTACGACCTGCCGATGGTCGCCGAAGATTACGTGCATCGCATCGGCCGTACCGGCCGTGCCGGGCTGGAAGGGCTGGCGGTATCGCTGGTCAGCCACGACGAATCCGGCTTGCTGCGTGATATCGACAAGCTGCTCAAACAGGAAATCAAGATCATCCCGGTCGCCGGCTTCGAGCCCTCCGCGCCATTGCGTCTGGATGCCGGTGCACCGCGTCCGAAGCAGGGTCAGCGCCAACCACGCCAAGGTCGCCCCGGCACCTCGGCGCGGCCGAACAACGGCTACGCGCCAAAGGGGCGCGGCGATCACGCCGCCGGCAATCAGCAGCGTCGGCGCTCAACACACTCGCGGCCAGCCGCCAAAGCGTGATCCGCGCAGATTGACGCATGACCAGCATGGCGGCCTGAGGGCCGCCATGCTTTTTTGGGGGACGCAAACACACGGATCGATCCATCGCTCAGCGCGAATTTTT
>JBDSWR010000059.1:0-3230 GCA_039926605.1 Rhodanobacter sp. | reverse complement strand
GTCGGCGCCGTGGTTCAGCAGGTGCGTGGCGAAGGAGTGGCGCAGCACATGCGGGGAAATGCGCGTGGCGTTGATGCCGGCCGTCACGGCATGGCGTTTTACCAGCGTCCAGAACATCTGCCGGGACATGCCGGTGCCACGGCGACTGAGAAACAGTGCTGCGGGCTGCCGCCCGTGCGCGAGTTGCGGGCGAGTGCTGGCCAGATACGTGCTGACCCATTGCAGCGCGATCTCGCCGACCGGCACCAGGCGATCCTTGCCGCCCTTGCCGGTGACGCGCAGCACCCCCTGGCGTGGGTTGAGCGCGGTCAGCGGCAGCCCGACCAGCTCGGAAACGCGCAGGCCGCTGGCATACATCAGCTCGAGCATGGCGCGGTCGCGCACTCCCAGCACCGTGTCGACGTCCGGTGCCGCCAACAGATTTTCGATCTCGCGCTCGGGAAGTGCCTTGGGCAGGCTGCGCGGAATTTTCGGCCGCTCGATGCGCAGCGTGGGATCGACAAAGTCCGGCGCGTCGCGCGCCACGAACGCGTAATAGCGGTGAAACGTCGACTGGCGCCGTGCCATCGAGCGCACCGCCCCTGCGCACGCACCGTGATACGCCGAAATATCCTCGCGGCGTGCATTGCCCAGGTTGCGCCCGCGCGCAGTCAACCACCCGGCCAACGCTTCCATGTCGCGCCGATAAGCCTCCAACGTGCGCTCGGCCAGGCCATCCTCGGACCACACGCGCTCGAGGAACGCAGCAATGCTGCGCTGGTCAGCATCGGCGATACTGGCGTCGCCTGATTCCTTCTTCATGTGCGCGATGCTGGGCATTGTGGACACACTACGCAAGCGACCGATGTCGACAACTCCGCTTATCGCTAACTCACCCTGCCCGCTGTGGCGCCGACTGGCCGCACTGGTGTATGACCTGTTGGCGGTGCTGGCGATCGTGATGGTGGTGGGTTTGTTGTGTCAGTTCGCTACCAGCGGCAAGCTGATCACGACTGGTACGCAGGTGCTGATCCCGTGGTGGTATCGCCCGCTGCAAGGGTTGGTGGTAGGCGCGTACTTCATCAGCTCGTGGCGGCACGGTGGGCAGACGCTGGGGATGCGGCCGTGGCGCATCCGACTGACGCGCAGTGATGGCGGCGTGCCGTCATGGCCACAGGCTGTGATCCGCGTGCTGGTGGCAGCCGCACCGTTGCTGCTGTTGATGCTGAATCCGCTGCTGGGAATGCGGGCGACATTGTGGATTTCGTTGCTGGCATGGATCGGCTGGTTTGCGCCGGCGCTGTTCGATCCGCGCCGCCGCGCCCTGCACGATGTGCTCGCCGGCACCGAACTGCGCCGCATGCAGTGAACGCCGCGCCGCATTGCGCAGCCGTGCCACCCGCATCCGGCCAAGCGGTCGCGGGATCGTACGGCCTGGAAACGAGCGGTAGCCGCGTTGCCGGCTTGGCGCCAATCCCTGAGGTGTGAACCCCCCGTCCGTGAACCACCGCACAGTTTCGACCGACGTACTCGTTTGCTGCGCAGACACACGCTGCGGCCACCCAACATCACGTAGCCATAACAACGTTATGATGTGGACTTGTTTGTCGACGAGCAGCCACGCCCCATGCTTTATCAAATCCACGAATGGCAACGCGCATTTTTCGGTCCGATGAGTTACTTCGCGCAGGCCAGCGCGCATCTGCTCGCTGACCACCACGCGCCATTCGCACAACTGCCGGGGGCGCCGCGATTGGCGGCCGGCTATGAGTTGCTGTTCCGGCTTGGCAAGGAATATGAGAAACCGCAGTTCGACATCCACAGCGCCACGGCGCACGAGCATGAAATTGCGGTAATCGAGCGCGTGGCGCTGGACAACCCGTTTTGCCAACTGAAGCGCTTCAAGCGGTTCAGCGACGATCCGGGCACTATCGAGAAAATGAAGGTGGACCCGGTCGTGCTGGTGGTCGCACCGCTGTCCGGGCACCACGCCACGCTGCTGCGCGACACGGTGCGCACCCTGCTGCACGACCACAAGGTCTATATAACCGACTGGGTTGACGCGCGCATGGTACCGGCAGAAGCCGGCACGTTCGGCCTTGACGACTACGTTGATTACATCCAGCAGTTCATTCGCCATATTGGCGCGCACGAATTGCACGTGATCTCGGTGTGTCAGCCAACCGTCCCGGTGCTGGCTGCAGTGTCGCTGATGGCGGCACGCGGCGAAGACACGCCGCTCAGCCTGACCATGATGGGTGGCCCGATCGATACCCGCTGCAGTCCCACCAGCGTCGACAACCTGGCCACCACCCAGCCACTGTCGTGGTTCAAGGGCAATGTGATCCAGACCGTGCCACCAAATTATCCGGGACATGGGCGCGAGGTGTATCCGGGCTTTCTGCAGCACGCCGGATTTATCGCGATGAATCCGAACCGGCACCTGAACTCGCACTGGGACTTCTACCAGGACCTCTTGCGCGGGGATCTGGAAGACGCCGAATCACACCGCAAGTTCTACGACGAATACAACGCCGTTCTGGACATGCCGGCGAAGTTCTACTTGGATACGATCGAGAAGGTGTTCCAGAAGTTTCTGCTGCCACGCGGTCTGTGGGACGTGGCTGGCGAGCGGGTCAATCCCGCAGCCATCAGCACCAGCGCCCTGCTAACGATCGAGGGCGAACTGGACGACATCTCCGGTCTCGGCCAAACCGAGGCAGCGCACAGCTTGTGCACCGGCATCCCCACTGCACGGCGTGCGCACAAGACCATCGAAGGCGCTGGTCACTTCGGCATTTTCAGTGGTCGCCGCTGGCGCGAAACCGTGTACCCACAGGTGCGCGATTTCATTCGCAAGTTTGACCACCCGTACACGCCGCGCAAGCCAGTAGCCGCGCTTGCCGTAGTCAAGCCAACCAGGCGCCACGTACGTTCGGCTGCGTGATCGGCCGCTTGCCCGGGTAGCATTGGTCACGCCACCGCATGCCCCGCAACCGGAGCTTGTTCCAGATGTTCGCAGCCATGAACTGCGTGGACGGGGACGTACCGAGCCTGTCTCGGCGCCCCGGCACAAGTGCTTCCGGCTTGCGTCGAAACCACCAGGGTGGATTCAACGTGAGACTGTTCTAACCGCGCGCAAAGAATCCGCGGAATGCGTCGGCTACGCGTTCGACGCCGGCGTCATCAACGTCCAGATGCGTCACCAGCCGCAACGTCGGCTCGTGACCACTGCTGATGCGGATGCCGGC
>JBDSWR010000058.1:0-7585 GCA_039926605.1 Rhodanobacter sp. | reverse complement strand
GTCCGCTCACCGTGCTTACCGACGTCAAGCAACTGGACAAGAACTTCAAGGTGGCCGAGCAGGGCAGCCACGATGGTTTGCTCTGGCTGCGCCTCACCTCCACCGCCCAGGACCCGCAGTTTGCGTATGCCGATCTTGGCTTTGATGCGAACGGTATGGCGCGCATGACGTTTCGCGATCAGTTCGGTTCCACCACTGACATTCGTTTCTCCGACTGGGAGCGCAACGCCGCGATCCCGCCGACGGCATTCAATTTCGTGCCGCCGAAAGGCGTGGACGTGATCGGCGACCTGCCGGTGCTGTCGGTGCAACCGCTCAAAGACTGACATTGCCCACTCGCGCACGCGTAGGCGGGCAACCGTCGTTCACTCCCGGCCGGGGCGCCAACGCCGGCCACCCGGCTGCATGCGGGCCCTCGATGTGACGCGAGTTATGATGCCCGGCATGCCGCATGACGCCACGCCTGATCTGTTTGCCGACACCGCTTCCGACGCGCTCAAGCCGCTGGCAGAACGCATGCGCCCGCGCAGCCTGGACGAGATTGTCGGGCAGCAGCGCCTGGTTGGTCCGGAGCAGGCACTGCGCCGCGCGCTGGAGGCGGGCAAGATTCACTCGATGGTGTTGTGGGGGCCGCCTGGGTGCGGCAAGACCACGCTCGCGCTGCTGGTGGCGCGTTACGCCGATGCGGATTTTCGCGCAATCTCGGCAGTGTTGTCCGGACTGCCGGATGTGCGCAAGGCGCTGGCCGCAGCGGAGGTGAGCTTTGCGCAGGGTCGGCGTACGGTACTGTTCGTCGACGAGGTCCACCGCTTCAACAAGACCCAGCAGGATGCGTTCCTGCCGCATATCGAGCGCGGCATCATTATTTTCATTGGTGCCACCACCGAAAACCCGTCATTCGAGTTGAACTCCGCGTTGCTCTCGCGGTGCCGCGTGCATGTGTTGGACTCGCTGTCGATGGTTGATATCGTGGCTTCCCTCAAGCGCGCGCTGGGCGACAGTGAGCGCGGCCTCGGCGGGCTCGACTTGCACGTCGCCGATGGCGCTTTGGAGTCCATCGCGCAAGCGGCCGATGGCGACGTGCGGCGCGCATTGACGCTGCTGGAGATCGCCGCCGAGCTGGCTGTGGACGGCCAGATCGATGAGGCCACGCTGGCCCAGGTGCTGGCTGATCGCACGCGTCGCTTCGACAAACAGGGCGAGCAGTTCTACGACCAGATTTCCGCTCTGCACAAGTCCGTGCGTTCGTCTGACCCCGACGCCGCGCTGTACTGGTTGTGCCGCATGCTGGACGGTGGCGTGGAGCCGTTGTACCTCGCCCGGCGGATGACGCGCATGGCGGTCGAAGATGTCGGGCTGGCTGATCCGCGCGCATGGCGCATGGCCCTGGACGCATGGGATACCTACGAACGTCTGGGCAGCCCCGAAGGCGACCTGGCGCTGGCGCAACTGGTGATCTGGCTGGCTGTGGTCCCCAAGAGCAACGCCGTCTACGTTGCGTACAACAAGGCGCGCGCCACGGTTCGTGCCGGCGGAACGCTCGACGTCCCGATGCATTTGCGCGATGCGCCGACCAAATTGATGCAAGGTCTCGGTTACGGCAAGGGTTATCAGTACGATCCGGATGTGGAAGGTGGGGTTGCACTGGATCAGCAGTGTCTGCCTGATGCACTCGTGGGCACGGTGTTTTATGAGCCGGTGGCGCGCGGGCTGGAAGGCCAGTTGCGCGAGAAGCTGCTGGCGCTGCGTGCCGCCCGCGCGAAGGCCCGCAGCAAACTGTAGGGAGCACGCTGTGCGCTAGAAGCATGCCGTCCCGTCGCTTGTCGGGTGCTCCGACCACTGCTGCCGGTTGCGCTGGTCATGGCGGCGCTGCATTGCGGCAAAGCCGCTCAAACGACGATAATCAGCAATTCAAGCCTTCATCTGGATGTTGATCATGCTGGACCCTGTATTGCTGCGCTCGCACCTCGCTGAAACCGCAGCGCGTTTGCTGGAAGCGCGCAACTACACGCTCGACGTGGCGGCCGTGGAAGCGTTGGAGAGCACGCGCAAGCAACTGTCGATGCAGACCCAGGAGCTGCAGAATCACCGCAACACGCGGTCCCGGGCGATTGGCCAGGCCAAGGCCAAGGGCGAGGATGTGGCGGGGTTGCTGGCCGAGGTTGCCGGCCTCGGCGACCAGCTCAAGGCCAACGAGCTGGCCTTGGCTGAGGTGCAGGCAAAACTGGGTAAGCTGGCGCTGGGCATTCCCAATCTCCCGCATGCCTCCGTGCCGATCGGCAGGGACGAACACGACAATATCGAAGTCAGCCGCTGGGGCGCGCGGCGGGTGTTTGATTTCGCTGTGAAGGATCACGTCGCACTTGGCGAGCGCCACGGCTGGCTCGATGCAGAGGCCGGCGCGAGGCTGTCCGGCGCACGCTTTACCGTGCTGCGCGGGCAACTTGCACGACTGCATCGTGCGCTCGGCCAGTTCATGCTCGACCTGCACGTCGGGCACGGTTACCTGGAATGCAACGTGCCAGTGATCGTCAATGCCGAAAGCATGCAGGGTACCGGACAGTTGCCGAAATTTGAGGAGGACTTGTTTTCCACGAACGTCAACGACAGCAAGCGCTATTTGATTCCCACCGCCGAAGTGGCGCTGACCAATCTCGTGCGCGACACCATCCAGGAGGCCGAGGCGTTGCCGCTGCGGCTGACTGCGCACACGCTGTGCTTCCGTGCCGAGGCCGGCAGCTACGGGCGCGATACGCGCGGGATGATCCGCCAGCACCAGTTTGAAAAAGTCGAGATGGTGCAGATAACGCGTGCCGAGCAGTCGTACACGCAACTGGAGGAAATGGTTGGCCACGCCGAAGCCGTGCTGCAGAAGCTCGGGCTGCCCTATCGCAAGATGCAGTTGTGCAGCGGCGACATGGGTTTTGGCGCAGCCAAGACCTACGACCTGGAAGTGTGGCTGCCGAGCCAGCAGACGTATCGCGAGATATCCAGTTGCTCCAACTGTGAGGATTTCCAGGCGCGCCGCCTCCAGGCGCGGGTGCGTAATTCCGCCACTGGCAAGCCCGAGCTGGTGCATACCTTGAACGGCTCGGGCCTGGCCGTCGGGCGCACCTTGATCGCGGTGATGGAAAACGGCCAGAACGCGGATGGCTCGATCACCATCCCGGCGGCACTCCGCCCCTACATGGCCGGGCTGGAGTGCATCGCATGAATACACCCGCGCCTTCGCTCGCGCCCACACCGGTGCGCAGTTGGGACAAAGTCGAAAAGAGCGCCAGCTACTTTCTGCTGTTTGTGCTGCTGTGTGTTCTCGGGATGCGCCTGGGGTTTGCCGCTGTGTGGCACGTGTCGACCGTGGACTTTGTGCTCAGCACCATTGCGCTGGTCTTGGTGTTGCCAAGTTTCTGGATGGCACGCAACCATCGCGCCTGGCGCCTGTTCGTGATCGCGTTCGCCAGCGCCACGCAATTGGTGCCGATGGTGGTGCGCGAGCCAGTGCTGTTGTTCCCGCTGCTTGGCGCACTGATTCCCGTGGCGATCCTGATCGGCTGTCTGGTGGCGCTGTCACACAAGGGCGCACGCAGCGGTTTGTAATCGGCGGCGCCTGACGCGTGACTGACTGGCGCACGAGGCCATGGCACCATCGCCTCGGGGACGCGGCAAGCTGACGGGCGACCAAGTGGCTGGTGATGGTGGGCGTTTGCGGTCCGGGAAGGAGCCGATAAAGTTGTGCTGTGCGAGCCCACGACGGGTTACGCGCGCCTGCTAGCCTGATTCCAGCACGCGGCAAATGGTTGCGAAGTCGTCGTCGGTCATCCATGGAGTGTTGCTGATAGTCATGCTCCGGCCGGCAAAATCGCGAGCATTGGGTACAGCTTCCGGTAACACGACGCCGGCAAGGTAGGGGTAGTCGGGCAGGGCGTGGATGAACAGACGGCTGACGCCCAGACCAGCTTCCCACAGCTTTGCCAGCGCACCGTCGCGGCGCTGTTGATCGGCGCACAACAACAGGAAAAATGGCCAGGTACCCTGGTTGCCGACGGCATCATCCACCACCTCGATTCCGTTGATCTGGCGCAATCGGCTCACACGCGGTCCGGCCTGCACCGCGAGTTCCGCCAGGAACGCCGGCAGGCGTACCGCGGCACGGTTGCCGACGCCCTGGCGCCAGCGCCCGACGCGGTGCAGCGGTATTGTCAGCGGAAAATCATCACCGACGGCGGAGATCAGGTCGCCCTGGCGCAACGCGTGGCGCAGCGGGTTGCCATAGGCGAGACGCAAGCCACGCGGCCGGTAAAGCGCGGCGTAAGCGAGCAGTTCGATGCTGCGTCGCCATTCCATGCGCAAGCTGGCCGGGACGCGGCGCGCAGCCGTTTGTGCGAGCTGTTCGCGCAGGCTCGCATCGTGGGTCAGCAGCAAGCCACCCTCGTAGATGGACAGGCCCTTGCCAGCGGCCAGGCTGAAGAAACCGATGTCGCCGGCGAGGCCGACGCTTACCCCTTCTTGCCGCGCGCCAAGTGCTTGCGCGGCATCTTCAACGACGTACGCGCCGACGCTGCGGGCCACGGTCAGCGCATCGCCGACGTCGGCGACCCGGCCGGCGAGGTGCGTGGGGATGATCGCCAGCGTGCGTTCATCGCACGCAGCGCGCAGCGCAGCCGGGTGCATGTCGAAGTGGCCGGGGCGCAAGTCGCACAGTTGCACTTCAAGGCCGGCTTGCTGCACGACGATGGCCACCAGCGGACAGGTGTACGCCGGTATCACCACGCGCCGTCGCCGGGGTTGCAGCGCACGCAGCGTGAGCAGTGTGATCAGCAGGCACGCACTGCCGGAGCATTCCAGTTGCAGCGGTGGCGTATCCAGTTGCGCTGCGATCGTGGCAGCCAGGCGTGGCACACCCGGACGCAAGTCGGACCAATCCAGCGGCAGCCCGGCGGTAGGTGGAAGTTCGTGCGAGCGACGTGGCGACATGGGTGCAGCGTAGCGCGCCGACTCAGGCACCGGCTGCGTCGGTGGGGGGCGTGACCGATGCAATCTCCACGTGACTTTCTGCCAGGCCCAGGCAGGCGATGCCGGCGACGATGAACAACGCACCGGCAGCGCGCGGTAGGGTCAGCGGCTCGTTGAACAACCAGATCGACAGGAGCATGACCGACACGACTTCCAGGTGCGATGCCGCGAACGCGGGGCCGATCGGAGCGTGCTTCAGTAATGCCATCCAGGTAAAAAACGCACCAACGTAACCGAACAGCGCGCCGTAGATCCATGGATCGCTGAACACGCGCAGCAACCACGCCAGGTTGGCAGCCACTGGCAATGCTTGCGTGCCGGCGTACTTGAAGCTGATCTGCGCGAGCGTGTCAAAGCTCATCAAGGCGAGGAAGCCGATCAGGTAGAAGCGCTTCATCCGCTGAACCCCACGATCGCCACGCCCAAGGTCACCAGCGCGATCCCGATGACCCGCAGCCGCGTCAGCTTTTCGGCAAACAGAAAACGCCCGGCAAGCATGATCGCCACGATGTTGATGGAGCCGAGCAGCACGCCCGAGGACAACGGGATCAGCGACAGGAAGGCGATCCACACCAGAAACTCGAAAATGTAACTGCCGATGCCGATCCAAAGCCAAGGTCGCGCCGCCATGTATTTCCACCGCGCCAGCCCTTCGCCCGCGCGCTGGTCGCCGGCCGCCGCCTTGAACGCGAGCTGGCCGCCCGTGTCGAGTACGATGTTGAGCATCCACAGGCTGCCGACCAGCGGGGTGATGACGCTGCTTTCCAGCATGGGTCAGGCCGCAACCTGCTGCCTGGTGTCGGCAGCGGCAATCCGCGCGAAGAACGTGGCAGAGTGTTCGATCAAGGTGCGCCGCTCCTTGTCGATGGTGATCATGTGATAACTGTCCTTGAGCAGCAGCAGCTCGGAGGGTGCGCTGACTTCACGCATCACCAGTTGCGCATTCCTGATGCTCGCCACATCGTCTTCACTGGCGTGTGCGACCAGGCACGGCGCCATGACTTGTGGCAGCTCACGACGCACGCTGGTGGCCAGCTCATGCAGCTCGGCCAGCGAAAACCACGGGTTGCCCGGAAGACCCGCTGCCACGCTGTCGCCGCCAAGCATGGCGCTACTGATCTGCGCGCGCAGCCGTTCGTCGCGGATGCCGTAAGGTGGTTGCTCCATGAAGCTGCGATGGCGACCGATACCGAGCTTCTTCAGCAACGGCAGCATGAACGACAAGCGCGCCAGCCAGGGGATGCTCCAGCCATCGTAGTGAAACGTGGCGCCGTACACGCCCACGCCGGAAACCTGTCCGGGCCGTTCGGCTGCGAGTTTGAGTGCGAGCAAGGCACCCATCGAGAGGCCACCGACGAACAGGTGATCGACTTTGTCGAGCAGGGCGTCGGCAGCCTGTTCCACACTGGCGTACCAGTCGCGCCAGCCGGTGGCCAGCAAATCCTCCACATTGCCGCAATGTCCGGCCAGCTGCATGCCGTGCACGGTGAATCCTGCACGGTTCAAGCCCTTGCCCAGCAGCCGCATTTCCATCGGCGTACCAGTCAGGCCGTGGATCAGCAACACACCGCTGCGGCCTCCCGGGAAGAAGAAATCACTCTGCTGGATCACGCTGATGCCCTGTGCATGTCGGGCGCTTGCACGTTCGCACCGCCCCGTTCCTGGCATGGTTGCAGACTGCGGTTTCCTCAGTCTTTCGCCGATGGGTCCGGCTTGGCGGTGGTTGCTGCGCCGTCAAAGCGCACCAGCACACGTTGGCCGATGCGCAAGTCCTGCGGCTGGTCAAATGCCAGGACACATTCGACCGAGCGGGAATTGGCACGTATTTGCGGGTCGTTTTCCAGCGTCGTGGGGCCGTACACCTGGCTGATGCGCAGCACATGCGCACTCCATGACTGGGCTTGCGCGTGGTTGCTGGCCGATACCTCGGCGTGCATCCCCGGCGTGACCAGTCCGACGAAACTCTCGTTGAGCTCGGCACGGACGATGCGCGGCCGGTCCGGCAGCAGCGTGAACAGCGCTCCGGAGGTGGGCCCCACGCTGGCCCCGGGTTGCACCGCCACATGCGTGACGCGAGCGTCGAACGGCGCCCGCAGGCTGCGCAGTTTCAATTCGTATTGCGCGGCGCCAAGCTTTTGCTGGCTCATGCTCAAGGTGGCATGGGCCGCTTGCTGCTCGGCAGCGAGCTGCGCTGCAGCTTCGCGGGCGTCATCGGCACTTTGTCCGTCGCCCGCACCGGCGTTCGCGGCAGCGGTCAGGCGCGCCGCACGTTGCTTGGTCGCTGCCTGCTTGATGGCGAGCAATTTCAATTGCGCTTGCGCCTGGGCGACTTCCGACTGCGCCGCATCCACGGCCAGGGTTGCCGGCTCGGTATCGAGTTGCGCCAGGAGCTGGCCTTGTTTGACCTGATCACCTTCGTGTACGGACACCTTCGCCACGGTACCTTCGCGCGGTGTGACCAGCGCAAGCAGACCGCCCTCAATGTCAACGCGCCCTCGGGCCACAGCGACCAGCGCGGGATCCGGCGTATTGCCGGCGGCGACTGGAACACTGGTCGAAGGGGAGCACGCCG
>JBDSWR010000057.1:0-12800 GCA_039926605.1 Rhodanobacter sp. | reverse complement strand
CGCACTGCTGAGCACGCCAATGCCCACCGTCATGTCCATCCGCACGTCTCGTCAAGCGATATTGCAACCGGCCCCGTTCCCAGCCAGACCAGCGCTGAAGAGCTTCGTTACGGCGAAGCTGGTCGACCTGAGGCCTGCATGGTGCCCGGAGTGGCGGGATTTCAGCTTCCATCGACGGAGCAAGCGAAATGCTCTGCAGATCAGCAGCGACCATGTTGTAACGATATAACGTTGCAATTGCCGCGATCTGTGCCAGAAGTCATAGATCTGATCTCGCCGCCGACGCGAAGTTCGCGTGCGTTCACGCACGTGCGCCGCTGGGTGTACATGGCTCGGCGTGGGTACTGACTGCCAAACTGTCGCGTCCGGACCGATGAAAAATACCGCAGTCCGCATTCTCCTTCGACTGGCTCACTGTGCAGACATCCAGCGGTGATCACCTGAATCGATCGCGCCTGCTCAGCTTACGGGCCAGCTCACCCGCTTTGTGGTGCATCCGGCGGATGTCGGCCAAAACGCGACGTTCGCCACCTCAAGCAAGCTGCCCCAAAGCTGCCGCTCGACCAAGCGCAACAGCGCCGCATCCGGTAATTGATTGTTGCGCGCACCAAGCGACCAACCGCGCTGATAGCAGGCCCGCAACTTCGCGGCCCCTCGTTCCTTCGAACGGGTGGCGGACGCCGCCCGCCCTACCGCATCGAGGCGGGAGCCGTACCGGTTTCACCCTGCAGCACTTGGTCCGGCAGCGGCAAGCCCGCCTCCTTGCACAACGCCGCAAAGCGCGAGTCGTGCTGGTACGCGCGCGTGATGAATGGGTCGTCGAGCAGTTGACTAAAACTCGGATCGTGCTGCGTCCAGGCGCGCTGCAGCCATTCGAACATGGCGTCAGGTTGCTTGCGCAGCGCGTACAAGTCGGCCACGAAATACGGCTGGTCTTTGCCGTTCTTGGCGATGTAAGCATGCAAGGCCGCATCGGCCTGCCGACGATCCGGCCCGATCTGTAGCGCCATCGCCCGTATCGCTGGTCCGCCTACCGGGTCGGTTTCCCGCTTGGCGTTATCAACTGCCGCAGCAACATCGCCGCGCAGAATCTCGATTTCGGCCAGCGTCGCATACAGCGACGGATAATCCGGCTGCAAGACCAGCGCCTTGCGGGCCGACTGCTCAGCGGCATCGAGCCGGCCCAATGGCAAGAGGAGGTTGGCCAGATTGGCATGGAAGTCGGCGCGCAGCGGATCGGTAGCGATGGCTTTGCGATACAGCTCGGCCGCCGACTGCCATTGCCCGAGGTTCGCCAGTCCGGCCGCCAGGAAATTCATGACGGCGCCATCATTTGGCGCCAGCACGTGGGCCCGTTTGTACTCGGCCAGCGCACCCACCGGATCGTTGTCGATGATCGACAAAAGAAAGCCGCGATCCAGATGGGTAGCCGCCGCGTCCGGCGCCAGTACCTGCTGCCTGTCCTGGGCCGCACGGGCTTGCGCGTACGCCTGTTGCTGCGCATCGCCGGTCACATAGCCGTACGCGCCCAGATCGACCCACGTATTGGACAGGCTGCCCCACGCAAAGGCGTAATTCGGATCGAGCTTCAGTGCCTGCTGGTACAGCGCGATGGCTTGGCGATAGCCGGCTTCGTTGGCGTGCCGGGCGAGCGCGCGCCCTTGCAGCATCAACTGGTAGGCTTCGACGTTGCCGCTGGGCGGCTTGTCGTCAATGCCGCGGGGCTGCCCCAGAAACTTGATCTTGAGCGCCGCGGCCACGGCTTGGCCGATCTCGGTCTGGATCGAGAACACGTCCTTCAGTTGGTCGTCAAACGTGTGCGACCACACGCTGCTCCCATCGATGGCGCGGATCATGCCGATGGTGACGCGGATGCGGCCGTCTTGCTGGCGCACTGAACCCTGAATCAGGTGAGCGACGCCCAGCGTTGCGCCGATCTGTGCGGGGCTGTCCTTGGAATCGCGAAACTTGAAGCTGGAGTACTTGCCGATCACCTTCAGCCCGTTGATCTGCGTGAGGTCGGAGATCAATTCCTCGGACAGCCCGTCGGAGAAGTATTGCTGCTTGGGGTCGCCGCTCTCGTTGGCCAGCGGCAATACCGCGACAGACTTGTCCGGCACCTTGGCCAGCTCGGCGGCAATCGCCTTGGCGTCGACGGTATCGCCCATGCTGGTGGCATCCCGATGCAGCACGAACTGGTTGGTGACCAGCAGCACCACCGCCACCACCAACACCGCGATGATCCAGCGGTCAAACTGCTTGCCCGTATGCGCCGAGATCGAATCGACCGGCGCTATCTCGCTCTCGCGCTTCAACCCGGTCGGAGTGAACTCATAAAACCACGCAAACGCGATCCAGAATGGAAAGCCGATGATCGCGGCCGCCAGAAACCAGCGGGTGGTCCAGGCGGGCAGTCCGACCGTTGGCGCCAGTTGCGAGATGCCCTGCGCCAGCGCCCATACGGCAGCAGCGTAGATTGTCGCTGCACGCAGCACATTGCGGCGCTTCAGCTCCCCGAAAAAAGTCGCAACCTTCAAGCGATCGTCCCGGATCCGGGCCTTGAGCCCTCAGCGGCGCAGTGTGTAACGCCGCCGCTACCTGCGCAAGCGTGCGGTTGGTGGCTGGTGAGCGTCTGCAGAGCGATCGTGTGCTTCCCGTGTTGATCCCGTCGCCGATGGCAGCGCTCGTGTCGGTGACAGGCCTGCCTGAAAGCGGACGTCCGCCACCGACCGGTGGGTCGCGAGCGCATGAACGCAAAGGTGGCCATCGGCCAGGAAGCGCCGAGCGCTGCGGCCATCAAGCTGTCGTGCGGCGGTCGCTGGATAGAAGGCCGGATGTGCCGCCGCCGCGTCAGCGGGCCATGAGGATGCTGCGTCAACCTGAAAACAAGCAGCGAACGTGGACGACTATCGGCGTCAACTGCTCTGGCATGGCGTGTCCTTGTTTCTGCTGGGGCTCCTCACTGGCTTCCTTGAGTTGAAGTTCAATAACCCTCGTATGGGCCTTGCAGCGCACTTGGAGGGCCTGATGAACGGGATCTTCCTGATCGCTTTAGGTGCCATCTGGGCAGCGGTCCAGTTTGCGCCCAGACTGACCGATGTCGCCTACTGGACTTTGCTGGACGACCATCCACCGAGTCCAGGTCAAAGGTCGCTGTCCGGCCACGAGCGAGCAGCCGCAAGCTTGATCACGCATCCCCAAAACCACCCTTCAAGGCAACTCCCATGCTACTGATTAGTGGCCTAGCGAGATTCCAACCGAGAGGCAAAGCGGAGAATATCGTCGCCTTTCGGCCAGACGTGCGAATCCCAGTCCATGATTACGCTCTATTCTTACCCAACCCTCTTCGGTGTGCCGGACAACAACGGTTACGGGTTGAAAGTCTTTGCTTTTATGCGTCTCGCCGGACTTCCGTTCGTTCACGAGCACGTCTTTGATGCCTCGGCGGCACCGCGGGCCCAGCTTCCTTATATCGTCGATGATCGCGAGGTCGTCGGCGACAGCGAGGCTATTGTCGCCCACCTGACCAACAAATACGGCCTGACAATTGACGCGGCGCTAAACGTGCGCGAGCGTGCTCTCAGCCTTCTTGTCACCCGTCTGCTCGACGACCTTTACTGGGCCATGTCATATTCGCGCTGGCAGGACGAAAGTTACTGGCTCGCGTTCCGCGACGCGCTCCTGCGCGAGCACTCGAACCTCTCCGCAGAGGGCCTCGCGAAAGCGAGGGAATTCAACCTCCAGCGATATCACTTCCAGGGTGTCGGCCGCTATGCCCCTGCCGCCGTGTACGCGCGCGGCCTTGTCGATCTCGGTGTCCTCGCCGATCTCGTTCCGGCCAACGGCTATGTTCACGGCGCACGCCCGACCAGCGTCGATGCAGGCATTTACGGCTTCGTCGCCAACATCCATTTTTTTGATATTCCCACGCCATTGAAACAATTCGTCGCTTCCCATGACAACCTCGTGCGCCATTGCACGACGATCCATGCAATGGTGACGGCTGAATAATACGTTTACCCCACCCACACGTTTACGGGGTGATTGCGTTTCAAGGGATGCGCGGCGCGGTTTTGAGCATCGCGAGACAGGGCGCTGGCGCGACTGGCGGCATCCAAATGCCTATCCAAGCCGTGGACGAACTGCCTGCGACGCTCCCTGTAGTGTTCTAGCCAATGCGAGCCACTTCAAACGTTCATTGGCTTGCAGCCTTCCCCAAAACGGACGGCAGTGAATGTCCGATTCGGGTCGACAACAGCCGAGGCGGCAAAGACGATGTCAGCGCGCATGCCGTGGCGCATTGCGCAGCTGCAAGACAACCAGTGCGAGCAACGAGAGCGCTGCGGCCGCGATGGCGAAGCCGGTGCCGGCGAAGCGCAGGCCCAGGGCGTTCGCTGCAATGCCGACGCCGATGACGGGAATTGATATCGCGATGTAGAGCACGATGAAGAACGTTGACGTCACCTCCGCTCGTCGATCAGCAGGGCAGGCGCTCGCCACTTCGGCCAGACCTGCACGAAATCCCAGCCCTTGTCCCAAGCCGGACAAAATCGCGCCGAGAATGATCAGTGTCAGCGATTCGACGTTGATAGCCGCACCCACCAGCAACGCGCCAACCGCGAGAACCACGCAGCCCCCAGGAAGGGCCATCCTCCGGGGCACGACTTCCAACGCCAACTGGCCCAGCATGGAGGCTGCGAACACGATGAATACCACGAACCCGATCAGGGCGAGGTTGGACAAACCGAGGACTTTGCCCAGAAATGCTGGCGTTACGGCGCTAAAAAGACCGAGCACCGCGAATCCTGCAAAACCCGCAATGCAGGCCGGGATAAATACGCTGCGCACCTCGGGCGGAACACTCAGCCTTTGCACGTGAAGTTGCGGTCGCGTCGCTCGGGCGGCGGTCTCACGCGTCTCCAGCAAACCCGCGGCAGCAATCATGACCAGCGTGAGATGGACGATGAAAACCAGATGCATCGGCCAGGGCGCGTGCTGCGCGAGGATGCCGCTGAGCAGTGGGCCAAGGCCAAGCCCACCCATATTGACGGCCGTTGCAATCAGTGTTGCCATACCGCGCCGGTTGTCCGGCGCAAGCTCGATCACCATGACTGTGGCTGTGCCAGTTGCGAGGCCCGCCGAGATACCCGAAAGGACGCGCCCCAGCAGAAGTAAAGACAGGCTTGAGTCGAACAGAAATATGACACCGCTGGCCGCGGAAAAGGCCAGCGCTGCGAACATGATGATTCGCCGCCCCAGTTGGTCAGACCAACTCCCGGCAAGGATGAGGGCAGCAACGGTACCGATAGCGTATACGCCGTAGATGACGGTGATCATCATCTCGGAAAGTGCGAATTGGTGCTGGTACAGCGGGTAGAGCGAGGTCGGCAGTGTAGTGCCGATCATTACCACGAGAAACGCGAAACTCGCCAGCGTGAAGTCCTTGTTCCAGAGCCGCGGCATCGCTCGTGCGGCCGCGGACGTGGTATCCGTCATCATATGGCTACTCCGCCGCACCGGCGAGAACGCGTCGGGAACTCGCTGCGTCTTTATTTACCGCCCTGTCGCAACGTAACGCAAGGGCATCGCAAGGACGGCCGCTGAAGTTGAAGTTGGCGAAGCCTTTCATACCAAGGTCCTGTTCGTGGGCGTGTCACGAGTGCCTGTTATGCAAGCTCACGAATAGTACGTCGACGTGCCAGCGTCGGTATCGATTACTTGTCAGTGAGGCGAACATCACCTTGTGCCGTGCCGTGTCGAGGTGAGTGTGCGCTGGAGTGGTATTCCCACGAGCGGGCGACGCTCGGGCTGCCAAGCGAGGTTCGGCCTACCGCCTGGTTACCCGCTGACGGCGAGAATCAAAACATTGGCGAGTGACGATCGCTTGCAGCCACAACGCGGGCCGGCTCATGTTGAACTGGATGGTGCGGTCAAACCCGGCGGTGGTCTGCGGGTCGCTCGCGTGTGGCAGCTAGTGCAGCAACTCGAGTGCGCGCATGGCGTGGGTTTCTCCATGCAGATGAAACGGTCAGACGGCAGCCCAGGGTTGTTCGCGAAATCCGGCGGCAAACAGCGGATGGGCCTCGGCCTCGGGCAAGGTCAGCACCGGCGTGACGCAGGCATCGGCAGTTTCAAAACGTTCGGCCCAGACCGCCAGCGGTTGCGTCGCAATAAGTGCAGCGACTTCGGCGCGCAGGGTATTGTTCGGTTCGGTGCCAGGCATCTGGCCGCGCTGCCAATGCCGCTCGATCCAGTCCGGTCGTTCGAACACGGCGCAGGCTGCTTTCCAGAACTTGAATTCGAGGGCAGCCACTGCCAGATGGCGACCGTCCGCGGTGGGGTACAGGTTGTAGCACGGCAAGCCGCCATTGAGCAGATCCTCACCAGCGCCGGGCGAACGACCCAGCATCGGCGCAGACAAGGTCGAGGTGGCCTTGGGCAGCAGCAGGTGCGCATGCACGCCGTGGGTCATGCTGATATCGATGTGGCGGCCGCTACCGCGCCGCGCCGAGTCGAACACCGCAGCAAGAATCGCGATGCAGGCCATTGAACTGCCGCCAGCCATGTCGCCCCATTGCACGTTGGACAGGGGCAACTCGCCGGTCGATGCGCGCATCTGGTCGAGTGCGCCGGACATGGCCATGAAGTTCAGATCGTGGCCGGCACGTTGCGCCCAGTCGCCGTGCTGGCCATAGCCGGTGATCGACACCATCACCAGTTTCGGGTTGATCGTCTTGAGCCGCTCAAAATCCAGCCCCATCGACGCCAGGATGCCCGGACGAAAGCTGTCGACCATGACGTCTGCGTCCACCAGCCAATTGCGCAGTTGATCGAGGTCGGCGGCGTGGCGAAAATCCAGATATCGACTGTCCTTGCCGTGGTTCAACGCCTCGAACAACGGGCCGAGTGGACGGGTCGGATCGCCTTCCGGAGGTTCGACCTTGATGATGTCGGCACCGAGATCGGCCAGCATCCGTGTGCAAAACGGTCCCGGCAGATTGCGCGACAGATCGACTACGCGCAGGCCTGCGAGCAGGCCGGACATCGGGTCGTGCTTGTCGTTCACGCCCGGTCCTCGAAGCGCCCACCAGTGGCCGCCTGCTGCACCACGATGTCAGCCGGCGCAAAGCGCGTGCCGTAGCGTTCGGCCAGCTCGCGCGACCGCTCGACAAATCGCGGCGCGCCCATCGCGTTGATGAACTGCAGTGCGCCACCGTGGAACGGCGCGAAGCCCCAGCCGAAGATCGAACCGATGTTGCCGTCGGCGACCGAACGCACCACGTTTTCCTCGAGGCAGCGGGCGGCTTCGTTGGCCTGCACATACATCAGGCGGTCGATCAGCTCCTGCTGCGCGGGCTGCTCGGGTGCGGTTGGATACAGCTTGGTCAGTTCCGCCCACAAGCTCTTCTCCCGACCGTTGTAGTCGTACAGACCCTTGCCAGTTTTCCTGCCCAGGCGCTCATGGGTACCGCCGATCATGCGCAACACCGGCTCGCCCGGATGCTCGGGCAGCGGCTTGCCTTCGGCGGCCAGGTCCTTGCGGGTCTGGTCAGCGACATGCAGCGACAGGCTCAGCGACACTTCGTCCTGCAGTGCCAGCGGCGGCATCGGCATGCCGGCCTTGATCCCGGCCGCTTCGATCGAGCGCGGATGCACGCCTTCGCCGAGCATCGCCAACCCTTCCATCACGTAGGTGGCAAACACGCGCGAGGTGTAGAAGCCACGGCTGTCGTTGACCACAATCGGGGTCTTGCCAATCTGCAGCACGTAGTCGAAGCCGCGCGCGAGGGTGTCGTCGGCGGTCTGCTCGCCGACGATGATCTCCACCAGCGGCATCTTGTCCACCGGCGAAAAGAAATGCAGGCCGATGAAATTTTTCGGCCGCACGCTGGCCTTGGCCAGACCGGTAATCGGCAGCGTCGAGGTGTTGGAGGCAAACACCACATCGGCGGCTATCACAGCCTCGGCTTGGCGCGTGCACGCGGCCTTGACCTCGCGGTTTTCGAACACCGCCTCGATCACCAGGTCGCAGCCTCGCAGGTCTTCGTAACGTGTGGTCGGGGTGATCCTGGCCAGCAGGACATCGCGCTTGGCCGGCGTACTCTTGCCGCGCGAGATGGCCTTGTCCAGCAGGCCTTGCGAATACGCCTTGCCCTTCTCCGCGTTTTCCATCGCGGTATCCAGCAAAATCACGTCGATGCCGGCTTTGGCCGATACGTAGGCGATGCCCGCGCCCATCATCCCGGCGCCGAGGACGCCGACTTTGCCAACCTTGCGCGGCGCCACACCGGCCGGGCGCGACTGCCCCTTCTTGATCGCGTTGAGCTGATGCCAGAGCGTGCCGATCAGGTTCTTCGATTCCTGCGAAACCACACAGGCGGCGAAGTAGCGCGACTCCACTTGGCAGGCGTTATCGAAATCAAGCAGGCCGCCCTCGAACAGGCAGGACATGATGTGGCCGATCGCGGGGTAGTTGCCCTGCGCCTTGGCGTTGGCGATGGAGGGTGCAATCGCCAGCAACTGGACCACGCCAGGATGCTTGCTGTCGCCACCCGGGATACGAAAGCCCGGCTTGTCCCACGGCTGCACCGAATGCGGATTGGCCAGACACCACGCGCGCGATTTCTGTAGCAGCTCCTCGGGGTCGGCAGCAAGGTCATTGACCAGGCCCAGATCCTTGGCCTCGGCGGGGCGCAGATCGGTGCCCTGGGTAATCAGTTCGAAACTCTTCTGGATACCGATCATGCGCGGCAGCCGCTGGGTACCGCCACCGCCGGGCAGCAGGCCCAGTTTGACTTCGGGCAGGCCCAGCTTGAGCGCGGGATCGTCCAGCGCGAAACGCGCATGGCAGGCCAGCGCCACTTCCAGGCCGCCGCCCAGCGCGGTGCCGTTGAGTGCCGCCACCACCGGCTTGCCGCATTTCTCGATGCGGCGCAGCAGCGCCTTCAGGTCTTCGCACAGTGTGAAGGCCTCCTCGGCGGTGGTGATCGCGGTGAGCTGATCAATGTCGGCGCCGACGATGAAGGTCGACTTGCCCGAAGCGAGCACGAGGCCCTTGATACCTTCTTCCTGCTCCAGTCGCTCGACGATGGTGGTGAACGGCTCGACCAAGCTGGGATTGAGCACGTTCATGGCGCGCCCCGGCTGGTCGAACGTGGCCAGGCCGATGCCGTCGGCGTCGATCTCGAGGGTGACAGTGTTATCTGTGGTCATGGCGTGGCGCTCCTCAAACGCGTTCGATGATGGTGGCGATGCCCATGCCGGCGCCGATGCACAAACTGGCCAGCGCGGTGGTCTGATCGCGGCGCTCAAGTTCATCCAGCGCTGTGCCGAGGATCGCCGCGCCGGTGGCGCCAAGCGGGTGACCGAGGGCAATGGCGCCGCCATTGACGTTGACCCGATCCAGCGACACGCCCAGATCGCGCGCCGTTTTCATTGGCACGGTGGCGAACGCCTCGTTGATTTCCCACAGATCGATGTCGGCCGGACTCATCCCTAGCTTGCCCAGCGCCTTGCGGCATGCGGCGGTGGGACCGGTCAGCATGATCGTGGGTTCCGATCCAACCACCGCGGCCATGCGCACGCGGGCGCGTGGCTTCAGGCCGGCGCGGATGCCCGCTTCCTTGCTGCCCAGCAGCAGCAGCGCGGCGCCGTCAACGATGCCTGACGAGTTGCCGGCATGGTGGACGTGATGAATTTTCTCGACCGTGGTGTATTTCGCCAGCGCGGTGGCATCGAAACCCATCTGGCCCTGCTGTTCGAACGAAGGCTTGAGCTTGGCCAGCGATTCGACCGAGCTGCCGGGACGGATCGTCTCGTCACGGGCCAGCAAGATCATGCCGTTGAGATCCTTCACCGCGACAATGGACTTGTTGAAACGCCCTTCTTCCCAGGCCAGCGCGGCGCGCCGATGCGATTCGGCGGCAAACGCGTCCAGATCCTGCCGGCTGAAGCCCTCGATTGTCGCGATCAGGTCAGCGCTGATGCCTTGCGGCACGAACCCCAGCGCGCTGTTGACGCGCGGATCCATCACCCAGGCGCCGCCATCGCTGCCCATTGCCCAGCGGCTCATCGATTCAACACCACCGGCGACCACCATGTCTTCCATGCCGGCGGCGATCTTGGCCGCGGCCATGTTCGTAGCCTCCAAGCCCGAGCCGCAGTAACGTGACAGCGTCACGCCAGCCACACTTTCCGCCCAGCCGGCGTCGAGCACCGCAGTGCGGGCGATATCCGCGCCCTGCTCCCCGATCGGCGTGACACAGCCCAGCACGACGTCGTCGACGAGGCCGGTGTCCAGGCTGTTGCGGCGCTGCAGTTCCTGCAGCAATGTGCGCAACAGCCATACCGGCGTGGCCTGGTGCAGGCTGCCGTCTTTCTTGCCTTTGCCGCGCGGGGTGCGCACGGCGTCGTAGATATAGGCCTCGGTCATGGGAAATCCTCAACTGGGAATCAATGGAGTGTGCGGGAAGCGGCAGTACATCAGAGGAAGCGGGATGCCAGTTCCTTCATGATTTCGTTGGTGCCGCCGTAGATGCGTTGTACGCGTGCGTCAGCCCACAGGCGCGCGATCGGGTATTCCTTCATGTAGCCGTAGCCGCCAAACAGTTGCAGGCATT
This sequence comes from Rhodanobacter sp., assembly GCA_039926605.1. Lineage (GTDB taxonomy): Bacteria > Pseudomonadota > Gammaproteobacteria > Xanthomonadales > Rhodanobacteraceae > Rhodanobacter. The sequence goes on along the minus strand of JBDSWR010000057.1, from coordinate 2,181 downwards.
CGTCGATCAGCTTGCACTGGTTGTCAGTGATCCAGTACTTGATCAGCGCCGCGCGGTCGATACCCAACTCACCCTTCAGGTGGGCGACCATGGCCGCATCGACCAGCGCCCGCGAAGCCAGCAACAACGCCTGGCATTCGGCCAGCTTGAAGCGGGTGTTCTGGAACGCGAAAATCGGCTTGCCGAACGCCGTGCGCTCCTTGGTATACGCCAGCGTGACCAGCATCGCCTGTTCCATCGCAGCGACGCCACCCACCGCCACGATCAGGCGCTCCTGCGGCAGCTCGCGCATCATCTGGTAGAAGCCCTGGCCTTCCTGGCCGCCGAGCAGGTTGTCCGTGGGCACCGGCACGTCGTCGAAGAACAGCTCGGAGGTGTCCTGCGCCTCCATGCCGATCTTCTCCAGATTGCGCCCACGACGAAAACCCTCGGCGCCGTCGGTTTCCACCACTAGTAGCGAGATGCCTTGCGCACCCTGCTCCTTGTCGGTCTTGCACGCGACCAAAACCAGATTGCAGAGCTGGCCGTTGCTGATGAACGTCTTGCTGCCGTTGAGCCGATAGTGATCGCCTTCGCGCATCGCCAGCGCGCGCAGGCTCTGCAAATCCGAACCGGTTCCCGGCTCGGTCATGGCGATGGCAGCGATCAGTTCGCCGGTGGCCATCCGCGGCAACCAGCGCTGTTTCTGCGCTTCGGTACCGCAGTGCAGGATGTATTGCGCCACGATGCCCGAATGCACTGAGCCGCCAAAGCCGCCAAGCCCGGCCGCGCCCTGCGCATACAGCAGAGCCGCCTCATGGCCAAAGTCGCCGCCCGCACCGCCGTATTGCTCCGGCACCGAAGCACACAGGAAGCCATTCGCGCCAGCCTGATCCCACGCCTCGCGATCCATCATGCCGGCCTCACGCCAAGCCATGTCCTTCGGCACCCACTGCTCCTTGAAGAAGCGGGCGGCGGATTCCTGCAGCATCCGGTGCTCGTCCGTCATCCAGACGGCGGGGAAATTCTGTATGGCCAAGGCGTGTCTCCTCAATGCCGGTTCGGCGGAACCGACGGGCAGCTTTCCCGAAAATATCGGTAATTTGAATTACCAAGCTGATAAGAAATGCTGGTGATTGCTGGCTGACGGGGCCAGCGACCCGCAAACGATGAATTGTTGCTTCCCGATAGTGTGCATCCCACCGATGGAAGGCAAGTCTTTGAGCCGGATGGTGGCTATTCCACGGCTATTTGGTAATACCGCTTTCCAAAGCGGAAACGCCCCTGTCCGGAGAGACGCTCAGAGCCAGGACCGTAGCCACGCGAGATCCCGCCTCCGCCATCCGACCGCAGCGATATCCTCCGCAGCATGCGCGCCGACACCCTTGACCGCATTGAGAAGGCGGTGCTGCACCTGTTTTCAACGCGCGATTTCCATGAGGGGCGCTGCAGGAAGGGGCAGCTCGGCCAAAGGGGCGCTGCAGACCATACACAAATACTTCGGCAGCAAGGAGGTACCGGTCTACGCGATGCTCGACGTGATGCTGGTGCGTCTTGCCGACCGGGTGATCCACCAAATGCAAGGTATCGACGGTTCGCGCGAGCGCCTGCGCAAGACCTGCTGGGTGTTCACGGACTACATCGACAAGCATCCGGCGCAGATGGTGCTGCTGGTCACCGCGACTCCCGCCTCGCGCCATCGCAACATCCACTTCCACGAAAGCCCGGAGCTGATGGGTGCGTTTCTCGGCGTGCTCAAGGATGGCCAGGCGTGCGGCGTACTCAACACCCACCTATCCAGCAAGGTGCTGCTGGACGTGTTCAAGGGCATGCTCGTGAAGCCGTCAGTGCGGGTCAAAGTCGCGTTCGATCACGCGCCTTGAAAGAGCGCACAATGACTCGCCTGACCGCCTCCCGGTCACCGAAGTTGTCCCGCGGAAGCCCTGCCACGGAGTCGTCCCATGGCGCGCAAAAATTCGATTGTCATCGGCGCTGGGCCGGCGGGACTGGCTTGCGCCGCGGCCTTGTCCCGCATTGGACTGCAGGCGACGATCTTCGAAAAGGCCGATACAGTGTGCGCGGTCTGGCGACGCCATTACGACCGCCTGCACCTGCACACCGACCGCAGCCATTCTTCCCTGCCTGGCCTGCCCATGCCGCGCAGCTATCCACGCTATCCGGATCGCGACCAGGTTGTCGCCT
>JBDSWR010000056.1:0-9669 GCA_039926605.1 Rhodanobacter sp. | reverse complement strand
ATGGAGAGGTGACCGAGTGGTTTAAGGTAGCAGTCTTGAAAACTGCCGTAGGTGCAAGCCTACCGTGGGTTCGAATCCCACCCTCTCCGCCAGTTCTGCGACATGAAGCCCTGTTTATACAGGGCTTCATGCTATCTGGCCTTGCGGTCACCCATACTTGCACCGATCTCGCGGATTTCCTGGCGCGTCGCGACTGGATGATTGACTCGATCCGCCACCAATTTGCGATCAAGTGCAGGCGCGACGGACCTGCAATGTCGGACCAGCAGCGGCGATGCAAACCCGAGTCACCTTGAGCTTGGAGCTAGGCAGGCCCCATGCGTTGGGCGTACAGGCAACGGCAGCAACCGGGCACGAGTTGGCGTTCGCGGCCTCGGTCAGGCTGACGAATAGCAGCCGTTCGATGCTTGCTTCGGTGGCGTCGCAGGCAGCGCGCAATCCAGATTCCCTCGTCAGCTTGACGCGCATATGCTACTTATAACTGGCCGGACCGATCATTGCGAAGCTGCTGCGACAACACGTGGTTGGACGACCACTAATCGCATGTGGCGGAAGACGCGCGACCGGACCTGCGGGTCCGTATCTTCAATTGTTGGGCTGCACCGGAAGGCCTGCCGTTGACCCCTCGCGAAGCCATCGCGTTTATCAGCCAGCACGGCGTCGTGCTGGAGGCCGCTGGCGGCGCCGCCCCCTCCCTTGTATGTGTTATTGCGGGCGGCGCAATCAGCGGTAGTTGGTGGTCGCATCCGCGCGGCAAAGAAATCTTCCGCGTGACTCGCGCTGTTCGTGCTTCCAAGGAAGTTCTTGTCTGTCGGCTCGTTTCCGGCAAAGTAACCTATGTGCATTGCAGTCTTTGGCCAGCATTGGTTCGCAGCGCCGATCATTTTCAGCCCGAACAGCTCACTCGTCTGATCGAAAAACACACAGAGTCTGGCCGCCATATCGTCAAATCCGAGCCCTTTCCAGACTGGGTTCCGTCACTTGTGTTGGCACAATCTCTCCAGCTTTCGAAAAGGGCCGCATTCAGCACGCTCTCATCCTGTCTCGCTGGTTGCGCAGGTGGAGCCCAACCATGCGCACGCTTTCGCTGAGCTTCGGCGTTAGTCTTCCGACCGCCCACCACCGGGAGTCTCAGCTCATGTCAAAACGCCCAATCTGGTTTATCGTGCTTGCGGCCGTCGCTCTACTTTGGAACCTTGCTGGCCTCGCCGCGGTCGTGGGCGATCTTCAGCTATCTGCAACGGATATCGAGGCCTTGCCGCCATCGCAGCAGGCCTTCTACCACGCACGACCCGTCTGGTCTGTCTTTGCAAGTCTTCTCGCAGTGGTCGGCGGCGTGCTCGGTTGTGTTGGCTTGTTGCTTCGCAAGCGCTGGGCGCTCATCGTTCTATACGCGTCGCTGCTCGGCATCGTGGTGCAAGATGCCGGTTTGATTTTGGTCTCCCGGGTGGCGGGGCCGATGGAAACCGTTCCCATCGTGCTACAGAGCTCCGTATTCGTTCTTGGCATTGGCTTGGTCCTTCTGGCTCGGCTGGCTTTGCGCCGCACCTGGCTCACATAGCACGCAGGCACCCTCACTCAGCCGGACATGCAACCACTTGTCGGATAAGGGGACGGAGGTAATTAAGCCGCATCGCTCGATGTCCCAACTCCCGTCGCCAGTACTGGCGAAGAGACTGGCGCTGGCGTGTCCAGGATGTCGGCGCGGCGACGGGTCTTGCTTGATCACCATACGGTGGACGAGTGCGCCGCAAATGGCGAGGCTGTCGCCAGCAGGGTGGCTCCATATATGCAGTCTCTCCGCCGGCCTTTTCCTGCGGAGCGGACAGGAGTAGGTTCTGGTACTGTACCTATGGGGCTAATTCAAGGGGGAGTAAAGATGCACAACCGTGCAGGTATCAACGTGGTGCTCTTGCGTGCGGTGCGCGCGGCGCTTGCGGCCGCCACACTGGTCGCGTTTTCGGCGCAGGCACAGAACCCGGGAGCGCCGGACAGCGGGCAGGCCACGGCAAGCCAGGCGAGCGGAACGCAGGAACCCCCCGAAGTGGGGCAGGACAAGTCGACCACTACCCTGCGGGAGGTCGTGGTGACCGGTACGCACCGGGCCGGCCTGTCGCCGACCGCATCGATTTCGCCGATCGACACATTCAGCGGCAGCCAGCTCGCGAACCAGCCCTCGGCGGACCTCACCGACACACTGACCAACATCGTACCGTCGTTGACCACCCAGCGCTATCCCATTGCCGACGGTACATCGTTCGTGCGGCCGGTGTCGCTGCGCAACCTGTCGCCCGACCAGACCTTGGTGCTGGTCGACGGCGTGCGTTTCCATCGCTCGGCACTGGTCAACCTGCAGCTCGATCCGCTCGGGACCTTCAACCAGGGCGCGCAGGCGGTTGATTTTTCGGTCTTTCCGTCCAACGCAATTGAGCGCGTCGAAGTGCTGCGCGATGGCGCCTCTGTGCTGTACGGCTCGGATGCGATCGCCGGTGTGGTCAATGTCATCCTCAAGAAGGCGCCCACGGGCGTGACGGTCAGCGCGCAGGTGGGCCAGTACGGCAAGGGCGACGGCGACCTGCGTCGCTATGATGCCGACGCGGGAATCCCGCTCGGCGCCGATGGTTTCGTGCACGTGAGCGCCGAGCGCGAAACTACCAAGCCCACCTCGCGTGGCGTTCCGCAACAGAACGCCGCGGCAGTCGCGGCGGCCGTCGGTGCCAACCTGGTGCCCTACGACGGCCTCGGCCAGCGGTGGGGCGACCCCGAGACCAAGACGAACAAGCTGTTCGTCAATGCGGGCCTGCCGCTCACTGGCGACGTGCAGCTTTACGGCTATGGCACCTACATGGACAAGAAGGTCCTGTCCAGTTTCTTCTATCGAAACCCGGTGTTGCCTGCGCAGTTCGGTATCAGCGGTCGCTCCACTTTGGTCAGCTACGCCGACGGCAGCCTGACGCCGGCAAACGCGCCGCAATCGTTGGTGGACAACATCGTGACCGGCGGCGGCAACCCGGCAAACTACCTGACTGCCGACGCTGCGAGCCCAAGCGGCTGGGCACTGCTGAACCCAATCTACACGCAGTTCCCTGGTGGCTACAGCCCGCTATTCGGCGCGCACATCACCGATCACCAGCTGGTCGGCGGCGTGCGTGGCGGCGGGCAGAGCAACCTGCAGTGGAACCTGCACTACCGCAACGGCAGCAACAAGGTCGAGTACCAGCTGCAGGGTTCGATCAACCCGAGCCTGGGCAGCCTTTCGCCCACGAACTTCCACCCCGGCAAGCTGACCCAGCGCGAGCAAGGCGCTGGTGCGGATTTCGTCCGTTCGTTCAACGACTCGCCGCTCACCATTGCGTTCGGCGCGCAGTGGCGCCAGGAAACCTACATCATCCGTCAGGGTGACGCCGGTTCCATCGAGGTGGGGCCGACCGCGTCGGTGTTCGGTGTAGGGTCAGACGCTTTCCAGGGCTTTCCGGTCGAGGCGGCCGGGCGGTTCACGCAGAACAGCACTTCCGCCTACGTCGACGCCGAGACGAACCTCACCGACAACTGGTCGGGCGCGGCCGCGGTGCGCTACGAGCGTGCGAACGGCTACGGCTCCAAGGTGGTGTACAAGCTTTCCAGCCGCTACGCGTTCACCAACGCGTTCGCACTGCGCGGTACGTTCAACACCGGCTTCCGCACACCGACCCCCGGCCAGGCAAACACCCTGAATGTCACCACCACCGCGAACGCCCAGGGCGGCCTGATTCCCAGCGGCACCTATCCGGTCAACAACCCGGTGGCGCGCGCGCTCGGTTCAACGCCGCTGCAGACTGAGACGTCGAAGAGCCTGTCCGTTGGCGCCGTGTGGACGCCGGCGGAGAGCCTGACGGCGACCCTGGACTACTACCGGATCAAGATCCACGATCGCATCGGCCTGGTCAACAATAGCGTGACCCAGGCCACCGTCGACCAGCTCACCGCCGACAGCTACCCGAACGCGCAGCTGCTGCTGGGCAGTTCCGCCAGCTATTTCGGCAATGCGTTCGGGTCCGACATACACGGCATCGATCTCGTGATCGACACCAGGCACCAGCTTGGCAATGGCACGCTCAACGTCGACTTCCGCCATAACCGCAATACGCAGCGCGTGGACAAGGTCAAGCCGGGCACGCTCAACAACGACTTCGTGTACGACCTCGAAAACGCGTTGCCCAAGAACCGATCGGTGCTCAGCTTCGACTACGGACTGCACGGATTCGACGCCATCGCGCGGATCAACCGTTACGGCGGCTGGAGCACCACGGTCGGCCTGTTCGGCAGCAACAACCCGCCCGCCGACGTGGATCACTACAGCGGCAAGACGCTGCTCGACCTGGAGGCACGGTACAAGTTCAACGACGTCTTCACGGTGGCTGTCGGTGGCAACAATGTCTTCAACACCTATCCCGGCAAGGAGCAAAACGGCACGCTGCAATTCCTCGGCGTCAAGTACGCAATCACTTCGCCGTTCGGTTTCAACGGCGCGTTCTGGTACGCGCGCGTGACAGCCAGCTTCTGACCACTCGTCGCCCTGCGGGGCGGACTTTCCAGATAAGGGGACGGAGGGATTTGAATCAGAAGATAAGGGGACGGAGGGATTTAAATCGACTTAATTACCTCCGTCCCGTTTGTTTCGTGAGCCAGGATAGCGGGGACGTGCCTGCGGGGTCAGGCGAGAAACTTCGCCGCCGCACTCGCAGCAATCCATTCCTCATTGGTGGGTTCCACCACCACGCGCACCTTGCTTGATGCGGTGGAAATCACCGACGCGTTGGCGGCGTTCGCTTCCGGGTCGATGGTGATGCCGAGGAAGCCCAACCCGGCGCAGACGCGTTCGCGGATGGCTGCGTTGTGTTCGCCGATGCCGGCAGTGAACGCGAGCAGCTCCAGCCCGTTCAGCGCCGCGGTCAGCGCCCCGACCTGACGCACGATGCTGCGCACGTACAGCGCCAGTGCTTCGCGCACGGGCAGTGTGTCCTCGTGCTGCAACAGCACCCGCGGATCGGAGGACAGGCCCGATACGCCGAGCAGGCCGGACTCGTGGTACAGCATGCGTGCGACTTGCTCCAGCGACAGCTTGCGGATTTCCATCAGGTAAATCACGGCACCCGGGTCCAGCGCGCCGCAACGGGTGCCCATCATCAGGCCGTCCAGCGCGGAGAAGCCCATGGAGGTAGCGACGCTGTGCAAGTCATGCATGGCACACAGGCTGGCGCCGCTGCCGAGATGGGCGACGATGATACGACCGTGTGCGACGTCGGCGTGGCGCTCGCCCAGCACTTGCGCCAGATACGCGTAGGACAGGCCGTGAAATCCATAGCGGCGCAACCCTTCATCCCATGCCGAGCGCGGCAAGGGCAGCATCTTTTCCACGGTCGGCATGGTTTGGTGAAACGCCGTGTCGAAGCACGCGATTTGTGGCAGTTCCGGCTGCGCGGTCAGCAGCGCGGCGATCGCTTCCAGCGCGAAGGGTTGGTGGAGGGGGGCCAGCGGAATGTAACTTTTCAGGTCGGCGAGCACGGCGGCATCGACGCGCACTGGCGCAAAATATTTGCTGCCACCGTGCACGACGCGATGGCCAACTGCCACGATGCGCCGGCCATCCAAACGGCCAAGGATGCACTCGCGCAGGTAAGTTAGCGCGGCCGCGTACGGGCGGTCGGGTTCCAGCGTCAGGGGCGTGGCCGGTATGTCGTCAGCGCTGAACGTCGGCGTGGCGCTGGTAATGCCTTCAACCTTGCCGCTCCAGGCCGCGGTGCGCGCCAGCGGAGTTTCGCCGGTGGCGAATAACGCGAACTTGATGCTCGACGATCCGCAGTTGAGGACGAGGATGAGTTCGCGGGCGCTGGCTTGGATCATGGCGGGCTGACGCGGTAGTGGTGGGCAATCAGGGAAGCCAGCGCACATGAGGCAATGCGCGATTCGCGGGAATCCGCGCGACTGGTGAGCACGATCGGCACCCGGGCGCCCACCACCACGGCCGCCATCGACGCGGTACCGAGAAACTCCAGCTGCTTGGCCAGCATGTTGCCGCTTTCCAGGTCCGGCACCAGCAGGATGTCGGCGTTGCCGGCCACGTCCGAAACGATGCCCTTGATGCGCGCTGCTGCCGCGGAGATTGCATTGTCGAACGCCAGCGGACCGTCCAGTATCGCGCCGGCGATCTGGCCGCGATCGGCCATCTTGCACAGCGCGGCTGCATCCAGCGTGGTCTGCATGCGCGGGTTGATGGTCTCCACTGCGGCAAGGATCGCCACGCGCGGCGTTGAAACGCCGACGATGTGCGCCAGGTCGATCGCGTTGCGCACGATGTCGGCCTTGGTTTCGAGGGTCGGCGCAATGTTGATTGCGCCATCGGTGATGATGAACGGACGCGGGTAGGCCGCGGTATGCATCAGGTAGCAGTGTGAGATGCGCCGCGCCGTGCGCAAACCGGACGCGGTCGCGACCACGGCGGTCATCAGTTCATCCGTGTGCAGACTGCCTTTCATCAGCGCGTCGACATGACCGCCAGCCGCCAGCTCCACCGCCTTGGTGGCGGCGGCATGACTATGCGGAACATCGACAATTTCGATGTCAGTCAGGTCCATCGCGGCGTTGCGCGCGAGGTCTTCAAGCTTGGCGCGCGGCGCGACCAGCACTGGCGTGATCAGGCCTGCGCGATGTGCGTCGAGCGCTGCTGCCAGGCTGGTGGCGTCACACGGATGCACCACCGCAACGCGGATGACCCCGAGCGCGCGAGCGCGCTCCAGCAGGGCCTGGCCGTAGCTGTCCAGTGCGCGTACTTCCGGCAGGCTGGTGCACGGGTATTCGATGCGCAGGGGTGGCGCCAACACTTCCACATTGCCGTCAATCGCCAGTGCGCCATGTTGGTTGGTGCAGGTGCAGGCGAAATGCAGGTGCTGTGAGACCGGGTCGCGGCCAATCACCTCGACGCGCACGGTCAAGGTGTCGCCCACCGCCACGGGCGCATGGAAACGAAATGTCTGCTCGATGCAGGTCGTGCCGGCACCGGGCAGGCGCGTGCCGAGCACGGCTGAAATCAGTGCCACACCCCAGACGCCGTGGCCGATGATGCCCGCTGTGGGTTGTGTGCGGTCAGGGTGGTGCGGCTGGATGGCATACAGCGTGGCCAACATTTCGGCGTCTTCGCTGCTCAGCGTGCGCTCAAGCACGGCGCTGTCGCCCAGGGCAATTTCCGCGAAGGTGCGGTTGTGGGTGAGCAACGGGTCGATGCTGGTTGGCACTGCTGTGCCGTCGGCTGGAGTCAAGTTCATGTGGTGCCTCCAGTGCGGCAGGGTGGCGATAAGGACATGATGAAGTCGGGGTGGACGTCAGTTCGGCAGAGCGCCTTCCGACTTCGTGGCCGCGCTGTCGGCGTCAGGTGTGTGGATCGACTGGGGGCGGCGCGCTGTCGCTGTTGTCTTGCAAACGCGCGTCGGGCCGCTTGAGCAGCCACGCAAGTATGGGCGGCGTGATGACTGAGGTGAGCAGGGACATCGCGACGATGATCGCGTAAATGCGGTTGTTGAACACGCCGGCGGCCAAGCCGAGCGTGGCCACGACAATGCCCACTTCGCCGCGCGGCACCATGCCGACGCCGATGATCGTCGCACTGTGCGGCCCCAGTGCAATCGACCCCAGCCAGCCGCCGATGAATTTGGACATGACGGCAATCGCGGTGACGACGCCCAGCATCCACAGTGCGTCGACGCTGGCAAGTTCCTGCAAGTCGATCTTGCTGCCGGTCACGACGAAGAAGAACGGCACCAGCAGCGCCAACAGCGGTGCGGTCTTTTGCTCCAGCGACTCACGCTGGCGGGTTTCCGACGCGATCATGCCAGCCAGGAACGCACCGATGATCGCGGCCAGTCCAAACAATGTGGACACCCATGCCAGGCCCAGGCACAGCGCCAGCACGATCATCAGCGGCGAGTGCGCGCCTTTGGGCTTGTCCAGCCAGGTGGAGTTCCAGCGCATCACGCGCGTGCCACCCCAGCCAAACACTGCGATGAAGCCGATCGCGCCGCCGACCACCAGCAGCAGATGCGCCGGACTGGGTTTGCCGCCGCCCTGCATGGCCACCACGACGCCAAGCAGCAGCATGGCGAGCACATCATCGATGACCGCCGCGCCAAGAATCACCTTGCTCTCGACGCGTTGCAGTGCGTGCAGTTCCTGCAGCACGCGTGCGGTGATACCTGCCGAGGTGGCCACGAATGCGGCGGCGACAAACATCGAGCGATCCCAGTCGAACCCATTGCCGTGCGCCCACAGGCTGCCCATCGCGAATGGCACGATCACGCCGATCACGCCGACCAGGAACGCGATGGTGCCGACTTTTTTCAGGTCCTCCAGCCGCGTTTCCAGCCCAACGGAAAACAGCAGCAAGACCACGCCGATTTCGGCGAGTACGTCCAGTGGCGTGCCCGGCACGATCTGATCAACACTGATCCAACCCAGCAGGGACGGGCCGATCACGCAGCCAGCGGTGATCTCACCGACGACGCCCGGCAGTTTCAACCGCTGCGCGATCTCGCCGCCGACCTGTGCGGCGACGAACACAACAAACAGGGTGAACAGAATATCGTTGTGCATATGGCGCTGGTCAGCCGTAACAAGCAATCGTTGCATGCTACATGCAGGTCGACCTCTCGGCGACGCCACGGGCGGCCGTGACGGTGCGATCGGTGCGGGAGACGGCCAGCAAGTGCGTGAGCAACGCCACGGATGTCTGGAACATCCGCCCTGGAAATTGCATTGGGAAGCACACGCGTCGGTGAACTGTCCGCTATTGTTGCCGTGCCGGAGCCGCGCCGCAGGCGGTTTGGGGATCGGCACGCAGTTCAGGTAAGATGAGCGGTATCGTATCCGTTGCGGAGCGGTGCAGTAGTTGAGCATCCGCCCACGGTTACGTGGAGTTGCGCCATGGCTGCAGCGTGCCAGTTGCAGCGGCGTTACCATCATAACGCGCCGGGGCGGTTACGTTCCGGCGTGTGTTTTTGTGCGGCACATGCCGCCGCCCTCAGGAAAAGCCATGAGCAACAAGCCACCGATCACCCTTTCCCGTATCGACCTCGAGCGCATTGAGGCGTTGCTCGATCGCGCCGCGCCGGCAGATGCCGCGAACTTGGCCGCGCTGCGTGCCGAGCTGGATCGTGCCGAGGTGGTGGAGCCGACCGCGATGCCCGCGCAGATCGTGACCATGAACTCGACCGTGACGTTCGAGGACGAGGACGGTGGCGAGAAACTCACGCTGACGCTGGTGTATCCATCCGCAGCCGGCGCGCCAGGCACGGTGTCGATCATGGCTCCCGTTGGTAGCGCGTTGCTTGGTCTGGCGCAAGGGCAGAAGATCGACTGGCCGACGCCGGACGGTCGCAAACGGCACCTTCGCGTCCTGGAAATCAGCTTTCAGCCGGAGGCGGCAGGACAGTTTCACCGCTGAGCGGGTGCCCACATTCCGCTGGCGTTCCGTAGCGGGGGTAGTTTTCGGGAGAAGCCATGGCCGATCACCTGATACCAGCCGCAGCGATGACGCGTGCAGCCGCGTTGCGGGAACAGATCGAGCAGGCCAACTACTGCTATCACGTACTCGACGACCCCCAGGTTCCGGACGTCGAGTACGACCACTGGATGCGCGAG
>JBDSWR010000055.1:0-17217 GCA_039926605.1 Rhodanobacter sp. | reverse complement strand
ACGCGGCTCACGTTGCTGGTACAGCGCCGTGATCCCTGCCCGGGTGGCGGAATTGGTAGACGCACTAGCTTCAGGTGCTAGCGGGGGCAACTCCGTGGAGGTTCGAGTCCTCTCCCGGGCACCAATTCCAAGTTTCAAGACATCTCATACTGTCGCAAGAAACACAGAAACCCCGCATCGCTGCGGGGTTTTTTGTTGCCTGACGTTGCGGGTCGACTCATGGCAGCGCATACTCGATAGGGAGACAGGTAGGGAGACGTTTGGGGTGTCTGCTTATCCACAAGGAACCATTGTATCCCTACACGGAAGAAGGTCATCGTGCCGCGCCACGCCAAGCCGCTCACCGAAGTTCAAATTCGCCACGCCAAGCCCGACAGTTCCCCCCTATGGGATGGCGGTGGCTTGCATCTTTTGAACCGGAATGGTCACTTCCACTGGCGCCTGAAATACGTGCGCCCAGATGGCCGAGAGAACAGGCTCGCGTTGGGCGCCTACCCGACGATAGGCCTCAAGGACGCCCGCGCCTTGCGTGAGGCTGCGCGTAGGAAGTTGGCTGCAGGCATCGACCCTGCAGAGGATCGCAAGGCGCAGCGGGCAGACGCCAAGCGGATCATCCACGATACTTTCGAGCACTTTGCACGCGAATGGCTCGCGACCAAATCTCCAGGTTGGGCTGAAGAAACGCGTCGCAAGGCGGAGCTTTGCGTAGACTCCTATCTCGTACCCACGCTTGGCAAACTCAGCGTGCGCAACCTCACCAGTGCCGACGTACTCAAGGTACTGCGAGGCATGGCTGCGCACTCCCCCAGTCTCACTCCCAAGGTCGCACAAGCTGCGCAGGCTATCGTGCGCGTGGCGATCACAGAAGGCGCACGTGAAGACGGCCGCCTGCTGGACTTGAACTTGCGGGACAATTTGCCGGCTCTGGAGAAGGGTCATTACCCTGCTGCAACGCTACCTGCAGAGCTCGGGAAGGTGTTGCGGCTGATTGCAACCTACCCCTCCGAAGTAACGCGCGCGGCGCTGTTTGCATGTGCGTACACCGGGCAGCGGCCCGGTGTTGTGGTTGCGATGCGATGGGAAGAACTGTCCAACGATGGCTGCGAGTGGATCATCCCAGCCGCGAAGATGAAGATGGGTAACCAGCACATTGTTCCAATCACGCGCCAAGTGCGCGCGCTGCTAGACAACATGCATGCGTTCACCGGCGGCAAGGATTATGTGTTCCCTCCCCTCGCTCGCCAGAAGACCCCGCACCTGCACCGTGACGCGCTATCGAAAGCGCTGCGCGAAGCCGGGCTTCGTGGCAAGCAGACCCCACATGGCTTGCGTGCAAGTCTCAGGACGCTGGCGCGCGAACGACTGGGGGTGTTGCCAGATGTACTGGAAGCGCAACTTGCGCACGCGAAGAAAGGGGAAGTCGCAGGAGCCTATGACCGAACCCGCTTTGACGACGAGCGGAGAAACGTGATGCAACAGTGGGCAGACTACCTAGACGACCTTCGTGACGAGACAATCGTCGCACGCGCCCGCCGGCCGCGCGAACGCGCGTGAGCGACGCGTCTGAACCGAGACTTGCAGGCCTGCTGACTTTTTCGTTCCAGGCCAGCTCGCGGTAATGGAGTGCTCGCGGCGGACCAGCCGCCAAAAAAAAGGCCACGACCGAAAGGCCGTGGCTTTGTCGTGCAACGTTAGGGTCTCCGCTGCTTGCTCGCGGGGCTTTGGTGTTCGGGCGTGTCGTCCTGCTTTGGCCAGCGCATCAGCACTGCAACCAAGACGGCGAGAGCTGCCATCGAAAAAATCCCTACGTAAAATCCCATGGCTTAGCCCTCCGGGGTCGCGATTAAGCCGGCGATAAAAAACATCGCGCCAACGGCCAGCAGAGCCCCGGGGGCCACTCGTGCGTGGGGGCCGCCGATGTAGAACAGCCATGCCGCACCCACGATGGATGCAACGCATAGGCGTGCGACGAGGTCGGCAAACACTTCCCGTGCTGCAGGGCTGCGCAACCATTGCAACATCCTAACTAACGAAGCGTTGAACATGTGCAATCTCCTTGTTGAGTTGTTCCATGGAGTTGCTTCAACGTCGCCTCGTATGAAAGTTCGTTGTCTCACGATTGTCGTTCTCTTTTCGCCGGAAGGAACATCCCTCGCCCGATGCGGCACGACGACGCCGGCAATCGTCTACACAGCTACTCAGCAGACGATCATGGGCCACGGATCGCGGGAGCAAACTGCTCGTTTATTTCTTGTTCATGCGTGTCGGACGGGTGGGTGTCGCTTGTAATTCGTTGCGCGCCAAGCGGAAACGCTATCTCGCTTTTTTACTAACTTTCCAAGCGACAACTACATGGATGTGTAGCATGCGTGTCGTCTTTTCTCTTTATGATCAGATACTTGCATTGTTACCGCCGTCTGAGTACGGTTTGGGACGCGTAATTGCATGCTGCCTCATGCAACGGCGTAATTCATCGTTGGCACGAACGCAGTGCCCCCAGAACCGGGCACTCCGCCGGCCGCTTGCCGTTCAACTGAGGACAATCCATGAGCACCACGAATCTCATCGTTACCCCGACAGACCTGCGCAGAATCCCAGCCGTGCGGCGTCAAACAGGGCTTAGCGCCGCAACGATCTACCGGCGTATCCAAGCAGGTTCGTTTCCTCGACCTCTGAAGATTGGAACGAGGGCTTCCGCCTGGGTCGGATCGGAAGTCGATCAGTGGGTAGCTGACCGCATCGCTGACCGCCGCTCGTACTGATCCAAAGCCCGCAACGGCTACACGGCATTCGGGCAAATTCGGTCGCCCAGCGTCAAGGTAAGCATTAGCCCTGAGTGTCTATTAATCGGGTACCGCTGCCGTGTCTCGGGAGCACGATTTCCAACCCCTCCTGCTCGCAGGTGCCGGTGACCATGTGATCGGCCAATTCGTGCCAGCCAGCTTGGCGTGCAAACCGTGCCATCTCGCTTACCCACGCGCGCGGTGCTGGCTTGACAGATTCCCTTTTCAGCACCGCCGCGTCCATCTGCCACGGCTGAAGCGCCCGGCCCGCCCGCATGCAAGTGCTGGCTCTCGCGACGATCCTGAATCCACCGCGATCAATGTCACCCCAGTGTTAGATCGGCACGGATGGATCCACTCGGTCAAGCACGCATTGGTACGCCTGCCGCGAGCTCGGTGACGGCATGCCGCCGACGACCAGGCCGGCGTGGTCGCCGCCAAAGGCCTTTGCCGCATGATGGAAGGTGGTCAGGTTCTCCACGGACAACACCCACCTTGGGTCGCCGACATACGCGCAGATCGCGTTGCTGGCGAGGCCCACATAAGGCTTGGCAATCCGCACGCCTCCACCACGTTCGAGTGTGATTTCTCCGTGGCCGGCAAACAACATCGGCAACGGCTCCTTGACCAAGCCAATCTCCGCGAACACTTCGGCTCGCTCGCGGCTGGGCGCTTCGAGGCTTTCGGAGGTCAGCACATCCAGTTGGCGGGCAAGTGCCTTAATGCGCTTTGAGTCGTGGAAAAGCCGGACGCTCAGCACCCGGACGATCTGATCTTCACCCGCGCCGTGCAGCGCATCCAGCACACGCAGCGCGTCCTCGAATTCATCGGCGCGGGCCGGCTCGAAACCGTGCGGCGTGCGAAGCAGCTCCGATGCCTCAAGCAGCTCGCCAACGCACGCGTGGATTGCCGCGTGGTGCTGAAGGACGCGCCGTGCACCGCTGACTTTCGTGGCTTGGGTGGTTACTCCAAGGGACACGGCCAGCGGGTCCAGCTCCACCAGTCGGACAGCATTCAGTGGTCGCTCGTCGCCGCCTTTGCGCGGCTATTCAAGCGCGACCGCGCCGGCGCTCGCCGCCGCCTTCCTGCGTGCATGCAACGCATCACGCTCAGCGAGTGTGAGCGTCCAATCGAGTGTGAGCGTCCAATAGTGCGAATCTACGTTGCGGAACGACTCACGAATGGTGCGATCGCTGCCCCCTACCAACGCGCCTTCGCCGCGGCGCCGGACCAGGCTCAGCATGTAGTCCGCCAGCATCATGACGAAGCCCCTTTGCTGTCGATCAGCCGGCGAATCTCTTGCTCGACCAGCTCCGGATGAAGGAGATGATCATCTGCGGAGAGCAGATCGCGAGCCTTCTGTCCCACCGTGCTCGGCACAAGCTCAACCGTGCCCGACCCATACCTGACGTTGTCGTAATACAGCGACAGGCGACTCAAGGGTTTCGGTTGCTCTGATTCCGACGCAGCAAGTACCAATTGCATCCCGAGATCGCCGAGATACTTGGCAGCAGCGCGCGTGTTCTGCGCGTCCATCGCCTTAAATGCCTCATCGAGCAACATCACGCCCGAAGGCGAGTCCGGTCCGGTTCCGTATGCGGTCTTCAGCGCCGCTCCAAAGATGACGTAGAGCGGCGTGTAGTGCTCGCCGCCGGAGAGGGTTGAACGCGAGCACCACTTTCTCCTTTTTTCACTGGCGCCAACCCTTGACCCAGTGGCGCGGCACATTCCCATAGAAGGCTCCTTCCTCGTCAATTCACGGTGATACCCTTGGTTCACACGGACCCATGCCGAAGGTAAAGGAAAAAAAGTCATGAACTTCTATGCTGCTGTTGGCCTCGTTTCCGGCTTCCTGTGCGGGTTTGTTTGGCTCGCCGCTTGGCTGGGCGGCAAGCAGGACTCGGACATGAGGGACGTGTCGTGCTCTAACAGGGGTGCCGAGCTCTTGCCGGCAGAAAGCACCTGGTTCATCCAGCCCAAACATCCCACGGCCGAGGTCGCCTACCAGCAGCAAGACTTCGATAAGCTAGTGCGTCTGGCGCAGAAGATGATCGACGAAAGCGGCAATCCGGAAGGCTTCGACGCTTCCGCTTGGTTGGCGAATTGGATGCAGCGTCGCGTTCCCGCACTGGGCGGTAGGACGCCGGCAAGTTACATGAATTCCACTTCCGGACGGAAGACCGTGGCGACCCTGCTACGCCAGATGCAGTGGGGCGCCTACGCGTGATTGGGCTGCTGCCGGTTTCGCAGATACCGAGTTTAAATGTGATGATGAAACCGGAGGTGGCTCATGGCGACGTTCAAGTGGACGAGAGCGCCTGAGCTACACTGCGGACGTACCTGCGCAGGACGACGAGTATGCCGAATACAGATCGAGACGAGTCGCTACGGGCGCTCCTCAACAAGCTAACTGCTTCTAACCAAAGTGCCAAGTCTGCGCTTGATCGGACCATCGCTCGTCTAGACGAGGCGGAGAGGCGGCAGCCTGAACTCGATGCGGCCGCGCGGGCGCGCGCTTTGGCCGAGTTCGAAGCGCTCGACGCCGAGTTGCTGTCCGACTTATACGCATCAGGCATGCGCATGCCCTCGCCGTAGGCGAGGGTCGGGTCGGATGGCCAATCTCCGAAAAAGCAGAAAATCGCAGACGTCCAATTGGGGTCAACAACAACCATCTGTCGGCCAACGTCGGTGACCGGCCAAAAGCAGACATCCGCAGCGTGTTCAGTCCTGAAACACGCGCCCGCCGGCGCGGCCGTGTGCAAGCAGCTGCGTTAGCTCCAGGCTCGCCTACACCGGCAGCGCGGGGGCGACGAGCCCCGGGTTGCTGACCGGCCACGGCACCCCGGCCACGACCGTGCGCTCAAGCGGCCGAGCCAGATGCAGCGCGGTGTACTCCACCCGCGCCCCGCCGTGACAAAGCCGCAGCAACTCGCCGATCACCAACGCGCCCGCGGCCGCCCCAGTGAAGGGCGTGGCAACGCTGCGCCCGGCCAAGCGCAGTGCGCCGCAGCGATCGCCGCTGTCGGCGAGCAGCTGCTGGTAGGCCGCTTGGTTGAAGGGGACTGGAGTCACGTCGCCCGGCACGGTTGCCGGGTCCATCCAGCAATCCAGCGCCGGCCGCGAGGCCGGAAACGTGTGCACGGTGATGCCGAGGTAATCCCCGGGGCCGCGTCCGAGGCCGGCTTCGATCACCCGAGAAAAGCCCACCTGCTCGACCAGCCGTCGCGCTGCCGGATTGTCCACGCCCATCAGCGCCACGGCCGGCTCGTCGCTGGCCACGGTGAAGTCGGCGGCGAAACGTCGTTCGATGAGCGTCGTGCGAAAGCCGCGGTGCTCGGCCCAGTCCGCCGCCATGCGCGTCTTGCGGCGTCCCATATCCATCTCGCGGCTTAGCAAAGAGGTGCTCTTATTCGCGAGCGAAACCTGATCGAAATCCTGCAGCACTAGCTCGCACGGATCGGCGCCGTAGGGCAGCAGGCCCAAGGTCCAGAGGTAGGCCTGGCCCAAGTTACCCAGGCCCACCAGCCATGCTGATTGCGGCAGCACCGTGAGCGCCGGACCAGGCGCGGCGGCCGCCCACGGCACCGCGGGATCCCACAACGACCAGCCGATGCGCCGATGGCAGGCCAGCGGCTGCGTGCCGCGGAAGAACTGGAAGATCTCGCTCACTGCCGTCGCGCCTGCGAGCACGGCCGCGGCCGCGCAGTTGCCCTGCTCGGCCAGTGGCTCTTCTTCCAGCGGCAGCACCGCGGCTGTCCAGCCATCGAAGGTGGCGCGCACGCCAAAGCCCTCGGCTTGCGCCCGTCCGATCACCAGGCAAGGCAGCCGGGGATCCCGCGCGCTTGCGCGCGTGACACCGAAGGCTTCTAGGGTCGCGGCCAAGGCCGCAGGCGTCGGCGCATCCGGGTGCCCTCGCCAGCGCGCGCACAGCGGCTGCTCGGGCCCCAGGTAGCTCACGCCGCCCAGCAGGCACGGCAACGCGGTGGCGGCGGCCGTGAGCAAGGCGGCCTGCGCCATCTCGCCCAGGTCGGGACCAAAGACCAACTGCATGCGATAGCGCGCAAAGATTTCCAGCGCGTCAACCTCGGAGGCCGCCTCGCCGGTGTCCAGAACCATCTTGAGGACGCGGCTCAGGCGCTCGCCCAGTTCTTCCATCGACTCACTCATGGTCATCCTCCAGCACCAAGAACCGGTGGCCGCACCCGCCTACCGCCTGCCATTGGTGGTCCCCTTCGTAGACGTACAGCCCCACTGACCAGCGGCGGATTCGCGGCCGCGCGAAGTTGGGCAAGATGATTGCGACATGGCCGCGCATGGCGATCAGCGGGTTCTGCCGATCGATGCGACTTTGTCGGGCGCTGTGCGGGTGCACGTGCATATCGCCCACCACCTGCACGCCACGCTCGCGCACAATCGCCCACAGACGGCGAAACGCCGCCGCGGGCAAGTCCACGACGCCGCGGGCGTGCACCTCTGAGTGCAGGTCATCGAAGTACAGCACTTCGCTGACGCGACGGCCGTGCTCGGTCATCTGCCCGAGCAGGAAGGCGCCCGATTCGTGTGTCTCGCCGCCGGTGCGCGCATGCAATTGCGCGACCAGACCGTCCCACAGCCGGCGCGGCATCCGAAGTTCACTGGGCGCGGACATAGTCAGGCGACCCCAGCAGGTCGGACACGACCCGCACGTAACGGTGGATGCCCACGGCCGGATCCCACAGCATGGACGGATGCTGCTGGCGCCAGACCTCGTGGCCCTGGATCGCGATGCGATCGCAGGGGATGTACAGCGCGCTGGCGTTCCAGTTCGGGTTAAAGGCGGCGTTGATCCGGTCGTGGCCGCGCGGCCAACGCGACGGCGACAGGGCGGCGTTGGACTCGCCATCCCACGGCTGGCCCGCGGGTGCGTTGCGCGGGTAGTTGGTCAGCTCAAAGCGCAGCAGCAGCTGGCTGGCGTCGCCGGCACGCACCCAGATCAGTGCGTGCGGCCAGGCAATCGAGTCCAGTCCCCAACGGCCCGAAAGCGAGCCGTTGAGGAAGGCCCCGGAGTTGACGTCGGCCTCGAAGGCCTGTTGATCCAAGGACGTCATGTCAGCCCTCCACCCGCTTGAAGGGCACCAGGTCGAAGGCCATCGCACACAGCGTGCCATCGGTCAGCGTGCCGATCTGGGTGTCCGAGTCGGGGCGCTCGTCGCCACCCTCGAGCTCGAGCACGTGCTCGGCCGCATCGCGCGGCGACATCTCGAAGGCGTTGTGCGTCGCCCACTGATGCACGTGGCCCACTCGCGTCACCGGCGGGAAGTCGCGCGACTTCGTCACCCCGTTGAACGTGACGTTGACGCTGACGCGATGGCAGCGGCCCTGGTGCAAGCGCAGCACCGCCGGCCCGCCCTCGCCTTCGCCCGAAACCAGCGCCTGCACCGGCGTCTTCAGGTCGACCGGACCGTCGTGGTCCTCGGCGTGGATGAGGTCCTGCCCGATGTCGGTGACGCCCAGCGCCTTGAGCGCGTCACCTACCGTCTGCTGGCCGTTCACGTCGCCGACCAGCACCTGCGCAGTACCCCCGCGCTGCAATACGATCTTGATGTTTTTCACGCTACACCACCTTCTGTGTCATACGTCGTTGGGGAATTCCAACGCCGTCAAACAGCTAGTCGCGTAGCAGGAGAAATAACCGGAAGGTGATTGTGAAAGTCGCGAAGAACCAGCGGCCGGGCGCGCCCGGTTCAGGTAGCCACCGCGACCGCTGGAATCGCCGGGCACAAAAAGAAGAAGGGGCAACGCGGGCATTGATCGCCGATGTTTGGCGGAAAATCGCCGGCCGCGATGGCGTTGGCAATCGTGCGCACCTGGGCCACGGTGGCATCGAGCTGCTTGCCGGTGATTTCCAGATCGACGGTGTCGCCGGAGGTCAGATAGTGCATCTGCAAACGGGCGCCCTTTCCGTAGAGCTGCTGGCCGGCCAGCAGGCGCAAGGTGTCGGGCAGCTCCGCCTTCACTTTCTTGGGGCGGCGTCCAGTCTTGTAGCGGCGCACCAGGCCACCGTTGCCCGGTTCGGCCTGGTCGAGCTCCACGCGCACGCGCACGCCGCCAACGTCCATCTCCACCGACTGGGAGATCGCCCCGGGCGCGCGTAGATGCTCTTGCGCCTTGGTGAGCAAGCGCACGGCGAAGTCTCTGTAGAGCGGCGAAAACGGATGATCGCCCAGCCCTTGGGTCGCCCACACCTGCTCGAGCTGAGGCCAGTACTCCTCCAGCGGCACCTCGCGCGTTTGCCGCTGCTGCAACGCCCACGACAAGACCGCGTAGACCGAGCGGTGGAAGCGTACGTAGCCGTCATCGTCCCCGCTGGCGTGCAGACCCAAGCTTCGTGAGTAGGCGTACTTGCGCGGACACCGCTCATACTGGTCCAGCTCGCGTGCCTCGTGGATCGACGGCTCCAGCTTGAGCTCCGGGCGCGCGGGCAGCTCTTCGGCGATCGGCAAGGGCGCGCATTGGGGGGCGTTGGTGCGCGTCACATGCCCCGCGATGGCCGGCAGAAACTTGGATTCGGAGGCATTGCGTGCCCCCAGCCGCTGGGCTCGCGACAGATGCAGATGATCGCGTGCGCGCGAGAGCGCCACGTAGAACAAGCTCTCTTCCTCGAACCGGTCGCTGACATCCTCGGCGCGCAGCATGCCGGTCGGCGGCGGGCACGGGACGTAGCGGCCTGACTGCGGAAAGTGGCTGGTGGCCAGGTAAGGCAGGTACACCACCGGAAATTCCAGGCCCTTGCTCGCGTGGACTGTCATCAGCCGCACCGCATCGATCGAGGCGGCGGCCGCCGGCAATTCGCGAAGGGCTCGCTCCTCACCGAATTGCTCCAGCCGGCGGATCCAGCGCAACAGGTTCTTCTTGGAGTTGCCCTTGCGCGGATCAAAATGTTCGGCGGCGAACTGCAGCAGCTGGAAGACAGCCAGGCGGCGCTGCTGGGCGGAGCTACCCTCGCCTTCCAAGAGCGCATCGATTAGGGCGCGGCGCTCGAACAGCACGTGATGGAGCACTTGCGGGACGGTCGATTCGAACGACACCCCGGCCAGGTCATCGCGCAGGCGCTCCAGAGCCGCGCGCCCGGCCGGCGAGCACGCGGCGACGACCGCGGGGTCTGACAAAGCCGCCAGCGGCATGCGCTGGGCCGCGTGCGCGTGCTGCAAGAAGGCGCGCACGTCCTCCAGGAGCATGCCGTAGGCGCCGGTGGTCGCCAACCGCAGCAAGGCACCGCGGCTGGGTTCGGCGACGAACGAAATCAGCGCCAGCAAATCGCGCACTTCCGCGCGCTCGAAGATGTCCCCCAAATACATCGACGGTACGCCCAACGCCTGCAAACGCACGGCGACGCGCGCGGCATGGGTATGAGTTCGCACGATGATGGCCTGGTCACGGTAGGCCACGCCTTGCTGGCGGTGGGCTCCGATCGCCTGCGCGATGGCACTGACTTCCGAATCCAGGTCCGGTGCGATCAGCAGTTGGGGACGATGGCCTTCCCCACGATCGGCTTTGAGCTGCATGGCCGCGCGCCAGACCGGATCGCCCAGGCTTCGGGCAAAGGTCGTATAGGTATCGATGATGCGTTGCCCGGAGCGGTAGTTGCACTCCAGCGGCAACACCTCGGTCCCTGGGTATTCGGTGGTGAACCGGCGTATGTTGCCCGGCGATGCGCCGCGGAATCGATAGATCGCCTGGCGCACATCACCGACCACCCACAAGCGCTCACCCTTGCCCGCAAGCAACTTCAGCAGGCGCGAGCTGGCGCGGTTGACGTCCTGGTATTCGTCCACGAGCACGTGGGCGAACTGGCCGCGGACCTCGGCCAGTACCTCGGGGTGCTCTTCCAGCAAACGGATAGCGCGCCAGATCAGGTCGCCGAAGTCCACCGCCCCCGCTTCTTCGAGCATCGACTCGTAGCGGGCATAAACCCGCGATACTTCGTCGGCTCGCTCGGCCACTTCGCGTTCGGCATCGGTTTGCGCGCCTTGGGCCATTCGCGCCGCCAACGCGGCGTATTGCGCCGGCGTGCACAGCTCATCCTTGGCGCGCGAGATCGCGCCCAGCACCGGCTGGATCTGGGCGAGTGGATCGTTCAGGCGCAGGTAGTAGTGCAGCTCTAGGCTGGGCAGCACCGCTTCCAGGCGCTCGAGGGCTTCGGCCGGATCCACCACGCGCACCGGCTCGGGCAGGCCCGCTTGGGCGGCGTGTTTGCGCAACAATTCCAGGCCGAAGGCGTGAAAGGTCCCTGCCCACAGCTCGTTCGCGGCCGGGATAGTGCGTGCGATGCGATCTTTGATCTCGCGCGCCGCCTTGTTGGAGAAGGTCAGCGCCAAGATCGAACGCGGATCGGTGTCCTCCTTAAGCAGATGCTCGATGCGCCCAATTAGCGTGCGCGTCTTGCCCGTGCCCGGCCCGGCTTCCACCAGCGCCGGCGTGCCCACGTGATGGGCGGCGATGCGCTGTGACGGATCCAGTCCCGCGAGCGGTTTGTCCGGTTGCACAGGCGGCGGATCGGGCACCAGCAAGGCGTACTGCAGCTGTTGGTAGACCAGGCCCGACGCTATTCCAAGCTCGCTGGCGATCTTGGAGGCCGGCCACTGCTGCTCGACGAAGAGGTGCCGGGCCAGGTCGACCGGCAACAAGAATTCGCGCGCGAACACGTTGGCATAGCGCTCGCGCAATTCCAGCGCGCTGTAGCCTTCCACGCGCCCGGTGCCCAAGGGCGTGGCCTGCTCAGGCCCTTCGGGGTCGACATCAAAGCTCACCAGCACTGGATCGGCGGGCGATTCGATCACCCAATGACCGAACTCATGGGCTTGGACGAAGACCTTCGCTTCCGGGCCCAGCGCGGCGGAAACGATGATGCGCTGACTCTTGCGTTGCAGCGCGCCCATGCCGCCCCCGAGCAAGGGGTAGTCGGCGGGCACGTGCAAGACGGTGAGTTCGGCATCGTCCATCGCCGCCTGCAGCAGATCATGGGCGGCCTGGCCACAGCTTGTTTTTTGCTGCAGGCGCTGGCGCACCTCTTGCGCCTGGAGCCGAACCGAAATGAACGCTTCCACGGCGGGTACGCTTTAGACGGTCTCACGAAGCCATTGCTGCTTGGCTTCGTCCGACAGTGTGGAGTTATCGACGGCCTGCTTGAACGTCCAGTGCGTACGCGTGGGTGCTTTGGCCGCCGAGCGCGCCAAGACCACTCGCCGGTTGCTTTGAAACAACCAGGCGCCGACGGCCTCCACGCTTTCGTTGAGCGCGGACGAAAAGGCGTTGAGCAGACGTTGAGGCACCGGCGGCAAGATCATGTGCTCCTCAAACAGAGCCAGGATCGACTCGTCGATTCCCAGGATCTTCGTCCACGCGGCCTGGGGTCCGCGCGCACGAAACGCCGCCTCTACGCGCTGGATCTGGTCGCGGGTCGCGCCGGCCGATCGCACCGGCGCCGGCGCGGCGGCGACATGATCTTGATTTTGGCTCACCCGCTGCAGGTGGCTTATGGTGTTGCTGACTAGGTGGTCTTCCTCCTCCGCGGCTAGCGGCTCGCTGCCGACCAGTACCGTCGCCACCCATTCGAGGGCGAAGTCGACGATTTCCTTCTCGAACTGCGGGTAATTTTCGGTCCATTCGTCCACCAGGGCCTTGGACGGGCGGTCTGCCGCCGCGGCGAAGGCGCCGAGGACGCCGTCGAGAATATTCTTGTGACTCATAGATCTTTCCTCTCACCAAGCGCTTTGGCGACCTTGCCGATCCACTCGCGAACGGTGCGGTCGGAGACGCCCAGCTGCTGTGCAATTTGGGGTTGGGTTCGTTGCAGCACGCGCCAGAGCAAGAACGCGTCGATGGCCTTTTTAGGCAGATCGGACAGGCGGCGCTGGAGAGCCACGAGCTCTTCGTGAGCCAGAGCACGGGCTTCGGGCTCGAACTCCAGATCCGGCGGATCCCAGTCAGGCGCGATCAGCTTGCCTTCGCTGTCGTAATTCTGATCGACCTTTTCCAGTGCCAGCTCGAGGTTGCGCGCCCAGGGGTGGTGCCGCGAGCGCATGGCATCGATCGAACGAAACATTAGGTAAGAGGAGAAGCGTCGGATGCCGTACTCCAGGCCCGAATCTTTGCGTTCTACGCTCTTGAGCACGCTCTCGAAGATCAGCTGCTGGTGATCGAGCAGGTCCTCATCGGAGATGCCGTACAACCGGCGCATGCGGCCAGCGATCATCGGAATGGTGGCTTTGACCAAGGCCTCGAACGCGGCCCAGTAAAGCTCCAGGTCTCCGGCGTCGTGGCCTGCACATACGCTATACAGCAACGCTTCGGCGCGCAGATCTTTCTTTCGTGCCGCTTGCTTGAGGCGGGCCAGTCGCTCATCGCGGCTGAGCGCTTCGAGTGCGTCGATTTGGCTTATCACTTCGGGTAGTCGGCCCTGCGGCGGCTTCCCTCGTTCGCTGTCGGGTGGTTCTAGGTCGGCTTTCATGCGGCTACTTTCCTCCAGGCTTTCCGACCTCTTTGAGTGCATGACCGGACCATCCGATCTGGTGCCTTACGCGATCGCGGCAGGCCACGGGCCAGCGTCGAACGCGCAATGGGGTCATTTCCCCACCAGTCGAAGCGTGGGTGAAAAAACCGGAAGCCTTCGCCACGCCCCGAACAGCGGATCGTTTAGTGCCCAGTCGAAGCGTCGGCAAAAACAACGGAAGTCCTTGCCGGCGCCCCGAACCCTGGAGGAGCATACCTTCAGTCGGGCCTCGAGCGGAAAAACCGGAAGTCCCCTAGGCCCCGACGATCGGGTCATTGGTCAGCCAATCGGGGCCCCCTTTTAAAAGCCGGAAAACCTCCGCCGCGGCCGGGTCCGCCCCCCGGCAACGGCCTGCTCCAGCGTCCGCCAGGCGACCGCCCACGGATGCGTTCTTACTCAGCCGCCCCCGGCCCCTACGGTGCGGGGAAGAAGTCCTGGTAGATGTGCTTCTCAGCGAGCGTCCGGGAGGGGTCCGTCGCCGCAGACACGCACCCAGTCAAGAGTGACGAGGGGTTGGCCTATCTACTGAGTAGTGGGGTGCAATTCCACCTCGGCGGGGGTACTGCGGTATCGGCTCGAAACCGTGCCGTGAAGCGACAAGTAGACTCGTAACCCTGTCGCGATCGCACACAACTGGTGCCCACCTCGCCACAATCGGCTGATTTACCTATCTGTCCGGACGACGACAGGATTACGAATCTGCTGACAGGAAATGCGGGTCGAACATTCCGATGTCCGCTTTGGGTCGACAACACCCATCTGTCGGACAACGTCGCTGACCGGCCAACTCCGGACGTTCGCGTGTTCAACTGGATCGCCACTAAGCTGCCGCTCACCCACGACAGCGGCAGCATGCGTGGCAAACGCAGCGTATAGGGGGCCGCCAATGTGCGCGCTGTGCTGTAGATGGCCGCGCCCAGCGTGGTCCGTCACGATCGGGTATTCCGAAATTTCTACACTCGACTACGTGCGCGTGGCAAAACAGGCAAAGTTGCTTTGGTCGCCGTCATGCGCAAGCTGATCGTGGCCTTGAATGCCCGCATGCGCGATGCGCGGAGGGAGACCGCTCCAGCAATTTGCCCAGACAGTTGCTCTTAAGACAATTGTTGGACCGTATGCCGTCCACGATGCGGCATCAATGCATTGCCGGACGGTCGGTTGCCGAAGACGTGCGCGGTGCGCGCCGATGCTGCGGCGCCGCGTTGAGGTTGTCCATGTCCGAGAAGATCAGCCACGGCTCCCCGGGCACACGACGCAAAGTGAGGGTGAACTTCCCTGTGTCTCCGGGCTTATTGCCGTAACTGTATGCACCGATGATGTAGCCGAGCGTGTCTCCAGTGGCAAAAGCTAGCGCGCGTAGCTGCAATGGGCCGCCCCCTTTACCTTTATAGCTTGCCTTATAGGTTGTCTGGATGGCCGCGCGTCCGCGGACTGGTGGCCGATCGCTTTGCAGCACAAATCCATCCTCCGCAAATAGCGAGGCGAGGAGCACTGCATCGCCCGCGCGCCATGCGTGCTCATAGTCGCGGAGCACTCGATCCAACTGAGGCGGTAGCGCGACGTCGGGAAGCTGTGCAGACATGGCTGGCTCTGGAATGTTCTGCCCAAGTAGCGGCCCCGTCACGAGCATGAGACCCAGGATGACAACAGCGAATACGGAACGGTTCATATGTATCGATCCCATTGGAGTGTCAACGGTCTAACGTAGCTGCAGAAAAACCCACCCGCAGCCTATCAGTCGCCATGGCCGCCACATAGCAGCCACCGAGGCGAACCGACGATGACGCGTTACCGGCACTACGACCCCGAGCAGACCAATAGGATCGCGGAGTCCTTTGGACGCCAGCTGCTGGCCGGGACCTTCGAGCACGCGCTAAGTGACCTGATCGACAACGCGATCGACCTCGAACGGTTTGCGGCGCGCTTCAAGAACAGCGAGACCGGTGTGCCGGCCTACGACGCGGCGGTGTTGCTCAAGGTGGTGCCGTTCGTTTACTCGCGTGGCATCACCTCGTCGCGCATGATGGCGCGGCCGTCCACGGAGAATGTGCTGTTCATTGCACTGGCTTGCGACCAGCAACCGTATTTCACGACCTTGGCGCACTTCGTGGCGACGCTGTGCAAGGAAGTGGCAGCGGTGTTTCGTGACGTGCTGATGGTGTGTAATGCGCAAGGGCTGATCGACAAGAACATGTTTGCCGTCGGCAGCTGCAAACCGCCGTCGAACGCGTCCAAGGAACGCAGCGGCTCGCGAACGCGCACACATCGAGTTCGCCGAACTTGATACAAAACGAGAGCCACCCTCCGACCTTCGCCGTATAAGCTAACCAGCCGCGGCAACGAAAGTAGCTGCGATCGGCCCTCACCTCGATATTCCACCGCGGCGACTGCCGCTCACTATGTCCGGAAATTGCCCCAGAAAAGCCACAAATCCCACGCATTATTTCGCTAAAGCTGGGCCCTCCGAGTAGTTCCGCTTCTACAATCCAGCGTGGCAAAGCGGCTGCGATGAAGGGAAGCCGCTTTGCTAAGAAATTGCCATTGCTGATCATCGAGCGGTGATCTAGTGCGTCATAAACCAATTGGAACGGGGAAATCGTGACACGAAAACCGGGACTGGATTTACTGCGCGCAACAGCGATCGTTTGGGTGATGATCTTCCACAGCTATTGGGCCGGCTATCAAGGCGGTGGCATGTTGCGCTGGAGTGGCTGGATGGGTGTGGATCTGTTTTTCGCGCTGTCCGGCTTCCTGATCGGATCACAGGTGTTCACTCCGTTGGCCGCGGGAAGGCGAGTGGGCCTGACCGACTTCTACCTGCGCCGCAGCTTTCGTACGCTACCAGCGTTTTTCGTGGTTTTGACCATCTACGTCGTCTGGCCATCGCTGCGCGAAACCAAAGGAATGATGTCGTTATGGCGCTTCCTCACCTACACCATGAATTTGTGGAACGATCCCTCGCGAGCTGCGTTCTCGCACGCTTGGTCGCTGTGTGTGGAGGAACAGTTCTATCTGCTGTTTCCGGCGCTGGCCATCGTTATCGCCGTCGCCTGGCGCGCCACCTTGTGGCAAGTAGTGGCGGTGTTCGGTGTGCTGGTGGTCGCAGGCATACTGCTAAGGGCATGGCTTTGGCTGCACTTCCTTGCACCTGTGATAGCGGCAGGTGGCGGCACCAGCATTCCTTACGCACGTTATCTGTACGACCCCACATGGGCGCGTCTTGACGATTTATTGGCCGGAATCGCGCTGGCTGCCATGCGCAGCTATGGCACGCGAATCTGGTCATGGATTGACCGCCATGCAACCACCGTTGCCGTGATCGGCGTGGTCCTGACCGTGGCGTGCATGTTCGGATTTGATGAGCGCCGAATGAGCTTTGCCGTCAATGTGTTTGGCTACCCCGTGCTGGCGCTGGCCATGGGCACACTCGTGGCGTCAGCGGCCACTGGCCGCGGCATGCTTTCATACGTTCGGTTACCGGGTGTGGAGTGGCTGGCGCTTGCGTCGTACAGCTTGTACCTCAGCCACAAGATGGTTTACGGCCAGCTCCATGGTCGCTTCGCGACTGTTGTTGACGGACACGGCATCTGGACAGTGTTTATCTACGTCGCGGCAGTCCTCGCTGTTGGTGCTGCCCTTCACTATTCGGTTGAGCGCCCCTTCTTGAAGCTGCGTGAGCCGGTGCGGCGTGCGTGGGCGCGCAGACTCGAGAAACCAGCGTTGACACAAAACGCAATTCAGAACCCCATTTGACCGGGGCCGCATGCTGTAGCGGGGTAAGCGTCCGCCGACCGCACCTTCCCTCGTCCAGATCAACCGGTTGCACTACGCGCCTGATATGACAGGAGCGAAGCGATGGGCAAGAAGGTTGAAGGGTTGGGCATGGAGTCGGCCATTTCAGCC
>JBDSWR010000054.1:0-2674 GCA_039926605.1 Rhodanobacter sp. | reverse complement strand
CTGCGACCGTCCCCGCGCGGACCGACGCTGCTGGAAGATTTCATCCTGCGCGAAAAGATCACTCACTTCGACCACGAACGTATTCCCGAACGTATCGTGCACGCCCGTGGTTCAGCCGCGCATGGCTATTTCGAGCTGACCCGGTCACTGAAGAAATACACCACCGCGAAAATTCTCACCGAGGTAGGCAAACGCACGCCGTTGTTCACGCGCTTCTCCACGGTCGCCGGCGGGGCGGGCTCGATCGACACCCCGCGCGATGCACGCGGCATCGCGGTGAAGATGTACACCAGCGAGGGCAACTGGGATCTCGTGGGCATCAATTTTCCGGTGTTCTTCATCCAGGATGCGATGAAATTTCCAGACTTGGTGCATGCGCTGAAGATGGAACCGGACCGCGGCTATCCGCAGGCCGCCAGCGCGCATGACACGTTCTGGGATTTCATTTCGCTCACGCCGGAAAGCATGCACGCGGTGACCTGGCTGATGTCCGATCGTGGCCTACCGCGTTCGTTGCGCATGCTGGAAGGCTTCATGATCCACAGCTTCCGTTTGCTTGCTGCCGATGGCAGCAGCACGTTCGTGAAGTTCCACTGGCGCCCGAAGCTTGGCGTGCAATCCACCGTGTGGGATGAAACCGTCAAGATCACCGGCGCCGATCCGGACTTTCACCGGCGCGACTTGTTTGAAGCCATTCAGCGCGGCGCGTTCCCCGAATGGGATCTCGCCGTGCAACTGTTCACGCAAGCAGAAGCCGACGCTTTCCCGTTCGATCACCTGGATCCCACCAAACTGATTCCGGAGGAACTGGTGCCGCTCATCGTCGTCGGGCACATGGTGCTGGATCGCTGGCCCGACAATTTCTTCGCCGAAACCGAACAGGTGGCTTACTGCCCGTCGCATCTGGTTCCGGGCATTGATTTCTCCAACGATCCGCTGCTGCAGGGGCGCCTGTTCTCTTATCTGGATACGCAGTTGTCGCGACTTGGCACGCCGAATTTCCATCAGTTGCCGATCAACGCGCCGAAGTGCCCCTTCGCCAATCTTCAGCGCGATGGGCAGATGCAGATGGAGTCACCAGTCGGTCGCGTGAGTTACGAGCCGAACTCGCTGTCAGCGAACAGCCCGCGCGAAACGCCACAGGGTTTCGCGCATGCAGCGGAGCCCACGGAATCGGGTAGCAAAGGACGCATCCGGGCCGAGTCGTTCGCCGACCACTATAGCCAGGCGCGCCGCTTCTACCGCTCGCAAACCGGTCCCGAACAGGCACATATCGCCAGCGCCTTCGTGTTCGAACTTTCCAAGGTGGAGACGCTGCCCGTGCGAGCGGCGATGGTCGGTCACCTGCGTCATGTTGACCCCGACCTGGCCGCCCGCGTCGCTGACGGCCTGGCGTTGTCGCCAATGCCGCCAGCGCCCCCGGCCAAGGTAGCGCCAGTCGATCTGCCGCTGTCGCCCGCGCTGCGAACCATCGGCAAAATGAAGGACACGCTGAAGGGTCGCGCGGTCGGCATCCTGGTTCATGACGGGTCGGACGCGGCCACCATCACCGCATTACGCAGGGAAGTCGAAGCGGCCGGTGCGACAGTCACGATTGTGGCGCCGAAGGTTGGTGGGGCGACGCTGTCCGACGGCAAGAAAATGCCGGCCAATGGCCAGCTCGCCGGCACACCTTCAGTATTCTTCGACGCCGTCGCCATCGTCCTGACCGAAGCGGCAGCGAAGCAACTTGCCCGGGAGTCTGCAGCGCGGGACTTCGTCAGTGACGCCTTCGTCCACCTCAAGGCCATCGCCGCAGACGCCGGCGCGCAGCCACTGCTCAAGGCGGGCGGCGTGAAAAAAGGCGCCGGTATCGTGGAGGCAGCCGACCCCAAGGCCTTCATCGCTGCAGCCAGGACCAGGCAGTGGGCACGCGAGCCGATGGTGCGAATGCTGCCGTGAGCCGATGACATTGCGGTACGCCATGGAAGGCGTCGGTCAGCCAACGTGGATGCCCAGCCGATTCGACGGCGGGATTCTTCGCAGGCGTACGTCACTGCGGAGCCATAGGCCAAACCAGGTCCACGAAAGCCCGCCCACGAGGATGCGACCACCCGTCGCCGCGGAGAAAGTTTGCTGGCCACCGGGTGCTCATGAGGGGGAAACCGACGTTTCCTTCGCAGCGGATTGGCGAAGCTCAAGGAGCTGCGGTTGATTCCACGACGGATGGTTCACTCGCCTTGCGCTCGCCGCCCGCCCCGAAACCATAAACCAGGGTGCCGCCGAGCCAACCACCCACCAGTAGAAAGACGAACCCGATGACACTGATCGTCCGCGCGGCAATACCGGGCTGAATGATGTGTCCCTGGTCCATGCGCAGCAGCAGGCTCACCAGGTAGAGCATGAACGCCACCAGCATGAGCCCCATGTGCATGAAACCGGCACGCACGGACGCAGGCTCCTTTGGTATCTGAATCAGCTCGACTACGCCGACGAAAATGGTGGGTACCGCGACAAGTGCCCCAATCCACAGTAGTGTGCCCGCGAAGTGCCAGGCCGGCGGTCCATGACGCGGGCTGACGAGGTCCGCGATGGTGGCAAGTGACCAACAGGCCACCGGAAAGTGGGCGAGCATGGGGTGCAGGGGATGGCGCATGGCAGCTTGCCCACGAGACGCCCCGGCTCACTTTTCCAG
>JBDSWR010000053.1:0-4104 GCA_039926605.1 Rhodanobacter sp. | reverse complement strand
GGTTTGTGTAACCTGCACAGGGTCTGGAGTCTGCTTTGTCGGAGTGGTCATCGTGAGCGCGCCTGCCATGTTGCAACGAGCCAACGCATGGATTTGATTGATCGACTGCGCCTGGATGTCCCGGTGCTGCAAGCCGGCATGGGCGGGGGCGTTTCCGGCCCACGGCTGGCCGGTGCGGTGGCTGCCGCGGGCGGGCTGGGGACGCTCGGGTTGACGTCACCGCAGCGCCTGCGTGCGGGTATCGCCAGCGTGCGGGCGCAGGCGCCCGGTCGCGCGGTTGCGGTCAATCTGCTGATGCCGTTCGTGCGCAAGCGGCACATTGCCGCCTGCCTGGCCGAACGGATCGACGTTGCCGTGCTGTTCTTTGGCGGGTCGCCGGCGTTGGTGTCCGCGCTGCACGAGGTTGGTACCTTGGTCATGGCCCAGGTGGGCACTGTGCAGGAGGCGACCGCCGCCCTGGCATTGGGCGTCGACGGCCTGATCGCGCAAGGGATCGAGGCTGGCGGTCATCTGCTGGGGCGCGAACCGAGTCTGGCGTTTCTGGCCCGGGTGCTGCCCGTTGCCGGCGGCCGGCCGGTCGTGGTGGCCGGTGGCATCGCCACCGCTGACGACACCCGCGCCGCGTTGGCCGCCGGCGCGGCCGGCGTCGTCGCGGGCACGCGCTTCATGCTCACGCACGAAGCGGACGCCCATCCGCTGTATCAGCAGCGCGTGCTTGCGGCCGACGCAACGCTGGAAACCACGTTGTTCGGCTTTGCGTGGCCGGAGCGCCACCGCGTCGTCGCCAACGCCGCAACGCAGCGCTGGTGCCGCAGCGACGGCAGCGTGCGCGCCGTACCGGCCTTCCTCAACCGCGTGAGTGCGCCCATCAGCCACATCGTCAACGACACGCTTGTCGGATGGTTGCCCCGATTGCAGCGCGCCTGGCTGCCCGCGCTGGCGGCCACCCCCCCGCTGCTGGGGATGCCCGATGCAGTCGTGGACAGCACGCCGCTGTACGCCGGCGAATCCGCGCTGCGCATGTCCTCGATCATTTCAGCCAAAGCCGCGGTGGATTTGCTGGCTGGCCGGCCAGGCTGAGCTGCTCGCACACCAGTCGGGTTCGGGCGAAAGTTCGCGACGTACGGCGCTGGCGCCTGGTCAGTGCGGTCGGCCGGTTGTTACCACCGACACAAACGCCCGCGTCTGCGGCGCTTGCAGGTGGAGCTACTACTGCCGTATCACGCCACGCCTGACAATCGGAACGCGCGCGTAAGCGCCACTTCGCAACCCAACCGCAGCTAGGGTTTCTGCTGCTGCTCCGGCGCGGTAACGCCGATCTCATCCACCGCACGCGTGACCGCCGCAATAAACGCACGGCGCGACGCCACCAGGGCCTTCGACCCCGCCTGTGGCCAGGCGCCGACCTGCGCGATCACCAGTTGGCGGTGTGGATCGACGTACAGCAACTGGCCGAAGATGCCGATGCCCGCATAGCTGCCATCGTCGTAGGTCCACCACTGATAACCGTAGCCACGCCCCGGCTCGCCGACATCCTGCTGCTTGCGCAGCGCGTTGTGCAGCCAGTCAGCGGCCACGACCGATGTGCCGTTGATGCGCGCGCCGCCCAGCATGAACTGACCCATGCGCGCGTAATCGGCAAGCGTGGCCGACAGCCCGCTGCCACCGGTATCGCTGCCGTCGCACTCGTCCTTCAACCAATAGGCGTCCGCCGCCATGCCGTAAGGCTGCCAGATGGTTTGCTGCAGATAGCGCGCGAGCGAGCGGTGCGTCGCCCGCTGCACCAGAATACCCAGCAGGTCGGTTTCCGCCGTGTTGTAATTCCAGTGCGTACCGGCGGGCCACTCACGCGGCAGCTTTTCCAGATACGGCAACACGTGCGGCTGGCCGTTCCTGCAGGCGCTGCGGTACATCTGCGCGACGTCGGACTTCGGATCCGCGTAATCCTCGTTCCAGCGTACGCCGGAGGTCATCGTCAGCAACTGGCGCACGGTGACGTCGGCATACGCACTATCGTGCAACTGCGGAATGTAGGTGACCAGCGTGTCGTCCAGGCTGTGGATATAGCCATCGCGCACGGCCGCACCAAGCAGCGTGGACGTAAACGACTTGGCGACAGAAAAGGACGTCCACCGTTGCTGCGGGCCGAAGTTCGCTGCGTAGCGCTGCAGCCGGATCTTCCCGTGCTGCAACACCATGACCCCGGCGATGTGCTGCGCGTGCATGTAACTGTCCAGCGTGGTCGCGTCATCCCAGCGAGGTGTCAGCGGCGCTCCTTCGGCCAACTTGCGCACGGGGGCACCATGGGCAATGTGGTCGCCCGGAAACAATTTGTACATCTGCGAAAACTGCGCATCGCGTTGCGCCTGGGTCCAGAACAACACGTCCTCGCGCTGCTGGCCGGTGTTCGACGTGTCACGCGCGGCCAGGGACAAAGGTGCGAGCACACAAAGCGTGGCAAGCAACAACCGGGTGCACGTACGCAGATGCATGGCGAAGCCGGTGGCGATCAGGAGGGGCCTGCATGATAACCGGCGCCGCCGTACCCGCCGATCATCGAGTCCAGCTCTGATGACACGTGCCACCTGCGCGCTGCGTATCGCGCGACTCAGGAGCTGCGCGGCGCGCCCGAAGGGGAAGCCTCTGAAGAAGTACTCCTCCCCGCGAACACTGGGATCCAGCGACTCGGCGAAGCGTTCGAGTCGGGGGATGCCGCTTTCGCCGAAATGACGAGCCTGGGTGTGATCAGCGTCTCCGTGGCGCCGGAGTCAAGCGGCGCGCGGCTTTTCATCCGCCAACTTGGACGCCGGTGGACCGAGCGCTCATTTGTCCACTGGCTTGCCAGCTTCCTGCCATGCTTTGAACCCTCCATCCAGATGCGCGACGTTCTTGTAGCCAAGCCCCTGGAGTGTGTTCACTGCCAATGCCGATCGGCCGCCCGATGCACAGTGCAGGATGATCCGGCTGCCGGGATTGAGTTCAGCCTTGTGGTACGGACTGGTGGGGTCAGCGTAGAACTCAAGCATCCCCCGCGATGCATGGACTGCACCGGGGATGGTGCCGTTGACCCGCTCCGGCGCGTCTCGGATATCCACGATGGTCACGTTGCCGGTGGATATCTCCGCTTGCACTTGGTCCGGCGTAAGGTTCTCGATATGGCTTTTCGCCTCTTGGACGAGCTGGGCTACCGTTTTGTCAGTCATAAGCACCTCAGAAGTGATCGACTTTCGATGTGGGCCTGATGCTGAAGCGAATCGTCGGCAAAGCCTCCGCGTGGATGCGTAGTCAGAAGCCGTCCGACAACCGCTCCCATGATGCTGGCCCGGGACGAGAACGAAACACCGGATGGCACCTTGGATGGGCGAGGTCGCCGCACTTGGCAAAGATCAACGGACTGCGAGCGGCGAGTCTTCGCAGCAGATGCTGCCACTTGCAATTGACTTGCCCGCTGGTTACGTCAATGCCCGGCACGGCGCGAACGCGGTCGACCTTGCTCCCATCGAAGTTACAGCCACGTGACAGTGCCTCAGCATGCACGGCGGCCAAGTACACAGAGATTGCCAATCGTGTACTGGCCTGAGCGGCGAAGCGTTGGAGCTGGTGCATCCGGTGAACTCCTGCAGTGGCAGTTCAAGGTGCCCGAGTCTGACCTGCTACGCGGCACCATAGCGCCGCAATTTGCGGTCCACGATGTACCCAACTGCCCCTCCAACTGCAATGAGCACGAGCGCGTAGATCGGAATGAAAACCAGCGCGATGGCAGATTGCGCGTCCGCTCCAAGGTCCAGCGTGCTGTGGGCCCAAGCCAGGTAGCCGAAGCCAAGCAGGCATGGTGCGATCAGCGAAGCCGGCCGGCGATACATGAAGCTCAATGCAAGGATCGCACCCCAGGCAATGGCATTGAACGCTGCAAAAAGCAGCCAACCCCCAAGGCCTATGTCGGTGTACTGCTCAAGCCACTCAGTGCCACGCGGCAAGCGTGCTGCATAAGGCAGCACGATTCCAATGAGTACCACGATCAAACGCGCATTGCGCATAGTCATGTGTGCCCCTTGATGCTGAAATTGAGCGGCGGCGTGGCCGTGCGCCTTGAACACGAAGGCA
>JBDSWR010000052.1:0-86731 GCA_039926605.1 Rhodanobacter sp. | reverse complement strand
ACGCCGGCCTGCGGCGCGTGCAAGGTAATCGTTCCGCCGCTTCCGCGCTGGGCGCTACGGATGTCCGCCGAAGTCAGGCCCAGCACCTGCAGTCGCTCCCGTGCAGCACCGCGCAAAGCCTTCGCGTCCGCAGACTGTGCCTGTTGCAACGCGCGGTATTCGGCCAGCGCACTGTTCCACTGCGGCGCCAGCAGCTCCGCCAACGGCTCGCCCGCGGTGACCCGCGTGTATGGCGCGCGTACCGACAGCTTGCTGATCACCGCATCGACACGAGCGCTGATCGTTGCGGCCTCGCGCAAATTCCAGGTGATGGTGCCCGGTACACGCACCGCAGTCGACAAGACACGACGCTCGACCGATGTCGTTCTGATGCCCAGATTCTGCACCGTGGCCGGATCAATGCGTACACCATCGGTGTCCCCTGCCCCACCCGCATACTTGGGCACCATCTCCATGCCCATCGGTGATTTGCCCGGCTTGGGAAAATGCTGCGCCGGCACCATCGGGTCGTACCAGTACAGCACCTCCCTTGCAGGGTCTGATGAGGAAGCCGTCGCCCCCGTCGCTACCGAGGTGCCGGTATCGTGACGACGGCCGCCAAGATAGCCGGCGAGAAACAGCAGCACCGCGAGCAACGCGGCGGCAAGAATCATCCATGAACGCTTCATCGCGTCATCTCCGAAGGCAGCAGATAGGCCAGTGATGCCCACAACCGGCCGCGTGCAGCGAGTGCATCGGCATAGCTCAGGCGCATTTCGATCTCGTCGCGACGGGCATCAAGCCACGGTTGCAGCACGCCACCACCGCGATAGCTGGCCAATGCTGTCTGCGCACGATCACGCGCCAGCGGCAGCAGGGTTTTCTGATAGCGCTCGATCTGGCGATTCCAGCCTTGCCACGTCGCTGCTGCACGCGCGACGGCTTCCTGCTGGCTGCGCCGGGCATCTTCATGATCAAACTGGACGGCATCGCGCTGCGCTTGCTTCGCGCTGATGCCGCGATCCTGCCGATTGCGCGTGAACAGCGGCAAGCTGACACTGAACTGCAACGAGACCATGTCCGACATTCCCGGCGCACGCTGGCCATACATGGCGCTGACGCTCCAGTCGGGACGCTTGGCCGCACGTGCCTGATCAAGCGCGGCTTGCGCCACCTGCTCGCGCGCCGCCCACGCCTGCATCGGTGCTTGTTCATCAATGGATCGCTGCAGACGTTCCGCGTTGACCGGCAGGCGGCTGAATTCGGGTGCTTCGGCAAGCGAACCGGTGATCGGACCGACCCAGCGTTGCAGACTGGCTTGCGCCGCGGCAAGGTCCGCGTCGATGGCTTCCAGACGGTTGTCGAGCAAGACAGCCGCCGCGCGCGCGGCCAGTGCATCGGAAGCGCCGCCTTCGCCGCCGCGCAATCGCGCTTGCGTGGTCTTTACCGCCAGCGCGCTCTCGCTGCGCAACTCGACCAGCAACGATTGCGCCCGCTCAGCAGCCCACACGTCGATCCACGCATCAGCGACGCGCTCTTGCACGGTCTGCGCGGTGGCTACACGGTTCGCTTCCGCCGCGTCGATCTGTGCATTGGCCAGGCCGCGTTCGGCAGCGCGGGCCGCACGTGACGGGATGGTTTGCATCACGCCCACCGTCCGCATCGTCATGCCATCGGAACGCAAGCTGAAGGCGCCCGGAGCGGTCACGGGGTAGCTGGCGACGCCGAAGGTCAGTGCCGGGTCCGGCAAGCGCCCGGCGCGCGCAGCCTCCTCGTGCATGGCAGCGAGGTCGGAGGCGCGTGCATCAAGCTGCGGCGCATGTTCCGCGCCACGCTCGACGGCAGCTTCAAATGTCAGCGGTGGCTCGACCGCATAGGCCGTCATGGCCGAAGCGCCGCAAATAAGCGCAGCCAAGCCAAACGTCAGCTGGCGTCGGCCAAAGAGAATCGAAAACATGGGTAAACACTCCGTCGATCTGCAATCGCAGCGTGCTTCACACGCACGCTGCCACGTCGGTCAAGGCACGACGTGGCAGATCAAATCAGGAGTGAGCAGAACAATAATCTGGGGATGGATGGCGGCGTTTGTCGAAGCTCATGCCGCGTCAAGGCTCGATCCGACGACAGCACAATGCTGGCCACCGACATCAGCATCGGAGGCACCGCAGTCAATGCACTGAGCGGCACCGACATGGGACGTGCATCGACTTGGGTCGCGTGATCAGGAGTGCAGTGTTGCTGACACAGCGGGCTGGCTGGCGTATCACGCATGTCCGCACAGCCGTCGTCCATCGCGGATGTCGAGGCCGTCGACATCATCGCCGTCACCTGGCCCATGGGCTCGGCGACAGCCTGACAGGCGTAGGCCGCCAACGCGACCTGCTGCCACAGCAGCAGCAGCGTCACCAGCCAGACAAGGCGGCGGCGTGTGATGCGACGAAGGCGGAAGGGTTGAACCATGTTGGGCAATCTACCTTGAAACACCGAACCAGATTTGATGTAGGTCAACAAACAGTCTCGGAGTACGTCAGACACTCTACGTGCACGGCCTATACCGCACGCTTCACCAATAACGCGGTCCACCGACCTGCGTCGCGCATCTTGCGCCGCTCCCAGAGAGGCGACTCATGACTTTACATGGCCCTCACGATCATCGCCGCGATCCGACACCGGTTGTAGTGGGTAACCACTTCTGCAAAGCCGAAACCCAGATGTGGATGCAGCAGCGGATGCCGCGCAGCGTCTGGCCCCCTTGTCGCGAGGACACGATGCGACATAGCCGAGCGGAGCTCGATCCACCATGAAACACCGACTTTGCGCAAACCGGCGCGCGGGGTTTGACGGCGATCATGAGCGTGCTGACGTCCTGACTGTTCTATCGCCAGTTTGTCCGGAAGAACTGGCAGCGGCACAGGCTTTCACTATCGCGCTTTATGCCGCGATATACGGCTTTCCGCCCACCATCTATCTGCTGGCGCGTCAGCGTCGGGCAATTCCCGGGGACCCGGGGTCCGCCCGATCGCAGCGCAGGCCATGTGTTTGGAGCAGAGCTGGACAGCAGACCTGACTTTTCCCGTTCTCCAATTTCACGTGCAGTAGTCGAACCAAGAGAGCGCCCGCACGGGCTCCCGTCTTCCGTCACCACAGGAACGTATCCATGAAAAGACTTGTCACCGCCGCAACACTGGCCTTCGCACTGGCACTGCCGATAGCACATGCCGGCCAAAACCAAAGCCCGGACATGCACGATCACGGTTCGAGCTCGAGCATGCAACACGACAAAATGGGCCAAGGCATGATGAATCAGGGGACCATGCAAAAGCGCATGCAGGAGATGCGCCAGACCATGCAACAGATTCAGAAAACCCAGGACCCCACGGAACGTCAGCGCCTGATGCAGGAACACATGCAGCAAATGCAGACCGCCATGGGCGGCATGCAGGGCATGATGGGCGATGGTGCCAGTCACGCGGCCATGCACGAAAAGATACAGAAGATGGATCCTGAGAAACGTCAGCAGACGATGCAAGAACACATGCAAATGATGCAGGACATGCTGCAGCAGATGCAGGCGCACATGCAGGCGCAGACGGCGATGGATCACGGTAAGTAACCGTCCCGATCAACCCGGCGCGTCCGGGTAGCGGGCGCCCGGCTCACCGAAAAAAAACATCGTTGACAAGGATCATGCGATCAACGATGGCCGCGTGCGCTTCGCGCGGTGTCGTGCGCGCCGGGCTGAGAATGCAGCGTGCAAGGTCGCCGGCATCGACTGGACGCACGTTGGGAGCCGCCATCACTCCGGGCAAGCGGCTGCGACCGCGATGCTGAATGACGGCTGGTTGAGCAGTTCGGCGACGAATACCTAGACGTACCAGCGGCAAGTGCTGGTGTTTTTTCCGCGATCCAGCGGCTGACGACAACTGGTGCAGCGTTCCAAAGGTGACTGAGCCAAGCCAACCCAATCTGTATTCCGCGAAGGAGTTCACCATGAACGCAACCAACGCTGTCCCCACAAGAAACAAGACGTGGCCGATCCGGAAGATGCTGACGGAAGGATGCGCCAGAACGCTTGAACGGGCTGTCGCCGCGTTGCCGGGGGTGCACTCGGCGGTCGCGAACTACGCCAGCGGGTCGTTGCGGGTCGCCTATGACCCGGAAACGATCGAGCCGCATGCCGTGGCCGAGGCGGTGCGTCGCTGCGGCTTCGACTGCGCTGACAAGATAGATCCAAGCGGTACGCCCGCCATAGATCACTCGCATGCCGGCCACGCACCCGCAACTGAGCCAGGCAAGCCAGGCAAGGGCGCGCCCGCCGCCAAGGCGGACGCACATGAAGGCATGCACCACGGCGGCGACCTGCATGCCGCCGCACGTGACATGCAACGCCGCTTCATCGTTGCCGTAGTTTTCGGGATTCCGCTGTTCGTGTGGTCACCAATGGGCTTGTTCGAACCGCCGCCGGTTCCGTTCGGACTGGACAAACAACTCTGGCTGCTCTTGATCGCGTCCGGTGCGCTGATCTATCCGGGATGGCCCTTCTTCACTGCCGCTATCCGGTCTTTGCGCCAGGGCGTGTTCGACATGGCGGTGCTGGTTTTGCTCAGCGTTGGGACCGGGTATCTCTTCAGCGTCGGCGCCACATTCTTCTTCACGGGCGCGGATTTCTACGAAGCCACCACGGTGCTGCTGATCTTCATTTTGCTTGGACACTGGCTGGAGATGCGGGCCCGTGCCGGTGCGTCGGATGCGATGAAATCGCTTCTGAAACTCTCACCACCGCGCGCCGTGGTACGTCGGGGTACGGAAGAGGTGGAGGTAGACACGGCCGATGTCGTGGTCGGCGAGATCCTGGTCGTACGACCAGGCGCCAAGGTGCCCGTCGATGGCGAGGTCATTGAAGGCAGCTCGCAAGTCGACGAATCCATGCTGACCGGCGAGTCGATGCCGGTGCGCAAGGATCCCGGCAGCGAAGTCGTCGGAGGCGCCATCAACAAAAGCGGCGCCTTCGTCTACCGTGCCACCAAGGTCGGCTCGGAGACCGCGCTCAACCAGATCATCAAGCTGGTACAGAACGCCCAGAACTCGAAGGCGCCGGCGCAACTGCTCGCCGACCGCGCCTCGCAGTGGCTGGTGATTGCGGCGATTGTCATCGGTCTGCTCACGTTCGCCGCCTGGTTCTGGTGGCTGGGGCAATCGCTGTTGTTCGCCGTCACGCTCACCATCACGGTGTTCGTGATCGCCTGTCCGGACGCGTTGGGCCTGGCTACACCGATGGCGATCATGATTGGTACCGGATTGGGTGCGCGTCACGGCATTCTGTTCAAGCACGCAGACGCCATCGAACAGAGCGCACGGCTGGACGTGGTGATCTTCGACAAGACAGGCACCCTCACTGTCGGCAACCCGGAAGTGGTGGAGGTCGTGGCGGCGCAGGGACATGACCAGGAGCAGGTGCTGGCACTGGCCGCGGCAGTGGATGCACATTCCGAACATCCTCTGGCCAAGGCCATTCTCAAGCGCGCCGGAAAAGTTGAACAGCGGGCTGGCGGCTTCACCAACATCGACGGCCGCGGCGCGACCGGTACCGTCGATGGCGCACGCGTGCTGCTGGGCAACCGCCTGCTGATGGACGATTCCGCCGTCGCCATCGGCGCGCTTGAACAGGAGGCTGCGCGACTGCAGGGCGGAGGACGCACCGTCGTCCACGTCGGTCTGGGCAGCGAAGTGATTGGCCTGATCGCCATCGCCGATGCGATCCGTCCCAGTTCTCGCGCGGCTATCGACGCGCTGCACGAGCGGAAGGTCAAGGTCGCAATGATTACCGGCGACAACCGCGCCACGGCGGAGCGCGTTGCGGCGGAGCTCGGCATCGACATCGTATTGGCGGACGTGCTGCCAGGAGGCAAGGCCGACGAGGTCAAGAAGCTGCAGGCACAGGGCAAGCGTGTGGGCATGGTGGGCGACGGCGTCAACGACGCCCCGGCTCTGACCCAAGCCGAGGTCGGGTTCGCCATCGGCGCCGGTACTGACGTGGCGATCGAAAGCGCGGACATCGTGCTGATGCGCAGCGATCCGTACGACGCGGTCCGGGCCATCGGCATCGCTTGCGGCACGCTGCGCAAGATGCACCAGAACCTGGCCTGGGCGGTCGGCTACAACGTCATTGCATTCCCGTTGGCTGCCGGCGTGCTCTACCCCTTCGTGCTGTCGCCCCAGGTTGCGGCGCTATCAATGTCCGGCAGCTCCGTCATCGTTGCGGTCAACGCGCTGTTGTTGAAACGCATGCGCCTGGAGGCACAGTCACCGGTCACACCCTCACCCTCAGCCGAAACACCCATCGCGCCGTCCTCATGATGGTCGAACAGGATCCTCCGCCATGACAGTCCATGCGAGCGACGGCAGTAACGTCCTGGCGGACTTCGGTGAAGAAAGACTGGATGCATTACAGCGGCATGCTTTCGAATATTTCCTGCATCAGACCAACCCGATAAATGGTCTGGTCGCCGACAAGTCGAAGCCCGGCGCCCCGGCGAGCATCGCGGCCGTGGGCTTCGCGCTGGCGTCTTATCCGGCCGGCGTCAAGCGCGGCTGGATTACGCGTATCAACGCGATCGAGCTTACCCTCGCGCTGCTGCGTTTCATCCGACACAGCGCCCAGGACGCGACGCTCAATGCGACCGGATACAAGGGCTTTTATTACCATTTCCTGGACATGACGACGGGCCGCCGCGTCGGCCGTTGCGAACTGTCCACCGTCGATACCGGCTTCCTGCTGGCCGGCATGCTGGCCGCCGCCCGTTTCTTCGATCGGGACGATGAGCTGGAGCACGAAATCCGCGATCTGTCCGAACTGCTTTACGGGAGGGTCGACTGGCTGTGGGCATGCAACGAGGGCGCGACACTGACTCACGGCTGGAAGCCCGAAAGTGGCTTCCTTCCCTATCGTTGGCAGGGCTACGACGAGGCGCTACTACTGTATGTGCTGGGGCTGGGCTCGCCGACGTATCCGTTGCCGATGGCGAGCTATACGGCGTGGGCAGCCACCTATCAGTGGAAAGTAGTCGACGGCTACGAGTGCCTCTATGGCGGACCGCTATTCCTCCACCAGTATTCGCACTGCTGGCTTGACCTGCGCGGCATCCAGGATGCCTTCATGCGCGACAAGGGCATTGATTACTTCGAGAACAGTCGCCGCGCAACCTACGCCCAGCGTGCTTACGCGATCCGCAACCCGCTGGAGTTCGCGGGCTACGGCGCCGATTTCTGGGGGCTGACGGCGAGCGACGGCCCCGGTCCGACGACGCGCCGCATCGGCGGCATCGAGCGCACGTTTTTCGACTACATCGCCCGCGGTACGCCGTATGGCCCCGACGACGGAACGATCGCACCCTGGGCCGCGGT
This sequence comes from Rhodanobacter sp., assembly GCA_039926605.1. Taxonomy (GTDB): domain Bacteria; phylum Pseudomonadota; class Gammaproteobacteria; order Xanthomonadales; family Rhodanobacteraceae; genus Rhodanobacter. The sequence continues at coordinate 79,348 of JBDSWR010000052.1, read as the reverse complement.
CGCGTCGCTGCCTTTCGCGCCGGAAATCGTGCTGCCGGCGATTCGCCACCTGCAGGACGCCTATCCGCACGCAAGCGGGGAGTACTGCTTCCGCTGCAGTATCAACCCGACGTATTCCATCGACTCCGACCCCAGCGTTCTCTGGACCTCCGCTTACCACTTCGGCATCAATCTTGGTCCACTGGTGATGATGTGCGAGAACTTTCGCTCGGACCTGCTGTGGCGATTGATGCGCGCCTGTCCACACGTCCGGACCGGACTGAAACGCGCAGGCTTTACCAAGGGATGGCTGTGAGACCCACTCAAATAGATCGCCGATGTTCCTGTCACCCATATCTTGAGGAATTCCGACCATGACCAGCCAAATAATTGCACTGACGCCAGAACTCCTGGACCGGATGGACGCCTACTGGCGTGCGACGAATTATGTTTCCGTAGGACAGATCTACCTGCGCGACAACCCGCTGCTCAAGCGGCCATTGGCCTTGTCGGATGTGAAAGCGATGCTGCTCGGCCACTGGGGAACGACGCCCGGGCAGAACTTCATTTACGTGCACCTGAACCGCATCATCAAGCAATACGACCTGGACATGATCTACATCTCCGGTCCCGGTCACGGTGGACCGGCGGTGGTCGGCAATACCTACCTGGAGGGAACCTACAGCGAGGTCTATCCCGAGATCAGCCAGGATGAGGCAGGACTACAGAAGCTCTTCAAGCAATTCTCATTCCCTGGCGGTATTCCGAGCCACGCCTCGCCGGAGACGCCTGGCTCGATCCACGAAGGGGGCGAACTGGGCTACTCGCTCAGTCACGCGTTCGGCGCAGCATTTGACAATCCCGACCTGATCGTCGCCTGTGTGGTCGGCGACGGCGAGGCCGAAACCGGGCCGCTGGCGACCGCTTGGCATTCCAACAAGTTCCTCGACCCCGCGACCGACGGCGCGGTACTGCCGATCCTGCATCTGAACGGTTACAAGATCGCCAACCCGACGATCCTGGCACGCATCACCCACGAGGAACTGGAACAGTTGCTGCGTGGCTACGGCTGGACGCCCATTTTTGTTGAAGGTGACGATCCTGTCTTGATGCATCAGGCGATGGCCGCAGCGCTCGACACGGCCGTGGATGCGATCAGGACGATCCAGCAACGGGCCAGAGTTGACGGCGACGTCGAGCGCCCACGCTGGCCGATGATCGTGCTCAAGTCGCCCAAAGGCTGGACGGGACCGAAAATAGTCGACGGTTTGCAAATTGAAGGCACCTTTCGCGCGCATCAGGTGCCGCTGTCCGACCCGGCCACCCATCCCGAGCATCTCAAGCTGCTGGAAGACTGGTTGCGCAGCTACCGGCCCGAGGAGTTGTTCGACGATAACGGCCGTCTCAAGCCCGAGCTGGCCGAACTCGCTCCCAGCGGCGAGCGGCGCATGGGCGCCAATCCGCACGCCAACGGCGGCATGCTTCTGCGCGATCTCAGGATGCCGGATTTTCGCGACTATGCCGTTGAACTGGCGTCGCCCGGGATGCTCGGCATCGGCGACACGAGCGTGCTCGGTCCGTTCCTGCGCGATGTGGTGAAGCTCAACCAGGAGGCGCGCAATTTCCGGGTGTTTGGGCCGGACGAGACGCTCTCCAACAAGCTGGGTGCGCTGTTTGAAGTGACGAACCGCCAATGGGACGCCGCCACTGCACCCAACGACGAGTTTCTCGCGCCCAGCGGACGCGTGGTGGACTCGATGCTCAGCGAACACCAATGCGAGGGCTGGCTCGAAGGCTACCTGCTGACCGGACGACACGGGCTGTTCAACTGTTACGAAGCCTTTATCCACATCATCGATTCGATGTTCAACCAGCACGCCAAGTGGCTGCAGGTCACGGCACACCTGCCGTGGCGGCGCAGGATTGCCTCGCTGAACTACCTGCTGGCCTCGCACGTCTGGCGCCAGGACCACAACGGGTTCACGCATCAGGATCCCGGTTTTATCGACCACGTCATGACCAAGAAGGCCGAGGTGGTGCGCGTTTACCTGCCGCCAGACGCGAACTGCCTACTGTCGGTGATGGATCACTGCCTGCGCAGTCGCCATTACGTCAATGTGGTGATCGCGGGCAAACATCCGTCGCCGCAGTGGCTGACGATGGATCAGGCAGTGAAGCACTGCACACAGGGGATCGGCATCTGGCCTTGGGCCAGCAATGATCAGGAAGCCGCGCCCGATGTCGTGATGGCTTGCGCCGGCGACGTGCCCACGCTGGAAACGCTCGCCGCGGTGGCGCTGCTGCGCGAGCATCTGCCCGACCTGAAGATCCGCGTCGTCAATGTCGTCGACCTGATGAGATTGCAGCCGCAGAGTGAACATCCGCATGGGTTGAGCGACCGCGACTTCGATGGGCTGTTCACCCACGACAAGCCGGTCATCTTCGCCTTCCACGGTTATCCGTGGTTGATCCACCGCCTGACCTATCGGCGTAACAACCACGGCAACATCCATGTGCGCGGCTACAAGGAGGAAGGCACCATCACCACACCCTTTGACATGACCGTACTCAACGACATGGATCGCTTTCACCTGGCGATGGATGTGATCGACCGCGTACCGAAAGCGGGCGAGCATGGCATCTACCTCAAACAGCAACTCAAGGACAAGCTGGTCGAGCACCGGCATTACATCAACGAACACGGGCAGGACATGCCGGAAATCCGCAACTGGAAGTGGAGCCAAGGGTAAGCAACACCAGCCACCGGTGTTCCTCGATGGCGTCTTCAAATAATCTGATGATTTTGCGCAGGTCGGAAGACGCCCACATCAAAAGCAGTCAAATCAACTCCAGGGTTCTGCTTTTCCGGGTGGGTTCCGTTGATCAAGGTGTGGCTCAGCTCCACGCCGACTGCCGCCAACGCCTGCGTCTGCCATGAAAGGAAAAAATCACATGTCACGCGAAAAAACCGGTTCTCAAGATACTACGGCGCAGCAACAGCGCGCGCTGGCCAGATGGGAAGGCGAAGGCGGTGCAAGTCCCACCGGCCAGCAGATGCCCTCACTGCGTGCGGACGATGGAATGTCCGGATTGCCAACAACGACCACTACTGAACTTGCAGCACGGCACGGCCGCGATGAACGAAGATGAAAGGGCCACGCTCGAAGTGGGCGACCGGTCCGTCTATGCTGAAGGCGATCTGCTGTACCAGGCGATGCTGAGGGACTTGCAGGCCGCTACGCATTCGATACGGCTGGAAAGCTATATTCTCGCCTCGGATGCAGTGGGGGCAGCTTTTTTTGTGGCCCTGGGCACGGCTGCGCGGCGCGGCGTAGCGGTGGCATTGCGCGCCGATCATGCCGGGTCTTTTTTCACGCTCGCCAAGGCCGACATCCGGCGCCTGCGCAACCACGGTGTCGATTTCCACTGGAGCCGGCGCTGGAGGCCTGGACGCCCGCTGACATTCAATCGGCGCAATCATCGCAAGTTGCTGATCGTGGATGACCAGGTAGCCTACCTGGGTGGATTCAACATTCATGCGCCGTGTTCGCTACGCCTTCATGGCCCGTCGCGATGGCGTGACACCCATCTGCGCTTCGTCGGTCCGCTTGCCGTCGCCGCAGCTGGGATCTTTGATGCCTGCCGCGAGGAGGCGCATGAGCCGGTCAGGGTTCCGCTGGCGGTCGGAATGACGCAGTTGATTCCCAACAGCTCACCCCGCTGCCGGCATGTATGGCGGTGCGAACTGCACGACGCTCTGCAGGCAGCACGCGCTCGTATCTGGGTCACGACGCCATATTTCGTGCCGGACCACCGTCTGCAAGGCCGGTTATGCGACGCCGCCAACCGCGGTATCGACGTGCGGCTGCTGGTTCCCGGAAAGAGTGATGTCCGTCTCGCGCAATGGGCGGCCCGGGCCGCTTATGCGCGCCTGCTGGCGTGCGGGGTACGCATTTATGAGTACGCGCCGCGCGTGCTCCATGCCAAAACCATGCTGGTCGATGACCAGTGGGCCACCATCGGCACCGCCAACATGGACTATCGCAGTTTGTTTGTGAACGACGAAATCAACCTTGTCGACTGCGAGGGCGGGCTCAATGGGGTGTTGAGTGAATTGTTCACGACCGATCTCGCCGAATCGCGGGAAATTCGCGTTGCAACTTGGAGACTGCGCCCATGGTCGGCGCTGGTCACGGAAAGCGTTGGCTGGATGATGCGGCGCTGGCTGTGACGGCGCGCCCGTCCGGGAGCGCCACGAGACCGGGCGCTTGTCATCGCACGGTTGGCCGGCGTGGAAGTGCGCCGCCGGGCGAACGGTGCGTCAGTGGGTGATCCGGCACCGGGCCAAAAGCTCACCCCACAGCGTGCTTGGCGTTGTCACCGAACTGACCGCGACAACCGTACCCCGCATTACCCCAAACGGACCGCACAACAGCAATGACACATCCAGACACAACGACACCCGCCTCTGGCCAGTCTCCAAACAAAGGCTCAGAAAGGCCGAATCCCATCGTGGCGAAACGCCAGCGCCGACCACGATGGGCCGCCGCATTGCGCTGTGTCGGCCCTGTCACGCCACACGAGCTGCTCTGGCTGGCGCTTGCACTGGCCTTCAATCTCGTCTGGGAACTTGCCCAACTCGGCTTCTACGACCTGTCCGTCACGCATACCAGCGTCGCTTATGCCGTAGCCCACTGCACCCTCGGCGATGGCATCATCACGGCGGTCGCGTACTTGATTGTGGTTGGCGTCACGCGCTCTCGCCCATGGCCGTATACGAAACCATGGGCGGGGATGGCGGTGATGCTGATCTTGACCGTCGGCTACACGGCCTTCAGCGAATGGCGCAACGTCTACCTCGTGCATAGTTGGGCTTACGCGGCATCCATGCCGCTCATCGCAGGTATCGGAGCATCACCGCTACTGCAATGGATCGTGGTTCCCGTTGCCATCCTGATCACCGTGCGTCGTTTCAAGCCATAGCGCGCTGCCGCTCACAGGGAAGCCGCGGCGCCTTGGCGACGGTGCAGACCCATGGCTTCGCTATCTGCAGAATAGCCACCATGCCACGTAGACGTGTGGTCATTCCACGTCGTGCTTCTTTTCTTCGAACTCCTGCTTGTTGATCTCACCGCGCGCGTAGCGCTCTTTAAGAACGTCCAGAGCCGACTTGGAATGAGGACGCGAATATGGCGCCGAATCGGACGTCGATCTCACCAGCGCGACGATGCCGATGATGATGAGCACGCCAATCAGCAGCATGCCGAAACCCATGCCCCATCCTCCACCATAAGTATTCATGTGATTCCACATCGCACACCTCCAGTTTGTTGAATCGGGTTTCGATAGCTGCACCCTATTGGGCTAGCGGGTCCGAGCTTGAGCGCACTAAGCATTCTGTCGTCAGGATGGCCCGAGTCATATGATGGTGGCGTCTTTGATCGCTGCGACCCTATGCCATGGAACGATTTCTACTATCCACACGCTCCGGGTGGCGCAAACCGAATCATCAGCTGTCCTCACCCGTCAACACCGGAGAAAATCCGCCACCGGGTGTGCGGAAGTTGGTGGTCTGGCCCTGGTATATCCGCGCGGCGTAGAGCAACACTCTGCCGCCATAGGCATAGCAGCGGATGTCGACCTTGAGCGGGGGTGACTGTGCGTCTGCACGACGCTCGCTGGGGGTTACCAATTCCTGAGCGACATAGGTGGCCCCCGCCATTTCCTCCCATACCCGGCGTGTGAGCTTGTCACCTCGGTACGCAGCCTTGCTGCCGAAACCGGCAGCTGGTTTGAAAAAAAGATGACGCCGCGCGGCCCACATGGCGTCGCGATTTTCCGACGTCAGCTGTTCGGTCTTCGGGACACCCGTGTCCAATGCATCCACCGTGATCTTGCTGACACCGGTCGACTCCAGAAAATCACGGCTGCCGAGCAAGCTCAAGTTGCGTTTGTCCGCATACAGCGCGTGCGCACGCGGGTGCGGACTGACAACCACGTTGCCAGTCAGGTAAGCAGTTCGTATCGCAGCGTGCGCAGGCTGATGGAGCGCGAAGTCAGTCAGTCGGTTGTAGACGAAATCGACGCCGCTTTCGCCCAGCCAAAGACGGCCATCTCTCAGAACAAGGTCTTCGGGGCCACAGATCTCGGCGCGATAGCCATGCCGTCGAAAAAGTTCACGAAACAACAGGAACTCCGGGTAAAGATACTGCTGTGTCGGTGACTCATCGACAATGGCCACGAACCCCAAGGGGGTGGAGCCGCGTTGCAGCTGCCACTCCGTCAGCATGACTTCCAGAATGTCGCTATCGACTTCACCCACCCGGGTAGGCGGCTTGGTTATTTCGGGCATGCAGGCACGTTGCGCTTGTCCGAGAATGGCATTCAGCAAGACGCCGCCCGGGTTCGTATTGATCTCGATGAGCCGTGGCCCGTCGATGCCAAGATGGAAGTCCAGTCCGAGTAGTCCACCTGGTGATCCCGGATCAAAGCGGGCGATATCAGGCGCCCATGCCAGCACGGCCGCCTGGTAGAGCGGCGACGCGACTACTTCCTCAACGGCGGCAACTATTTTTGCCGTCTGTTCAAGGTGACTGCGCGAAACATAGATCGGCAATGCCGAGAACAAATGCGGATGCGTGACAGCCAGTTCCGCCGATAGCCCGTACGTGCCAAGCACGTTGTCGAGCTTGGCCTGAAGCGCGGGGATATCCACGGCGAGGCAAAAGCATTCGCTATTGAGCGCTTCAACTGATGCGGTCGATGCACAGACACCGGCGCAGGCATGGGTAACAACAGATGGATTGTTTCCGTTCACGTAACGCGCTCACCTTGATCAGGACGCTTGCGTCGCGACTCGTCGCCATGATGCAGAAGGTCGGCGCTGGACGGCGTTGATGCTGAAACCCATTCTTCGGGCATGAGAGATGCGCCCATTGTGCTGGCATGGGAACCGCCAAGGCCAAAGCCAGTCTGGCAGCCCCGGCTGACCATCTCGACCGGGAAGTTCATGAAAAGCCACCAAGATAGGCGGTGACACTCAGACCGGCTGCAAACAGCAGGAAAGACAGGAGCGTCATGCCCGCGAGAGTGGTGCGTGATACCTGATCAGGCGCAGCGCGTACTGCTGGAGCCGCCGTGTCGGGCGACGTCCCGTGCATGGCATGCATGCCGTCGTGCGTTGCGTGGCTTTCGTGCTCAATCGATGGACGCACCGTCATCATGCCGTGCTTCAAATGCCGGGAGACCAGCCACCAGTTCATCGGATAGGCCGTCACGAATCCCACCAACAACGCCATCGACATCACGAACCAGAACGTCGGACCAGCAGGGTCGCGCGCGCCGTGCACGTATTTCATTGCCAGCAACATGGTCGGCACCATGCCGGCCATCAGTACGTTCATCGACAGCAACTCGGGGAAGAAGGTATGGCGCAGCGCGGCCTTGTATGAACCGCCGGACTCGCCGCGCATGAACAACGCCTGGAAAATCGTCCAGCCGAAACCGAAACCGAGAACGTACTCCAGTGCGACATCCAGCACGCTCGACAACTGCAGAACGCTGGCGATGACCGCTCCCGCAAGAATGCCGACACCATCGCCCGCCACGCAGTGCATGGTCGAGCCGAGCACCTGCCGCCACCGTACCGCGACATAGCGTTCGTGAAAACCCGGCAGCGCCTCACGACAGCCCAGCACATAAAGAAACGCGCCCAACGGACCGGTGTACGCCGTCAGCAGGACAAAGCCCCATTTCAGCACCGGTGATTCCGGTGTGGACTGGATGTCGATGGCGACATACAGCACCGACAAGGCGGTTAGCAGGAACCACAGCAGCATGATTCCCTCTAGCACGATTGCTTTCCCGGAACCGTGGGCATCGGTGCTGAGTGAGACATCGGCTGCAGCTTCTCAAACCCGGACGCTCAGATCTTCGGGTCATGCGTGGCAAAGACTTGTGAGGATCCATCGCGCCCTATCAACATCACGTCATAACGTTCGGGCACACCCATCTCCATGCCGGGGGAACCCATCGGCATCCCGGGCGCAGCCAGGCCGACCGCGTCGGGGTGCTCGGCCAGTAGTCGGCGGATGTCTTCCACGGGGACATGCCCCTCGATTACATAGCCGCCGATTTGTGCTGTGTGACAGGAGGCGACGTTGGCAGGCACGTCCAGTCGGGCCTTGACCACCGCCATCGATTGATCCCCGTGCGCGGTCACGACGTACCCTTGCGCCTGCATGTAGCTGATCCAGTTGAGGCAACAGCCGCACGCTGGGTCGTGATGAACGGCGACCGCGTTCGTCACCGCGGTCGCAGCCCACGTCACGGCCGGCGATATGGCGAGACCCAACACCAGGGCTCCAAGCGACTGGGCAAACAGGTGTTTCATGGTGTTTTCTCCGTCAGGGGAGCGGATTGCCACTGGATACTGACGATTTTCCAGGCAGCACCCACTTGCTTCAGGGTGAGCATTTCGACGCTGCGCAGCGTGACCGGCTTGCCCTTGTTGACGACCTTGATGTGGCTTTCGCTGCCAACCAGTGCGGTATCGCTCGTTGGCCTCGAACCGAGCGAGATCGGCGTAATCGTTGCGTCTTTCAGGAACGCAATGTCCTCGCCAAGATGACCGCTCGCGTACTCGTCGTACGATTGCGTGTGGCCACCTTCGCTTACGCTGACCTCGGGCGCCAGCAGCGCGAGCACCGCCGCACGATCGCCCCGCTGCAATGCCGCGTGGAGCGCACGTGCCACGGCTTCTGCGGCAGGCACGGCTTCCGGCTTCAGTCCAGCCAGGGACAGCGGCGCTTCCTGCGCTGTCGTGACATTCGCAGCGTTGTCCGGTGCCGGCGCAACTGCGGCATGCTCATGACCATCCTCCGCTGCCGCGCCATGGCTGTGGCCGGCATCGCCGGACATCGCCATCCCTTGCATGTCCGCGGCACCAGCGTGAGCGTCTTCGTCCGCATCGCCGCCGTGGCTGTGGCTATGGCCACCTTCGCCCATATCCATGTCGTGATCCGCTGGCGCCCTCGCCACCATGTCCTTGTATTGCGCCGGTGACATGCTTGGCAGCTTCTGCAGGAACGCCACCATGCTCCAGATCGTGGGGTCATCGTGACTGCCGCCCCACGCCGGCATCGCACTCATCTTGATGCCGTGCTTGATGACCCAGAACGCGACCTTGGGTTCCACCTGCACTTGTGACAGGTTCGGCGGCTGCGGATAGAGGCCGGGGCGGATCTCCGAGTCCTTCATTCCTGGCTTGAGGTGGCACTGGGTACACATGGCGGCGTACTGGCCGGCGCCTTTGAGGATCAGTTGTGGATCCTCAAGGTTCGGAACGATGACGTCTTCCGAGCGCAGATGAATCGAGCGATCACGCAAGGTCTGCAACACCGCGAAAACGGGTTTGGTGTGTTGGTCGTCCGCACCGATGTTGTAGAGACCGGAATACACGAAAGCCCCCGCTCCTGCGGCCAGGACGGCGAGAACCGCCACGACGGTGATGCTGTGGTGCTTAATGTGCTGTTTCATGCTGTTTTTCCTCAGAACCAGATGCGGAGACCGGCCACCCACTGCCGGTCGAAGGTGGCTTGGTTATCAATCCGAGCGAAGTCGGCGGTGGCACCGAAACGACGCGTCCAGACCACGCCGACGTACGGAGCGAACTGCCGACGGATTTCGTAGCGCAGACGCAACCCCAGTTGCGCATCGGATACGCCACTACCGATGCGCCGGGCGGGGTCAGACTTGCCATACAGGTTGACCTCGAACTCCGGCTGCAGAATCAGCCGCTGCGTGAACAGCAGTTCGTACTCGGCGCGCAAGCGTGCCGCGGTGCGCCCGGATGAGCCGACGTAGGCGGTAGCTTCAAGCTCAAACCAGTACGGCGCCAAGCCCTGGATGCCGAAGGCGGCCCAGTTGCGAGTTGGTCCGTCACCCAGTTCGTGCCGCACGCCCAGTTGCGTACTCCAGAACGTGGCGACGTTGCGATTCCAGAAGACCTCGACGTCGCCATCCTCGATCTTTCCCCGGCTGCGATCGCCTTCAGTGCGAACCCACAACTTGTTGACGTCGTTACCGTACCAGCCTTGGGCTTCCCAGGTCTGACCGCTGCCGTTCTTGCTGTCGAACACTTCGAACTGATCGATCAGCAGCATGCCGACCGGCGTCCGGCCATGCATGTTCATGTGCTCCATGGCGCCATAGGTGAGTCCATCGGAATAATCGGGACTGCGTGCATCGGCTGGTGCACTGCCGCCTTGCATCGGCCCCATCGGCATGCCGGCCATTGGGTCGGTGCCATGGTCAGCTCCGTGGCTCATGCCCGGCGTGGAGCTGTGGCCCATGCCCTTCATCGCCTCGGGACTCATGTCCGGCATGGCACGGTGATCCATGCCCTGCACAGTTCCCGATTCACCGTTTTGCAACGTGAGCTTGCTCGCTGGAGCCTTGTCCGACGTTGAGCCATGGTCCATGTCCGGCATGCCGCCCATGGTCTTCGAAGGCGACGCGGGCTTCACGGTGGACTTCTTTTTTCTCGCTTTCGTGGCCGTCGGCTTGGCTGAGGTGGCCGGTGAAGCGGGCATGGTCATGCGCTCCATGCCGTGATCCATGGCGCTGTGATCCATAGCAGACATGGCGCCCATGCCGGTCGTGGTAGCGCTGCCGCTGGGTACATCGGGCGCCTGCTGTGCGGTGGCAACCAGCGGCAACGCCAGCAGCAGCGCCGTCAGCAGCGCTGAGGGGCGCAAGGTGGTTGAGGTGATGGATCGATGCATGCTCATGACACGACCATCTCGCGGAACATGCCCGCTTCCATGTGATACAGCAGGTGACAGTGGTAGGCCCAGCGTCCCGGATTATCCGCGGACACCGCATAGGTGATCCGCTGCGCCGGCTGCACGTTGATCGTGTGCTTACGCACCTGGAACTGGCCGTCAGGATTTTCCAGTTCGCTCCACATGCCGTGCAGGTGGATCGGGTGGTTCATCATGGTGTCGTTGACCAGCACGATGCGCAGTCGTTCGCCGGTGTTGAGATGCACCGGTTTGGCGTCGGAAAATTTCAGGCCATCGAACGACCAGATGAAGCGCTCCATGTTGCCGGTCAGATGCAGCTCGATCTCGCGACTGGGTTCGCGTGCATCGATCGGGCCGCCGACGGTATGCAGATCGGCGTAGGTCAGTACACGCCGGCCATTGTCGCGCAGGCCTATGCCTGGGTCGTCGAGGTTGGTCCGTGGCATATCCACGTGCATGTCCACACCGGGGCCGTATTCGGTGCGCGCGTGGCGCACCACCGGTGCACCGATTGATGATTTGCTGGTCGTGTCCATGCCGGTCATGGCGGCATGATCCACACCCGGCGTCGGCGGCAACCCGGCATGGTCGTTGCCATGCGTCATGCTGTCCATCGACATTGCACCCATCATGTCCTGCATGCTCAGCCAGACGCGAGGATCCATCGCTGGCACCTCCGCCTGCATTCCCGCCCGCGGCGCCAGCGTGCCGCGGGCATAGCCGGTACGGTCGATCGACTGCGCAAACAAGGTGTAAGCACGCTCGTCCTGCGGTTCGACGATGACGTCGTAGGTTTCGGCCACCGAGATGCGGAACTCATCGATGGACACCGGGTCGACGTCCTGGCCATCGGCAGAAATTACCGTCATCTTCAAACCGGGAATCCGTACATCGAAAATGGTCGACGCCGAACCGTTGATGAAGCGCAAGCGGATCTTCTCGCCGGGTCGGAAGATGCCGGTCCAGTTGCCGGCCGGCGCGGTGCCGTTCATCAGATAGGTATAGGTGAAGCCGGAGACGTCGCTCAGATCCGTTGGGTTCATGCGCATCTCGTTCCACATCTTGCGCATGGCCAGCGCGCTGCTCAGACCCTTCTCGCGCACGTCGCGAAGGAAGTCCGGCACCGTGGGTTGCGCGTAGTTGTAGTAGTCGCTTTGCTTCTTGAGCTTGGCGTAGATGCGCGCGGGGTCCTCGTCCGTCCAGTCGTTGAGCATCACCACGTAATCGCGGTCAGTGGGGTAGCGCTCGGGCCCGGCCGGCTCGATCACCATCGGTCCGTACAGGGCGTTCTGCTCCTGGAAGCCGGAGTGTGAGTGGTACCAATAAGTGCCCGACTGACGCACTTTGAACTGATAGACAAAGGTTTCACCCGGCGCGATGCCGCTGAAGCTGATTCCCGGAACACCATCCATCTGGAACGGCAAGACGATGCCGTGCCAGTGGATCGAAGTCGGAACGCGCAGCCGGTTGGTAACCCGCAGGGTGGCCGTCGTGCCTTCTTTCATGCGCAGCAGCGGGCCGGGCACGCTGCCGTTGACGGTGGTCGCCAGACGGGTTGCACCGGTGTAGTTGACCGGCGCCTCCACAACATCCAGCGCAAAATCGGTGCCGCTGAGCGCCGTCGGTTGCCCGGCGCTGGTCAGTGCCCAAACGTTATTCGGGCGCAGCAAACCGAAGGCCGCAACCGCGCCACCCAGGGCGACACCCTGCACGAAGCGCCGGCGCGACGGATCAGCCGCGGGCGGAAAAAGGTTTTTCATGAGTCTCTCCAGAACGCAAGCATCGTGGAACGATGCCAAGCACAGCCACTTGGTCACGCGCTCCGCAGAGCGGTTGAGCGCAGACCCAGTACGTCGAAACGCCAGAGAGTCAGAACAACGGTGGACGCAACAGCAGAGCGCGGACGCCCACAGGGGCGACGGCGTCGCGCCAGGGAACCATCGGTTGGGAGAGCGCGACAGGTGCCAGTGGCGCCATGGTCACCGCCGGCAATGCGCTGCTGCAAACGCTGACGCAATGACAGGTGGCATGGCCGGCGTGCATCGACCCGTCATCACAGCAGTGACCCAGCGACGCCGAGGTCAGCGCTTGGTCGTGCTGCATAGTTCGCACCACCGGCAGACCGGGAACGGAGGGCGGCGACGCGCCCAGCATCCCCATCTCCATCGGCATGCCGTACGCCGGACTAACGGCTAGAATCAACCAAGCCAACCACGCCAATGCTCGAAGGGTTGGCGATCGCGAGACATGACGGGCAGTCGAGTTCACGGTCGCAGCTTAGACGTTGCGTACGGGCGCAACAACTCTGGACTCAGGTCCATGCGCGACGCACGCTGGCCACGGCGCATGCGATCAAGCCCTGTGCCTAGATCAGCGCTAACGGCGCCAGGTTGGCTCCGCTCGTGGTGAGCTTGTTGCAACCCGAAACGGACATGTCCGACGGCGCGGGACGGGTGCACTGCACTGTCAATCACGTTACTTGCTGAAACCCATGTGCAGGGTGATCTTGTCGCCGACTTTCAGATTGGCCATCGATTTTGGCGGAAAATGCACGGTCAACGCCATGCCACCGGCTTCCACGCCCACGATCCCCGTGCTTGCATCCACCGACTTAACCGTGGCCGGCATCTTGTGCATGCTGCCGTGCATCTTGTGATCCATCATCTTGTGATCCATCATCTTGTCGTGCGACATGCCGCTGTTCATGTGACCCATGCTGGTCGATGCCGGTGCGGGCGCCATCGCCCCTGTGTCCTGCGCGTACGCGCCGCTGGCGGCCACGCAAAGGCCCAAGGCCAGCGCGGCAGCGATCGCTTTCGGTGAAAATTGCATGTACTTCTCCGCTTGGATGGGCAACCCGGCCAAGTGGCTGGGTCGGTTGCAGTAACGCAACGCGTGGAGCGTGGCCGCGTCCACGTGTAGAAGTCGTGGAGAGCGCGTAAGGGACCACTTGAACGAGTCCTTCGACCGACTCAGCGCGAACCGCAGTCCGTTGATCTCACCCGTGGCAACACGGTTCAAGCATGAGCGAAAGCAGCTTGTGCGCAGCGTCCGCGGCGCCTCACATCTTTCCCGGCAGCGCCAAGCTCCAGCCGACGGCCCGTCTATACTGGCTTTTCCTGCCTGTCGCGACCGCCATGAATTATCGCCACGCCTATCACGCCGGCAATTTCGCCGATGTTCTGAAACACACCGTGCTGCTGGCGCTCATTGAGGCGCTGCAGGCCAAGCCGACTCCATTTTGCTATATCGAAACCCACGCCGGCAGTGGCAACTATGCCCTCGACGGCTACGAGGCGAACAAGACCGGCGAACACAAAGAGGGAATCGTGCGGTTGCATCCCGCGGAGAAAATGCCGCCGCTGCTGCAACGCTATCGCGACAACATCCTGCACAGCGCCGGCAACGCGGATGGGCTGAAACAATACCCCGGCTCGCCGCTGCAGGTGGCTCGTCTGCTGCGCGCGGACGACAGTGCGCAACTTTGCGAGCTGCATCTGGAAGAAGCGGACAAGTTGCGCGCCCTGCTCCACCGCGACCCGCGTCTGCACGTGCACCAGCGCGATGGTTACGCGGCCTTGAAAGCGCTGCTGCCGCCCAGGGAAAAGCGCGGTCTGGTCCTGATCGATCCCCCATACGAGGCGCAGGAAGCGGAATACAAATTGATCGACAAGGCGCTGAAGGAAGCCTTGCAGCGCTGGCCCACCGGCATGTACGCGGTGTGGTATCCGATCAAGCTGCGCAGCCAGGTGCAGCCCTTTCTCCACGGCTTGCAACGCAGCAACTGCAAACGCGTGCTGCGCGTGGAAATTCTCGTACATCCCGACGACACGCCACTGCGCCTCAACGGTGCCGGCATGGTGGTGCTGAATGCGCCGTGGAATCTTGACGACACGCTGCGCGCTTCGCTGCGCACAATGGCGACCCTGCTTGCGCGCGACCACCCGGCCGAATGGAAACTGGATTGGCTGCGCGCCGAAGGCGCCGAGCCGCCGCCACCCAGTCCGTTACCCGCCTCACGCCTGCTGCACCCTCCTCGCCCAGGGCGCTCGCGTTGATCGCGCCAGACGCCGTCCGTACCGCGGTCGAATGACCACGAATCGGCTGCGATGTCGTGCGTGGAACGGGCACTGCTCGCCAGCGTCGCGTTGGTGCCGATCAGATCGTGCCGTGTCCCAAACACAGGTTGACGCGCGTACAAACTGCCGCTTCAAATCCCGTTCACAGCCTGACGCAGCGGAATCGTGCAAACTCGGTGGCGACGTCAACTGCCACGACTTCGCGGCGAAGTCTTGTCACCAACTATCCCTTCATCATCGGAGTTCGATCATGACCCGCATTGCCCGCTCCCTGTTGCCACTCTCCGCGGTGTTGCTGGCCTGCACGTTGACTGCATGCGCGCCGGCACCACTCTATAAAACCAACACCCCGACCGTCGCTGCTGTGCCATTCCAGGTGGCGCAGGCGCCAGAACGTTTCGTCAACAGCGAGGTCATTTGGGGCGGCCGCATCGTGCAGGTGAAAAATTTCGCCGACCACAGCGAGATCGAGTTGCTGGCGTATCCGCTGGATTCCTCCCAGCGACCCAAGGCCAACGACAGCGGCAACGGACGCTTCATTGCCGTGTTGTCCGGGTACGCGGAACCGCTGGATTACCCTGCGGGCGGGTTGATGACGATCAGCGGCATGCTCAACGGCAGCCGTGCCGGCAAGGTCGGTGAGGCTGACTATGTGTTCCCGTTGGTCAGGGTGGCGCAATCGCACGTATGGAGCGCTGAGGAAATGACCAAGGGGCGCAGCAATGTGCACTTCGGTCTGGGTCTGGGAGTTGGCATCCGCTGAGTCTTGTCCGTACCATCGCCCGGTCACCGATAAACCATTGATTTCACTGCCAGGAACTCAGCAGCATGTCTTCCGGTCACGCCAACCCGATCAAGGCGATTCTGCTCGCCCTGGGCGCCAATTTCGTCATCTTCGTGGCCAAGTTGTTCGCTGCGTTCTTCACCGGCTCCGGTGCGATGATGGCCGAGGCGGTGCACTCGCTGGCCGACTGCGGCAATCAGGGGTTGTTGTTGCTGGGGATTCGACAAGCCAAACGACCACCATCGGATGAGTACCCGCTGGGTTGGGGGCGCGCGCTGTACTTCTGGTCCTTCCTCGTCGCGATCCTGTTGTTCAGCGTCGGCGGAATGTTTTCCATTTACGAGGGTGCGCACAAGTTCACCCATCCCGAACCGCTGCGGTCGCCGTGGCTGGCACTTGGGGTGTTGCTGTTCGCCATAGTCGCTGAAGGCATCTCGATGCGCGGCTGCATGCATGAGGTAAACAAATCGCGTGGCAAGCGGAGCCTGTGGACATGGTTTCGCGAAACCCGTTCGAGCGAATTGCTGGTGATCTTCGGTGAAGACCTGGCTGCGCTGGTGGGGCTGTGCATCGCGGCGTTGGCCGTCGGCGCCACCATGCTCACCGGCAACCTGATGTTTGATGCCGCCGGTACCATTGCCATCGGCGCACTGCTGATCGTCGTGGCCGTGTTGGTTGCCATTGAGGTCAAGGCGCTGTTGATCGGACAAGGGGTAGAACCATATCGTCGCGATGAGCTCATGCAGTTCCTGCAGAGACGCCAGGAAGTCGCCGAGGTGTTGAACTTGATCACCCTGCAAATGGGTCCGGACGTCATGGTAGCCGTCAAGGCGCGCATGCAACCCAGCGCGGACAACCGTGGTTTGATCGAAGCGATCAACACCGTTGAAGCGGCGATGAAAGCGCAGTTCAGCGAGGTGCGCTGGAGCTTCTTCGAACCGGATTTTGCCGACTGAACGGCGGCGCTGTCATGGCGCTGCTGCAGGGAGGCATATTGGCAAAGCTATACTGCGCAAAACACGCGACGCGTCTGCCTAGCGCAGCGGTGCGGTTGCCAGGGACTGCCGAATAATGGACAAGCAAATCGAGACACATACCTCGTCGTTGGTCGCGGCCGGACGGGCACGGGGTGGACGACCGACGCAACAGGACGAGTTGATCTGTCTGCATGACCCGGCGGCGGACGTACGCTTGCTGGTGGTGGCCGACGGCATGGGTGGCGATGGTGCGGGTGAACTGGCCTCCACCGGCGTCATCCACGTGGCCCGTCAGCTTTGGGACGGAGGGACCTGGCGTGACCAACCCGGGACGCTGTTTCTCGAAACGCTGTGTCAGGACGCACACCAGGAGTTGCGTCGGCGCGGCGTGGGCCTGGTCAGCGGCGAACCGCATTCCACGGTGGTGGCCCTGCTGATGAAAGGCAATAACGTGTACTGGGCGCACGTTGGCGACAGCCGCCTGTATCGGTTCCAGGGGCGACGCTGTCTGGACCGCACCGAGGACCACAGCGTGGCTCAACTCCGGGTCCGCGCCGGCGAACTGGCTGCCGACGAACTGGCCAATGCGCCCGAGCAGCACATGCTGCTGCGCGGCTTGGGGGGCCCGCAACCGCCGCAAGTCGATCATGGCTTTGCGACGTTGCGCCCGGGACAGGCGTTCGCGCTGTGCAGCGACGGCGTCTGGGAACACCTGTCGACGCGGGAACTGGGGCGACTGGCAGCTCATCACGACCAATCCACGGCCTTGCGCAAGGCACTGACGCTGGTGTTGGACCGTGGGGGAAACGCCGGTGACAATGTTGCGTTGATCCTGGTCCGGGTAGGCTGGAAAGAGTGGTTGGCGCGTTGCACCCGCACCCTGGGATGGGGAAAGTTCCGCCGCGCGGGCAGTCTGCGCAATGACGAGGCAGCGTGATGGCGAGTCCGCGCAAGCACGCGAAACGCATGGCACCCGGATTGCCAAGGATATTTCAGCACCATCGACAGATCCGGCTACTGCTGGTCTTGCCGCTTGTGGCGATGCTTGGCGTGGCCGGTTGCGCACAGGTCAACAAGCTCAAAGCGCGAGTTGGCGATCAGATGGGTTCGCACCCGACACAGCCTGCGTCTCCTGTCGCCGCTGCAGAGGCCGGGTATTCCAATAGTTTTTCGCTGGCCACGATCGTCAACGAGCAACTCCAGCACGGCCGTTATACAGAAGGCGAAAAAGCGCTGCGTCGCTACCTGAGCCAACATCCGGGCGACCGCCCGGCACAAGCGGTGCTGCGCCAGCTCACGGCTGATCCAGACAAGATGCTCGGCCATGCATCGCGGAGCTATGTCGTGCAGGCGGACGATTCCTACAGTAGCCTGGCCGCCCGCTACCTTGGCGATGCTGGTCTATTCCTGATCCTGGCTCGTTACAACCACTCGGACAACCCTTCCGTGTTGCGCAAGGGCGAGACCGTGCGACTCCCGCTGACGGCCGGCAAACCTGCCCCGCCGCCGGAGACACCTGCGCGAGTCGCCAGCAATATCCAGGGTGCAGAGCTGAAGCTCACGGAAGCGCCTCCGGGCGATTCCGCGCCCGTGACCAGCAATGAACCCCAGACAGCGAAAGCCAAGCGGCTGCAGCAGGAAAGCGTGATCCTGCTCGGCCAAGGGCACAAGCAGCAAGCTTTGGCCCGCCTCGACGAAGCGCTGCTCGTCAACCCGCGTCTGCAGCCCAGTCGACCTGAACTGGCGTCCCTGCGTCAGGAGCTTGTGGTGGCTTATCACCAACGCGCCATCGTGCTGTACCGCAACCAGCAACTGGATGCCGCCATTGGCTTGTGGGACCACGTGCTGGCTATCGATCCAGGCTACGAGCCGGCGCAGGTCTACCGGACACGGGCCCGCGAACTCAAACAACGCCTCAAGCAGTATTGACGTGTCGCCACCCGGCCGAGCAGATCAGTCGGGCTTGCCGGTGCGGTCATCGTCGCGAGCGATCACCGGGATGATCCGGGTGGGACGGCTCACATCCTCGGGCAAATCCGCGCCGTCGGCTTTTCCCTGGCGGTGGTCACGCTTTTGCAGCGCGCCAGTCATCAAATTGAACGTGGCGAAAAGACGGCCCAGTTCGTCGCGGCGCACCAAGCGGATGCGGTAGTGGAAATCACCATGCGCCACGCGCAGCAGCGCGGCGCCAAGCACATCCAGCAAAGCGAGCAGCCGCCGTGACAGCCAGTACGCCGCGCCCACCACCGCAGCGAGCGTGACAATCAGCACGGCAATGATGACCCACAGCGTTGCTTTCTGCGCGGCGCGCAGTGGCGCCGTACTGACTCCCAGGCGCAGCGCACCCACTGCGGCAGTCTGGTAACGCACGGGTACGGCGAACAGCAGCATCTCTTGACCTCCCGTACCCGGCGCAGCGTGGCTGCGAAAGCTGTCGATATCACCGATCCGTGCCAGATGCTGCCCCGTCAGCGCTGGCAGCCTGTGGCCGACTTGATCGGGCAGCGTACTGGCGACGACCTGGTCGTAGCGATCGGCGACCGCAAGGTAATCGATCTGCTGGTTGCGCGCGATGCTCTCCACCAACGCGCGGGTTGCGGCACGATCGCCCAACAGCAGGTTCTCGGCTGACTCTCCAGCGACCATGCGCCCCATCGAGCTGCCGAAGTCCAGCGCCAGCCCGGTGACGGCGATGCCCTGGCGCGTGTAGATAGTGGCCAGACCGAGCAGCAGCGTCAGGGTCAAAACCGCAGCCAAAATACCCACCCAGCGCAATCGTAGCGAGATAAGGCGACTGGCCAGGGCGTTGTCGTGCTCGCGCGCATACTCGCGCCGCGCCAGTTGCAGATCCGCAACAATCTCGGCGCCATGCTGATACCGGGCGCTGGCTGCCGGCAGCAGCAAGGTTGCCACGACATCCAGCAGAATTGACGGAGTGGCGGGATCGCGAACTTGTATTGACGGCATGGGCACCCGCTCGCGCTCGCGCAGCAGTTGCTCCACGTCGTCTGTTTCAGGCCACGGCAGCTTGCTGCTCACCAACCAGTACAACACCACTCCCAGTGAAAACAGGTCGCTGCGCCCGTCAGTAGCCTGGCCGCGCAAGTGTTCAGGCGCCATGTACGCTGGCGTTCCACCCACTTCCGTGAGTGGACGGCCGGGAACACTTGGTATCGCGCGGCGCTCGGCAATGCCGAAATCATTGACCTTGGCATGTTGCCAACCGTCGGTCAGCATGATGTTCTCAGGCTTGATGTCGTGGTGGACGACACCTTGGGCGTGTGCGTAGTCGAGCGCACCGGCAATCTGCCCGACCAGATCCATGATCACCGGCAGGGGAGGAAACCCCTCACGGGCGACCCGACTGGCCAGCGTCTCACCCGAGAGACGTTCCATCGCAATGAAAGCGACGCCGTCGTCCGTCTCGCCGGCATCGAAGATGGTGACAATGTGCGGATGAGTGAGCTGGCCAGCGGCCCGCGCCTCAACCAGAAAGCGGCGGCGGAAAGCAGGATCGGCGGCAATTTCCCCATGCAGACACTTGATCGCAATGTGGCGCTCGATATCCGGGTCGAAGCCGGCGTAGACAACCGCCATGGCGCCCTCGCCAAGTATGCCGTCGATACGATAACGGCCAACCCTGTGCGGGATGTCGCGCTCAATCACGGCACGCAATCAGACCAGCCACCAGGCCAGAGCACTCAGCGCGAGGAACAAGGTTCCCGCGGCAAACAGCCAACGCCTGCGTCGGGGATCGGTCGCCCCCCTCTCGCGCGTCAGAAACACCAGTTCGGCTTGTCCCAAGCGAATGTGGTCGCCATGTTTCAGGCTCGCTTCATGGACGCGCCGGTCATTCACGAACGTGCCATTGGTGGAGAGCGTGTTCATGATCAGATAGCGACCGTGCTGGTTGATAATCCACGCATGGGCGCTTGAGACACTCGGGTCATCGACGACAATGTCATTGGCGCTGGCCCGGCCGATGGCTAGCCGCCCGGCACGCAAACTGAAGCGTTGCATTAGAAGTCCGGCGCTGAGCCCTTCGAGCACCGGTTCATGAACGCTGGCACGCCGGTCTACCGCCGAAGCGACGGCATCAGAGTATTGACGCAGCTCCGCAGTAGAAAAAAGCCGGGTGCCCTGCGGTCCTGAGGAGCGCCTGCTGGCGAAGCCGAGCGGTGTCTTGCCACTGTTGTCCATGAAAATTCTGATTCCGATTGAAACCACCCCAAGCGAGCCTCGAGAACGCCCGGCTGTGCGCAAGTATAGGATGACGCACGGCTGCCGGCCCTGAACGAACCTGTAAAGCAGTGCTGCGCCAAGGGCCATGCTAGGCGCCCGCATGTCGACGTGCAGTAAAGCAACGGCACGGCAGGTAGAAGTGGGCCGCAGCGCCCCGCCCCACGCTACAATGATTTCCCACTCAGGCGACAGCCAGCACTGCCCTCCTCATGCGCAATCCGCTGCAAGAACAATTGCTCAAGGCTGGTCTGGTCAAGAAGGACAAGGCTGCACAGATTGTTCGCGAGCAAGCCACGCTGCGTCGGGCCAAAGTAGCGCCAGGCGCAGATCGGGTGGATGCGCAGCAATTGCACAACGCGCGCGCCGAACGCGACCGCGCGCTGGCTGCTGAGCACAATGCGCAACGCCGTGCCAGTGAACAACATGCGCAAGCACGGCAGATCATCGCCAGCCACCAGATCACAAGTGCCGGGGAGATTCCCTACCGCTTCACCGATGGCGGCAAGATCAAGGACTTGCTGGTGAGCGCGGCCCAGCGAGCGCAGTTGGCCGCCGGCACGCTGGTCATTGCGCGCCACGACGCCACCTGGGCGCTGCTGTTGCGCTCTGCTGCCGAAATGGTTTACGCCCGCGACCCGGCGCTGGTCGTGCTCGACCACGCGCGTCCTGAAGACCAGCATGAAAATGCCAGTGACGACGCGTATTACGCGCAATTCAGCGTTCCCGATGATCTGACGTGGTAGGCGCCAACCGCCTCCGGGCGAGCGAACATGTCGGACGACGGCCGCAGCAGGTGCCTTGGCACCACATGCCGGTGAACATGTTTGTACCAACGACCAAATGCGCTTACCGGTCCGCACAATGCAATGCAGCATATGTACACGGTAAACACACGTAGCTATGCGGTTCGTTCATGTTGCAGCGCGCTCAGTACGCTACAGTATGGTCATGTCCTCAAGCCGACCCATGACCGATCTCTACGCCCCGCTGGCCGGAGTGTCCCTGCCGCCGCGCAGTCGTGACCGCTTCGCGCCACGCACCGTGGCAGATACGCAAGGTGAGCACATCACGGTGCACGATGGCCGGTTGTTGCGCCTGCGGCCGATCGCAGTAACTGACGTTGGCGCCCTTCAGCGCTGCTTTACGCGCCTGTCACCCGAAGACATTCGTCGGCGCTTTCTGCATGCCATGTCTGAGCTTCCCGATACCATGGCCGTGCGGTTGTGCCACGTGGACCCCGCGCAGGAAACTGCACTGGCGTTGCTGGATGACAGCGTGCACCCGGCCGAGATTCGCGGTGTCGGGCGCGTGTTTGTCGATGACACTACCGACAGCGCCGAGTTTTCGGTTTTAGTGGAGCGGAGCTGGGGGCATCTGGGGTTGGGCGGACTGCTTCTGCAACGCCTGATCAAGGATTGCCGCCAGCGCGGTCTGAACGAACTATGGGGCAGCGTCCTCATGGACAACCAATCCATGCTCGACTTGTGCCACGGCCTGGGTTTTGAACGTGGTCTGATGCCGAACGAGCCAGGCGTCGCGCGGGTGGCGTTGGATTTGCAGCGCTGAAACGCGGCAGTCAACTCCTGCCCTGGTGACATACGCACGATGGCACTGCCTGTCAGCGTCGCGGTAACGGTGACTCCAGCGTGAGCAAAGGGACGGCGACCGGCACGTCGGGTGCTTTGCGGCAACCGCGCCATCCGAGCGACCAGACCAATATTGACGGCCCGCGTCGAGCACCACTTCCGGCCCGGAAGCGGCGCTTGTCCCTGACCGGTTACACTTGCCGGCTTGCCTTGGCGCGTTTCCGTGGCGCCCGATGATCGCGTTGCCCATGTCCTCTTCGATTTTACCGCCCGCGTTACCCACCACTCCCAAACAGCGCCGCTACTGGACACCTCCGTACGGCTCCGGCCGCGCGTTGCTGGTTGCCGAAGCTGCGCGCGCGCATACCGGCTTGCTGGTGGCGGTAACGCGCGACACATCGCGCGCTCGTGCGCTCGAGTCGGAGCTGAAGGTGTTCACCGGAGGGCTGCCGGTGTTGCATTTTCCGGACTGGGAAACCCTGCCCTACGAGGCGTTCAGCCCGCACCCCGAAGTTGTGTCCCAACGCATCGCCACGCTGTATCGCCTGCCGGGCGTCACCCGGGGGGTGCTGGTAGTGCCGATTGCCACGCTTATGCAACGCATCGCGCCGCGTACCCATATCACTGGCGTCGGGCTCATGCTGGCGAAGGGTCAGAAGTTCGACATTGCCAACGAGCAGCGACGTCTGGAAGCATCCGGTTACCGGCACGTTCCGCAGGTCAATGAGCCGGGTGACTTTGCTGTACGTGGTGCGCTGGTGGACATCTTTCCGATGGGTACGGACGCGCCCTACCGGATCGAACTGCTGGATGACGAGATCGACTCCATTCGCAGTTTTGATGCGGAAACCCAACGCTCGCAACAGCAGGTGGAAAGCGTTGAACTGCTGCCCGCACATGAGTTTCCGTTGACCGAAGAAGCTGCGAAGACGTTCCGCAGCAACCTGCGCGAACGGTTTCCGATCGACCCACGACGCTGTCCGTTGTATCAGGACATGAAGGAAGGTGTGACGCCAGGTGGCATCGAGTACTACCTGCCGCTGTTCTTCGCGCAGACCGCCACCTTGTTCGATTACCTTGCGGACGACGCGTTGTTTGTGCTTTGCGAGGGTGCCGCCGAAGCGGCCGAACAGTTCTGGGCACAGACGGCTGAACGCTACGACCAGCGCGCCCATGATATCGAGCGCCCGGTATTGCCGCCTGCGGAGTTGTATCTGCCACCGGATGATCTGCGCGCCAAGCTCAATCAGCGCCTGCGCGTTGAGGTAGTGGACACGGGCCATGCGCACGCAGTGGCTACCGGCACGCAAACCGCGCCCGAGGTAGCACTCAATCGCAAGGGCGAGGAACCCGGCGCGGCATTGCGCCAGTTTCTCGCCAGCTATCCGGGCCGGGTGTTGATAGCAGCGGACTCCGCGGGACGCCGCGAGGCTATGCTGGAAACGCTCGCCGCAGCAGACATGTATCCGCAAAATGTGCCGAGCTGGCAGGCATTTTTGCAGGCGGATGACGCGCGCGCGGACGTTGTAGAGGCGACCGCTGTCGCGATCCCTTCGGCTGGTATCACCAGCGACCATGCACTTGCTCCCTCTCCCCTGGCTTTGCCGGGGGAGAGGGCTGGGGCGAGGGGGGCTCTTGACCTTGCCGCAAAGCAAAAGCGCCCCCTCACCCCAACCCTCTCCCCCGACTCTGTCAGGGAAGAGGGAGCACAAGAGCGCCGCCTCGACACTGCCCTCTCCCCCGACAAAGCCAAGGGAGCGGGTACGCAAGTGCGCTTCGCGATCACCATCGCCGCCCTGGAACAGGGCTTTGCGCTGAATCAGCCGATGCTCACCGTGCTTACCGAGCGCGAGCTGTACGGCGAGCGCGTACGCAGTGAGCGTGAGCGCAAGCGCCGGCGCGGCAACGCGCGTGATCCGGAAAGCATCATTCGTGATCTCACCGAGTTGACCTCCGGCGCGCCTATCGTGCATGTCGACCACGGCGTGGGTCGCTATCGCGGTCTGATCTCGATGGACGTCGGCGGCATGACCGGTGAGTTCCTCATCATCGAATACGCCAAGGGCGACAAGCTGTACGTTCCGGTTGCGCAACTTGGCCTGGTGAGCCGCTACAGCGGTACGACGCCAGAGCTGGCACCACTGCATTCGCTGGGTGGCGACGCCTGGGAACGCGCGCGGCGCAAGGCAGCGGAGAAGGTGCGCGACGTCGCTGCCGAGCTGCTGGCGATCTATGCGCAGCGCGAAGCACGCGGTGGCGAGGCACTGACGATCGATCGTCCCATGGTGAATGCATTCGGCAGTACCTTCCCGTTCGAGGAAACGCCGGATCAGGAATCAGCAATCGAGGCGGTACTCGCCGACCTGGCCGCGCCGCGCTCAATGGACCGCGTGATCTGCGGCGATGTGGGCTTCGGCAAGACCGAGGTCGCGCTGCGCGCCGCTTTCGCCGCAGCCACTGCCGGCAAACAGGTTGCCGTATTGGTGCCCACCACGCTGCTGGCGCAGCAGCACTACAACAACTTTGCCGACCGCTTTGCCGACTGGCCGATACGCGTGGATGTCCTGTCCCGATTCAAGTCGAAGAAGGAAGTTGCCGCCGCACTCGTACGTCTGGCGGCTGGCGAGATCGACGTCATCATCGGCACGCACAAATTGCTGATGGCCGACGTCAAGTTCAAGAATCTCGGGCTGGTCGTGGTTGATGAGGAGCAACGCTTCGGCGTTCGCCAGAAAGAGCAGTTGAAGAAATTGCGCGCCGAAGTGGATCTGCTGACGCTGACTGCGACGCCGATCCCACGCACACTGAACATGGCGATGAGCGGCCTGCGCGACCTTTCCCTGATCGCGACTCCGCCCGAGCACCGCACGGCAGTGCGCACGTTCATTTCCACCTGGGACAAAGCCACCATTCGCGAGGCGCTGCAACGCGAGCTGTCACGCGGCGGGCAAGTGTATTTCCTGCACAACGAAGTCAGCACGATTGAACACACCGCGCGCGAGATCGAAGCATTGGTGCCAGAAGCGCGCATCCGCATCGCTCACGGGCAGATGCCCGAACGTGAGCTGGAAGGCGTGATGGCCGACTTTCACCGGCAGCGCTTCAACGTATTGGTGTGTACCACCATTATCGAAACCGGCATCGATATTCCCACCGCCAACACCATCATCATCGACCGCGCCGACCACTTCGGCCTGGCGCAGCTGCATCAGCTGCGTGGCCGTGTCGGTCGCTCGCATCAGCGCGCGTTTGCGTATCTGGTGGTGCCCGATCGCAAATCCATCACCGCGGATGCGCAGAAGCGACTGGAGGCGTTGGCGTCGCTGGAGGAACTCGGCGCAGGCTTCACCCTGGCCACCCACGATCTGGAGATTCGCGGAGCCGGCGAGCTGTTGGGCGACGAGCAATCCGGGCAAATCCAGTCCATCGGCTTTGGCCTGTATACCGAGTTGCTGGAGCGTGCCGTACGCGCGTTGAGATCCGGCAAGATCCCCGACTTTGATCTCAGCTCCGAACACGAAACCGATATCGAGTTGCATCTCCCGGCACTCATCCCCGACGACTATCTGGGCGACGTGCACACGCGGCTGACTTTATACAAGCGGATTGCCAGCGCCCGCAACGAAGAGGAGTTGCGTGACCTGCAAGTGGAAATGATCGACCGTTTCGGCTTGCTGCCCGACCCGGCCAAACACCTGTTTGCGGTGGCCAGTCTGAAATTGATGGCAACGCCGCTGGGCATCCGCAAACTTGACTTTGGCGCGACCGGCGGGCGCATTGTATTTCGCGAAACCCCCAACGTCGATCCGCAGATCATCATCAAGCTCGTCCAGAATCTGCCTCGCGTGTACAAACTGGCCGGTCAGGACAAGTTGAAGGTTACGTTGGAGTTGCCCGGCGCGACCGAGCGCATTCGCAGCGCCCGGGAAGTTTTGCTGTTGCTTGGCGCCAAGCGTCCTTAGTGACGTGCACGCTGCCAAGGACGTGGGCGGTAGCACCCGTCGGGGCTGCAAAGTCATCTGCCCGATCCATTTGTCCGCCGTTTCTTCGCCCATAGAACCATCATGGGCCGGCAAATGGTCTAAAAACCGTCCTTGCGCAGGTGACTCTTCGCCTCGAACTTTTCTACCGCCCACGCTCCTAGGCCAGGTGCTGGCGTACCCAAGTCACGTAGCGATCAACAAAGCCCTGGACAAACTTCCGCGTCCCATCACTGCTGATATTGCCGTCGGCGTCGATCAGTGCATCGTCCTTGAAGTGCAGGAACACCTCGGGCTGGGCAAGCGTGGCCACATCGAGGTACGCAAGTACATTGCGCAGATGTTGCTGCGCCAGGGCGCTACCGGTTGCGCCGATGGAAGCGCCAATGACGGCGCCCGGTTTGCCGGCAAAGGAATTTGTGCCCCACGGCCGTGACGCCAGGTCAATGGCGTTCTTCAGCACCCCGGGGATTGACCGGTTGTACTCTGGAGTAATGAACAACAACGCATCGGCCGCCTCGATGTGCTGCTTGAGCTGACGCCCGGCTGATGGGTAATCAGCATCGAAATCCTGGTTGTAGAGCGGCAGTTGGTCGATGGCTATCTGCTGAAACTGAAAATCCGGTGGCGCCAGCCGCGCCACCGCTCCCGCCAGACGGCGATTGATGGAGGCTTTGCGCAGGCTGCCAACAAGGACTGCGACTACTACATTGTGTTGATTGCTCATGGGTGACTCTTTGCGTCAAGGTGGATACATCTACGAGGCAAAGCGGCACGCGTTCGTGCGTGCAGGGAAGCAACCCAGCGGTGACGATTGACTGTCTGCCTTGCTTCGAGGGCCGCTCGCAATCATGGCACACTTGTTGCTTGATTTGTACGGAAGGATAGATCACCAAATGGATTTGGCCAGGCACAAGCACCACAAAGGATTCTGGATCATGTGCAGTCTGCTGCACGTGAACCCGGTCCTTGAGGTCACCCATCTCGACTGCAACCACCCCTTGCCGATGGCGATCTGGGTCGAGTGGTTGTGGACGACGAGGATGGTGCAGGCAACGTCATCGTCATCAGGCAGGAGGTAGGGGAACGTGGGCTCACCAGCTGCCAATCGTCTGTTACGCCACCTCCGGTGGTTGTGGCTGATTGTGGTCCTGGGTATGCCCGCCATGAGCCACGCCAACGCATCTCTTCCGCTGGCCGGGACGTGGCGTGAGGCTCAGCCCCAGGACACCCCGGCTCTGGTGTTGCGGGACTATGCGTCAGGCCGGTGGAAGAGTTTTGATCCCGCCCGTCTGCAACATTTTCCGGCAACCGACACGGGTATCTGGGTAGTCATCACGCCCCAGCCACCGTGGGACAACCGCGAGCGCGTGCTGACCATCTATCCCCCACCGTTGCGAGACATCACGGTGTATTCGCAGAACCTCGTGCCGGCCCAAACGCTGAGCATGACCGAGTTCAACGTGCCAATCGTTGGCCACGGACGCCTGGCCTGGCTAGTGCCCACCTATCAGGCAGCGTCGGTACCGATTTTGCTGAAATTGGCACCATCTTCGGTAGGCAACGCTCCCGTGCGCTTCCAGTTGCAACCGTTCGCCGAATATCTGCAGGAGGATGCAGCCTGGCTGGTCTTCGCCAGCGCCTGTCTGGCTGCCATGTTGACGATGGTGCTGATGGCGTTGTGCGTTGCAGTGATGCTGCGCGACCTCGCTTACGCGTGGTATGCCTGTTTCATTCTGTGCTACGCGCTGATCCAGGGCACTGAAACCGGCTTCGTTTTCCATCCGCTGGGATGGCAATGGATGATCGACAATGTGTTGGCCATCCACTTCGCCGCAGTCGCCTTGTCGTTCACGTTTGCCGCGTTGTTCCTTACCTACTTCTGCGGATTGCGCCGACATGCGCCGATGTGGCGCGTGCCCGTTCTCGCGCTGGCGGTGGGGATGATCCAGTTGGTGCTGCTGCGGGCCAGCAATGTTCCAGCGCTGCTGGAGGTGCAGAAAGCGCTGTTTACGCCCATGCTGACATTGGGCGCCTTGTTGTTGCTGGTGGTGGCCGTCGTGGCCGTTGTCCGTGGATCGCGCTCGGCCTGGTTTTTCCTGGCTGGCTGGGTGCCGTTGTTGCTGTTCACTGCCGCGACCAACGCCCAGGTCAGCGGCGGTCTGTCGGACTGGACCTGGTTGAGCGATGCCGGACTGGTCGCTGGCGCGTTCGAGGCTCTCATCCTTGCCACGGGGTTGGCCGACCGCGCGTTGATTTTGCGTCAGGACCGCGACGAAGTGCGGGTGTTGGCTGACAAAGATGCACTCACGGGTGTCTTCAATCGCCGCGCCTGGAGTGAGCGCGCCAGCGTCGCGCTTGCGACCGTCGACAGGTCGCCCGCCGCGCTGCTGTTTCTCGACCTGGACTACTTCAAGACACTGAATGATCGTCGCGGACATCACTTCGGCGATCGCGCGCTGGTCGCCGTGGCCGACGCACTGCAGGCAGAGTTGCGTCCGGCGGACGTACTCGGTCGCTACGGGGGCGAAGAGTTTGTTGCGTTGCTTGAAGGTACAACGGCCGCGCAAGCGCTTGATGTGGCGACGCGTCTGTGCCGTCGCGTGCACCGTTTGGACATTGCTGCCAGCGACGACGGAACCATGCTGACGATCAGCATCGGCATCGCCGTTCAGGAAGCCACCGACAGTCTGGAATCGATGGTGCAACACGCTGATCAAGCCATGTATCGCGCCAAGCTCAATGGGCGCAATCAAGTTGTTTTGTACCAGCCCGATCTGGTGACGAAGAGCACGCGCGTGCCTGCGTTGGAGCGGCGCAAGACTTAGAGGCGGCCTATCAGCGCGTGGCGTGCTCAGCTTTTGGCGAGCGCATGCGCTGCCGCCACCACGTCAGCTTCTCCTGGCAGCACCAGCAGGGCTGCGCCAGCAAGCGGTGTGAAAGTATCGGCGCCAACCACGCGGCGCAATGGCGCCGCACCCAGGCCGCCTTCGACGATCGCCGTGATCACACCCTCGCCGACGCCTGCACTCTTGCGCCCTTCATCCAGCACAATAATGCGTTTGGCGGTTTTTGCCTGCGCCACGATGAAGGTGTCGTTCAACGGCGCAAGCCAGCGCAAATCAACCACACGCACCTTCCATTTCAATTCGGCGGTAATGGTGCGCGCCGCGCGCAGCGCCATTGGCACGCCGTTGCCAAATGTAATGATGACCAGGTCATTTGCGCTCTGCGCGTATACACGACCTTCGCCCAGTGCCATCGCCTGATCCGGTGGCGGGTAGTTGAATTGCCACTGGCCATCGCCAGGCTCGTACAGGTCCTTGGCCATGTACAGCGCGATTGGCTCGAGGAAGGCGCATACCCGGCCATCCACCTTGGCCAGTGCCAGCAGCGTGCGCAGCATCAGCGCAGCATCGTCGCCGCGACTCGGGCAACCAACCACCAGTCCCGGGATATCGCGCAGCGGCGTAATCGAATTGTCGTTGTGAAAGTGTCCGCCGAACCCGCGTTGGTAACCGAGCGACGCGATGCGCAGCACCATCGGATTGCGATACTGGTCGTTGGAAAAAAACTGCAGTGACGCTGCCTCGCCACGAATCTGGTCACAGGCGTTGTGGAAATACGCGAGATACTGGATCTCCGGAATTGGCAGCATGCCCATGTTTGCGTAGCCCTGGGCCAGTCCCAGGATCGTGGTTTCATCGAGCAAGGTGTTGAACACACGGCTGCCCTTGAACACCTTGTGCAAGCCTTTGGTGACGGTGTACACACCGCCCTTCTGTGCCACGTCTTCACCGAACACCAGTGTTTCCGGATATTTCGCCAGCAGGTCATGCAGCGCCTGGTTGATCAGGATCGCCATATGTCGCGGCGGTAGCGCTTCCGGCAATTTTTCCGCGCCGCCAAACACACTCAGACGCTTGTCTGCGTAATCTGCACGCCTGGCCTCGGCTTTCACCGCAGCCGGCGTATACGGCGCCAATGGTTTCATCACACCCTTCAACGTCGTCAGGCGCGGTCGCGCATCTGCCGCTTCGGCCGCAGCAAGGCAGCGCGTGCGCACGCCCTCGTACGCTGCCAGCAACGTGTCTTTGGTGAAGATCCCCACTTCCAGCGCAATTGCCGCCGAGCGCAGCAGCGGGTCGGTCGCTTCAAGCGCCATCAGCTCCTCGATGGAGCGCCACTCAATCTCGAAATCGCTACCCGCGTGCCCCATCAAGCGTGTCGTCTTGAGATGCAGAAACGTTGGGTGGCGCGTGGCCCGGCAATGTTCAATCGCCGTCTGCACCTGCGCATAGCCGCTGGCGAGATCCAGCCCATCGGCAAAGAAATAATCCAGATTCGCACGATGCTGGAAATTGTTGGCAACCCAGCCTGAGGGAGTTTTCACGGAAATGCCGATACCGTTGTCCTCGCACACAAACAGCACCGGTGCGGGCAGTCTCTGATAGGCGGTCCACGCTGCAGCGTTGAATGCGGTTTGCGCGGTGGCGTGGTTACTCGACGCGTCACCAAACGAGCAAACGGTAATGCTGTCATCAGGGATTGGCAGCGCATGGCCGATGCGCCGCGCCTGCTCGATCGCCACCGCCGTACCCAATGCCTTGGGTAGATGCGAGGCGATTGTCGAGGTCTGCGGGAGCACCCACAACGGCTTGCTGCCCCATACCTTGTGGCGGCCACCGGATGCTGGATCTTCCTTGCTCGCGGCAAAGCTCAGCGCCGAATCCATCACCGGATCCATGCCCGGCAACTTGCGGAAACGTTCAGCCATGAACGCCCCGGAACGGTAGTGCAGGAACGCGGGATCAGTGTGCCGCGTCAACCGCGCCACCATCGCGTTGCCTTCGTGGCCTGAACTGCCGATCGTGTAGAACACTTTGTCCAGTTTGCGCAGCACGCGTGCCATCAAATCCAGATGCCGACTGATCAACTGCGATTCAAACAACTCGCGAAAACCGCGTACGTCCAACGCACTGCCCGGAAACACCGGTTCGTCGTGGCGTGGTGTCGGACGTACGTTGCCGTCCCACAACTGCACGAATTCGATGAAATTCTGATCGACGATCTCGGCACGGTTGAAGCCCTTGTGACGAGCACTGATGACAACGGGATTTGGCATGGTAATCAGCAGCAAAGTGATAATGGGATTCTGTGGAAAATCACCCTGCGCGCGATACCGCCGCAACACGTAACACGCAAAGGGTAAACGCTACGCCGGGCACCGTGGCTGGCCCGCCTGCCGCAGCACACCGTCATCAACCGACTCGGCGCGCCGCCAACTGAAAGCTGCGCACGGGAGCGTGATTCAGAACGCGTTGATCCCGGTCAGCTCACGACCTACGACCAACTCATGTACCGTTTCCGTGCCTTCGTAGGTGATCACCGATTCCATGTTCAAGGCGTGGCGGATCGCGCTGTGCTCGGTGGTAATGCCGGCGCCGCCAAGCATGTCACGGCATTGGCGCGCAATGTCGATTGCCATGCGGCAGTTGTTCCACTTGGCCAGAGACACCTGGGTCGGGCGCATCGTGCCGGCGTCTTTCATGCGGCCCAGTTGCAGCGACAACAATTGCGCCGTGGTGATGCGTCGTGCCATGTCTGCCAGCTTGACCTGTACCGCTTGATTGGCGGCGAGCGAGCGACCAAACAGCATGCGCTCGGCGCTGTAATCCAGCACTTCCTTCAGGCAGGCTTGCGCGGCACCAATCGGCCCCCAGGTAATCCCGTAGCGCGCCTGGGTGAGACAACCCAGCGGGCCTTTGAGACCTTGCACATTGGGTAGCAAGGCATTTGCCGGTACCCGCACGTTGTCGAAGAACAGCGCCGAGGTCACCGAGGCGCGCAAGCTCATCTTCTTGTGGATCTCCTGCGCCTTGAAGCCGGCAGTATCCGTCGGCACGACGAAGCCACGGATACCTTCATCGGTCTGCGCCCAGACGATCGCGATGTGCGCAAGATTGCCGTTGGTGATCCACATTTTCGCGCCATTGATGACCCAGTCACCGCCATCCTTCTGCGCATGGGTCTTCATGTTGGCCGGATCGGAGCCACCATGCGGTTCGGTCAGACCGAAACAGCCGATGACTTCACCAGCCGACATGCGCGGCAGGTAGTTCTTTTTCTGCTCCTCGCTACCGTAGGCAAAAATCGGGTACATGCATAGCGAGCTTTGCACCGAGGCAAAGCTGCGCAGGCCGGAATCGCCGCGCTCGAGCTCCTGGCAAATCAGGCCGTAGCTGACTCCGCTCATGCCTGCCCCGCCGTATTCCTCGGGAATCGTCGCGCCAAGCAGGCCCATGCTGGCGATTTCCGGAATCAACTCCCTGGGAAAGCGCGCCTGATCGAAACAGTCGCCGATGATCGGCAATACCTTCGCGTCGACAAAGCGGCCCACCGTATCCTGCACCATGCGTTCTTCATCACTGAGCATCGAGCGGATGTCGAACAGATCAAGCGGGTTGAGTCGAGCAGGCATGGAAGCTCCAGAAACAGCGGCGTGAAGCGCTTATTGTAGCGCGAGCGTCACTACTTTCCCGGGAGTTCCACGACACACCCGGGCAGCACCGTTCATCCCCGTGTCCGACGGATAGGGCACTGCCCCGTTTCCGGCGTCGCGCTGCCACGCCTGCGCCGAAACGCCAGCCAGCCGTGGTCGCAATGCATTCGGTGTCGTAGGATAAGCTGCGTCGCATGGGGATCGACATGGTCGGCAACCGACCCGCTATGATCGCCACGGGGACTCAGGGGAATCGTCCAAAATGCACGGTCCGTCCACGTCTTCGGCCCAGATGCCGAGGCCGCCAGCTACGCAATTGAGTAATCGCGAGCTGTTGCCGCAGCGCGTTTACCGTTTTCGCATGCTCGGCATGGGGTTGGCCGGGTTGCCACTGCTGTTTGTGCTGAATGAGCACGGTGCGCCGGCACCGGTTTATGCGTGGGTGATATTCACCAGTTTGTTTTGGCCGCAATTGGCACGCTGGATGGCGGGTCGCGGGCCACATGCCTACAAGCGCGAACTGCGCAACCTGATGCTGGATTCAATCATTGCCGGCTCCTGGATTCCCCTCTTGCACTTCACCGTGCTGCCATCGGCGTTGCTCATTACCGTCGCCACTGCCGACAAGATCAACAGTGGAGTACGGGGCCTGTGGTGGCGATCACTACCGGGCATGGCGCTGGCGATTCTGCTTGGCGGGTGGATTACCGGCTTCGCGTTCGAACCGGCAACGAGCACAGCGGTGGTACTGGCGTGCCTGCCAATCATGGTGTTGCACACCCTTGGGGTGAGTCTGGCAAGTTATCGACTGGTCCGCAAAGTACAGCATCAGAACAAGCAGCTCGACGCGTTGAGCAGGATCGACGCACTGACCGGCCTGGACAACCGTCATCACTGGCAGGAATGGGCCCACGCCTTGTTGCAGCAGCACCATGCGGATGGGCGTCCGGCCGCGATGTTGATGGTGGACATTGACAGCTTCAAACACATCAACGATCAGCACGGCCACATCCTCGGCGACGACGTGTTGTGTGCCATTGCGACCATCCTGCGCGAAAGTTGCGGACCGGACGCGCATATTGGCCGGTTTGGCGGTGACGAGTTTGCCGTGGTTCTGTCCGGGACTCGAGCTGACGCGGCGCCCATCGCCGAATCGATCCGCCACGCTGCTGAAAAGCTCCGGCTCGCGGCGGCCCCTCAGTTGCGCTGTTCAGTCAGCATCGGCGTGGCGGAGGCCGGCGACGGCGGCGATACGCTGCGCGAATGGATGGAGGCGGCCGATCGCGCGCTGTATGGGGCAAAAGGTCGCGGGCGCAATTGCACCGTCAATGCTCCGGTCCGCGCCTGACACGCCGGCGCGTCGCCTCGAGGTCGCCATCCGAGACCACAAGCAGACACGATGCCGCGCTGCGGTGTCCGGTTTTCAGTGGCTCCCTGCGTCTCGATTGCTGACCCCGCTTGGTACATGACCGGTAGCCACGTGCTTGCGCGCTGATTCCACATTCGCGGGGGAGTCGTCAAAGAAAATGTCCGCGCCAAACGCATCCAGAAATGGGCCTTTGTCGCGGCCACCGAGAAACAGCGCCTCGTCGATACGCACGCCCCAGCGGCGCAACGTGAGGATCACCCGCTTGTGCGCAGGTGCCGAGCGCGCCGTGACCAGCGCAGTGCGGATCGGCGAATGTTCTGCGGGAAACGCCGTCTGCAGGTGATGCAGTGCGGTGAGAAAACCACGGAACGGGCCGACCGACAGCGGCTCGGTAGCGTGCTTCGTCTCACTGAGGTGGAACGCCGCCAGGCCTTCTTCGCGCGAAACCCGCTCGCCCTCATCGCCAAACAACACGGCATCGCCATCAAAGGCGATGCGTAATTGCTCACTCGCACGTGGCGGCGCAGTGCTGGGAAGGATGGTGGCGGCGGCGACCCCGGCCGCCAGCGCCCGTCCGACATCTTCGGCATTGGCCGAGAGAAACAGGTCCGCCTTGAATGGGGCAATGTAATCAGAGGTCGGCGCACCGCTG
The DNA here is from genome assembly GCA_039926605.1 of Rhodanobacter sp. Classification (GTDB taxonomy): domain Bacteria; phylum Pseudomonadota; class Gammaproteobacteria; order Xanthomonadales; family Rhodanobacteraceae; genus Rhodanobacter. The sequence continues at coordinate 44,393 of JBDSWR010000052.1, read as the reverse complement.
GTAAAAGCGGCGCGGCTGATTTCCAGCCCATAGTGCTGGATCGCGTTGAAGATACGCAGGCCGGTATCGCCAGAATTGCGTGACAGCAAGATCACCTCGACCGGCGGCACGGCGCCAGCGAGCTTGTTCAAACCAAGCAGTTTTTGCACCAGCGGAAACGCCACGCCTGGTTTGAGAATGTCATCTTCGTGCGCGATCTGGAAGTCGCGGTAAGCATCCAGGCCCTCACGCTGGAACAGCGCATGACTGTCAGTCAGATCAAACAATGCCCGCGAGGAAATCGCCACGACGAGACGATTGTCGCTCTGGGCGAGCCCATCATGAGCATCTTTGGCTGGAGAGGTCATGGCTGCATGATGCACGCGAGACGGTAGCAGAATCCAGTACGACGACAGTGCGGTGAGCACTCCTCTACGCGCCACGCGATCTATCTGGATCGACTTGAGGCCATGGCCGGCACACTTGGTAGCGAGCGCGTCTGCACCAAATCAGGCGCACCGGCGAGCTCAATCGGCGGCAAACTGCTCGTCAAGGATACGCTGCTCGAGGTTGTGTTCCGGGTCGAACAGCAGACGCTGACCACGACCTTCAGTCTGGTGAATCTCGACACTCTGCACGTCGCGTACTTCGAAAAAATCTGCCGTCGCACTGACCGGACGCTTGACCGCTTCGAGGACACGCAAGCAGACTTGGGTGCGATGCGGCAGGATCGCACCCCGCCAGCGCCGCGGGCGAAACGGGCTGATCGGCGTGAGCGCCAGCACGTTGGCATCCAAAGGCAGGATCGGGCCATGCGCTGACAGGTTGTACGCGGTGGAACCCGCTGGGGTGGACACCAGAATGCCATCGCACACCAGGTTGGCCAGTTTGACCGCCGTGTTGAGGGTCACCTCCAGGTGCGCTGCCTGGTTGCTCTGGCGCAACAGTGATACTTCGTTGAACGCCAGCGCCACGTGTTCCACCCCGAAGGTGTCGACCACGCACATTTCCAGTGGGTGCAGCTCCGCCACATGGGCGTTCTTGATCCGCGCGGAAAGCTCGCCTTGCCGGTACTTGTTCATCAAAAATCCGACCCGGCCCAACTTCATTCCGTACACCGGCGTGGCGCGCGCACGATGCACATGCAGCGTCCGCAGCATGAAGCCATCGCCGCCAAGGGCGACGATCACGTCAGCTTCGGCGGCGGGAGCATCACCGTAACGAGCCACCAGCTTGCGCCGTGCCTGCTGCGCAACGTCGGTCTCACTGGCGACAAAAGTAAAACGCATGCACAGGTCCATTCGCGGCGGAGCGTTTGAGAGTACACAGCATGGGTGCGCAAGACCACGCAGCCATGCGCCCTCATGCGTTTTCGCTTACTGCTTTATGGGCGCGAGCAAGCAACCGCAGTGTGCGATTGCTGACCCCTGCCCGTCCAACTCACGCCACCGGCACCTGCGCAAGCTGGGCCAGGCGCCGCACGGCAACTGATGCGATCGGATAGTCCGCGTTCTGCGTGAGGATCTCCGCCAGCATGCCGCGCGTGTACTGCAGCGTCGGATCGTCGCGTTGCAGCCACACCTGCACCGGTGACAGATCGCCATGCTCGCCATGCTGCATGAGTACCTGCGACGCCAGCGAGCGGTGTTGATGGTTGAGTTCGTCCAGCAACGAACCGCGTGCCTGCGCATGCCAGTGACCTTCCACCGGCAACGCCTCAATCTGGTTGCGCAACCAGTCCAGATCCAGCACTTCACCCAATTCGTAGAACACCCGCGCAACGCTTTCCACTGATTTTCCGGTTTGTTGCGCGACCTCAACCATGTCCAGTGCGGCCCGCAGCACCGGCATGCGTGACAGCCGCAATGCCAGTTCAGCCGGCAGGCCAAGACCCTCCCACTTCTGTTCATTGGAACGAAACTCGGCGTCGCCGGTGTTGGTCAGGACTTCCGGCAACGCAGCACGCAGTGCCGATACGCCGGTCTGGTAGCGTTCCACGTTCGCCGCAATGTCCAGCGAACCACCGGGACGATTGAGCAGCCACCGCGTGAGATGCCGCAGCAACGACCAAACCTGCTTGATCGCATCCAGCTGCGTATCTTCGGCAACCTTGCTGTCCATCGCCTCGATCTGCGCCCACAACTCCCGCGCACCAAGAATTTCGCGCGCCGCCGTATAGGCCTTGGCAATGGCCGCCGGCCGCTGTCCGGTGTCCTCCTGCATGCGCATCATGAACGTGGCGCCCATGCGGTTGATCGTGGAGTTGGTCACCACGGTGGCGATGATCTCGCGTTTCAGCCGGTGACGTTGCATGTTCGCCGCATATTTCTCATGCAGCGGCAGCGGGAAGTAACGCGTCAACTCCTTGGACAGATACGGATCTTCGGGCACGTCCGAATCGAGCAGTTGCTGGTACAACCGGATCTTGTCGTAGGACAACAGGATTGCCAACTCGGGCCGGGTCAGCCCCAGCCCACGACTCTTGCGCTCGGTCAATTCGGCATCGGTTGGGAGGTTCTCCACCTGGCGGTCCAGCGTACCTTCGGCCTCCAGGATGCGGATGAAATGTGCCATCGAACCCAGGCGGGCCACCGACTGGTGCTCCATCAAGGTGATTGCCTGGTTTTGCCGGTAGTTGTCCACAAGCACCAAACGGCCAACCTCATCGGTCATTGACGCCAACTGGGTGTTGCGTTCGTCTACCGTTATCTCGTCACGGCGCACAGCGTCGTTCAACAAGATCTTGATGTTGACCTCGTGATCGGACGTATCCACGCCGGCGGAGTTGTCAATGAAGTCGGTATTCAGCACCACACCCTTCTGCGCCGCTTCAATCCGGCCTTTCTGGGTCATGCCAAGGTTGCCACCCTCGCCAATGATTTTGGCGCGTACGTCGCCACCATTGATACGCAAACCGTTGTTGGCACGATCATGCACGTCGGCGTTAGTCTCGCTGGCGGCCTTGATGTACGTGCCAATGCCGCCGTTGAACAGCAGATCGACCGGTGCCTTCAACACCGCATTGAGCAAATCGTTTGGGGCCATGTGCTCCACGTTGGACGGCAGGCCCAACGCGGTACGCACTTCGGGTGAGACGGGAATGGACTTCAAGCTGCGCGCATACACACCGCCCCCGGTGGATATGAGCGACTTGTCGTAGTCATCCCAACTCGAACGCGGCACCTTGAACAGGCGCTGACGTTCCACAAACGAACGCGCTGCATCCGGGGTTGGATCGAGGAACACGTGGCGATGGTCGAACGCCGCCAGCAAGCAGGTGTGCCTGGACAACAGCATGCCGTTGCCGAACACGTCGCCAGACATGTCGCCAATCCCGACACAAGTGAAGTCCTGCGTCTGGCAGTCGCGGTTGAGTGAGCGGAAATGGCGCTTGACCGACTCCCACGCGCCGCGCGCCGTGATTCCCATGCCCTTGTGGTCATAACCGTGCGAGCCGCCGGACGCATAGGCGTCGCCCAGCCAATAACCATGTCCGACGGATATGGCATTGGCAATATCGGAGAATTTGGCCGTGCCCTTGTCGGCGGCTACCACCAGGTAAGGATCGTCCTCGTCGTGGCGGACAACGTCCTGCGGATGCACGATCTTGCCGTCCACGATGTTGTCCGTCAGGTCCAGCATGCCCTGGTTGAGCATTTGATAGCAGGCAATGCCCTCGGCCTGTTGTGCATCGCGATCACCGCTCACGGGCGGCTTCTTGACGAAGAATCCACCCTTGGAACCCACCGGCACGATGACCGTGTTCTTCACCATCTGCGCCTTCACCAGGCCCAGCACCTCGGTGCGGAAATCCTCGGGACGGTCGGACCAGCGCAAGCCACCGCGTGCCACCGGGCCGAAGCGCAAGTGGATACCTTCGACGCGCGGCGCGCATACCCAGATTTCGCGGAACGGCACCGGCTTGGGCAAGTCAGGCACCTTGTGTGAATCGAGTTTGAAGCTGATGTACGGTCGCGGTGCGCCATCCCACACCTGGAAAAAGCTGGTACGCAAGGTGGCGCGGATGACGGCGACGAAGCTGCGCAGGATGCGATCCTCGTCGAGGCTGCTGACGCTTTCCAGCAGCACGGCAATAGTCTGGTGAATCACCGAGAGCTGCGCGTCGCGCGGCTTGGACAATACCTCACCGAGAGTAGCAATCAGCGTTGGCTGTGCACTCTGCACGGCGGCCGGGATCAGTGCCTGCATCTCGGCAATCAGCGCCTGCGCAGCGACGGCAACTTCAGTCGCCGCGCGTGTTTCACGCTGCGGGTCGAATTTGGCCAGGAACAGCTCCACCAGCAGCCCGGCAATCGCCGGGTAATGATTGAGCGCGTTCTCCATGTATGCCTGCGAGAACGTCACGCCCGTCTGCAGCATGTATTTGCAATAACCACGCAACATCGCCACTTGGCGCCAGCTCAGCTTGGCGCCGAGGACCAGGCGATTGAAGCCATCGTTCTCGGCATTGCCGCGCCAGATGTGGGAAAACGCTTCCTCGAACAGCGTTCCGACCTGCTCCACGCTGAAGGCAAGCTCGCCCACCGGCTGCACTTCAAAATCCTGAATCCACAGCGGTTTGGCGGTACCCACGATTTCGTAGACGTGCTCGGTGAGAACGCGCAAACCGAGATTTTCCAGTTGTGGCAACACCTCGGACAAGGCGATATCACCGCCACTGCGGTATACCTTGAAACGCAACATCTCCGGCTCATCCACCGGATGGTAAAACGACATGCGCAACGCATTGTCGCCTTCCAGCAGGGAAAGCTGATGTATGTCGGCCGCCGCGACCGCCGCACTGACATCGGCCACGTAACCGGCCGGCAGCGATCTCGCGTACTTGTTGGCCAGCAATATCCCGGCCTGGTCGCCAAGCAGACTGACCAGCTCATCGCGCACATCGTCAGACCAGTCGCGGACAATGGCATCCACGCCCTGCTCCAGAGCGTGCAGATCGTAGCTCGGTTGATCACCAATCTTCGGACGGATGACCAGCGTCACCCGAGCCAACGTGCCTTCGCCCATCTGCGTGGAAGAGTCAATCTGCTCGGCGCGCAAGGCAGTGCCGAGCAACTTCTCGATACGTTCACGCACCGACGTGTTGAAACGATCGCGCGGCACAAACACCATGCAACTGAAGAACCGTCCATAGCGGTCGCGCCGCATGAACAGACGCGTGCGCGCGCGCTGGCGCAATTCCAGAATGCCCGTGGCGCTGGTGAACAATTCGTCCTCACTGCTCTGCCACAGTTCCTCGCGTGGCAGCGCTTCCATGATGTGCCGCAACGCCTTGCCGGAATACGAATCGCGTTTGAGGCCCGAGCGCTGCAGCACGGCGGCCACCTTGTGGCGCACCAACGGAACATCCTGTGGGCGTGCCATATAGGCGTTGGACGAAAGCAGGCCGAGAAAACGTTGCTCCGCCACGGGTTGGCCCGCCTTGTCGAACTTCAGTACACCGACGTAATCCATGTACCCGGCACGGTGCACGTTCGAGCGCGCATTGGTCTGGGTAAGGATCACCGCATCGGTGGCGCCGGACTGTGGCAAGTCTGTCGCAGCCAGGGTTTTCAGCGAGCGCGGGGCCATGTTCCGGTCCGTATTGCGCAGGATGCCAAGGCCGGAGGCTCCAACAGCGCGCAGCACGCGCTCGCCATCTTCCTGGGCCACCTCATATTCACGATAGCCCAGGAACGTGAAATTATCGGCTGCGAGCCAACGCATGAATTCGCTGGCTTCGGTAACCGCCGCGGCGTCCAGCAGCAGACTGCGCTGCGGCAGTTCGGCGGCCACTGCCAGCGCCTTGTCACGCATCGCGGCCCAGTCCGTCACGGCCGCGCGCACATCCTCCAGCGCGGCCAGCACCGCTGCCGCCAGCGACGCCTTCTCCGCATCGGCGACGCGGTCAATCTCGAAATGCATGATTGATTCAAGTTGATCTGCCGCACCGTCACCCGGATCGGCAATCAGGCGCAACAGGTCGCCGGAAGCGGCGCGTTCAACCTGCAGTACTGGATGGATCACCGCATGTGTGCGCCATTGATGCGCCACGACCATGCTGACCGTATCCACCAGAAATGGCATGTCATCGGTGACGATCTGCAGCAGGCTCCGGCCGCCGTGCGCTTCTTTGGGGTTGAGCACGCGCACCAGGGTCTGCCGGGGTTGCCGTTGCCACATGAAATCCAGCAAGCTCGAAACCAGCACCGCCCACTGTGGCGGCGTGTGCAGGCCGGCGTCACTGCTCGCAATACGGGCAAAAAATACCTGGCAAAAAACGCTCGCAGCACCCAGGCGTTGCGGTGAAAGGCCGAGTTTTTTCAGCTCATCCAATACGGCAGACGAGAGGGAAAGGTCATTGGCTGCAGAAGTGAGGGTCATGGCATCTACTGATAGGGGGAAACAGTCCGGAGGAACGCTGGAAAAATCTCTCGAAGGATACGCTGCGCGGTGTTTCGTTGCTACCTTCGCCAGGGTATGGACGGCTGTCAAACGTGTCCAACGTGCACACACACGAGGCGAAGAAAAGTCAGCGCGGGCTACCGGTGGCGTCGCCCGCCACAGACCGACCGTGCGGGGCAAATGGTGGCTCGTGTCCGTGAAGCCACAAGGTCATCGCGCGCGTTCGCGCGCGTTGGCGACGCCGCGCAGCCAGCACAGTGCCAATTGTCATTCAAACGTGCCGCTCGCCCGTCGCAAAGAGCTCGATCGGACGCTGCCAACCGCCTGCCACAATGCGTCGCTGAACGCCAGTGCGCAAAGAAGGTGTTTCCCCGATTCAGTTAAATTGTAAACTGTCCGGTATAGTCTCGTCCCCACGACGGCTGCGCGAAGATCACGCATTGGCGCGCAAGCTTCGCCAACCAGCGACGCCGGGTCCCGTCCGGTCACTCGACCGGCGTGGCGTTGTCGTGCGTCCTGAGTTGGATGACACAGCACGCAGTCAGGCCAAACTATTGCATCATTCTGGAGTTCTCATGACGTCGTTCGTATTCCGCGCATCGATATTGTGCCTCGCTGTGCTGGCACTTGGTGCGTGCGGCAAAAGCACCCCACAGGCTCCAGCGCAAGCCGCACCGGAAGTGGGCGTAGTCGCCGTGCAACCGCAAAGTTCACCATTGACGCAGGACCTGGTGGGTCGTTTGTCACCATTCCGCAGTGCCGATGTGCGCGCCCGCGTTGCAGGCGTCCTGCTCAAGCGTGTGTACACGGAAGGCACGGACGTGGAGAAGGGCCAGGCGTTGTTCGAGATTGATCCGGCGCCGCTGCAGGCCGTGCTGGATGCCGCCCTGGCCTCACTTGCGCAAACGCAGGCTACCTACACGAATAACAAGGTCACGGCGCAACGAGTGCGTGAGCTGGCGCCAAAAGGCTATGTCTCCAAGGCGGATGTGGACAATACACTGGCGGCCGAGCGCAGCTCTGCCGCTGCCGTGCAGGTTGCACGGGCGAACGTGCAGACCGCACGCATCAACCTGGGCTACGCCAGCGTCACTGCTCCCATCGCTGGTCGCGCCGGCCAGCAGCAAGTGACTGAAGGTGCACTGGTGGGCAACGGCGAGGCCACCCTGCTTACGACAATCGACCAGATCGACCCGGTGTACGTCAACTTCACCATGAGTGTTGCGCAGATGGAACAGATGAGTCGCGCACAGAGCACCGGCAACGTCACCCTGGCCGCCCCGAATACCGCCAGCGTAGAAGTCATCCTGCCCGACGGCAGCACCTATGGGTTGCCAGGCGTACTGAATTTTTCTGCCGCGTCAGTCAACCCGGCAACCGGCTCCCTCAACCTGCGCGCCACCGTGCCAAATCCGCAACACAGCCTGCTGCCGGGTATGTATGTCACGCTCAAGGCCGATCTGGGCGAACAGCACAAGGTATTCCTCATTCCGCAGCAGGCGTTGCAGCGCGACACCGTTGGCGCCTACTTGATGACTGTGGGCAGCGACGACAAGGTAGTGCGCAAGGATGTCACCACCAGCGACATGCGCGACGGTAACTGGGTGGTCAATCAAGGGCTGAGCGCCGGCGACCGGATCGTCGTGTCCGGGGTGCAGAACGTGAAGGCCGGAGAACCCGTCAAACCGACGCCGTGGCATCCCGCCAGTGCGGCCTCCGCCGCAAACGCCCCGGGCCCCGCCCCGAGTGGCAAGTAACGGAGCGCACGCATGCCAACCTTTTTCATTGATCGCCCGGTTTTTGCGTGGGTGATTGCCATCCTGATTTCGCTTGGCGGTGTCCTGGCGATACTGAACATGGGCGTGGAGTCGTACCCATCGATCGCCCCACCGTCGGTGACGGTGAGCGCGAGCTATCCGGGTGCCAGCGCCGATACCACGGAAAAAACCGTTACCCAGGTCATCGAGCAGCAACTCACCGGTATCGACCACCTGCTTTATTTCAACTCGTCGTCCAGCGCCAGTGGTCGCGCCAACATCACCCTGACGTTTGAAAGCGGTACCGACGCAGACATTGCCCAGGTGCAGGTGCAGAACAAGGTGGCGCTGGCCACGCCACGGTTACCCTCCGAAGTAACTCAGCAAGGGGTGGTGGTGGCCAAGGCCAACGCCGGATTCCTGATGGTGCTGGCACTGAAGTCGGACAACCCGAACATTGATCGCAATCGTCTGAACGACATCGTCGGTTCCAGCGTGCTTGACCAGATCTCCCGTGTCCCGGGCGTGGGCAGCACTCAGCAGTTTGGCTCCGAATACGCCATGCGTATCTGGCTGAACCCGGACAAGCTGCAAGGCTACGGCCTTTCCGCGACGCAGGTCCTGAACGCAATCCGGGCACAGAACGTGCAGTTCGCCGCCGGCTCGATCGGCGCCGATCCGGCCATTCCGGGTCAAGGTTTCAACGCCACCGTATCCACTGAAGGCCGCTTCACCACGCCCGCGCAATTTGCCGCCATCATCCTGCGGGCCAATGCGGACGGCACCACGGTAACCCTGGGCGACGTGGCGCGGATCGCCTTTGGCCCGAATGGCTACGGGTTCGACACCCAGTTCGACGGCAAGCCGATTGGCGCGTTTGCCATCCAGTTGCTGCCCGGCGCGAACGCGCTGGACGTGTCAACTGCGGTTCGCGCGAAGATGGCGGAGCTCGCGCCGAGCTTCCCGCAAGGCGTGAGCTGGTTCAGCCCGTACGACAGCACCTCATTTGTCACCATGTCCATCAACGAAGTGGTGCATACGTTGATCGAGGCGATCATCCTGGTGTTCCTGGTGATGCTGCTGTTCTTGCAGAACCTGCGCGCCACCATCATCCCGACCCTGGTCATTCCGGTCGCCTTGCTCGGCACTTTCCTGGGCATGCTCGTACTCGGTTTCACCATCAATCAATTGACGTTGTTCGGCATGGTGCTGGCGATCGGCATCGTGGTGGATGACGCGATCGTGGTCATTGAAAACGTCGAACGCATCATGACCGAGGAAGGCTTGTCGCCGCGGGAGGCTACGCGCAAGGGCATGGGCCAGATCACCGGTGCAGTGGTGGCCATTACCGTGGTCCTGGCGGCGGTGTTCGTGCCATCCGCATTGCAGCCTGGGGCCTCAGGCATCATCTACAAGCAGTTTGCACTGACCATCGCCATGTCGATGGGCTTCTCCGCGTTCCTGGCACTGTCGTTCACACCGGCGCTGTGCGCCAGCTTCCTGCAACCGCAGCACGACAAGAAAAAGAACATCGTCTATCGCAAGTTCAACACCGCGTTCGAGAAAATTACCCATACCTACGTCGGCCATGTCGGTGGCGCGATCCGCCATGCGCCGCGCTGGATGGTGGTTTTCGTATTGGTTTCGATACTTGCCGGATTCCTGTTCACGCGCCTGCCTGGCAGCTTCCTGCCCGAAGAGGATCAAGGTTACGCACTGGCGGTGATCCAGTTGCCCCCCGGCGCGAGCAAACAACGCACAACGGATGTGATGACGCAGATGCGCCAGATCCTGGCCAAGGATGACGCGGTGGCAGGGGTGATGCAGATCACCGGGTTCAGCTTTATCGGCAACGGTGAAAACGCCGGCATGGCGTTCATCAAGCTCAAGGACTGGTCGAAGCGGGATATTGGTGCCGTGCAGTTCATCGAGCGCGCGAACGGTCAGATGCAGCAAATTCATGACGCGCGCATCTTCTTGGCCAATATCCCCACGGTACAGGGCCTGGGCCAGTTCGGCGGCTTTGACATGTACCTGCAGGATCGCGCCGGCCAAGGTCGTGACGCGCTCACCGCAGCGCGCAATACCTTGCTGGGCAAGGCCGCACAGAACAACGTGTTGACTGGCGTACGGCCAAACTCGCTGGAAGACGCGCCGCAGTTGCACCTGGACGTTGACCGCACGCAGGCCCAGTCGATGGGTCTGTCTGTTGGCGACATCTACAGCGCCATCGGGCTGATGCTTGCGCCAATCTACGTCAATGATTTCACGTTTGAAGGTCGCATCAAACGCGTCATCATGCAGGCCGACGCGCCTTATCGTATGGGCCCAGACGCGCTGCAACACATCTTCCTGCCGAGCACTGACCTGACCGCAGCCGGCGGTGGCGCGGCGATGATTCCACTGGCCAACGTCGTACATGCGAACTGGAATGTGTCCTCACCGTCGCTCACTCGCTACAACGGCTACTCGGCGGTCGAGATCGTGGGTTCGCCGTCACCCGGACACTCATCCGGCGAAGCGATGAACGCAATGCAGAAGATCGTCAGTGATGATCTGCCGCAAGGCTTCGGTTTTGACTGGACCGGGCAGTCCTATCAGGAAATTCTTTCCGGCAATGCCGCCACGCTGCTGATGGTGCTGTCGCTGGTGATCGTGTTTCTGGCGTTGGCGGCGTTGTATGAGAGCTGGTCGATTCCGGTCTCGGTGCTGTTGATCGTGCCGCTGGCGGTTCTTGGCACGGTGCTGTTCACGTTGCTGCGCGGCCTGCCCAATGACATCTACTTCAAGATCGGATTGATTACCGTCATTGGTCTGGCGGCAAAAAACGCGATTTTGATCGTGGAGTTCGCAGTAGCGGAACAGCAAGCGGGTCGCACCTTGCGCCAAGCCACCGTGGATGCCGCCCGCTTGCGCCTGCGGCCGATTCTGATGACCTCCCTCGCCTTCATCCTTGGCGTGTTTCCCCTGTTCATTTCCACTGGTGCAGGTGCCAACGCACGCCACGCGATTGGTACCGGCGTGATCGGCGGCATGCTGTTCGCCACCTTCCTCGGCGTACTGCTCATTCCGGTGTTCTACGTGGTGGTGCGCCGTTTGCTGGGGGACAAGCTGGACGGAGACACGCCGGTGGCCGACGACCCGCCAGGCGACATGCAGATGTTCGATTCGGATCCACATCGCGGCGTGTGAGCGGACAGGTGGAAGCACGAAGCGCCGGCATGCCGGGGCTTCGGGCAAACTGCAGGAGCGATTTCAGTCGCACTCCAAAACCCGCGTCGGCAAGATTTGATTGTACGCAGGCCCCGGTCGGTCGGTCAGCGCAAACCCGTCTCCGCCCGCGCAATGACCATGCGCTGGATTTCGCTGGTGCCTTCGTAAATCTCGGTGATCTTGGCGTCGCGGAAATAGCGCTCCAGCGGCATCTCCTTGGAGTAGCCCATGCCGCCATGAATCTGCACGGCCTGATGTGCAATCCACATCGCCGCCTCGGACGCGACCAATTTCGCCACCGCCGCCTCGGTGCCGAAGCGTCCGCCGGTCTTTTCCGCCTCATCGCGTGCCCATGCGGCGCGCAGCGTCAGCAGCGTAGCCGCGTCAAGTTTGCATTTCATGTCAGCGATCTTGGACTGGGTCATCTGAAACGAGCCGATGGGACGGCCAAATGCCTTGCGCTCGCGCACCCAAGTCAGGCTGGCTTCGTAGGCTGCGCGTGCGATACCGACAGATTGCGAGGCAATCCCGATGCGGCCGGCATCGAGCACGCCCATTGCCATGGAAAACCCCTTGCCCTCGGTGCCCAACAGATCCGCCTGCGCGCAAACATAATCGGTGAACTCGATCTCGCAGGTAGCAGAAGCGCGAATCCCCAGCTTGGGCTCTTTCTTGCCGGCATGAAAACCCGGTAGTTGGGTGTCGATGATGAACGCAGACACGCCCTTCGCCCCAATTCCTGGCGTGGACACCGCAAAGAGCACGATGTAACGCGCCTCCGGACCGGAAGTGATCCAGCTCTTCTTGCCGTTGATCACCCAGTCTCCGTCTGCGTTCTTCGTGGCGCGCGTGTGCATCGCGGACGCATCCGAGCCCGACTGTGGCTCGGTCAACGCGTACGCACCGATGGCTTCACCGGTGGCAATCGCGCGCACGTACTTCTGCTTCTGCTCTTCGTCGCCGTGTTGCAGGATGGCATTGCAAAACAGCGAATTGTTGACCGACATGATGGTGGCGGTGGCCGCATCGGCGGCGGCGATCTCGATCACCGCCAGCACGTAGGCAATCGAATCCATGCCTGCGCCGCCGTACTGCTCGGGCACTTCGACACTCATCAAGCCCAATTTGCCCATCTCGCGGATATTCTCCAGCGGAAACTCGGCATTGGCATCCATCGCTGCCGCCACTGGCAAGATGCGCTTTTGCGCAAAATCCCGAGCGATCGACTGAATCGACAACTGCTCTTCGCTCAAGTGAAAATCCATGCGTGACTCCTGACGTGCGCTGCTGCGCAACGATGATGTGAGGTAAGACAGACCACCATGCGTGCAGCCATGCTGCGTTGCGCCGCTTCCCCATGCGCTCCGCCCCATGGCGCACCGGAACGCCCTGGCACGGCACCAGTGGCGTCAGATGCAGACCGATCGTCTTGCAGCGGCCAAACCGGGGCTCGCGTATCCAGCCGATTCACGATTTTACTGGATTCATGGCGCAGCACGCGACTGCACGAGGTAACTCCAGGCCGTCACGCGTGCGCTTGGCCAGGATGGTCCCTGCTGACACACAGTCACCGCACCGCAATTTGGCGATCGCACTGCCAGCTGCACATGGTGCCGAAGCAGGCACGCGTTGCGCTAGCCAGGGTCAGGATGTCGAGCCTGCCACTCGCTCAACGCCCGTTGGTAGCGTTCCACGGCCGCATCGTAGCGGTCATACACGCAACGCACGCAACCCTCGCCGCAACAATCAGCGGCGTCCGGTTCCGCTGGACGTACCGGCGGCAGATCCGGACGCTGGCTGCTTTGGCCTCCCAGCGCCTTTGCTGCCGGCACGTCAGCCGGCGGCAGCTCCGGCGCCGCTGGCAGTGGGGTGAGCACAAGTGGAGCGCCCTCGGTCACGACCCGCTGCTCACTGTCACGGGATTGGCATGACACCGGCTCGGCGCTGCGCCTGTGCGCGCAGGAGCGCAGCTTTGGTCATCCCATAACCATGCTCGGCACGCCATCGCCAGAGCCTCACTGTGCTGGTTTGCGAAACCGATAGATGAATTGATCGGTGTGGCCACGAATGGATTTGTCGAACACCTTGGCCGTGTGTGGATCAGTCGGATTCCGCAGCGCATTGCTTTCACCGTCGAACACGAAGCCCGCCGCTTCCACCTGCTGCTTGACGATGGCCGGGTCGATGCGATGCAGCGTGTTGGTATCTTTCATGCCACTGCCGGCAGGCGCGACGTGATCAATCACGACAAACAGGCCGCCCGGTTTGAGCGCTGCAAACGCATGGCGATTCAACACCGCCGGATCGACGTTACCCATGAAGTCATCCGGGTAATCGTGATAATTCTGCGAAGTGAAGACCAGGTCCACCGGTTCAGGCGCACTCAAATCGGCAGCCGGCTGCTGCAACAAACTGATGTTGGCGTAGTGCGGCTGGGACGCCAGCGCAGTCAATTTGGCAAAATTTTCCGCGGAAAACTTTGCCGCCTCGTTTGGCCACACGGTATACACATGCCCCTGCGGCCCGACCAGCGCACTGAACACCCGGGTGAAATAGCCGCTGCCCGGGATCAATTCCAGCACCTTTTGCCCAGGTTTCACTTCGGCAAACGTCATGATCAATGCCACTTTGCGGCGGGCGTCCAGCACCTTGTCTTCCTGGCGCGCGGGATCGTTCACCGCGGTGGCGACATCGCTGGTGATGGCGCCACTGTGCAAATTCGAGCTTTGCGCCAGCCCGACTGCAGGCGAGGCGAATGCGACTGCGAGCAGAGCAACGAGCAGGGTTGGACGCATGATGTACTCCACGCTGAGGCAAGGTAACTGCCATTGTGCACCGAAACGCCGCACGCATTATCCGGCAACCGCTCCGGCGTCGCGCGGACCGCGGTATCCACGCACACGCACACGCACACCACACACACGGCAAATCATCCGCTAACGACGGTATCGTGCCGTGCCAGACCGCATACCAAACATGGAGCATGCAGGGCTGTTCAACTTTGCCCCGGGCTGGTAAAACCATCTTGCCAATCAGGACCATCGTGGAGACAAGCATGTCCGTACTTGGCATCCAAGCGATTTGCAGCGCTGTACTGCTGACCAGCGTCGCAGTCGCGCTGCCCGCACAAACTGCAGCGCAATGGCGGGCGCAGCAGCTTGAGGCGTCGCGCCAGTCCGAGCACATCATGCGTGAAGCGGACAAACTCAAGGGCTTGCTCGCGCGCTACCAGGCAATGCGCTACGCCTACATGGCAAACAAGGATCCCGCCTTTCGGCTGATCTTTGGCCAATACCTGAGCTGGTATCAAAGTTTCATCGGAAACTACCCCGACGCCGCTGCCAGCTTCGCAATCAAGGAAGTGGCACAAACGGACGATCACCCCTCCCCACTTGGAGCCGGGGGATACACTGCGCGCCCCGCAGTGAAAGCCATCGCCGAGCTGGCGAAAAACTACCAACTGGTGTTCCTCAACGAGGCACACAATGTACCGCTCACACGCACGCTGACCGTGCAACTGCTCCCCCAGCTGCGCGCAGCAGGCTTCAACTACTTCGCCGTGGAAACGCTTTATCAAAGCGACAAGGCGCTGGCTGCGCGTGGGTACCCGACAGCCGACAGCGGCTTCTACACGGCCGAGCCGATCAGCGCCGAAATGGTGCGCGCGGCACTCAAGTTGGGCTTTCACGTCATCGGCTACGAAGCGCTGTCCAATGCGACAGGCGACGCACGCGAGGCGGAACAGGCACGCAACATCTACCGCGACGTGTTCCAGCGTGATCCTCACGCGCGACTCGTGGTGGAAGCCGGCTACGCTCACATCCAGCAATCGGGCGTCTTCCTTGGCGGCAAGTCAATGGCACAGCATCTGCACCGATTGTCCGGCATTGACGGCCTGGCGGTGGAACAAACCATGATGACCCCGCACCCGCACGATGGCGACGATCATCCGCTGTACACCGCCATCGTGCAGCAATTGCAGCCAAACGAGCCCATCGTGTTCGAGAACGCCGCAGGCAAACCATGGACACTGCGTGACGGCTATACCGTCAGCGTGATTTTTCCGCAGCAAAAGCTGCGTCGCGGCCGGCCGACCTGGCTCAGTCTGGGCGGGCTGCGCCAACCATATGTCGTCAACGGTGATCGCTGCGCGGGCCATTTTCCGTGTCTGATCGAAGCGCGTTACGCCAGCGAGGGCGACGACGCCATCCCGGCTGATCGCATGGTGCTGGACCCATTGCCGCCGCTCGCAACTTTGAACGACCGTGTACGCCAGGGCCAGGGCGCGCCAATCGGAGAGCTGTATCTGCGACCGGGCAAATACCGGCTCACCATCAGTGACACCAGCACCCATACGCTGTTCCGCAAGGACATCACAATCAACGCCCCACCGGTCGCTGCGCCGGCCCCGGCGCCGACAGCGTCCGCGCGGTCAACATCGCCACCGTGACAGCAACGGCCCTGCGCGTTAGTACACGCTGTACGAGATCGTTGTCGCATGGGCAGCGGCCCACTGCAAATTTGACAACGTATCGACCGCTGCAGCGCGGCCACGGCATCCAACCATCAAAACGCATCGCCGTCCACCGGCGAACCGCCATCTCCGCATCGAGCGCGACCTGATGACGGCAGCAACGCAGGCGCGTATAAGATGAGTCCTGACGAGTGCTGGAATTCAGCGGCGGGAATCCCTGCTGCGCGATAGCGGCGGAGATGGGCTGGGCGTCAGCGCCGATGTAAACCGTAGCCCCGCACTGCCGGCCAGCTCTGGTCGTTGCGCACGACGACATCGATTCGACAACAGGGATAGGGGAAAATACGCATGACCGAATTCAGGGTTCGCCCGTTGCTGGCAGCCATCGCGTTGCTCGTGACCTTCGCCAGCAGCGCCGCGTTGACGCCTCCAGTACCTGGGCACAGCGCAGTGTTCGGGTTCAGTCCCGCCGCGGCGGCTGCACAGCAAAGCCTGGAACAGCGCTTCGACGCTCAGCTTGATCCGGCCGATCAGCGGCGGTGGATGCAGCAGATGTCATCGCAGCCCAACCAGGTTGGCGCACCCCACAACAAGGCCAACGCCGAATTCATGCTGGAGCAATTTCGCGCCTGGGGCTGGGATGCGCACATCGAAACGTTCCAAGTGCTGTACCCCACACCGATCAAGGTTGCACTGGAATTGCTCGGACCGAACCCGTATACGGCACTGCTGAGCGAACCGGCCGTGGCCGGCGACGCCACGTCATCGTTCCGTGCCGACGCGTTGCCGCCATACAACGTGTACGGCGCCGATGGCGACATCACCGCGCCGCTGGTCTACGTCAATCAGGGCATGCCCGATGACTACAAGGAGCTGGCACGGCGCGGCATCGACGTACGCGGCAAGATTGTCATCACCCGCTACGGCGGTGGTTGGCGCGGCCTGAAACCGAAACTGGCGCAGCAACACGGCGCTGTCGGCTGCCTGATTTACTCTGATCCACACGAGGATGGTTACGCCAAAGGTGACGCCTGGCCGATCGGTGGTTGGCGCCCCGAACAAGGCGTGCAGCGTGGTTCGGTTGCCGACATGCAGAGCTACCCTGGTGATCCGCTGACCCCCGGAATCGGCTCCACGGCGAACGCCAAACGGCTGGCACTGAAGGACGCAAAAACCATCCTGAAGATTCCGGTGCTGCCGATTTCTTGGGGAGACGCATTGCCGTTGTTGCGCTCACTGACCGGCCCACTCGCACCGGCTGGGTGGCGTGGTGCACTGCCGCTGACTTACCGCATCGGTCCAAGCAGCGCGAACGTGCACATGACGGTCAAGTCGGACTGGTCGCAGAAGCCAATCTACGACGTGATCGCCACGCTCAAGGGTGCGACCGAGCCGGACCGCTGGATCGTGCGTGGCAATCATCACGATGGCTGGATGTTCGGCGCCTGGGATCCACTGGCGGGCAACGTCGCGTTACTCGCGGAGGCCAAGGCGATCGGTGCTCTGGTCAAGCAGGGTTGGCGTCCGCAACGTACGCTGGTCTATGCCAGTTGGGACGGTGAGGAGGCCGGCCTGCTCGGCTCCACCGAGTGGGCCGAAACGCACGCCACCGAGCTGCAGGCCAAGGCCGTGCTGTACGTCAACTCCGACACCAATGGTCGCGGCTTTCTGGGCGTTGCCGGGAGCCATTCACTGCAGCATCTGGTCAATCAGGTCGCCGACGGTGTGACTGACCCGGAAACGCATGTCAGCGTACGCGAGCGTCTGCGCGCCAAGCAGTTGGTGGACGGCAGCGGCAACGATGCCAAACCCGAAGACAAGGCCATCGCCGCTATCGCCGCGGAAGGTGGCGATGTGCCGATCGGCGCCCTGGGCTCCGGTTCGGATTACAGCGCCTTTCTCGAACACCTGGGCATTGCCTCGCTGGACGTCGGCTTCGGTGGAGAAGACGACAATGCGGGCATCTACCACTCACGCTATGACTCGTACGACCACTACATCCGCTTTGGTGATCCGACGTTCGAGTACGGCGTCGCCCTGGCCAAAGTGGCCGGTCACATCGTGTTGCGCAGCGCCGACGCCAACGTCTTGCCGCTGCGCTTCGGCGATTTCAGCACCACGCTGGATCGCTATGTGGGTGAACTGCACGCGCTGGTGGACAGCACACGCAAAGCCACTGCCGAGCAACATCAGCTACTTGATCAACATGCGTTTTCACTCGTCGCCGACCCCACTCGCGTCGTCGCCCCTCCTGCACGCGACTCGGACGTGCCCAGCATCAATCTCGCGCCACTCGATCAGGCAACCCGGCAACTCGATGCCAGCGTCAAGGCGTACGAAAGCGCCTACGCCACGCTTGCCAGCGGCGATTTCGCCCTGCCCGCTGCCCGCCAGCAGCAGATCAACGTCGCGCTGGGTCGCATGGAGCAAGCGCTCACCGAGCCGGCCGGCCTGCCTGCCCGCCCTTGGTTCAAACACATGATCTATGCCCCGGGCATGCTCACGGGCTACGGAGTCAAGACCGTCCCCGCCGTGCGTGAGGCGATCGAGGGACGCCGCTGGGACGAAGCCGAGCGTTACGCAGTGGTAACCGCCGGAGTAATCGACCGTTACCGCGCGCAACTGGACGCGTTGACGCAAATGTTGCAAGTTCATCCCTGAAACCCCACCACCACGGAGGGCATCACCACATGCACCTACAACGCTGGATCATCACCGGACTGCTGCTGTTGTGTGGTATGTCGGTCTCGGCGCAAAGCGTGTCGATCACCGACCTCGCAAGGCACGACGAGTACCTCAACGTGAAGATTTCTCCCGATGGGGCCTACATGGCCGCCACCGCCGTGGCCCACGGGCAAACCGTGCTGGCCATGATGCGCCTCGGCGAGGGTGGCAAGGACAAGAGCACCAACGTTCTCGCTCCGCGCGACGACAATGACGTCATCGACTTCTGGTGGGTGTCCCCTACCCGATTGGTGTACAGCGTCGGCATTCACCAGGGCGGCTACGACGCACCGCTGGCAACCGGCGAGCTGTTTGCAGTCAACGCCGATGGCGGTAGCCCGCAGATGCTCTACGGTTTCCGCAAGGTCGGGATGAGCACCGGGTCGTTGATCCAGAAAGCGGTCGCCGAGCGCGGTACCGCGCAGTTCATCGCTTCCATCCCGGATAATCCGAACCACATTCTGGTGTCCATCAGCCTGTGGGATGAAACCGGCTACGACCGCGAGTTTCCGACCGCATGGCGCATGGATGTACGCAGCGGCACCAAGACCAAACTGGTCAAGGCGCCGATGCGCGGGGCGGAATTTCTCGCCGATCACCAGGGCAGAATTCGTTTTGCGTTTGCCGAAGCGAACGACGGCAGCGTCAAGGTCTATCTGCATCCGCTAGATGGCGATGGCTGGCAGTTGCTGCCGGAAATGAGTGCAGCGCGCTCCACTCCGCTTGCGTTCAACCGTGATGACACCGGCGCCTATGTCACGTGTGCGCCCGACGCCGGCGGGTTCGGCGTATGTCTATGGGACGCCAACAAGCACACGTTGACGACACTGTGGAGCCATCCGAAAGTCGGGGCAGATGGACTGGTGGCCGGCCTGGCCAGAGACAGCGTGGCAGGCGTCGCCTACATGGACGGGCGCCCCGGCACCGCACTGTTTGACGGCGACTCGGGAGACGCGCAGGCGCTGAAAATGCTCATGCAACAGTTTCCAGGTGAAAACACCCGGTTCGTATCAGGCTCGACGGATGGCAGCCTGAGCGTGCTGCTGGTCGAGGCCGACGCCGACGCCGGCGCGTTCTACCTGTACAACCCCGCGGCGCACAAGCTGAGCTTGCTGGCGGCACGTGCAAAGTGGATCCACCCGGAACGCATGGCGAGCAAGCAGCCGTTCGCGTTCGCAGCGCGTGACGGCTTGCAACTGCAAGGCTACGTGAGTTACCCGCCAAACCGCGAAAACGCCAAGCAGTTGCCCACTGTGGTGCTCGTGCACGGCGGCCCGTACGGCGTGCGTGATCGTTGGGATTACGATCCGCTCGTGCAGGCCATGGCGACACGCGGCTACGCCGTGGTCCAGGTCAACTTCCGCGGTTCGGGCGGCTACGGTTACGACTTCATGCACGCCGGTACGCGTGAATGGGGCGGCAAGATGCAGGACGACGTCACCGATGCCACGCGCTGGGCCATCGCCCAAGGGATCGCCAACCCGAAACGTATCTGCATCTTTGGAGCAAGTTATGGCGGCTACGCGGCGCTCGAAGGTGCCGTGAAGGAGCCTGACCTGTACCAGTGCGCCATCGGCTACGTCGGCGTGTACGATCTGGCGCTGATGTTCCGTCGCGGTGACACTCCGCAGTCCACCTTCGGCAAGGACTACCTGAAACGCGAAGTGGGCGACGACATGACGAAACTGGCCGCCCGTTCACCGGTCAATCAGCTTGATTCATTGAAGGCCAAGGTGATGCTGGTCGTCGGGGGCAAAGATGAGCGCGTGCCACCAATCCAGGGGCTGAGCCTGCATCAGGCCTTGCTCAACCGGCAGATTGCGCACGAGTGGTTGTACAAGCCCGACGAGATGCACGGCTTTTACGACGAAGCCAACTTGGCTGAATTGTACACACGCCTCCTGCAGTTCCTTGGAAGCAGCATCGGCCCTGGTGCCGTGGCTTCGCCAAGCGCCACTGCGGACGTTGACACATCCCCCACGCAGCACTGACGACTTGCGCTGCGACGCGTTCACCCGCGTCGCAGCGCTTTCGCCGGCCGCGCACACCCCGTCCGTCCAACCAACCACTTGCGTGCGCGCCCTGCGTTTCTGGCACAGTGCGCGAAACCATGGCGGCGCAACTTCAGGGGAATCAACTTGCACATTTACATTCGCGTTGCGTTGGCGGCGTCGCTGACTGTAGGCACCTTGAGTGTGAGCATGGCTGCTACGCCGCAGATCACCGCCGATGTCTATGCCCGCGCTGCCAACCAGCCGGTTGACGACGCCTACACCGCGCAGATCGAAAAGTTCACCACCGATCCCCAATTCAATTCGCCGCTGACCAATTACCTGCCGGCGTCAACCACCGTGCCGACACCGGAAAAGGTGCTCGGACATGTTGCCGGCGCGCCGAATTACCTGCCCTACTCCGCCGACATTTATCGCTATTTCCGGACACTCGCCGCTGCCAGTCCGCGGGTCAAGGTATTCAGCATCGGCAAGACCGAAGAAGGTCGCGAGATGATCGCGGTGGCGGTGGCCGATGAAGATCTTCTCGCTGATCTTGAGGCCAACGAGGCGCGCCTGGCGAAGCTCGCCGATCCCCGACGCATCAACCTGGATGACGCAACCGCCGATCAGTTGATCGCCAAGACCACGCCGATCTACTACATCACCGGCACCATCCACTCCACCGAAACGGGTGCGCCCACCGCCCTGATGGAACTGGCCTACCGTCTGGCCGTGGACGACGCCCCGTACATCCAGCAGATTCGTTCGCACCTCATCACCTTGATCACGCCGGTGGTGGAAGTGGACGGCCGTGATCGCCAGGTCGATCGCTACAACTGGCACCTGGCGCACCCGGGTGAAAACTACCCTGAATTACTGTATTGGGGTCATTACGTTGCGCACGACAACAACCGCGACGCCATGGGGATGACGCTGGACCTCACGCGTAACGTGGCCAATACCTTCGTCGGCTGGCACGCACAGGTGCTGCACGACCTGCACGAGTCGGTGCCGTTCCTGTATGACAACACCGTCGGCGACGGTCCGTACAACGCATGGATCGATCCGATCCTGACCGGCGAATGGCAGCAACTGGGTTGGGACAACGTGCAGCAGATGACACGCCTGGGCATACCTGGCGTTTTCACCCACGGCGACTTCGATACGTGGAGCCCGGGCTATCTGATGTTCATTGCCGCCATGCACAACGGCATCAGCCGGCTGTATGAAACCTTTGGCAACGATGGGGCAGACACGGTGCAGCGCATCCTTGATCCGGAAGAATATCAGCGCACCTGGTACAAGCCGAACCCACCGCTGCCGGTGGTGCTGTGGTCGCAGCGCAACAACAACAACTACCAGCAGACCGGCCTGCTCACGGCGCTGAATTACTTCGCCGACAATCGCACGCAGTTCCTGAAAAACTTCTATCTCAAGAGCAAGCGCTCCATCGAGAAGCCGCAAAATGCCGGCCCGTCAGCTTACGTTTTTCCCGCCGACGAAACCCGCGTGGGCTCGCGCGCCCAACTGCTGCAAGTGCTTGAGCGCCAGCACGTGGAGATCAGCCGCAGCAGCGCACCGATCACGGTAAACGTCCCACGGCCGCCCGATACCAACGCCAAGGACAAGGACAAAGACGCCGCTGCGCCCAAGCCCGCCGCCACGGTTTCGCGTACGTTCCCCGCTGGCAGCTACATCGTGCGCATGGATCAGCCGTACTCGCGCATCGCCGACACGCTGCTGGACCGTCAATACTGGTCCCCGAAGGACCCCCAGCAGCATCCGTACGACGACACCGGCTGGTCAATGGGTGATCTGTTCAACGTGCAGGTTGTACGCGTGACCGATACCGCGATCCTGAGCGGACCGATGGCACCGCTCAACGCGCCAGTCAGCGTGCCACAAGGCTTGCCGGCCATTGACCTGCCGGCGGCGCGACTGCCGCGTATCGCGTTGCTGCACACCTGGCTCAGCACGCAGACCGAAGGCTGGTGGCGCATGGCGCTGGACGGCCTGCATGTGCCATACGCCTACATCAGCACTCAAGATGTCAGCAAGCTTGCCAACCTGCGCGCGAAATACGATGTCATCGTGTTTGCGCCGGTTGGCAACACCAGCACCCGGCAGATCATCGATGGCCTGCCGATGTACGGCAATCCGCTGCCGTGGAAAACCACCGCGCTTACGCCGAATATTGGCCGCATCGCCAGCAGCGACGACATTCGTCCGGGTCTGGGTGAGGCCGGCGTGGCGCATCTCAAGCAGTTTGTGCAGGCCGGCGGCTTGCTGATCACCGCTGCAGACACCGCCAGCTTTGCCATCGACAGCGGGCTGGCGCCGGGCGTGTTTGTCACGCCAGCGGACAAGAAACTCAAGGTGGTCGGCAGCGTGCTGCAGGCGAAATTCGTGGATCGCCGCAGTCCCATTGCCGCCGGCTATCGCAGCGACGACCTGGCGTTGTACAGCGCCGAGGGGCTGTCCTTCACCATATCCCACCTGATCACCGGCGACCGCCACTTGCCCCACGCGAAGGACTTTCAGCGCGCCACCGGCCGCGGCGGTCCACACGACCGTGACACGCCGGAGGATCGCGCCGCCATCACCCCGCCGCCGCTGCCCGAAGCCAAGCCGTGGCAAGCGCTGCCGTTGAATGCCGAGCAGACGCGCAACAACCCGTGGGTCATTCCACCGGCGCAACGTCCGCGAGTTATCCTGCGCTATGCCGACGCCAAAAACCTGTTGATCGCGGGCTTGCTTGACGGTGGCGAAGCGATGGCCGAACGCGCCGCCGTGGTCGACGCGCGGCTGGGCAAAGGTCACGTCCTGTTGTTTGCAAGCAACCCGATATGGCGTGGCGAAACCATTGGCAGCTATCCGCTGGTACTCAACGCCATCGTCAATTTCGACAAGCTGGATGCCCCGCCGTCCACGCCGTAAACCGGCAGCCTGCAGGAGCGGCTGATGTCGCCCCCGCCAAGCTGCCGCTTACGCGCGCTCCAACAGATCGCTCCGCCAACCAGGGCGCTGAGCGGCTGCAATCGTGCTGCACTCAAACGAGACTCATCTGGGCCCGACGACCCCGGGACGGACTGACTCGATTGCGCCCCTCGCGCTTGGCCTGGTACAGCGCATCGTCGGCATCGCCCATCAACTGGCGCAGTACATAGCCCGAATCGCGCACGCTGGCTAC
This sequence comes from Rhodanobacter sp., assembly GCA_039926605.1. Lineage (GTDB taxonomy): Bacteria > Pseudomonadota > Gammaproteobacteria > Xanthomonadales > Rhodanobacteraceae > Rhodanobacter. Next base: position 20,657 of record JBDSWR010000052.1, on the reverse strand, counting down.
GCCAAAACTGGCTGAAATCGCCACGCTGGGAATCTCGTCACCCGGCGACGCCGACGCCACTGACGCGCGCATCTCGTCAACACGCGCCAGTGCCTGGTCCAGCGGGCACTCAGGCAGCAGGATGCCGAATTCCTCGCCGCCGAGCCGACCAAACAGGTCGGTCGAGCGCAGGTGCGCCTGGCAGGCTTCCACTGCTCGCTTCAGCACCCGGTCGCCCACTGCATGGCCGTGAGTATCATTGACCAGCTTGAAGTGATCCAGGTCGAGCAACACCAGGCAGGCATCGCGCTCCGACTTCTGGCAGTACTGCAGCTGCCGCTCCGCCTCGTTGACGAAATGCTGCCGATTGAAAATACCGGTCAGCCCGTCACGCCGCGCCAGCTTCATGAAACGCAGTTGCGACCGCTTGATGCGATAGGTGGCAAACGCGATGAAGGCCAGCAACGACAGCAGCAGGATGATCCACAACTGGCTCGCCTCCATCGCCTTCTTGCTGAGCGCCTGTTGCAACTCGAGGATCCTGTTCTGTTTGGCCAGCGTGTCGATCTGGAGCTTCTTGGCGAGCAACTGCTGCTTCACCGTCTGGTAAGCCAACGCCCTGGCACTGAGCGCGTTCAGGTAGCCCTTGTCGGCCGCCATGTACTTTTCGTGCCACGCGAGCGCAACGTCCGCAGCCCCTTGCTTTTTGCCAATGAGATACAGCAACTCATAGGCGGTACTCAGCGATTTCGTGAACTCGCCCTTGACACCGTCATCCACGGCAGCGTGAGCGTACTTTGCCGCCAGTGTTACGTCGCCTTTCTGCCAATAGGCGCGCGCCAACGATGCATCGAAATCCGCAGTCAGTTCGGGGTAGCCAATATTCCGCACCTCCGCCAAATGCTTCTGCAAAAGCGTCACTGCTGCGGAGGGTTGCCCATTCCGAAGCGCGTAATTTGCCACATTGACGCGCATGCCATTTGCATAGAGAAACTCGGAAACCTTGATACAAGCCTCAATTGCCGCGTGGGACTCCTCGTTGAACGACGCGAAATTGCCACTCTTGTAAAGCGATTCAGTACGCAGAATTCGGGCTTTGCAACCGCCACCACCAGCCGGATTCTCTTGCAACATCTGGTTGGCGTAGGCCAGTCCCAGATCGTATTGGCCCGCATCGTTGTAGAGCATGGCGGCAACACCCAAAACTTGAACACGAGCATCTTTATCGGTAATTCTCGGCAACTCGCTCAGTAACTCGCTTGCCAGTGCGAAGGCTTCCTCATAACGGGAGCCGATGGCAAGGAGGTTCAGCAGCGTGGATCCCGCACGAAAGCGGAGAGTGGCATCCGTGGACTCTGCAACAATGGAATGCAACACCGGCGTTGCAGCCGCATACTTGCCTTGATAAGCCAATTCCCATGCTTGCAAGTAGCGCAGGTACGTGTGCTGCCGGGCAGAAAGGGTGGCAGAGTCCCGATCGAGCTGCTTCAGGAGCCGGACAAACGCGGGATGGTCCGACGTCCGGACACTGTCGGCCTGTGCGAGCAGCAGGGTCGGATCATTTGGAATTGTCTCCGCCACACAGACCGCACCCACCAGCATGGCCAAAAGCACAAACCCGCCAGCGCAACGCAGCCAGCGTAAGCTGCTTGAGACAACCATGGTTCAGGCTGACCACATATTCGCTTAGCGCTCCACGCGCTCAGGGGCATCAGCCGGCTCCTCCAACGGAACCTCCTCATCGTCGCCCTCTTCGCTCTGCTCTTCATCCTCCTTGCCCGGGAAAAGGTAGCCACTAGTCGGAAGACGCTGCAGCAAAGCCTCAAGACCGGCCTGGTCACCAGACAGAATTGCCTCACGCAAATCCGGTGCCAGATCCGCTGCCGCAACAGCACGCTCCAACCCATCCCGCGACGCCTCGCGCAACTGCGGATCCTGCCCGATTCTTTCCAGAAGTTCGATTACGTCGGTCATTTCCATCCCCTGATAGTTGTTTGCTATGGAGGCGTTCGTTGACGCTCGACAGTTAGAGCGAAAGCGTTCGACCGGAGCCCCGAACCTCGGTCGGTTCGATTCTCGCATATCCGCACGTTCGTCAGTGATAGGCATCGACGCTGCTGCAAGAGCCACTCCCCTGGCGCGTTGCACCATCCATTCTCGAAAGCCTCTTTTCAAGACCCTCTTTCAACTGTTCGCAAGAACAGGGCAAACCATGACAGGCATGAAGAAAGCCTTCAAATCGCATCCCCGGTGCAAGCGTCCAGTGCAGCCAGCCGCGCGCGGAGCGCCAGGTCGGCCTCCAGCGGCCGCGCTGGCCCGATCACCACGGTGTCGGCCATGCCAACCTCCGCCTGCGGCAGATCGCGCAGCCGCACCCGCACAATCCGTGCCTGCTGAATCGGCAACGTCGGCGCGCGGTAGATGATCACCTCGTGGTCCAGCGGGTAGTCCCTTTCCAACACGTCCACCAGCACCTGGCGATAGGCCGGGCCGGTGGAAAAGCGCGCCAGCGACTGGTCGCCGACCAGTCCGACCTGCCACAGCACCAGGTAAGCCGTGGGATCGAGTCGGCGCTGGTAAAACAGCAACTGGCTGGCTTCGTAATGCTGACAACCGAACTTGCCGGGGTCGATGCCGAGATCCGCGTAGAGGCAGTCCTCGGCGGAAATGCCCGGCTCCATGTGGGCGGCGTAGCCTTCGCTGCAGGCGACCTCGATGGATCTGTGCGGGGCCCAGGCGAACACGCCGGGATGGCCGTAGAACACGCCGCAAACTTTCTTGCCCGCACGTACCTCGGTGAGGATCGCCTCGACCATCTGCCGATAGGTCTGCATGCGCGATTTGCCTGCCCGGTAGTACACCTGAAGGCTGCGCACATCCTTGTGCATGCGCTGCAGCCATAATTCCACGATGCCGTCGGAGAGCCCCGCAAACACCACATCGGCCTGCTCGATATAGCTGCGTGCCAGAGGCCCGAGGTGCGACCCGAGGGTCATGCCCAGACCGACGCAGACCAGGCTCCCGGGCAAACGGCGTTCATCCATATCCGCGACTCGTGTTGGCTACGCTCAGGGGCGGATGCTCGCCGTTGCCACTCACGGCATCAGCAGATCAGACAGTGCCGGATGCCGACTTGGGCGGAAACGCAGCCAGCAGCGGCTGGATCAGATCCAGCGGCAGCGGGAACACAATGGTGGACGATTTGCCGTTGTTGCCCAGATCCGCCATGGTCTGCAAATAGCGCAATTGCAACGCCTGCGGCTGCTGGGACAGCAGCGCGGCGGCATCGCGCAGCTTCTCGGCCGCCTGGTATTCACCTTCCGCGTGAATCACCTTGGCCCGACGTTCCCGCTCGGCCTCGGCCTGTCGGGCAATGGCCCGGATCATCGTCTCGTTGAGATCCACGTCCTTGATTTCGACGTTCATGATCTTGATACCCCACGGGTCGGTCGCCTCATCCAGCGTCACCTGCAAGGTGTGGTTGATCGAATCGCGTTGGGCGAGAATTTCGTCCAGCTCATGCTGGCCCAGGACCGAACGCAACCGGGTCTGTGCGAGCTGGCTGGTCGCCTGGAAAAATTCTGCCACTTCCAGTACGGATTTTTCCGGATCCACCACGCGGAAGTACACCACGGCGTTGACCCGTACCGACACGTTGTCCAGTGAAATGACATCCTGCGGCGGCACGTCCATCACCGTGACCCGCAAGTCCACGCGGAGCATGCGTTGTATTCCTGGCAGCAACAGCACGAGGCCCGGGCCCTTGGTACCGGTATACCGGCCGAGGGTAAGAATCACGCCGCGCTCATACTCAGGCAGGATCTTGATGGTTGCGAACAACAACAAGATACCAATGATCACCAGCACACCAGCAAATCCAAACATGACGCTCTCCCGTAAACCGCTTGATGAAATCTCCAGGCCAAATGCCTACGGCTGCATTTGCAATTCAACTACTCAATGCTCGCACACACTGACCCACATTCGTTCGCTGCGCAGGACGGACGCTGCCAGCCTTCACGAGGCCCACGCATTACCGCGCAATCCACCTCGAGAAAGCGGCTCCAATGCCGACTCCTGCCACGCGTCAAGCCGGCGCCACGTGCAACAGCAAACCATCACGGCGTAACACGCGTACTTTTGCACCCGCCGGCAACGCGCTGTCGCAGCGCACGCGCCAGCGTTCACCACGCACCAACACCCACGCCTCGCCGCCGGCACTGATCGGCTCAAGCAGCTCGCCAACATCCAGCAACATGCCTTCATCGCCAGTGACCACCTGCGAGCGTCGTGAGCGAAACACCAGCCACACAATCAAGCCCATCAGCGCAGCCGCGCTCAGCGCAATGGCCGCGATCACGCCCACGTTCACTGCATAGCCAGGCACACCGGTATTCATCAGCATCACCGACCCCACGACAAATGCAATCACGCCCCCAATGCCCAAGGCACCGACGGTAGGATTGACCGCTTCCGCCACCAGCAAACCGATACCCAGCGCCATCAATGCCAACCCGGCGTAATTGACGGGCAGCAACTGCAACGCATACAGGCCAACCAGCAGACAGATACCACCGACCACTCCCGGCAGTATCGCACCCGGGTGCAAGGCCTCCATCCCGATCCCGAAAATGCCTGCGAGCAGCAGCAAATACGCGATGGTGGGATTGGTGATGACCCCCAAAAACCGGGTACGGGAACCGGGCGCATACTCGCGCACAACCGCGCCTTTGAGGTGCAGGGTGACCTGGCGACCGTCGACTTCCACCGAACGGCCATCGGCCTGTGCCAACAAATCCGCGACGTCACGCGCGACAAAGTCGATAACGTGCTTCTTTGCCGCTTCGCTCGCAGTCAACGTCGCTGCACCACGTACCGCCTGCTCGGCCCACGCCGCGTCGCGGCCGCGCAACTGTGCCAGCGAGCGGATGTAGGCGACCGCATCGTTCAACACCTTGTGCTCCTCTGCATCCGCCGTGTCCGCAGGCGGCTTCACCGCAGAACCAGCCGCGGCTGGCTTGTCCGCAGGCGGCAACCCCGGCAACGGCGTACTCCCGCCCAGTTGGACCGGAGTCGCCGCACCCACATGGGTCGCCGGTGCCATCGCAGCGACCTGCGCCGCGTACAGGATGTATGTGCCTGCCGACGCCGCGCGGGCGCCGCCCGGCGCCACGTACGCCAGTATGGGGAGCTTGCTCGCGAGCATGCGCGAGATGATCTGGCGCATCGACTCGGACAAGCCGCCGGGGGTGTCCAGGCGCAACACAATCGCCACCGCCCCATCCGCTTCGGCGCGCTTTGACACATCTTCGAAATACTCGGCTGCGGCCGGACCAATCGGACCATCCAGCGCGATCTGCGCCACCATCGGTGCCGCAGTTTGATCGGCCACTGCCGGCTGCGCCTCAGTGGCCGCGATTGCGCCTGGCAAAAAGCCGAACGTGACAAATGCTGCTGCCCAAAGCCAACGCGCCATCTGCAACCTCCTGAACGCCGTGCCGTGGTGATGCCGTATCGCTGTGATGCGTAGGGCGGGCGCTGCCCACCGGCTCTTGTTCCCATGCACTGTAGCGCGAACGATGTTCAGCAATCGGCAACGCCGGCGATGTCCCCACAAACACCAAGACCGCATCGGGCGGCAACGGTCCGTCGGCCGTTGCTCGCAGTCGCAGCGCGGGCACGGCCGTGTACTCACCGGGATGAAACAACTAACGGCCGGGCCGCCCCGCATGACGCCTCAACAATGGCTGCGCACCCTGCACCACCACTACTTGCGGCTACGGCCTCGCACGGCCGGGCGCTGGCGCTCGGCTCGCGTTTGACAGCGGGGTCAAGACTTCAGTTCCACCAGCGCAACCTCAGTGCGCAGCAGTGCCGGCATGGCTCTGCATCCGCTCACGCGCAGCACGGAACGGACTGTCGGCATTCCATTTTGGCCAGATGGCGCTGTCGCTCAAGCGCTGGCCGAGTTGATACAACGCCTGCGTGTCTTCGAGGATGCCGGACAGATCCCACGCCGGGTTGAAAACGTCGTTTGGCGTGTGATACCGATGTGCGGTGTAATCGGCCGCAGCCTGCTCACCGGCAGCGCGGCCACCTTTGCGCAAATCCAGGCCGGAGCTGACCAGCATTGCCGGCACGCCCGCCTTGGCAAAGTTGAAATGATCGGAGCGAAAATAAAAGCCATTCTCCGGCGTCGTTTCGCCGGAGATCACCCTGCCCTGCTTTTTCAGCACGTCCGCCAGCAGCGTCTCCAGTTGCGACTGACCCTTGCCGATGACCGTCATGTCCCGCGCGCGACCAATCACCGGCAATGCATCCACCGCAATATCGGCCACGGTCTTGTCCAGCGGGAATACCGGTTTGGCGGCGTAGTACTGGGAGCCGAGCAAGCCCGATTCCTCCAGCGTCGGCATGAAGAACACCACGCTGCGCTGCGGGCGCGTGGCCTGATGGGCAAACGCATTGGCGATCTCCAGGAGCATGCTCAGGCCCGTGCCGTTGTCGACCGCGCCGGCATATACCTTGTGCCCCGGCAACGCCGGGTCCATACCCAGATGATCCCAGTGCGCGGTGTAGATCACCACTTCGTCCGGTCGCTCGCTGCCCTTGACCATGGCGATCACATTGTGCGACTCGACATGCCCAATCTTGCTGTGCAGTCGTAGCGATGCCGTAGCCTTGAGATCTACCGCCTTGAAACCAGGCTTGGCCGCAGCTTTTTCCAACTGTGCAAAGTCGCGTCCGGAAGCGGCGAACAACCGTGTCGCGGCATCGCGGGTAAGCCAGCCCGCGACCGGCAAACGCGGGGCCGGATCGTCCTGCGCGGTCAAGCTCAATTGCGCGCCGTGCGCGCCATTCTGCAGCACGCTCCACGGATAGCCGGCCGCTGCATCGCTGGTATGCACAATGAAACATGCGGCTGCACCGTGCAGCGCCGCCTCGGCATATTTGTATGGCCAGCGACCGTAGTAAGTCATTGCACGGCCGTTGAACGACTTCGTATCGTGCGTGGCAAAGCCCGGATCGTTGACCAGCACGATCACCGTCTTGCCCTTCACATCCATGTTGGCGTAATCATTCCAGTGCCAGGTCGGGGCGTCGGCGCCGTAACCGACAAACACCACTGGAGAACTGCTCAAATCGACTTCGGATTTGGCCTGCAACGTCTGCACGACCATGTCGGTGCGATAAGCAAATTTTTGCGTGGTGTCACCGCTGGTGATATCCAGGGTCACATCGGTATTCAACAACTCGGTGGAATCTGCTGGCACGGTCTGCAGCCATGATCCATGGTTACCCGGTTGCAGACCCATGTCCGTAAACTGGGTAATCAACCAGTCAATCGTGCGCTTCTCTGCCAGCGTCGCCGGTTTGCGCCCGGCAAACGCATCAGAGCTGAGGGTCCGGTCAAAGCGGGCAAAATCCGTGGCGTTGATCTGCGCAGCCAGCGCGATCGGCGACGCGTCTTCGCGCGTTGCCGGGGAGTCAGGCGCCGCATGTGCATACGGACCGGCGCCCAGAATGACCAGCCCAAGAAGGAAAAACCTGGTGACGTTACACATTGGCAAATTCCCGGCATGGATGCCTGCCCGTTTTAGCCGCCTCGTGCGCGCCTGTCCACAAGCGATGTCAAATCCCGTACCTGCCGTGCAGAGGCCAATCAGCGCAGCTTGTCCTGCGGCACGTGGTTGTGGGGTGCGAACTCAGGCTGGCGCATGGCCATTCGCCTGTCGCTTGCGGTGCCGCAAATGCACCACCAGGTTGTATCCGGACACAAACACCGGGAAAAAATTGGAGATGATGCCTATCGAGTCGTTCTTGCCGAGCACGAAGTACGCCAGCAACATGACGCTGCCGACCACTGACAGCCACCAGAATGCCAGAGGCATCACTACTCGTCCGAGCTTGCGCGTGTAGTACAACTGCACAAACCATCGACTCGTGAACAACAGCGACCCCAGCAACCCGACTGTCTTCCAAGGTGTCAACTGAAACTGCTGCAATGCGTGCAAGAGGACAAAGTACTGGTTGATGAGGTAATCCATGGTTGGATGCCGCGGGCTCAGGGAGGTTGGCAAGTTTAGCAACCGTGGCGTTCCCACCGTGCTGCAAGAACCAGCGCGATGGTCCTCATGCCAGCCCGACGCCGCGTTGCGGCCATTGACCCGTCTGGATCGCTCCCCTAAAATTACGCGCTTGCAGTGGGCGGTTAGCTCAGCGGTAGAGCACTGCCTTCACACGGCAGTGGTCAGTGGTTCGATCCCACTACCGCCCACCAATGAAATCAACAATTTAGGCCACCTTTCCGGGTGGCCTTTTTCGTTGTACGGACGCCAGTACGAAAATCCGTAGCGAAACGAAACACCTCCGTTGACGCCTTGTCTCGTTCCTGCACACTCTCGCTACAGTGATCACACAACGAGGTGCACATATGGAAAGTATCGTCGTAGGCAATCATCGGAACATCACTTCACCGCGCGATATTGCAGAACCGGCTGGACCGCCGATTTGAGCAAAGACGGGCAACTTATCACTGACATTGAAGGCAGCCTGCGTACCATAGGAGAGGCGCTACCTCCGCCTGAGGTTATCGTCATGGCCGTTCGGCATGACATCGACGACGAGCTTCGGATGAACGGATCAGGCCAAAGCCGCTGGGGCTCGATCTTCTCGTGAGAGGCACAAGGCAGCGCGACCATTGCGGCGCCGGGTGGCGCTCAGGGGTTGCCCGGTCATCGGTCTGCACTGACTGGTGCTGTCGGCTCACGCCAGACGGCCATCGTTGCGTTGCCAGGACTCGTGGGCAAGGCAAGGATGCGGCGCATTCCGTGGCGCGTGTATGGGGCAATCGCCGCTGCATCGTGTGCGGGGTTATTCGACTGACAAAATCTTCGCCTGCAGGCGCTTGGGGTAGTCCTCCATGGCACAACTACGCCACCCACAAACATCCCGAGGTGCAGGCTTGGCTCGACAAGCATCCCCGCTTCACGATGCATTACACACCGACATCCGCTTCCTGGTTGAACATGCTCGAGCGGTTCTTTCGCGACATCACTACCGCGAGAATCCGGCGCGGCGTGTTTACCAGCGTGCCGGAGTTGATCACCGCCATCGACGACTACATTGCCCACCACAATGTCAAACCCAAGCCCTTCATCTGTACCAAGAGCGCACAAGCCATCCTGCAGAAAGTCATTCGCGCCAATCGGCGCTCAAGTTCCAAACAGAATGCAGCACTACACTAGAGCGCCAGCGCCACCATCGCCCAGGCAGCGATAGAACTACCGATGATCTGAAACAATTTGTTACAGCGCCAGCCCCACCACCGCCCACGAAAAAGCCCGCACACGGCGGGCTTCATCGGGTTATGCACAGAGTCGGTCGCTAACTAGTCGGTTCAAGCTGATGCCAGACTCGGCAGCCGCGACGGCTAACGCTCGATGGCGGTCAGGCGGTATGCGAACCTGAAACTTGCCGCTGTACTGTTTGGTGCTGATTGGATCGGGAATCTTCTCACCAGTCTTGTGCATGTCGGCAAGTACTTCGCGAAGCAACGCGGTAATGCCCGATAGCGCGCGCGCCTGCGATGATGCAAGCCACGACAGGGACGGGAACTCGGCACACAGTCCGACATACTCGCCGTCTTCCTGCGACCAGGTAACGCGATAGGTGTAACGATCTGCGTTCATGGCTTTTCCTCCAACTTGGTTATAGCGGCAAGGATTTGCTTGACCTGATAGGGCTTGGCTTTGCCGCCATCACCCTGCTGTATGTTCACACGTGGGTCGCCGGCCCATGGCGTTTTGTAGATGCGGTGGCTGCTGCCCTGCTGCCGCGCCGCGCCGCGCCAAAGTAGTGCTCGCACACCGTGCAAAGTTCCGAGAATCGCACCGATGCTGGTGATGCACGCATCCCTTCAAGGATCTTCCCTACCTTGTCCATGAGCCTACCCTAGTATCATTATTGATACTATTCAAGTTTCAGAGCGCCATCCCCGCCGTCGCCTTGACGGCGGGGTTGTGCAGCAGGTGGCCGTAGTCCTTTTCGATCATCACCAGTGACGTGCGTGCCATCCGCGCTACGGTCAGCGGGTCGATACCGCCGACAAGCATGTCCCTGATCACACTATGGCGCAGCGTGTAGGCACAGGTGCCATCCGGTCGCTTGGCGTCCGCCGCAGCCTTGCTGATTAGCGCGGCGCAATTCCAGCGCAGCCAGTGCGCGCCATCAGAACGTGCAACCCGTCCACTCGACCGCCGTTGCCCGGTTCCACGTAGCGCGACGATACAGCGATGTTGAGCGCGGCCTTGAGCGTGGTCAGCACGCGGTTAGCGGAAGGCTCACCCATTGCCAAGCCTGCTGATTTTCTCCGTACGGAGTTGGTACGAAAAACCGATAGCACACCGGTGCGGACATCGAAAGACCTATTTACAAGGCTTTCATGAGGTTAGCGTGTCCGCACGAGTCCGTAAAAGTCCGTATTTTTGCCTTCACACGGCAGTAGTCAGTGGTTTGATCCCACTACCGCCCACCAATCGAGGCACCAATCCTGGCGGCCACGATGATTGTCGCTGGTTGGACGCAGCCAGCTCCAGAATGGCGACGCGCTGGCGAGACGGGCAGCACCCAGGCTCGGCAAATTTGTCCGGCGCTGCGCGACGGCAGCCATGTAGTCAGCAGCCAGTACCGCAACCACACAAGCACTTGGCTGCAACAGCGCAGAGGTGGTGACTCAAGCTTCTGCACGTTTCTCGTCAAGCCGCACGCGATCGGCCAGCATCGTGAAGTAGTGCTGACGTGATCGGCGATAGATGGCGTTCCGGGGTCCGGTCGCAGCGGCCGTGCACATGGCGTCGCGCCACTCGTTGAACTGTACAGCGTCCGGCGCGCTGAAGGCGTCCCCCGCCACGGTGGCGCAGCCGGTCTCGGCGTGGCGCTGCCAGAACTCGGGGTCCGGCGGCAACGCGACAAATTGTTCCTCCCACACCAATGCCGCAGCCAGCGCGCCCATCGCGGTACGGGGCTGGGAGATGTTCCAGCCGGCATGAAAGTGCAGCAGCCAGGCTGGCAGCGCCGCCGCTGGCATCGGTCGCGCCAGCGCGTAGCCCTGGCCAAAATCCGCCCCCAAGACGAGCGCCGCCTCGATGATGCCGTGTGTCTCAAGCCCCTCCACTACCACCTCAAGATCAAGGTCATGCCCAAGACGTATGAGCTGACTGATGAAGCGCAGCGTACGCAGCGGGTCGTCCATCAATTGCAGCACGATGGCTTGATCAATCTTGACGCGATCAAATGGCCATTGTCGCAAGCGGATCAGTGAGCTGTACCCTGCGCCGAGATCATCCTCGACCAAGCGGAAGCCCAGCTCCCTGAGCGCCTGCATCCCAGTCCTGGCCTTGGCCACCGAATGCTCAACGCCCATCGGCGACTCAAGTATTTCCAGCAACAATGTGCCAGGAACGGATTTGCTCAAAGCCAACGCGGCCGCCGCGGCATTTCGATAGCGTTCGTCCTCCAACGCGGCGGCCGGCAGGTTGACGGCAACGTCCAGCGCAAATCCCTGTTGCACAAGATGCTCTCGACAGGTCAACGATTGCGCCAGCGTATGCTGAAACAGCAGCAACAGCTCACGCTCCCCGAGCGCCGGAAGAAACGTTCCCGGCAACAGTACGGTGTCGTCATCGGCGGGCAGCCGGGCGAGTGCCTCAAGCCCGGTGACGACGCCAGTGCCTAGTTGCACCACGGGTTGGTAGTAAATTTCGACCGCGCCGTCAGCGACCATCTGGCGCCAGCACTCGCGCACGAAAAACGGCAACAATGCCGTGCCCGGCCGCGACGGCGCGAGACGTGACAAAGCCAGGTCAAGCACGGTCTTGATCTGGCCAATGAAAGCCTGTTGGTCTTCACTCTGGAAGCCGCCAACATAGGCGCTGTATATGACCAGGATGGCTGCGGGCGTCTGCGGCAGTGGACACAGCGGCACGGCCACGTTGGAGGCAATACCCAGCTTTCGCGAGGCCTCCTGCCACTCAGCTACGGTGGGATCGGTAGCATGGTTCGGCGAACGTTGAATCGTCGCGGTGCGCCATGCGCGGCCACTCGGTCCACGCCCGCGTGAGCTATCCGGATCAATTTGCGTCATTACCTGCTCGCCGCGTGACAAGGCCCGCAGATAATCGGCCACGGCAGTACCCGCGACCGCCTCGTAGGTCACGTCACCGTCAGCGTTCGGGCGGCCCACCGCACACGCAGTGATTTCCTCATGGGTGACCAGAACATCCACCGCACCTTCAATCAACTCCAGATAACTGTCCGCCGACCAGGCCAAAACGTTGATGCGTTCGATCACCGCAACGCGCCGGCGCTGCAGCTCACGCATGCTTTCCAGTTGCCATTGGCGTTCCAGGGTCAGGCGCTGCAGCACGATGTCCAGTGGCCGACGATCACCGTGCACACTCGCGCGCAGTGTGGCAATGAGCATCACCCGCAGCAGCTCGACAACCTCCAGCAGCCAGACCTCCTCCAACCCACTGGCAGCATTGAATACACCTGAGCGTGCGGCGCGTTGGCGTTGTTGTGCGTACTCGAGTCGCGGCCCGAACAGACCGTGCAGGTGCTGTCCTATCCTGCGCTTGACTGATTTCGCATCCGTGGGGCGCAGGGTTGCCAGTATGCGGCCGATCCCCTCGTGAACCGACAGGGCGCCGTACAGTTCTTCGACCAGTTGCGGTATCAGGGACGACCACAGCTTGAAACCTGGCGACAGCAGAGCTGTTGCCGCATTGCCGTACGGCTTCGGCGCATGCGTGTCCTGCGCGCCGTCCGACGCACCTGCGCCCTCGTCCGGCGGCAACGCCCACCAGCGTGAGCGCGTGCGCTTGTGCGCCTTGACCACGTACATGGCCTGGTCTGCCCGGCGCAGCAACTGCGCCCCGCTGGCTTGCGCATGCAGAGGGAACAGCGCCATGCCGAGGCTCGCCGATAGCTCATGGCTGCTCCCGTTGATCAATGCAGGCTGCTGCAACGCCTGCCAGACCCGCTCCAGCAGCGGATCGAGATCCTCGACACACTCAAGGTTATCAAACACCAGGACAAATTCGTCGCCGCCCACCCGCGCAACATAATCCTCGTCGCGCAGCGCGGAGCGCACGCGGGTGGCCAGTTCCACCAACACATCGTCACCAACGGCATGCCCGTAGCGATCATTGAATAGCTTCAGGTCATCCACGTCCAGAATACCCACGCCCAGCATGCGACCCAGCTCCCGCCCGCGCCCCAGCAAGCACTCCAGGTGACGATCCAGTGCCCGCCGATTGGGTAAATGCGTCAAGTCATCATGCAACGCCAGATAGGTCTGGCGCGCTTGCTCTTGTTCAAGCGCGTGACGCTGCTCATGTTGCTTGAGTGCCAGCCCTGCAGCATCCGCGATTTCGTCGAGCAAGCCACACATCTCGGTGTCAAACGCATCCGCCTCGGCCGTAACCACCGAAAACACCCCGACCGGAGCGCGTGTGGTTTCACTGTGTGGTTCGGAAAACATCGGCCAGCAACCAATCGCTCCCACTTCAGCCAACGTCGGCACATGCCATGCCGCGATAGTGTCGGGGTGCGTCGATGGGTGCACCCGAACTACCGACTCACCGCGCATGAAGGCGAGCGTTGGTGTGGAGATTGTGGCTTCCACACTGTGGCTCGGCTGGTCGGTCAGATGGCTGATCGCATCCGCCATCGGGCCCGCAAGTGCGACGCGCTGCAGGATCGCAGCGTCGAGATCCGCCCGATAGACATCCACGGCGAGCGCACCGGCAATCTCCACCAACGCATGCGCAAGCGTGTGGTAAACCGCAGCAGGGTCCGGCTGATCCAGCAGCGCGCGCTGGATGCTCCGCTGCGCATCACGGTACCGGCTCATGCGGATATCCCGTTCCAGCAACGTCTGGTGATTCCAGAAACGCACCATCTCGTCAGCGAGCCGCTGTGCCCAATCGAGCAACTCGGTACCAAGCGGCAGATCGCCGCGCCGGGCGTAGGCCGACAGTGCCAAACTGCCCCCATCACTTGTGGTGGCGGCAGCGACGATGTGCCAACCAAATCCCCACGCCTTGGCCGCAGCACTCCACGGAGCAAATTCTGCAGCATCAACGGCTGTAATTCGCGGCTGTCCTTCACGCAATGCGATGGCCGTAGGTCCAAGCCCGCCGGGAGCGCTGGCGTCCATGCTCAGTCGCAGCGCGGTGGCGTACTCGGCAGCCTGCCCCGCGGCCGCGAAAACGTCAACGTGGGAACTGCCCGGCTCCACCCGGCCAATCCATACCAGTGGCAGCTCCATGATGGAGCCCAGAGTTTCCGCCACTTGCGTAAGCGCACGGCGGCGGTCATAGCCGGGCGCGGTGTGCAGCAACACCAGCGTTTCCGCCGCGCTACGGTAAAACCGCTCGCGGAGGCCACGCCGGATTCGCCCTCGACTCACCATCGCCTTTCCCAACCGTTAGCACCGGAGGCGTCTGGATTCCTTCCATCAAGCCCCGGGGCGAGACGTTACTACCCGTTCCATCTTGATCAAGCGGGATGACGGAACCATAGCGCACTGCCCGCAGATACGTATAGGTACTGGCCGGACTTGGGAGCGTGCGGGTCGGAAACAGCTACGCGGCCTGCCGCGAAGGCGTCGCGGCAGACAAAAACGGACCATCAGGGCGGAGCGGTGTTTTCTGGCCAATCAGCGCGTGGTCAAGCTGCGAAAGAGCTGCCAGCGGGGCCATTGCAACGCCGCGCGCGGGCCGTCGCGAACGCCATCAGCCTGCACCACGTTCCGGTGGTCGAAACCGCCTGGAGTTGCTCCAGGGATGCAGCCGGAGCCGCGTGGCACGAGCGCCAGCTCGATGCACGCGCGGCCCGTCTGAAGACAACCCCAGCCGCTCCTTGGAGGGACTGTCAAACAGCGCGTTCGCAAACAGCTTCTATGACGGTACGCACGCCGAGCCAACCGGCCAGGCTTTGCTGACGACGCTGCCGGAGCCATTGACAGTCAGCTCGACGCCACGCACAGCGGTTGTGCTTTCCCCGGTACCGGTGGTGCCCGTCCGCGAGCAGGTCACGAACCTCAGCGGCGTGGCCGGGCGCAACTGGCCTTGCTGGCCATACGTGACGACCGAGTTGGTCGCGTCCTTTGCCTGGATCGATACGGCCGGGCGTGTGGCAGTAGCTCGCAACAAGATCGACGAGGCCGCGGCATACGCCGTGTTCGCCGACGCCGCACCGGCTGGATAGGTGTACACAATCCAGCCCGATTCATAGGCTGTACCGCCTGCAGTGCACGACGTGCCAGTACTGCTGGGACACATCGACACCAACTGGCCACGCGTAATTGCTTCGGTACGCGCATAAGCCAGGCCGGCCAACACCTCATTGCTTGCCGAACTGACCTGATTGCGCCGGATAACGTCACGAAAACTGGGTACGGCGATGGCCATCAGGACGGCCACGACGGTAATCGTGATCATCAATTCCAGCAGAGTGAAACCATGCTGACAATGCGGACTCCGGCTCATGGCGTTCACCAGCAACTGCCGTTGCTGTTGAGCGCGACGTCAGTCGTGAGCGGCACCTTGTGGCCGGAATTGTCGATCGACAATATTCCGCAAACATCAGTGGCTTGTGCACCCACTGGCGTCGCCTGCAGGAGAAAAGTCTGCGTGTCACCCCCGACAGGCCCCGAAGTCACGCTGTAATAGCCCTTCTCTGACATTGCCGGGGTGTCATAGCCCATCTCGGTCAACGTGCCGTAACGATTGTTGGTGGCGTAAAAGCGCTCCTGCGCGTTGGCTATGCGCAACAACAGCTCCTGGCCGTCCGCCCGGTGCGCTCGAAAGGCATACCGCCCGTAGGATGGAACGGCGATCGCCGCAAGGATGGCGACAATAGCCACCACAATCATCAATTCCAGCAAGGTGAAACCGCCCGCTCGCGGCATCACGTGCCCTGCTCTGGTTGAGTTATTGGTCATTGTTCAGCACCCGCCATGAGCGACGTCGCCAGATCGCATCGTCGATACCAAGAGTGCCGCCGCCCTTGAGCTGCAGGCCCGGGGGCAGCAGAGTACCGCCACCCATCACTGTCGCCACTGGCACTGAACCACCCGTCGGGGGATTGGTCACGAGCCCGCCAACCACCAGCGTACCGGCAGGCCAGCCAGCGCCGGTGGCCGGGGCGGGCGGACCGGACAGACCGCCGTTGGCACCGCCGGTCGCGGCATTCAACACCATGAGGGCACCACCGATCGTTGCGTTGCACGGATCCTGGGTGCCCGGGATCAACGTGGTGATGATCGCACGGTTGGAATCGAACAATGCCCCCGGCGTAACCACCACCCGCTCGCCGGGCGAACTGGCGATATCCAGATCAATGAACCAGCCGCCTTGCGCCGCCGTCAAGGGGTTGTCAGTCAAACCGCGCACGGTGTTGATGCCGTTGCTGGACAAGCCCTCGAACAAGGTTTGCTTCTGCAGGTTGGCACGTACCACTGTCGTCAGATTGTCGCGGATACCATAGATCGATTGGGTCGCAGCGCTGTTGCTGGTGTTGTCGGCCGCACCGAGATACTTGCCGGTTCCGAACACCACAATAAAGCGATTCGTCGCCGGATCGGGGAACAATCGCGGCATCACCGTAATCGGTTGTTTACCCTGGGTGTCCGGCCGGAAGGCCAACGTGACACCAGCCTGCCAGTTCGCCGGATTGTTGTCGGTCAAGTCGAAGCGCCACAAGTTGCCATTGAGATCGCCGGCAAACGCAATATCGTCAACCTGGTCATTGTTGTAATCACCCAACACGACTGACGACAAACCTCCGCTGACCACACCGCCAATACTAGTCAACGTCTTGATTTCGCGGATCAAGGTTCCGGTTTCAGCATCCAGCACAAACAGCGCGCTATAGCCGGTTGTAGCAGCCGCCAAAGTGACGCAGTTGGCCGGCTTGTCCGATTTGCTGCAGTCCGGAAAGTAGCCACCCGGTACCAGCACGACCCATTTGCCCGTGTTCAGCCTGCCGATATTCGGTTGTCCATACGTATAGCCAAGGTCGGCTGGGTCACCGACACCGCTGATGCTGGGCGTATCAGAATTGAATTCCCACAACACCTTGCTGCCGGCATTGGCCTCCGTAACTTGCGTCGGATCGGTAATATCCAGCGCATACACGCCACGCCCGCCGCCGCGCAGGGCACCCACCAGAAGCGTATGCCAGGCCCCGCCGTAAAATACGTCGCGGCTTACCGGAGTCGCGTCCACCGTTGGTTCGAAGGAGAAATCGGACTTGTTGGTGAGGTTGCCGAGATTGGCGAATACCGTGCGCGGCACGTAGGCAAACACTTCCTTGCCGGCATTGGCGTCAGGAACGGCCAAGGGCGGCGTCGCCCCATTGAGCACCATTTTCGCGTTGAAGGCATGCAACATACCGTCATTGGCGCCCACATAAACCGTTGGCAATCGATCAAGATGATCGCTCTGGAAGCTTTCATAACTATGACAAGTGGTGGGCGAAGTATTCGCGCACGTAGGGCTGTCCCCCAACACAGCCAAGGCCTCGGGAGACCCTGTCGGCCAGGTGTTGCGGTACCCGCTGGAAGGTGCGCTGACGTACAACGCTTGAGAATTGATGATGGCGCCGAGCAAACTCGAGCGCGAACGATAAGTACCGCCCTCCAACGTGCGCACACCACGCAGGTAATCCAGTCGCGCCTGTCCGGTGTCGCTGGCGCCCGCACTGGCCGGGACGGAGCCGAGCAGCGTCTGTGCACTCACATAGGGCAGCGCACCAGTCAAATTGTCAAGCGCACCAAAGGTCCTGAACGCGATTCCGGTGTCAAAGCTGCCATCGGCTTTTTCCTTTGACGTCAATATCTCTCGTGTGTTGGGATTGGTCCTGCCCGAGTCAGTAAGGATTTCTCCAGCATCCCACTGCAAACCGGAAATACTGCCATTGGCGTTGGCGGTGATGGCCTGAAACACGCCGGTCCAGTCGGCAGAGCTGTAACCCGCGGTAAATCCCAGCGCACCTTGCACCAGAACGCTGGTATTGAGGGCACTTGTGGTAGCTGGAATATTGCGCGCGGTGATATTGGTAAGGATCTTCACCAACTGATCGACGAGGTTTTGCGGGTTGCCTGCATTGAAATAGTCGCCGCGGCTGTTGATCGCAGCGTGCCAGGTGTCATCGATGGCAGTTGGGTCATTGTTAATCGGCCGTGGCCAGCCAAATGCGCTGCTGGAGTTGAGCAGCCCCCGCCGCAGCTTGCACAGGTCATTGTTGGCGTCCACGCAATCCGCGTCAGTAGAATGCGTGAGCAGACCAGGAACCCCCAATGTCACCATGTATTGGACCAAGTGCGGCCAGTTCGCCGGGTCATTGTTTGGATTGAAATATTTCTCCAAATCCGTGGAAGTCGCCCCGGTGACGATGCCCGTCGTACTATCAGGCATGAACTTTGCCACGACCTTGCCGTTGGCTGGATCATACAAGTCGGGGCGCAGATTCGTTGCCCAGTAATTGAACGCGATGTTCGCCAGAGACGAGTTGTACGCACTCCCCACGACATTCCAGAAAACTTGCGATTCCGGACTCGTCGCAGAATAAGCCGTACCATCCGGTAACCCTCCAGTTACGGCGGCCTGAGCTGTTTGATAGGCCGAACCCGCATTATTGGCCGCAGACGGGAGCCCCGGATCACCCTCGTTCCAGTAACCATCAGTCACCAGCATGTGGTAATTCTGTCGACAGACCAATTCAAGGCCATCCGTCGCGCCTCCGGTTGGCTCTTGCCAATACGGGTCGGTCAGGTCGCTCGTACCACCCGTTTTGCCAAAACCGCGCTGGAAGAACTTTCCAGCCCGAATGGTGGACGCACGATTGGGCGTGCTGTTATTGGCGCCAACCTGGAAAATCCAGTTGAAGAATGCACTACGGTAGCAATCTGGTGATGTCCTGATGGCCCCTGACCGCTGCACAGCTAGTGGATCAATGCCGCTCGCATTGCAGCCGCTCGCATCCAGCAAGCTGGTGATGATTGCTTGGGTGGGTAACTTGAAATTGATATCGTTGAGATTCTGCCAAGCCGCACGGATCGTGGTACCGAATCCCCCGGTATCTGTTGTTGCGCCAAGCTTCCCGAACACCCTGGACAGCGCTGTCCTGGTCATCAAACTGCGCGTACGGTAATAGGCGTACCAGTTTGCGAAGTTCTGCCACTGGTTGACCGACTGGCCATCAATGGTGACCGTCGTATTGCGAACTGTGACGGCCTCCCAGTTGGCCACTGTGTAAAGCCTGCCGCGCCCAGTTGAATCAGGATTGCCGAACGCATCAACGGTAATTGCCGGCGCGGAAGTCTTGTAGCGGTAATAGTACGGCCCCCCGTTTGGATATGCGCCGCCGTCAGGGTCGGTTTTGGTTGGATCCATCGGCGAACTGCCATTACCACAGGTCCAGCGACGATCCGTTCCGCTTGCCGGCTTGATACCCATCAAGTTGGTCAAATTGCTGTCGTTTGATCCAGCGGCACTGTTGGGGTTGTTTCTGAAGCCGGTGGTACCGACCGCTACCGGGCCATACGGGCGGTTCAGGGCTATGCCATCCAGTGCAACACTCTGCAGTGTTGCATCTGCCTGAGGGAAAGAACTGCCGTCGGCTTTCACCGGAGGCACATACACCACGTTCGGGTTGTAATACACACCGTTCATTGCCCGTGAACGTATATTTGCAGTATCAGTCACGCGCGGATCAATGACGCCGGCACAGCGCCACGGTCCACTCCAGGAACCATTGTCAAACGGTCGATCATCACCCATGAAATTGCTGGCCATCGAGCCTGAGTCATCAAAGGTCACCATGATGTTGGGTGGAACGGCACGCGTCACATTGGGTGGCGTCGGGCTGAGTTCGGTCAAGCCGTTTGGCGGCGGCGCCGCGAACGCCGTAGAGGGAAGCGCTATCCCTCCGGCAAGCGTCAGCAGGAATGCAAGCGCGGCCGGCAAGGCGCCGCGGACAACGATTGGATGATTGCCCATGGGGTTGATACTCCAGCTCAATTGCTTTTTGCGGCAAACGTGCTTTCGAGGGCACGTACCGTATCCTGATTGCCGCCGGTAGCACGCGCGGTAATACGATAGACATGACGATTGGTGCTCGAGCTGCCACCTACCATCGCACCGGTTGACCCAGATTCATGCAAGCCGCCACTGACTCCCGGGGGGAGCTCCACGCCCAGGTCTTCAATGATGTAGCGCGGGTTTTCCGCAAGCTTGCCGTCCACCGTCGCGGTGTAATCCTGATCATTGTTCGCGCCGCGGTATTCCGTGGACCCCAGCGTGACCCAACCGGCCTTGTCTCGGAAATTGACGACATTCGTGATGGGGTGCTGCGGGTCGAACGTGTAGCAATCGGTGAATATGCCCGTGCCGCACTTGAGGTGTGCGGTGACATTGCTGGTACTGCGCCAGAGCCGCCACTCGGCTCCGCGCAGCGCGGTTTGCGCGCTCATCTCTGCGCGCTGGGCGTTCAACAACCCGCCAGCCATGCGTTCCTGCAACAACGACCTGTTGGACGCGCTCATCGCCAGGATCGTCAACAGCAAAAGGAAGATCAGCGCGATCACCAATACAACACCACGCTGCGCG
>JBDSWR010000051.1:0-25177 GCA_039926605.1 Rhodanobacter sp. | reverse complement strand
AGCGCGATGCGGATTCTGGGTCCGGCGCAATGACGCCGTGCAGCGGCGGGAGAGCAAGGTCATGTTTCTTGAAAATTGCTGGTATATGGCGGCGTGGGATTACGAGCTGATCGAGCACAAGCTGCTTGGGCGCAGATTATTGAACAAGGCCGTGGTGCTGTATCGCGGTGACAGCGGCAAGATCATCGCGCTGGAGGATCAGTGTGCGCATCGCGGCGCGCGGCTTTCCGATGGTCGGCGCGAGGGTGATTGCCTGCGCTGCATGTATCACGGGCTGAAGTACGACGCGACGGGAAAATGCATCGAGATTCCGGGCCAGGAACGCATCCCGCCCAATCTCAAGGTCAAACCATATCCGCTGGTCGAGAAGCAGCATATTGCGTGGATCTGGATGGGCGATCCGGCCAAGGCCGATGAATCGCAGATACCGGATTTCCCTTACCTCACCGATCCCAAGTGGGCGGGCAAACCGGGCTACCTGCATTACGCAGCAAACTATCTTTTGGTCGTCGACAATCTGTGCGATGTAACGCATATGGCATGGGTACACACCCACACTTTGTGTGGCACCGAGAAATACGCCTACCAATCCAGCATCACGCCGCTGGATCGTTATGACCGCGGCGTGCGCGGAACGCGCTGGCATTTGAATGCGCCACTGGCGCCGTTTGTGCATAAAGTTTTCGCAAGCGATGACCCGGTCGATCGCTGGAACTCCAGCCAGATGCAGATTCCCGGCGTCTTTTTCCTCGAAAGCGGATTTGCCCCGGTCGGTTCCGAGGCCGCGCAAAATCGCGACAAGGAGGCCTGCAAGCAGGTGCCGGGCGTCCACTGGTTCGAAAATATCCAGGTGATGACGCCGGAAACGGAGAGCACGAGTCACTTTTTCTTCGACTACATGCACCAGTTCGGACCGGAGCGCAATGACATCACGCTGTCGCTTTACGACAGCATGTGGGAAGGCTTCCACGAGGACCTGCATATCATCACCCACCAGCAGGAAATTCTGGATCGCGATCCGGATTTCCAGTTTCGTGCCATTGCCAATGATGGTGCGTTGTCGCATTTCCGCTGGACTCTGGACAAGTTGATCAAGGAAGAGCGCACCCAGGATCAGGCCAAGGTAGCGGTTGCCTGAGGTGACCGCCTGCAGAATCTCGATTCGATAGACCGGGGCATGGGGTTGCTCGGGAAGGGCCCGGATAACCCCGTCATAATTGCCAATTCCTCGCGGCCGCACGTGCCCGTGCGCGGGCTGCCAACCACGGTGTGCACAAGATGCTTGTTCTGAGAGTTGCGGATATCGTTGCCGAGGCCAAGGATATTGTCGCCATTGAGCTGCGTGGCGTTGGCGGTGAGTTGTTGCCGGCGTTTACGCCGGGGGCGCATCTGGAGTTCAAGCTGCCCAATGGGCTCGTGCGGCATTACTCGCTGAGCAACGACAACCGTGAGCGCGACCGGTATGTGGTCGCGGTGCTGCGCGTGCCGGACAGCCGCGGCGGCTCCTTGTGCATGCATCGGGATCTGGCCGTGGGGGATCAGTTGACGGTCTCCTTGCACAACAATTTCGAGCTCGATCCGGACACGCGTGCTTACGTGTTCATTGCCGGTGGCATCGGGATTACCCCGATCATGGCAATGGTGCGCTGGTGCGTCGCCCACGAGCGTCCGTGGCGGCTTGTCTATTCCACGCGAAACCGCGCCCGCACCGCGTTCTACGAAACCTTGCGGCAGTTGGATAACGGTCGGATCACCTGGCATTTCGACGAGGAAAGCAACGGCCAGTACCTGGACATGGGCGCCGTGCTTGACGCTGTGACGGCGGGCGAAGAGGTTTACTGTTGCGGCCCCCGACCGTTGATGAATGGCGTGCGCGCGGCTGCGTTGGAACGCGTGGACCGGGTGGTGAAGTTTGAATCGTTCGTGGCGCCCAACAGTGAATTGGCGGGTGGTGAGAGCGGCGTCGGCACGGTGGTAGCTGCAGAGGATTCGGCGGATACGGCGTTCCAGGTCATTCTTCAGCGCAGCGGCCTTACGCTGGATATCCCGGTCGGCAAAAGCGTGCTTGAGGTGCTGGAAGACAATGGCTTCAGCGTGCCGTTCTCATGCCGCGAGGGACAGTGCGGCACGTGCATGCAGCGCGTGCTTGAGGGCACTCCCGAGCATCGCGACTACGTACTCTCGGACGCGGAGCGTGCAGCGAATGACTGCATGCAGATTTGCGTGTCGCGCGCGCTGACGCCCACGCTCACGCTGGATTTGTAGCGGCTGCTGGCTGGTTCGCGGACGTTGTTCACGTGCGTGCGGCACTTTGCCGCGGAGTTCTTTCGGTTGCTGCGCGCACAGGCAACGATTTGCTCGCTGGCGTGCATGGGTGACCGGTTTTAAGTCGTTTTCGGGCTTGGTTTTGCCTTCCGAATCAGTATGCTGGAACGTACTTGCTGCGTGGGAGAAAGTGCATGGCTGTTGCAACAGATCGCCCGGAACTGAGCTTGATTCGCGAACACATGATTGTGAACGGGCGTGCTGTTACCGAGGGTGTTGGGAAGGTTCCCGTGCATGACCCGGCCACCGGTGAGGTGATTGCGCAGCAGGTGGAGGCAGGTCCGGAGCAGGTGGATGCTGCCGTACGCGCGGCCCGCGCCGCGTTCAACGCGCCTGAATGGCACAACATGTTGCCTGCGGCGCGGCAGCGGCTGCTACTGGCACTGGCCGATCGCGTCGATGCCGAAGCGGATGCGCTGGCACGGCTGGAAACGCTCAGCAACGGTCGCCCGTTGAGTGCTTCGCGCATGCTCGCCGGCGCCGGCGGCCAGTGGTTGCGGTACATGGCCGGCCTGACCACCACGATCACCGGTGACGTGCTCAACCTGTCCACGCCGTACCCGCCCGGCGTGGATTACCACGCCTACACGCGCGCCGAGCCGGTCGGTGTGGTCGCGGCAATCGTGCCATGGAATTTTCCGTTGTTGATGGCGATCTGGAAGCTCGCACCGGCTCTGGCGGCAGGCTGCACGGTGGTGTTGAAGCCTGCGGAGGAAACGCCGCTGACAGCGATTCGCCTGGCCGAGCTGGCCCTTGAGGCGGGATTTCCGCCGGGTGTCGTCAATGTGATTACCGGCCGTGGTGAGGTCACCGGCGAGGCTTTGATCTCCCACCCGGACATCGACAAGATCACGTTTACCGGCTCCACCTCGGTCGGGCGCCACATCGGCCAGGTGGCGATGGATGGGGTCAAGCGCGTGTCGCTGGAGTTGGGCGGCAAAACGCCCATGGTCATTCTGGATGACTGTGATCCGGAGATGGCGATCCAGGGCGTGCTCCACGGCGGCTTTTTCAATCAAGGCGAAGTGTGCACGGCGGGGTCGCGGATCTACATCCAGGACGGAATATACGACCGCGTCATCGAAGGCATTGGCGCAGCGGTTGGCGCCATGAAGGTGGGTTCGGGCTTTGACGACGACACGCAGATCGGCCCGATGGTGTCGGCGCGTCATCGTGATCGGGTTGCGAACTATGTGTCGGTCGGCAAGCAGGAAGGCGCACGCGTGGTTACCGGCGGGACGGCTTCCGCAGGGCCGGGATATTTCGTGCAGCCCACGGTGTTTGCCGATGTGAAACCCGATGCCCGCATTGCCCGCGAGGAAATTTTCGGTCCCGTCATAGCGGCGGCACGGTTTCGCACTGAGGCGGACGCTATTCAACTGGCCAACGACTCGCCGTATGGGCTGGCCGCCAGCATCTGGAGCAATGACCTCAATCGGGTCAATCGGCTGGTGCCGCGGATCAAGGCCGGGACGGTCTGGGTCAATACGCACAACATCGTGGACCCGAATATGCCGTTTGGCGGTTACAAGCAGTCAGGGTTTGGCCGGGAACACGGGCGCGACGCGATTCGCGCATTTCTGGAAACCAAGTCGGTGTGCATTGCATATCCGAATGCATCGTAGGGTTTGAGGAGCGGGGTGTCAGCACAGTTCGATACGGTTTTCAGCGATGGGTGACTTGGGGAGAACAGCATGAATAGATTCGAAGTCCGTTCTGTCTTGAATGCGCGTGCGGTGTTGCCACTGGTGCTGGCCATCGTGATGGCACTGGGCACGGCGCAAGCGACCGAGGCTGGTCCGAATTCGGCAACGTCGCGTTCTGCCGATACCAGTCAGCCCGCGCAGCCAGCCGATCCGGCGCAGACCACGCCAGACCAGACGGCAAGCCCACCAGACACCGCCCCGGCATCGGCCGATGAAGTGAAAACGCTGCAGGGCGTATCCGTGACCGGCACGCGCATTCCGCAACCATCGCTGACCGGCTCGGCCGCGCTGCAGGCGATCAGCGCCAATGAGATACAGCTTCAGGGTGTCGTCAACGTCGACCAGTTGTTGAGCAACGTGCCCTCGGCGGCGACGCTTTCCAGCTCCAACACCGACAGCGAGAACAGCGCCTCCACCGTTGGCCTGCGCGGGTTCGGGGCGAATCGTACGCTGGTGCTGATCAACGGCACCCGGCTTGTTCCAGGCGATCCGGCCGCATTCAATACCGCCGCCACCGACATCAACGGTGCCAACCTCAACTTCATTCCGACCGCGCTGGTGGAGCGCGTTGAAGTACTCACTGGCGGCGCCTCGGCAATCTACGGCTCGGACGCGATTGCCGGTGTGGTGAACTTCATCATGAAGCAGGATTTCGAGGGCTTCTCGTTTGATGCTCAAGCGACACAGAGCGGACACGGCGATGGCACCACGTACAGCCCGACCGTGCTGTGGGGGGCGAACACCGCCGACGGCAAAGGCAATGTCACGTTGTACGCCGGCTATACCCAGCAGTCCAAGGTGATGCTCCAGGCACGTCGCTTCAGTAGCTGCCCGTTTCTGCCCGACGAGACCGGCAACGGACGTGAGTGTTTCGGCGCCAGTTCGATCCAGGAGGGAAATTTCACCAGCCTGGACCGGCCGTTTGGCGACAACAACGTCATGGTCGATCCGAACGGAACGCATACTTTCGTCCCCTATGACGGGCGTGTTTACAATTTCGATGAAGAGGCTTACCTCGTGCGTCCGGCGCGGCGCTACAACTTCGGCGGCTTTGCCCATCAAAAAATCAACGACCATTTTGAGGTGTACGGCAGTGCGATGTTCATGCGGGACAAGAACCAGGCCCGCTCCAATCCCCCGCAGTTGAATTTTGCCCAGGTGGATATCAACTGCAGCAATCCATTGTTGTCCGCGCAGCAGAGCGCGTATTTGTGCCCCAATCCGGGCCAGACCCAGGCGAGCACCCTGGTCGGACGGCTCTTTCAGGAAATGGGACCGCGCACGATCGAGTCCAACAATACGGAATACCGCGTCCAGCTTGGCCTGAGAGGCGAGATCACCGATGGCTGGAAATACGATATATCAGCGCAACGCAGCGAAAACTCCACTACGCAGAAATATCTGAACTTCAGCTCCTTGCAGCGTTCGCGCCAGGCGCTGCAGGTGACCACCGATGGCAACGGCAAGCCGGTGTGCATTGATCCATCGGGCGGCTGCGTGCCGCTGGACTTGTTCAACACCCTGGCCATTACTCCCGATGCAGCCAACTTCATCCGCGCCGATGGTCTGGAAGACGCCACGACCGCCGAGCAGGTGGCGACGGCATCAGTCACCGGTGACCTTGGCCGCTACAACCTGCGCCTGCCGTGGGCAAAAGATGGCGTGCAATTTGCCGGTGGTCTTGAGTATCGACGCAATAGCCTGGACTTCCTCCCTGATGCCGGTATCCGCGCCGGTGACACCACGAACGAGGGCGGAGCAGTGCCCGCGGTCAATGGCCGGTTCAACGTCAGTGATGCGTTCGCCGAATTGCAGGTGCCGGTCATCCAGGATCGGCCACTTATCCAGGATCTGACGCTCGATGCGGCCTATCGGTTTTCCAAGTACCGGATCGCAACGCGGGAAAGTCAGCTCGATACGCACACCTACAAATTTGGGGTGCGTTACGCGCCCGACAGCAATATTGCGCTGCGTGCGAGCTGGAACCGTTCGGTACGCGCACCGGATATCCAGGAACTGTTCTTCCCGGCCACGGTGACGGTGCAGCAAGCCGCCGATCCGTGCGCCGGAGCCACGCCCAACGCCAGCCTGGCGGATTGCCAGAATACCGGTGTCCTTCCGGCGGAATACGGCAATATCGCGCAGTGTGCGTCGCAGCAGTGCAACGTCCGCATCGGCGGCAACTTGAACTTGAAGCCGGAGGAATCCATCACGCGCCAGCTTGGTTTGGTTTTGACGCCGCAGTTCCTCAAGGGCTTTACCGGCACGGTGGATTACTACGATATCGTCCTGACCGGCGCGATCGGTGCCATTCCGCCATTGGCCGTGCTTGGCTCGTGCCTGCGCAACGGCGAGTTTTGCGACAAGATCCAGCGCGGCAACAACGGGATCCTGTTCGGTGATCCCACCCAGGCTTTCATCGACGCCACCGATGTCAATACGGGGTTCCTGCGTTCGCGCGGACTTGACGTGAACCTCAATTACGATCGTTATCTGTCCGACCTTGGCCTGGGCGACAACGGCCGCGTGACGTTGAACTTGAATGGCACGTACGTCTCTGATTTCAAGCACAAGGACACGCCGACGTCGCCGCAGTACAACTGCGCCGGGCTGTTTGGTCCGGTGTGCGGCGTGCCGAGTCCGCGCTGGCGTCACCAGTCACGGCTGACATGGGAAAACCCGATGGGGGTGATGCCCGGGTTTGCCGCATCGCTGCAATGGCGGTACATCGGCAAAACCTCGCTGGACTTCAACCACACGGACAGCCCCCAGCTCAATCCGACCGGTTCATCGTTCGATGGTGTCGATGCCAAGATCCCCGGGATAAGCTACTTTGACTTGGCCGCAACCTACCAGCTGCCGTTCCAGAATCAGGACGTGAGCTTGCGTTTCGGCGTCAACAACGTGACCGACCGGAATCCGCCAATCATCACCCTGGTCGGCCTGCCGCTCACCACCGTCTTCGCCCCGCCGAGCAACACGTTTGCCAGCCTCTACGACACGTTGGGCAGAGTGTTTTTCGTGGGTATTCACGCAAACTTCAATTGAGTTGGTAGAAGCCTTCCAGGGATTCACGCGATGGCACGCGAAGCTTGGGCAAGGACGCCCTCGGTTTTGATCAGGCTGCTTCCACGGCTTGTGGCAAGTCGGGTGTGTGGTGTCATGTGGCCCGCAGCGTAGCGGTGCAGCCGACACCTCCGCCGGGTCGGCCATATGATGCACGATCACGGCATGGCGTCTCGCCACGATGGCAAGCCGGGCAACATGCGGCTCGGCGGGCGGGCGCATAGTCAGACGCAATGGAGGATGGCTGAATCATGTTGACGAAACTGGCGGGACTCTCCGCAGGGTTGCGACGCTTGCGCACGAAGTTGCTTTGCGCGGCGGCGTGCGTGCTCGTTCCCGCGTTTGCGTGGGCAAGTGGCGCGCAGACAGTGCCCCAGTCTGTAGCCGAACTGGGCGCCGACAGCGCTCCGCGCGTGCTGGAATCGATCGAGGTCGCGCCAGCGGATCGGTTGTTCGTCATGGACTCGAACTTTCACCACCTCACCGATAGTCGGGTGAACGTATTCAACAAGCGCAGTGGCAAGTTCGTCGGTTTTGTGCCGACGTCGTTCAATGGCCAGATGATCGTTTCCAGGGACGGCACCAAGATTTATGACGTCACCACCTATTTTTCGCGGGTGCCGCGCGGCGATCGCACCGATGTGGTCGAGATCTACAACATCGACAACCTGACCTTCGAAAAGGAAATCGTGATTCCTCCCAAGCGTGCCACGTCGTTGAATTACGACGGCATCCTGCGCATGACCGGTGATGGACGTTTTCTGCTTATGCAGAATGCGAATCCGGGTATTTCCATTACCGTGGTCGACCTCGAGCAGCAGAAGTTCGTCAATGAGATCACGGCGACCGCCGGTTGCTGGGGCATCATTCCCCTGCCCGCTACCCCACGCAGTTTTGCCGTGATTTGTGGTGAAGGCTCGCTGCTGACCCTGACTCTGGGCGACGACGGCAAGGTCACTGAACAGAAACGCAGCGCGCCGATGTTCTCGGTCAAGGATGATCCGATTTTCATCTCACCCGGGGTGAGCAAAAACGGGCTGACGTTTGTTTCCTTCTACGGCAATGTGTATGGCGCCGAGCTCAACCGCAAGGACATGTCCTTCACTTTTGCAGCGCCGTGGTCGTTGCTGCAAACGCGCAAGGACAAAGCCGAGGGCTGGGTGCCGGGCGGTTACAACCTCATGGATGTGGACGCGGACAGCCACCGCCTGTATGTCTTCATGCACCCGAAGGGCCAGGAGGGTTCGCACAAGAATCCGGCCAAGGAACTGTGGGTATATGACCTCGCCACGAAGCAGCGCGTGGCGCGGATTCCCGGCCTCGACGCGCTGTCGATGTCCATTCTTCACGGAGCGAAACCGGAGCTGGCCACCATCGACGGCGGCAACGTGCACATTTACGACATCTCGGCACCGACACCGAAGCTTGTGCGCACTATCGAGAATGCCGCCAACGCAGCGCTGCAGGTGATGGGCGGCGTTCCGGGAATAACCAACCGATGAACACCCTGGTCATCGTCAATGCAGCAGTGGCCGCGCTGGCGGCCGTCATCTGGCTGGGCGCGCTGGACAAGCTCAGGCATTTCGTTGACTTTCACACTGCGGTGGGGGCCTATCGATTGCTGCCAGGGGGATTGACCTGGGCGTTTGCCGCGCTCTTTGTGTGCGCAGAGATGGCTGCAGGCACACTCTTGCTGTTTGACGCCGGGCGTGTTGCCGGCGCGGTCGTGGCGATCTTGCTGGTCGGCATCGCCTCGGTCGCGGTCGCGGTCAATCTTGTGCGCGGCTATACGGACATCGATTGCGGCTGCGGCGGGTTGGCCCATTTCTCCCCGGGGCTTTCGTGGTGGATGGTGGTGCGCAATGCGGGGTTGCTGGTGCTTGCGTTCATGGTGATGGCGGGCGCGCAGCAGCCTGCGACCGGCATGGTGTGGCTGGACCAGGTCACCTTTTTTGGCTTGGCCATCATGCTGATTGGGTTGTATTACCTTTCCAACCAATTGATTGATTTGCATCTACGTGTACAGAAATTGAGGAGTCAGACATGACGGCTTTGGTCCTCTCCAATGTGGTGTTGTGGATCGCGGTGATAGCGCTGATGTTGGTCATCTTGGCGTTGGCGCGGCAAGTGGGGATTCTCTACGAGCGCATTGCTCCCATGGGTGCGCTGGCTGTGCAGCAAGGACCTGCCGTGGGCGATAGCGCACCACGCTTCGAGCTTGACGACATACGCGGACGGCCGCAGCGCCTTGGTTACGGTGGCGCGCGCAGTCAGCTATTGTTTTTCGTCTCGCCAAGCTGCCCGGTATGCAAGAAATTGCTGCCCATCCTCAAGTCGGTGGCGCAAACGGAACGCGCCTGGCTGGATATCGTGTTTGCCAGCGATGGGGAAATGCCCGAACACCTGGCGTTCTACCGCAAAGCGCATCTGGAAGCCTTTCCTTATGTCCTTTCTACCAAGGTCGGCATGACGTACCAGGTAAGCAAGCTGCCGTATGCCGTGCTGGTCGACGAGCAGGGTGTGGTGCGCGCCAAGGGCCTGGTCAATTCGCGCGAGCAGATAGAAAGCTTGTTCACCGCCAAGGAATTGAATGTCGGATCTGCCCAGGAATGGCTGGAGCAGCAGGAAACCAAGCTGGATGCCGTGCCCCGCCAGCAGGAGGGCGAGAGCCATGCGCTGGTTTGACTCAATGGGCGAGCGCCTGACGCGCCACATCACCTACAACTCTTCGCGGCGCAGCGTTCTGGCCCGGATCAGCAAGATGATGGTCGGTGCGGCCTTCATCATGCCGGTATTGCCAATTGCGCGAGCCGCGCCGCCACGCGCCGAAGGCGATGGCGATGGTCTGAGCGATCATCCGACCGAGAAGCAATTGTCCTCCTGTGATTACTGGCGCTACTGCGGTGTGGACGGCTTTCTGTGCCACTGCTGCGGCGGCACTGCCGAAAGCTGCCCGCCGGGAACGCAGTATTCGCAGGTGTCGTGGGTGGGGACGTGCCACAACCCCAACGACAACAAGGACTACATGATGAGTTATCACGACTGCTGCGGGCGCACTGCATGCGATCGCTGCAGTTGCGGTGAGCAGCGTGGCGAGCGGCCGGGGTATGAATTTTTCCGGCACAATGACGTCAACTGGTGCATGGGCAACCGTGAGTTGGTGTATCACTGCACGGTTTCACGCATGCTGGGGCCGGTCAAGAACTGAGCCTGGCCGGGAGGCGTAACGCGGTGAGCGGTGGCAGGCAATGGCTGGCAGTGACGGGCGTGGCGGCGTTGGTGTTGGCCGCAGCCGGGTGGCTGGTGTCGTCGGCCCCAGCCATGGGCACCCAACAGTCGGCGCCGGCACTTCAGGCGACTTTGGCCACGCTGCGTGAGAGCACTTCGGCGCACAAGGATTACCTGCTCAATTGCGCCGGTTGTCACGGTCTCGATGGTGCCGGAGTGCCGCGGCAGGGCGTACCCGACTTTCGCGGTTCGGCCGGCGTATTTACGCGCACGGCAAGTGCGCGCGAGTACCTGATTCGCGTACCGGGATCCTCGGGTTCGCTGCTGACCAACGAGGAACTGGCTGGCGTCCTGAACTGGATCGTCGCCAGGTTTGGCGCGAATGAGGTCGGCCCCGATTTCCGTCCCTTCACGACCAACGAAATCGGCAGCGCACGGCCGTATGCATACACGGATCCGGTTGCAGCACGCGAGCAGGTGGCGCAAGAGCTGCTCGAAAAGGGTCTGAACGTCGCGCCTTATCATTACGGCAAGCACCCAGGATTCGGTACGCAAGCAGCCGAACGTGTTCAATAAGGGGACGGAGGCAATTACGTCCGAGTCGACCGTCCGCTTTACGGGGTGGGATTGCGATAAGGGGACGGAGATAATCAAGACCAGGGCGACCGTCCGCTTTGCGCTTGGGATTGCGCCGGTGGTCAGTGGGTTGCCGCAGTCGGTCTGGCTCCGTGGCAAACCCGGCTGGCCATCTTCGCAACTAAGTGATGTGGCCGGCTGTCTCCCGGAGGCACCACGCGGGCTATCTGGCTGATTTGCCAGTCAGGGCAGTGCCCGTTTACGGCATCTGCGTGATGTAGTCGGCGAGCGCGCTCACGTCGTCGGCGCTCAGCTTGCTGGCGATCGGCTGCATGATTTGCGCTTGCGCGGATGTGCCCCAGCTGGTTCCTGCCTGCCATGCGCCGAGAACGTTGCGCAGGTACTGCGATTGCTGGCCGGCCAGGCGCGGAGCCGTGCCGACAATGCCGTGGCCATCGACTCCGTGGCAGGTGGCACACGCCGGGACGTCACGTGCGGGCGCGCCGTCCTGGAACAGCTTGGCACCGGCGGGAGAAGGTGTCGCGCTCGTGGTGGTGGGGGCGAATTTCTGGCTGGCAAAGTGCGCCGCAACGTCGCGCATGTCTTGCGGCGACAACGCTGCCGCCATGCCCAACATGATCTGGTTGGCACGCTGGCCGTCCTTGAATGCCTGCAGTTGTGCGGCGATGTATTCGGCATCTTGTCCGGCAAGACTTGGAAATTCCGGAGTGGTGGAATTGCCGTCGAAGCCGTGACAGGCGGCGCACGCAAACGCCTTTTGTGCGCCGGCATCGGCATCGCCGTGTGGCGGGTCTGCAGCGTATGCGGCCGAGCCTCCGCCAGCCAGCAGCAAACCCAGAAACACCGCATTGCGAAGCTGCATTCTTTCTCTCCGTAACCTGTCAGCACCCCGGGTTGCGGGTGCGGCGCAAGATTGTTGCAGTGGCATCACAGCCGGTCAATGCGCCGCAGGCAGGTTCGACCCTTGCTCGGGACCAGTTCGCCGCACGCGTGGTGTTCAGGCCCGACATCGCTTTGCGAAGGCGTCGGGAACGAGCGACAACGCCTCGCTGTGCGCATGAAACGGACCAACCACACGCCTGAAAATAGCCAGCGCCCACTAACTTGCTAACATGTTAGCATGTGGCTCACGGCATGCCGCCGCCGTCACGTGTGCTGCGTGGCGCGGCATGTCCGAAATTTCGGCAGCGCGTGGCGTGGCAACTTGATCGCGTCGCGCGCGACGAGCGTCAGTTACGTCAAGAGGTGATCCGCCATGCGGTCCATGTCATTGGCACAACGGCAGGCAATAAGCCACGAAGCTGAGTGGCAGCGCGCGATGAGTGAGAGCTTCGTCCCGTGTACGACGCGCGTGCCCGACAACTTCCGCGGCATCGTGACGCACAGTCGTCTGGGCAATCTGGATGTGCACTGGGTTTCCGCTTCCCGCCACCGCGCCGATCGCACCGGCCCTGAGCTCGAGGCGCGCGCTGCGGGGTGCATTTTGCTCAACGTGGTCACTGAGGGTTCGGTGCGCGTGAGCCAGGACGGACGCGAAGCGGTGTTGCGTCCCGGGGATTTCGCCATCCATGACGGGTCGCGTCCTTATTCCCTGGTCTTCGACACGGCGTTTGCACAGGTGATCTTTTGCCTGCCGCGCGCATTGCTGCGCCAACGCATGGGGTGCTTCAACCACTTTACGGCAGTGCGCGTTCCCGGTGATCTGCAGATCGGCCAAGTGGCGTCACGCTTCATGATCAACGTCGCGCGTTTGCACTGGAGCGACCCGACGAGCACCGAGGCACAACGGCTTTCGCTGCAAGTGATCGATCTGGTGGCGCTGGCTCTCTCCATGCAGCGCGACACGCCGTTGCGCGAATCGTCAACCACGCATCGGTCAGCCTTGCTGTATCGCGCCAAGGCATTTGTCGAGGCCCATTTGTCCGCGGATCTGAACCCGGCCATGGTGGCGTCTGCGCTAGGCTGCTCGGCACGCTACATCAACAACCTGTTTGCCGATGAAGAAACCACGCTCGGCCGATACGTCATGGAGCGTCGCCTGGACCAGTGCCGACTGGATCTGGCGCGTGACTCCGATCGTCGCCAGGTTGGTGAGATTGCGTACGCTTGGGGGTTTGCCAGCCTCAGTCACTTTTCCCGGAGCTTCAAGGAGCACTTTGGCCTCAGCCCGACGGAGTATCGGGCGCAACCGGGTGCCCGTACTTGAGGCTCAGCCAGGTGTGAGTCGTTGCGCTCGTCTTGCCGTGCCCGGTGCGACGCAGTCGGCTTCGATCCCGGCAAGCAATCCGTCGACGGCCTGGTAGGTTTCAGCCAGCAGGCGGGCGCCAATACGACTTTCCAGCTCGACGTACGCGGCTTGCAGCTCGTCGGCGATGCTGCTGACCAGTTTGCGACTGCGGGCTGTCAGTGCTACGCGCACGCGGCGTTGGTCATTGGCAAAGCGGCTCTTGGTGATCCACTCCTTGGCCTCCATGCGCGAGAGTACGCCAGCCAGGCTTGGCGTGGAGATAGTGCACAGATCGGCAATGTGTCGCGATTCCAGTGGCCCATGTTCGTTCAGGGCGCGGATGACTCGCCACTGCTGTTCGGTCAATCCATGCACGGTGAGGATTGGGCGAAACCGCAGCATCATCTTTTCGCGGGCACGCAGCAGCAGCATGGGCAAATTGCGGTAGGCCAGCGGACCGGCAGGCGAAGTGCGGCCGTTGGTTGCTACACGAGTGGGTTTGGTCGGGTCGCGCGACGCGGCGGACATGCAGTTTCCTCTGGCGGTGAGATGCGTAGCAGTGTCGCGTATTCAGGTGTGCCGCCAAAGGCGCGGTCGAACCCTGGTGACGTTGCAGGCCCGGACCTACTTGACGTGGGTGGCACAGCGCGGAACAATACTAACATGTTAGCAAGTTGCTGAGTAAGTCCCATGTTCATGCTTGCCGATCACCAGTTCCAGGTAGAGGGTGACGTTCTGCCACGCGATACCGATGCGGCAACGATGCGCGCGTTGCTCGCCACGAATCCACGCTTTCGCGCGCCGGTGGCCGGAGCCGTCTATGGCACGCTGCTGAATGATCGCGTCACGCTTGAGTCCATGGGCGAGGCGCTTGCGCAGCCGCCGTACAACGCGCCACCCAAGGCGCCGATCCTGTATCTGCGACCGCGCAATACCTGGTCCGGCCACGGTTCACGCATTGCCGTGCCGGATGCAGAACCGGGCGTGGCCGTGGGCGGCTCGTTGGGTATCGTCATCGGGCACCCTGGCGTGCACGTTGGGGTGGCCGAGGCCATGGATATCGTCGCCGGGTATACGACGCTCGGAGATTTGTGCATTCCTCACGAAAGCGTGTATCGCCCGGCGGTGCCCCTGCGCGCACGTGATGGTTTCTGCGTCATCGGTCCGGCACTGGTGGCCAAGCGGCACCTGATCAATCCGGAGGCGGTGCGGATTTCCATCACGGTAAACGGGCAACCGACGTTCGTGACGACGACCGCAGCGTGCATCCGCGGTGTGGCGCAACTGCTTGCGGACGTGACTGAGTTCATGACGTTGCTGCCCGGGGACATAGTGACGCTTGGAGCGCCGCACGGTGTACCGATTGCACACGCCGGTGATGCCGTGCAGGTGCGCATTGCCGATTGGGAGCCGCTGGCATTTTCGCTGCATGCGGAAGACGCCGTTGCGGCGCAGGCACGATCATGAAACGTGGACGCGTCGCCTACGCCGGGGCCATTCATACCGCCTATCCCGATGCGCACGGTGTGCGGCTTGCCGATGGGCGAATTTGCCGAGAGACCGACGTCGTGTGGTTGCCGCCGGTAGAAGTGGGCACGCTGTTCGCGCTTGGACTCAACTATGCCGAACATGCCAAGGAGTTGAGCTTCGGCAAACAGACGCAGCCGTTGGTGTTCATGAAGGGCCCGAACGCACTCCTGGGCCATCGTGGCGTGACGCGCCGTCCGGATGGTGTAGTCAACATGCACTACGAGTGCGAATTGGCGGTGGTCATCGGACGTCCGGCCAAGGGCGTTGCCGTGGCTGACGCCATGCAGCACGTTGCTGGTTTCACGATCGCGAATGATTACACCATTCGTGACTATCTCGAAAATTACTATCGGCCGAACTTTCGTACCAAGAATCGTGATGGGGCGACCGTACTGGGGCCGTGGTTCGTGGATGCGCAAGATGTACCCGAATATGACGCGCTGGAGCTCAGGACCTGCGTCAACGGTCAGGAAACCCAGCGTGGCAACACGCGTGACATGGTTACCAAGGTGCCTGAACTTGTCGCTTACCTGAGCAGCTTCATGACCCTGGCGCCGGGCGACGTCATCTTGACGGGTACGCCCAAAGGCGTGGTCAACGTCAACGTTGGTGATGAAATTACTTGCGAGATCGGTGATCTTGGTCGGCTGGTCAATACCATTGGCAGCGACGCGGACTTTCGGCGGCACTGAACGGGGAGCTCTGGCGATGCGTATCGAACACCTGATCGACGGCAAGTCGGTTACCAGCGCGGACTACTTTGAAACCATCAATCCGGCCACGCAGGAGGTGCTGGCTGAGGTGGCACGTGGTGGCGCCGCGGAAGTGGATCAGGCCGTCCAGGCGGCCAAAGCGGCGTTCCCGGCCTGGGCCGGACGGCCTGCAAAAGAGCGTGCGACGCTGCTGCACAATCTTGCCGAGCTGATCCGCAAGCACGTACCCGAGCTGGCGGAAACCGAGAGCCGTGATACCGGACAAGTGATCGCGCAAACGCGCGATGCACTGGTGCCGCGCGCGGCATACAACTTCGACTACTTCGCCGAAATGTGCACGCGCGTCAACGGCCATTCCTACCCCACCGAAACGCACCTCAACTACACCTTGTATCACCCTGTCGGCGTGTGCGCGCTGGTTTCACCGTGGAACGTGCCATTCATGACGGCGACGTGGAAGACAGCGCCGTGTCTGGCGTTTGGGAATACCGCGGTACTCAAGATGAGCGAGCTGTCACCAATGACCGCGTCGCGTCTCGGCGCGTTGGCACTGGAAGCGGGCATCCCGCCGGGTGTGTTCAACGTCGTCCACGGTTATGGCAATGAAGCCGGCGAAGCGCTGACGTCGCACCCGGATGTGCGCGCCGTCTCGTTCACCGGCTCCACGGTCACCGGCAATCACATTGTGAAGGCGGCCGGGTTGAAAAAGTTTTCCATGGAGCTGGGCGGCAAGTCGCCGTTCGTGGTCTTTGCCGATGCCGATTTCGAGCGCGCGCTGGATGCTGCCATCTTCATGATTTTTTCCAACAATGGCGAGCGCTGTACGGCCGGCTCGCGCATCCTGGTGGAACGCTCGATCTACCCGAAGTTTGTCGAGCGCTTCGTCGAGCGCGCCAAACGGCTGGCTGTCAGGATCGGCGACCCGCTGGACCACGGCACCATCGTCGGCCCCATGATCAGCAAGGATCATCTCGCCAAGGTGCGCAGCTATATCACGCTCGGGTCGCAGGAAGGGGCGACGCTTGCCTGCGGCGGGTTGGAGGTGCCGGCACTGCCGGCGGCGCTGCGCCACGGGAACTATGTGGCGCCTACGGTGTTTGTCGATGTCGACAATCGGATGCGCATTGCCCAGGAAGAAATCTTCGGCCCAGTTGCCTGTGTCATCCCGTTCGATAGTGAGGCCGAAGCCATTCATCTGGCCAACGATGTCGCCTATGGCCTTTCCAGCTACGTGTGGACCGAAAGCACCGGACGCGCACTGCGCGTGGCCGCGGCGATCGAGGCGGGCATGTGCTTCGTCAACAGCCAGAACGTCCGCGACTTGCGCCAACCGTTTGGCGGGACCAAGGCGTCGGGCACCGGGCGGGAAGGCGGGAGCTGGAGTTACGAAGTGTTCCTTGAACCCAAGAATGTGGCGATATCGCTGGGTTCGCATCGCATCCCGCGCTGGGGCGCGTGAGCGTGGGCTGCATGGCGATGAAAGTGCGAAATAACCGGAGCGCGGCATGGGCAAACTAGCGTTGGCGGCAAAGATTACGCACGTGCCATCGATGTATCTGTCGGAGTTCGACGGCCCGAACCAGGGCTGTCGGCAGGCGGCCATTGACGGGCACCACAAGATCAGCCGGCGGTGCCGCGAGCTGGGCGTCGATACGCTTGTCGTGTTCGACGTGCACTGGATGGTCAACAGCGAGTATCACATCAATTGCGCGCCAGCGTTCAAAGCCGTGTACACCAGCAACGAGCTGCCGCACTTCATCAAGAACATGCCCTATGAATACGCGGGCAACACCGAGCTTGGCGATGCCATCGCGGCGACCGCCAATGCCGCCGGCGTGAAAGCACGTGCGCACAGCGACACCAGTCTCGATCTGGAATACGGCACTCTGGTGCCTATGCGTTACATGAACTCAGATCACCATTTCAAGGTGGTTTCAATCGCCGGGTGGTGTGCCTGGCATGACCTGCCGACCAGCGCCCGCTTCGGGCGCGCCGTGCGCGAGGCGATTGAAAAACACTATGACGGCACGGTCGCGATCCTGGCCAGTGGTTCGCTGAGTCATCATTTTGCCAACAACGGCACGGCACCTGACTTCATGCACAAAGTGTGGGATCCGTTTCTCGAGGAAGTCGACCGGCACGTCGTTTCCCTGTGGGAGCAAGGTCGCTGGGAAACGTTCTGCCGCATGCTGCCGATGTACAACGAAAAATGTTGGGGCGAAGGCGGCATGCACGACACCGCCATGCTGCTTGGAGCGCTTGGCTGGGAAGGCTATACCGGCAAGGCGGAAGTTGTGACGCCTTATTTCGGCAGTTCCGGAACCGGGCAGATCAACGTCATCCTGCCGGTTTTGCCCTTGCCCGCCTGATACGGAGAGTCCCATGCCACACGTGCGTATTGAATACAGCGCCAATCTCGATGCCAGCGGGCGTATCGATGCGTTGTGCCAGGCGTTGGCGCAGTGCGTGGATGCGATCCAGGACGACACGCGCAAGGTCTACCCGACCGGCGGCATTCGCGTGCGCGCGTTGCGTTGCGAGCATTACTGCATTGCCGACGGCACGCTGGATGCGGCGTTCGTGCATGTCAGTTTGAAAGTCGGCCAGGGCCGCAGCGAGGCCGTACGCCGTGCCACCGGTGATGCCTTGCTGGAAGTTCTCAAGGTCCATTTTGCCGACGTGTTTGCGCAACGCGGTCTGGCGTTGTCGGTCGAGATCAATCAATTCAATGAACTGGGTACGTGGAAGCACAACAACCTTCACGCGCGCCTCAAGGCCAGACAGGAGCAGGGGTTGTGATGGAGCAGGCATTGATGCAGGAATTGGCGGCAAAACTCGACCAAGCGGAGAAAACACGTACCCAGTTGCGGCACTTTTCGGCCGCGCACCCGGACATGACCGTCGCCGACGGCTACGGTATCCAGCGCGAATGGGTGAAGCTGAAGCTGGCTGCGGGACATGTCATCAAGGGGCGCAAGATTGGTCTGACGTCGCGGGCAATGCAGCAGTCCTCGCAAATTGACGAACCGGATTACGCGCCGCTGCTGGACAGCTTTTTCTTCGCGCCGGGCGATATTCCCATCGACCGTTTCATTGCGCCGCGGCTGGAGGTCGAGCTGGCCTTCATCCTCAACCGGCCGCTGGAAGGACCGGGCGTGACGCTTTTCGACGTGCTCGAGGCGACTGCGTACGTCACCCCGGCGCTTGAGATCATTGACTCACGCATCGAACAGTTTGACCGCGATACCAAGGCTCCGCGCAAGGTGTATGACACGATTTCGGATTTTGCCGCGTGTGCCGGCATCGTCACCGGTGGGCGCCCGGTACGTCCGCTGGACATTGACTTGCGCTGGGCCGGCGCCCTTTTGTATCAGAACGGCTCCATCGAGCGCACCGGTCTTGCCGCCGCCGTGCTCGGCCATCCGGCCACCGGTGTGGCGTGGCTGGCCAACAAGATCGCGCCGTACGGCGAACGCCTCAACGCGAACGACGTCATCCTCGCCGGTTCGTTTACCAGCCCGGTGTATGTGCAGGCTGGTGACACGTTTTACGTTGATTACGGAACGCTCGGCGGTATTCCGCTGCATTTCGTCTGAAGCCGCCACCAACTTATCTGCGGAGATGTACATGAAGCTTCCAGAAAATTCTTTCAAGCGGGCGCTGGCCGAGGGACGGCCGCAATTTGGCTTGTGGGCCGCGTTGGCAGACCCGTATGTAACCGAAGTACTGGCAACCGCCGGGTTTGACTGGCTGCTCATCGACAACGAGCATGCGCCGAATGATTTGCGCAGTACCTTGGGCCAGTTGCAGGCAGTGGCGCCGTATCCCACGCATCCGATCGTGCGCCCGGCCAACAGCGACCGGGCGCTGATCAAGCGTTTGCTCGACATTGGTACGCAGACGCTGCTGGTGCCCATGATCGACACCGCCGAGCAGGCCGCCGACGTGGTGGCGGCCACGCGCTACCCGCCGCACGGTGTGCGTGGCGTCGGCAGTTCGCTGGCGCGTGCTTCGCGCTGGAACCATGTGCCTGATTACCTGGCGACGGCAGCGTCCGAGCTGTGCGTACTGGTGCAGGTGGAAACCGTGACTGGAATGGCCAACCTCGCGGAGATCGTGAACGTGGATGGCGTTGACGGGGTGTTTTTCGGGCCGGCGGATCTGAGCGCCTCCATGGGCCTGCTGGGCAAGGCAGGTGATCCGACGGTGCGCGACGCCGTCCTCGGCGGCATTCGCACTGTCTGCGCGGCGCACAAGGCGGCCGGCATACTGACTTCCGATCAAGCCCTGGCCCGCGCCTACCTCGATGCCGGCGCGTTGTTTGTGGCGGTGGGTACGGACATCGGCATTCTGGGGGCGGCTGCAACGAAGCTGAAAGACGCCTTTGTTGGCGCTACAAGCGTGGTGAAGAATCCGTAGCTGCCGGTTGTTTTCCAGCGGTGCGGGTCAGTCAGCGCCGCGCTCGGACTCCACCTGTTCCGCCGCCTCACCAAGCAATGCGGCGGCAACCTCCCCAAGTTGCAGCACGCAGGTCTCCATCTCCGCGCGGCGGGTGCGGAAGCTCAGTACGCAGACCCTGCCAATAAAGCGCTCGCCGGCCAGGGCGCCGGTCACCATGATCTGGCCGCGGCGGGTAACGCGCTCCATCAGGACACGCGTTGCCGCGTTCTGTGCCTGCAGTGAGCGCAGTGCAGGGCTCTCCAGGTGGAACGCAAACAGCGAAAGTTGCGGCATGGCGTCCATCACGACGCCGGGAATGCGTGCCACCTGTTCGGCCGCCCAGACGGCCAGTTCGCGCTTTTCGGCCAGAGCTGCGCGGTAGCGCGCGGTACCGAAAAATTTCAGCGTCAGCCAGATGCGCAAGCCGGGAAAACCCCGGGACAGTTCCGGGCCGTATTGCGCTGGATCGTAGAACTCATTCTGGTTGTCCGGCAGGTAGCCAGCGGTGGATGAGTGCAGCGCGCGCAGCGCCTCGCCATCGCGTACCAGCAAGGCACCGGTTCCGTAGGGCATGAACAGACCCTTGTGTGGGTCAAGCGTAAGCGAATCGGCGCGCGGCAGACCGTCGAGCAGCGGGCGCAGCGTGGGCACCATGTGGAAGAAGCCGCCGTAGGCGCCATCGACGTGGTGCCACAGCTGTTCGCGCGCGGCGACATCGGCCACCGCATTGAGCGGATCGACCGCGCCGGTGTTGGTGGTGCCGGCGGTGGAGAACACCATGAACGGTTTCAAGCCCGCGGCACGATCAGCGGCGATCGCCCGCTCCAATTCGTCCACGCGCAGGCGGAAGGCTGCATCCACGTCAATGACGCGCACGCGGTCGTGCGCGATGCCGGCGAGTCTCGCGGCTTTTTCGATGCAGTGATGCGCTTGCGATGACACGTACAGGGTGCCCGGCCGGATGTCGTTGCCCAACAGTTTTTCGCGGGCACAGGCAATGGCGTTGAATATCGCCATCGAGCCGCCAGTGGTGAACAGCCCGCGGGCAGTTGGCGGAAATTGCATCCAGTCGCGCAACCAGTCGAGCGCGTTGGCTTCGAGCTGTACCAGCGCGGGCGCTGCCTGCCAGATGCCGGTGTAGCGATTGGCGGTGTTGGCGATGAAGTCGGCCAGCGCTGCCGGATAAATGCCGCCGCCCGGAATGTAGGCGAGGTAACCCGGCGCCGGCGTGCCGAACGAGCGCGGGATCCACTCGTCGAACAACGGCTCGAGGAGCGACTCCAGCGCCGTGCCCTGTTCGGGTGCGCTTTCGCGCAAGGATCGACACAGCGCTTCGATATCGGTGTAATCGCCGCGAATCGGCGCGTTCGCCAGCGCGGCCAGGTGCGCCACGGAGCGCGTCACCACGGCCTCACCCATCGCCTGCATGGTGGCGGGCGACAAATCCAGGTTCGCCAGATCATCGCTTGTGTTGTCCCTCACCGCGCTACCCCCTTTCTGCAAATGGATGTCGCCGGAGATCGCGATGACGGCTGCGGCCATATGACCGGGTCGCGGGAGTCGTCGGGGTCTGCGGAATGCGGTGGAGCATAACCCAGCGCGGCAATGCGCCGTTCGGCTGGGCGTGTCAGCAGGACATGGTTACGTGGGCTTGAGCGCCGGGTCGCGAGGTTGTCGCAGACGGGCCTCGTCACTTGGCCGGGTGGGATCAGCGAGGTGTTACGACGTCGTTTGTCGGCAGCCGTCAATCCACGCGCAGTGGCTCGCCGACATCAGCGAGATACGTCAACTGGCCGTCCAGAATCCTCGCGGGGCCGGTGTAGGGGTGAGGATTGCTGTGCTTGGCATCGATGATGTGGATGACCTCGATGCCGCGCACGCTCAGCACGTCCGAGATCATCGAGCGATGGCAGCGCCACCACACTGCCTCAGCGCACATGATTGCGGTACGCCGGCCGCTGGCGTAGGCAAGCAGCTCGTCCAGGCCTTCGCTGAACTCCGCGGTAGCCATGTAGTCGGCATAGCCGCGAAAGGAGGCGTTGCGCCAGGCGGTGTTTGGCGAATCGCGCAGCACGCGGCGGCGCCCACCCAGCTTGGGCAACCATTGGTAGGCAATGCCGTGCGCAGGCACGCTGATTGCCAGCGCTTCGCGATGAAAGTGCGGGTAGCGGCGTGAGCCCGGAAAGCTGCGCACATCGGCGAGTGCTTCGATCGCGTACGTGTCAAGCAGCTCGAGGAACTCCTCCAGTGTGCGAGTCGAGTGGCCGATGGTCCAGATGGTCTGCACGCGATCGCGGGCGTCATGCGTGGCTTGGTCAGTGTTCAATGCTCATTCGACCTTGTGCAGCGCTGCGCCCTTGTGCAGCGCAATGTGATCCGTCTTGTCGCTCTTGATCTCGTACTGCGGATCGTCTTCGCTGCACCGGTGCGTGTGGCCCTTGTAGTTGGTGTCGCTGGTGTGCACCTTGGTAATCTTGCCGCTGACTTGACCGGCCTCGGAATTCCAGCGCACATGGTCGCCAACTTTGAACGCGTGGCTCATGATGCATTCTCCACATGGATGATCGCGACACTGCAGCAGATTGCCTGTGCAAGCGAAGTGGAAAGGAGATGCAGGCGGCGTGCAAGGCCGCTGTGGTTGGGACTGTGGGTCATATGGCACGGCGCAGCCAAGCGCACGCAGTTTGCGCTGGTCGTGGTGTTCAACCCAGACGCAGCAGCTTGCGTACCGCAGCCAGATTGCGCCGGCTGACTTCCGGGGTGATGTCCGTGCCGTCCAGGCGGGCCAGTACGCGCCCGTCGACCAGGGTCTTCAGTCCGAGCAGTCGCGTCGGCGGTACCAGGCAATTGCGATGCAGGCGTATCAGATGTTCCGGGTAGGCCTCTTCCAGTTGGCGCAGTGACTCTTCGATGAGCAGTTCGCCAGCGCGATGATGCACGACGACGTACTTTTCTTCGGCAAGCAGGCAGATCACGTCGTCCAGTGCGACCCGTATCTCCTCGCCGCGCAGGCGACCGCGCAGATAAATCGGCATGCTGGCGACCGCATCAGCCTGCCGCCGTTGCGTACGGACAAGCGCTTCGCGCAAGCGCTCCAGGCGCACCGGCTTGAGCAGATAGTCGACCGCGCCCAGGTCGAACGCCTCCAGCGCGTGGGTTTCGTAGGCGGTGCAGAAAATTACCTGTGGGCGTGCGCGCCCGGCCAGGCGCTTGGCCAGGACCACGCCATCCATGCCGGGCATGTTGATGTCCAGCAGCAGGACGTCCGGCTGCGCTGCATTGATGGCAGTGAACGCCGCTTCACCGTCGCCGACCGAGCCGGCGAGCTCCACATCGG
Source organism: Rhodanobacter sp. (assembly GCA_039926605.1). Classification (GTDB taxonomy): domain Bacteria; phylum Pseudomonadota; class Gammaproteobacteria; order Xanthomonadales; family Rhodanobacteraceae; genus Rhodanobacter. The sequence goes on along the minus strand of JBDSWR010000051.1, from coordinate 2,008 downwards.
CGCATTCGCCGAGCAACGCTGCGAGGCGCGCGCGGGCCAGCGGTTCATCGTCGACAATCAGCACGCGCATCATGCGCCTTGCCCTGGCAGGTGCAGTACCACAACAAACTGCGTGCCTTGTGGGCCGGCTTCCACCGTGGCGTTTGGGCCATAGCGATAGCCGACGCGTTGGCGCACGCTATCCAGTCCGTGGCTGTTGCCGGGGATTGGCGGTGTGTCCGGCAGCGGGTTGCGAATCTCGATGCAGATGCCAGTGCCTTCGCGGTAACCACGTAATGTCACCTCGCCGCCGCCACGCAGGGGCTGGATACCGTGGCGCACGGCGTTTTCCACGAGTGGTTGCAACAGCAGGCGCGGCAACGGGAAAGTCGCGGGCAGAGCATCCAGCTCGCGCTTGATATGCAGGCGTGCGCCGAGGCGCAACTGCTCAATCGCCAGATAGCGCTCGACCAACGCCAACTCCTCGCCCAGTGTGCCGTCGCCCTGGTTGTGCTGGCCCAGGGCAGCGCGAAACAGCTCGCACAAATCTTCCACCGTGCGCTCGGCCGCAGTGGGATCAACGCGAATCAGCGCCGCGACCGTGTTCATGCTGTTGAACAGGAAGTGCGGCCGGATGCGCGCCTGCAGAGCTTCCACCTCTGCCCGCGTCACCGCCGCAAGTCGCGCCTGCCACTGCGCCAGCACGTAAAAATAGCGCAGCATGGCCGCACCCAACAGCCCGGCAATCACCACGTTGTCGCGCACGAACCCGGCCGAGCGGGTGTTCAGCAGGCCCATCTGCATCGCGCCATCGAGCCACGCGGCCATGAGGCTGGCCAGCAGCACGATCATCACCATCACCAGCCACACCCCGAAATATGGCAGGCGACCGGGTAGCCGTAGCAGCGCCGACCGCAACTTGCACAATGCCACCGTGACCACCAGCGCCAGCCACGTCACAAACAGCATGCTCACGCTGTAGGTTGGCCAGTCGCGCCCGGCATCGCGCGCCAGCCACATTACCGTCACCGTCAGCGCACCCACGACAAACAGCGCGAACAATGCCGGCAGGTCGCAGAAGTTCGGTAGCGGGCTGTGTTCGCCCTGCTCGTGCGCGTTGGGGAATGGTGAGGCAGGTGGCATACGGCAAGTATGCCGCAGCGCGTGAGCTGCGTTACGTGTCGCGCTGGTGCCGCAGCAGATGGTTGCCCTCACCTCCGTTTGCCGTGCGCCGGTGCAGCACAACCGCTGGGGACGGACGGGCACTGTCTGGGGGCTTTCGGCGTTTGGCTTCTCGTCGCGAGCAACAGCACAGCGGCGGGCCGTGCCCACCTTCCCGGTGCGCGTCCAACCCGACGCTCAACGCAAGCGCAATCCCAGCCACGCACGTAGATCGGCGATCTCCTCTGCGCAGACCGCGTGTGCCATCGGGTAGGTGTGCCAGTCGACGGTGTAACCCAATGCCAACAGCAGATCGCGTGATTCGGCGCCGCGTGGCATGGGCACCACGGCATCAGCAGTGCCGTGACCCCAGAAGATCGGCGTGGCGGCGTTGGCGGCGTGGCGTTCGGCGGCCAAAGTGGGATGGATCGGCACATAGGTCGACAGCGCGACGATGCCGCCCAGCGTCTGCGCATGGCGCAGCCCGGCCGCCAGCGCAATGGCGCCGCCTTGCGAGAAACCGGCCAGCACGACGTGCTCGCTGGGCACGCCGCGTTCGTGCTCACGCGCGATGAGCGTTTCCACCGCGGCGATGGAAGCGCGAACGCCGGCTTCGTCCTGGCGCGCCACCAGATCGACAGCGGCGATGTCGTACCACGCACGCATCGGCATACCGCCATTGATCGTGACCGGCTGCACCGGTGCGTGCGGAAACACGAAGCGCAGCGCCGGCCATGCCGAGTCCACCAACTGCGGCACGATGGGCGCGAAGTCGTTGCCGTCGGCGCCCAACCCGTGCAGCCAGATCACGCTGTGGGTGGGGTTGACGGCGGTTTCGTGTTCAACGCTGGGAAGGATCATCGGCTAC
>JBDSWR010000050.1:0-39394 GCA_039926605.1 Rhodanobacter sp. | reverse complement strand
CGCACACGATGATGCAGTTGTCCGCGCTGTCGCGGACCACCTCCATCTCGAACTCCTTCCAGCCAAGCACCGACTCGTCGATCAGCACTTCGTGCACCGGCGACATCTCCAGCCCGCGGGTGACGATCTCCTCGAATTCCTCGCGGTTGTAGGCGATGCCGCCGCCGGTACCGCCCAGCGTGAACGAGGGTCGCACGATGCACGGATAACCCAGCGACACCTGTCCCGCACGCGCCTCGTCCAGCGAACGCGCGATGGCCGAGCGCGGCGAAGCGAGGCCAATCTCGTCCATCGCGTTGCGGAACAACTCGCGATCTTCGGCCATGCGAATGGAATCGCGGCGCGCGCCAATCAGCTCGACGCCGTATTTCTCCAGCACGCCGTGGTCGGCCAGATCCAGCGCGCAATTGAGGCCAGTCTGGCCACCCATCGTCGGCAGCACTGCGTCCGGGCGCTCCTTGGCGATGATCCTACCTACGGTCTGCCAGTTGATCGGCTCGATATACACCGCGTCGGCGGTATCCGGATCGGTCATGATCGTGGCCGGATTGGAGTTCACCAGGATGACCCGGTAACCCTCCTCCATCAGCGCCTTGCAGGCCTGGGCACCGGAATAGTCAAACTCGCAGGCCTGGCCAATCACGATGGGGCCGGCACCGATGATGAGGATGCTCTTGATATCAGTGCGCTTGGGCATCTTGGCGAGCCTCCTGCATCAGTGTGGCAAAGCGGTCAAACAGATACCCGATGTCGTGCGGCCCCGGGCTGGCCTCCGGATGTCCCTGGAAACAGAATGCCGGGCGGTCAGTCAGTGCAAAGCCTTGCAGCGTGCCGTCAAACAGGGAGTTATGGGTCACGCGCACATTGTCCGGCAGGGTAGCCGGGTCCACGGCAAAGCCATGGTTTTGCGAGGTGATCAGCACGCGTCCATCGTCCAGATCCTTCACTGGATGATTCGCGCCGTGATGGCCGAACTTCATCTTCAAGGTCTTGCCCCCCAGTGCCAGGGCCATGAGCTGGTGGCCCAGGCAAATGCCGAACAACGGAATTTTGGCGTCGAGCAAGGTGCGCGTGGCGGCAATCGCGTAATCGCACGCTGCCGGATCACCTGGGCCGTTGGAAAGCACCACCCCATCCGGGTGCATGGCCAGCACCTCGGTCGCGCTGGTCTGCGCCGGCACCACGGTTATCGCGCAACCGCGCTCCGCGAGCAGGCGCAGAATGTTGAGTTTGGTGCCGAAGTCGTACGCCACCACCTTGAACCGCGCGGTTGGCGCGTTGAACGCCCGGCGATCAAGATCGTACAGGCCCTGCGTCCATTCGTACGACTCACGCGTGCTAACGACCTTGGCCAGATCCATGCCATCCAGACCAGGAAATGCGCGCGCTGCGGCCAACGCTGCGTCGGCGTCGACTTGCGGCCCGGCTACGATGCAGCCCGCCAGCGCGCCCTTGGCGCGCAAGATGCGGGTCAGGCGCCGCGTGTCGATACCGGCAATGGCGACGGTGCCATTGCGCGCAAGATATTCCGGGAGGCTTTCCGTGCTGCGCCAGTTGCTCGCGCGGCGCGGCACATCACGCACGATGAGCCCGGCCGCATGCACTTGCGTGGACTCGACATCCTCGGCATTGACACCGGTATTGCCAATGTGTGGGTAAGTCAGGGTGACGATCTGGCGCGTATAGGACGGATCAGTCAGGATTTCCTGATATCCGGTCATCGCGGTGTTGAACACGACCTCGCCCACGGTTTGCCCAGTCGCGCCCACGGCTTGACCGTGGAACACGCTGCCGTCTTCGAGGGCGAGCAGAGCAGGAATGCGCATATGGGAAACCGCCTTTTTTATACAGCAAAGTCCGCGAGCCACAGAATTGCTGGCTCGTGAAGCTCGGAAAGAAGTATCAGGGCGGGTGGAAATGATAGGCGGCGGGGCCGTTTCTGTCCACCTTACGCAGCATGAACCGCGCGCAGCGGTTATCACCGGTTGTACACGTAGTGCATTACACTGCCACGCGTTCAAAGGAGCTGAATGCAATGCGCTCGACTGTCCTGCTTGATCCCGCACGCCTTGAGCGCGCGGATACAACGACACAACGCGAACCTTTTCCGTTCATGGTGGCCCACGGCCAACTGCCGCGCGAAGCGTATGCCGATCTGGACCGCGATTTTCCGCGTTACAGCAGCGCCGGGTTCTTTCCCTACGATCCGGCTGATTGCGGGCCGTCGGTCAACACCTTGATTGACAACATGATCTCGCGGGAGTTCGCGAGCGTGATCGGCGAGCATCTGGGTATCGACAATCTGGGCAACTATCCGACATTGGTGACCTTGTGTCGCCTGCTCAACAAGCGCCACGGTACGATCCATACTGACAGCCGATCCAAAGTTGCGACCGCACTGGTCTATCTCAACACCCAGTGGCCGGACACCAGCAACGGCTGCCTGCGTTTTTTGCACAAGATCGATGACATCGACAGCATCGTCGCGCCGGAGCTTACGCCCCTGTACGGCGAGGTCGCCGCATTCAGGCGTTGCGACAATTCGTTCCACGGTCACTTGCCCTACGAAGGTGAGCGGCGGGTGATCCAGGTTGCATGGCTGGTCAGCGAGCATGAGAAACTGCGCAAGACTCGGCGCGGCCGCTTCTCGCGCGGATTCAAGAAACTGTTCGGCGGTTTCGACACCCGACTTGGTGCAGGTCGCGATCGCAACGCGTCGCACGCCGATTGAATTTTTTCGCTTCGCAGCGTTGCACGCACCCGAATAGTGGTATCGAGACCTGCCGCTTGAGTCGCGCGCCTCGCTCAAGCGCTCAGGCCACTCTCACTGCGGTAAATTGCGTCCCGGTCACGGCTAGCGCCGCTGGGCCTGCCAGTTGCACTTCCAACTCCTCGTACTGCGCCAACAGCGTGGCTTCCAAGGCGCCATGCACGCCGCCAACGGCGCGCTCCAACGCGCGCGGCAACGGTTCGCCAAGCAGCGTGAACCCCGTCAGCAATGCGGCGAGCGCATCGCCCGTACCAGTGACGTCTATCGGCAATCGTGGTGAAGCGATGCGATAGCTCGCGTGCGCGCTCACTGCAAGTGTCACCAGCGTGTGTTGGTCGGGCTGGATGCCATGGGCAATCACCCACGCAGGACCGGCGCGAAGCAATTTTTGGGCGGCAGCAAGACACTGGTCCTCATCTGCACACGTTCGTTCACTGAGCAGGCCCAACTCAAACACGTTGGGCATCAGCAGCCATGCGCGCGGCAGCAGGCGTTCGCGAAAGATTGCCTGCAACCCCGGTTCCACATACACCCCGGTATGCGTGTCACCGAGGACCGGATCCAGACAGAACCGCAGATGTGGGTAGCTCGGCACTATCCGCTCGACCCAATCTGCGAAGACCTCGCCGTTGGCTTGAGTACCCAGATATCCGGACAGCAACACGCGGGCACGCGCCGGCAATCCCCGCTCCTCGGCACCGCGCAACAGATCGGCAAACCAATCGGCCGGCAAAACCCGACCCCGCGTGGTGGGATACACCGGTGCATTACTCAGCACCGTGGTGGGAATCTCCGCCACACGCAATCCCAGCGCACGCAGTGGCTCGGCGGCAGCACTGTTGCCGGCACGCCCGTACACCACTTGCGACTGGACCGAGATGATATCGACCGGCGCGGCACCAGACGGGCGCGGACCTCGCGCATGCACCAGATGATCTGCTAGTCCCATCGAGGTCATCAAGATTCGACCTGCGGTTTTGCAAGCGTATCGTCAAGCGTCCACGCACCCGGTGCACGCTGACTGAGCCAGTGCGCGGCGTGCAATGCCCCGCGCGCAAAAATGGATCGGTCGGTCGCGCGATGCACCAACTCCAGGCGCTCGCCCTGCGCAATGAGCAGCGCCGTGTGCTCACCCACGACGTCACCACCGCGCACTACCGCGAAACCGATGCTGCCCTGGCTGCGTCCGTCCGTCAGGCCTTCACGATTGAACACAAACGGCGTTTCCGTGGTCATGTCACGTCCCCGCGCCACGGCGCGCCCCAACGCCAATGCTGTGCCGGACGGCGCATCGCGCTTGGCGCGGTGATGCATCTCGACAATTTCCACGTCCCACTCTGGCAACGCCGTGGCCGCGTCGCGCAGCAAGCGCGTCAAAACCGCAACACCCAGGCTGAAATTGGCAGCGCGCAACACGGGAATGTGCGCGCTGGCCGCGAGTAAACGCGCGTCGAGCGCCGCATCGCATCCGGTGGTGCCGCTGAGCAAAGCAGTGGTGCCTGCCAGACAATGCGCAAGCGCAGCCTCAAGACCGGCCGGACTGCTGAAATCAATTACCACGTCCACAGCGGGCGCGTCGTCCCAGTCGCGTGCGCAACGCAGTGCCCGCGCGTTGTCGCCACATATGGGCGTGCCGACGCGCGGCGAGTCCGGCGCAACAACCGCATAGACCAGCGCAAAGCGTGGATCATGCACAAGCAACGCGCACAGCGCAGTGCCCATGCGTCCGGCAGCACCATTGACGGCAACACGAACGGCGCGGGTCATCGGCTCACTCTCAGTGGATGGCATCAGACTGGAATGTACAACCCAGCCGCTGCGCTGGTAGCGTGGGCAGTAGAAAAGTCCGAGGCGAGTGACCTGCGCGAGGACAGTTTTTCGACGGACCTGCCGGCCCCCGGTGGTTCCAAGGGCCAGGCACCGGCGAAACGTTGCACACCAGCGAAGCTGGTCAAAAATGGACCGGCAGATGACTCTGCAGACCGGACGGTTTGTACCGCGCACGCTCCTAGGCAGTGACCCGCGACCAGAACTCGCGCACACCCTCGACCCAGCCTTTGGCACGCGGCGTGTGGCTGTCCGCATCATCACCTTCGAACGTGGCTTCCAGAGAGGTCAGCAATTCCCGCTGCTGCTTGGTCAAACGCACCGGCGTTTCCACCACTACCCGGCAGATCAGGTCACCATGCCGATTGTTGTGCACCGAGGTAACGCCACGCCCACGCAAGCGAAACTGCGTGCCAGTCTGGGTTTCCGGAGGAATGTTCACCGGTACCTCACCATCGAGCGTAGGCACGGGCAACGACACGCCCAGGGCTGCTTGCGAAAAGCGAATCGGCACTTCGCAATACAGATCACTGCCTTCGCGCTGGAAGATGGCGTGTTCACGCACCTGCACTTCCACGTAGAGATCGCCGGACGGTGCACCGGCCGGGCCAGCTTCCCCTTGCCCATTGAGGCGGATGCGATCGCCGTTATCGACACCGGCAGGCACATTCACCTCCAGCGTGCGCGTCTCTTCCAGTCGCCCCTGCCCACGACATTTCGTGCACGGCTTGTCGATAACCTGTCCGCTACCAGCGCACGTCGGACACGTCTGCTGGATCGAAAAGATGCCGTTTTGCGTGCGCACCCGTCCATGTCCGCGACACGTTGTGCACTGGCTGGCCTTGCCATCTGCCGAACCGGTGCCATTGCAATGTTGGCAGTTGACCTGGGTGGGAATGGTGATCTGCCGAATGACGCCGAAGACGGCCTCTTCCAGATCCATCTGCATCATGTAGCGCAGGTCGGCACCACGCTGCGGGCGCCCGCGACCACCCCCGTTGCGCCCGAAGATGTCACCAAAAATATCGCCAAACACATCACCGACGTCACCGAAGCCAGCGCCGCCACGACCGCCGGCCCCGTTCTCGAACGCCGCATGGCCGTACTGGTCATACAAGGCACGTTTCTGTTCGTCGCCGAGGATCTCGTAGGCCTGCTTGGCTTCCTTGAATTTGTCCTGTGCGGTTGGATCGTCCGGGTTGCGGTCCGGATGAAATTTCATGGCAAGGCGGCGAAATGATTTTTTCAGCTCAGCCGCGCTCGCACTGCGGCTCACCCCCAACACCTCGTAATAATCACGTTCGCTCATCGCCCCACCTGCGGTATCTCGCCCACCAATCACGCAGCTGCACATCGCGGCTGCGTATCCAGCAAACAGCCCGCGCCGGGTAATCCGGTCACGGGCTGCCTGTTCGGCATCGCCTGAATCGGCAGCCGTTTACTTCTTGTCGTCTTTCACTTCGGTGAATTCGGCATCCACGACGTCGTCGGGTTGTGCCGAGCCACCAGGAGCGGCTTGTCCATCACCCGCATCCGGGCCTGCAGCGCCGCCTTGGGCTGCGGCGTGCAACGCCTGCGTCACTTCCTCCAGCTTGGCCAGCTTCGACTCGATGGCCGCCTTGTCATCGGTGTCCTTGACCTTCTCCAGATCCGCCAACGCGCCCTCGATCGTGCTCAACTGATCGGCCGGTACCTTGCCGCCATGCTCCTTGAGCGCGGTGCGGGTGCCATGCACCAACTGGTCGGCCTTGTTGCGCGTCGCTACCAGCTCGCGGAATTTCTGGTCGTCTTCCTTGTTGGCCTCGGCGTCGGCCACCATCCGCTGAATCTCCTCCTCGGACAGGCCGGAACCCGCCTTGATCTCGATTTTCTGCTCCTTGCCGGTCTTTTTGTCCTTGGCTGAAACATGCAGGATGCCGTTTGCATCGATGTCAAACGTGACCTCGATCTGCGGCATGCCACGCGGAGCCGCACCGATTCCCTGCAGGTCGAATTTGCCGAGCGATTTGTTTGCACCAGCACGCTCGCGTTCACCCTGCAACACATGTACGGTGACCGCCGTCTGGTTGTCGTCGGCGGTGGAGAACGTTTGCGCAGCCTTGGTCGGCACCGTGGTGTTTTTCTCGATCAGCTTGGTCATCACGCCACCCATCGTCTCGATACCAAGCGATAGCGGAGTGACGTCCAGCAGCAGCACATCCTTGACGGTACCACCCAGCACGCCGCCCTGGATCGCCGCGCCCACAGCGACGGCTTCGTCCGGATTGACGTCCTTGCGTGGCTCCTTGCCGAAGAACTCCTTGACCGCCTCCTGCACCTGCGGCATGCGCGTCTGGCCGCCCACGAGAATCACCTCGTTGACGTCGGACACGCGCAACCCGGCGTCATTCAACGCAATGCGGCAAGGCTCGATCGTGCGTTTGACCAGATCCTCGACCAGCGCCTCAAGCTTGGCGCGGGTAAGTTTGATGTTCAGGTGCTTCGGGCCGGACGCATCGGCGGTCACGTATGGCAGATTCACTTCGGTCTGGTGGCTGGTTGAAAGCTCGATCTTGGCGCGCTCGGCCGCGTCCTTCAGGCGCTGCAACGCAAGCGGATCCTTGCGCAGGTCAATGCCCTGGTCCTTCTGGAACTCTTCCACCAGATAGTCGATGACGCGACGGTCGAAATCCTCGCCGCCGAGGAACGTGTCGCCGTTGGTCGCCAGCACTTCAAACTGCTTCTCGCCATCGACCTCGGCAATTTCAATGATGGACACGTCAAACGTGCCACCGCCCAGGTCGTACACGGCAATCTTGCGATCACCACCACTCTTGTCCATGCCGTACGCAAGCGCGGCTGCCGTCGGCTCGTTGATGATGCGCTTCACGTCCAGACCGGCAATCTTGCCTGCATCCTTGGTCGCCTGACGCTGACTGTCGTTGAAGTAGGCCGGCACCGTGATGACTGCCTCGGTGATCGTCTCGCCCAGATAATCCTCGGCGGTCTTTTTCATTTTCATCAGTATCTTGGAAGAAATCTCCTGCGGCGCCATTTGCTTGCCGTCGGACGTTTGCACCCAGGCGTCGCCGTTGCCATGGGCAACGATGCCATAGGACACCACGCCCAGATCCTTCTGTACTTCCGCATCGGCAAATTTGCGCCCGATCAGGCGCTTTACCGCGTAGAACGTGTTTTTCGCATTGGTGACGCCCTGCCGCTTGGCCGAGGCGCCCACCAGAACTTCGCCGTCCTTGGTAAACGCAACAATGGACGGTGTCGTCCGATCACCCTCGGAATTTTCGATGACCTTCGCCGTCCCGCCCTCCATGACCGAGACACAGGAGTTGGTGGTGCCCAGGTCGATACCGATGATCTTGCCCATGTTATTGCTCCAAATTTCAGCAGCCCTGCGGGCCGCGACTGGTTTTCAGATGGGGTTCCAAGCCGGCGATTCAATGCCGGCGAGTCCCGCTTGGATGATTTTTTCGGCCGCTGACGCGGTCTGCCAACACCACGCGCCGCGTCAATCACTCTTGGCCACGGCGACCAGCGCCGGGCGCAACAGGCGGTCATTCAGCACATAGCCTTTCTGCAGCACGGTCACCACGCTGTTCGGCGCGCTGCCCGGCGCATCGACCACGCTCACTGCATGATGCCGCTCCGGATCCAGCGGCTGGCCCAAGGGGTCAACCTGTACCAGACCGTTGTTGCCGGCGATACGCAGCAATTCCTTCAAGGTCAAGCTGATGCCCTCGCGCATGGCCGCGACATCCGTGGTTTCAACGGCCAGGCCGCGCTCCAGACCGTCGTAGATCGGCAGCAACTCATTCAGCAATTTTTCATTCGCAAAGCGGCGCGCCTGCTCCATGTCGCGCTGCTGGCGACGACGCTGGTTCTCCAGCTCCGCGCGCTCGCGCAACATGGTATCGCGCAATTCCACCATGCTCGCCTGCGCTTCAGCCAATTCGGTGCGCAACGCTTCCACCTCCGGCGAAGTCAGCGTGGCCTCGTCGTTCTCCGCCTGCACATCATTTGGTGTCTGCGGGTCGCTGTCATGCATGAAAAACTCCACGGTGTGTTGAATCAAAAACGGGTTTGCGGCCATCCGCGATTGCGAATGCAATACCGTCGGCAGCGGTTATAAGGTCGTCGCGACGCGATTCAAGGCGTCGCTGAGTAATCCAGCGGTAGCCTGCACGACCGGAATGACCCGCTCGTACGCCATGCGCGTGGGACCAATCACGCCCACCGCACCCAGCACACGACCCTGTGCGCCGTAACTGGCAGTCACCACGCTGCAGCCACCAAGCGCGGTAAAGCCTGATTCCTCGCCAATGAACAGGCGCACGCCCGGAGCACGCGCACACACTTCCATCAACTGCAGCAACTCACTCTTGTGCTGGAACGCTTCAAACAATTCGCGCAGACGCGTCACGTCGGCCAGCTCCGCGCAAGCCATCAGATTGGTCTGCCCGCTGACCAGTACGTCGTCACCGCCTGCCTCGGGTGCAAACGACGCGGTGGCCAGCTCCATGGTGCTGGAAAGCAGGCGATTGAGCTCGCTGCCCGCTTCGCGCAATTCGGCCAGCAAGCGCTCGCGAATGTCATCGACACGCAACCCGACAAAGTGCTCATTGAGGTAATTTGCCGCCTGCGTCAACTCACGCCCGCGCAGTGGCTTGGCCAATTGCACGACGCGGTTCTGCACCTGATTGTCAGTGAAAACCAGAATGACCAGCACGCGCGCGTCCGGCAATGCGACAAAGTCAATGTGGCGCAGCGGAAAGTCCACTTGTCGCGGAACGGTAACCACACCGGCAAAGCGCGTCATCGCCGACAGCAAGGTGGACACATTGCCCAGCAAGCCCATGGTCGTGGTCGAGCCGGGGGGCAACTCGCGCCTGAGGCGAGCAAGCTCATCCTCCGGCAGCGGCTGCAACTGGATCAGGCTGTCGACGAACAAGCGCAGGCCGCGCGGTGTCGGCACTCGCCCGGCCGACGTATGCGGCGAAGCCACGAGACCGGCATCCTCAAGATCGGACATGATGTTGCGGATGGTCGCCGGGCTCACATCCAGCCCGGATGAGCGCGCCAACGTGCGTGAGCCGACCGGCTCGCCGTCCACCAGGTATTGTGAAATCAGCGTGCGCAGCAAGCGTCGGGTGCGCGCATCGAGGTCATGGCCGTTGGGAGAGATCATGCGTTGTCGCAATCCTGCCGTAGCAATCCGTGAGACTACATAGAAATAAGGTCTGCGCACGCACGTTGCAAGTTGTGCCGTCGTGAGCGTGCGTTGCTGACGTTACAATCCAGCCATCCACTGCAGCGGTTGCCCATGCTCACCTCGCTTTATGTGCGCCATTTTGCCGTCGTCGAAGCCGTCGAGGTCACCTTCGGCCCCGGCTTGATCGTGGTCACTGGCGAAACCGGTGCCGGCAAATCGTTGTTGGTGGACGCTCTGATGCTGCTCGCAGGTGCACGTGCGGACAGCACCATGGTACGCGCTGGCAGCGCACGCGCCGAACTGGCCGCAGAGTTTGACCTGGCTGATGTGCCGCTGGCCCGCGACTGGCTGCAGCGCGAAGAACTGGACGATGACGGCGCCTGTCAATTGCGCCGGGTCATCCGCGCTGAAGGCAGCTCCAGGGCATGGATCAACGGCCGACCGGCCAACGCGCGGCAACTGGCCGATCTGTCCGCGCTGTTGCTGGACATCCATGGCCAGCATGAACATCAAGCACTGCTTTCCCGCCGGCATCAACTGGATTTGCTCGACGCGTATGCCGGCCACGACGCGCTGGTTGACAGCGTGCGCAGCAGCGCCACGCAGTGGCATGAAGTCGGGGCACGCGCGCGCAAACTGGGCGGCGGCGCAGACCGCGCGCAGCGCATCGAATTGCTGCGCCACGAGATCGACGAGCTTGAGCAATGGACGCTGCCCACGGAAGAACTGCTGGAGCTCGAAGCCAGCCATAAACGTCTGGCCAACGCCGAACGCCTGGTCACCGGCGTCGCGGGTATCAGTGAACAGCTCGACGGAGATGGCGAATTTGCCTTGCAGCGCGAGTTGGCCCGCGCCCACGATGAACTTGCCAAGCTGGCGTCACTCGACGCGCACTTGTTGCCAACGCTGGATTTGCTCGATACGGCCGGCATCCAGATCGCCGAGGCCGCCGACAGCCTCGCGCGTTATGCGCAGGACGTCGACCTGGACCCGGAGCGATACACACAAGTGGACGATCACCTGTCCCACTTGCACGAGCTGGCCCGTCGCCACCGCTTGCCGATGGCCGAGCTACCGGCGAAGCTGACAGAACTGCGCACGCAACTCGTCGACCAGGAAAATGCCGGCACGGCACTGGAGACCTTGACCGCCCTGCGCACGCAACTGCGCGAGCAATACGCGACGGATGCCGCCAAATTGACGGTGGCACGCGGCCGGGCCGCCACCCAGTTGGGCGCCGCGGTGAGCACGCTGATGGCCGAACTGGGCATGGCTGGGGGCCAATTATTGGTGCAACTTGAGCGTGGCCCGGGCGACGACCCTGATCCGCAAGGGTACGATCGCTGTGAACTGCTGGTCAGCACCAACCCGGGCCAGCCACCGCGCGCATTGCGCAAAGTCGCGTCCGGCGGTGAATTGGCGCGCATCAGTCTGGCCATTGAAGTGGCGACCCTCGGCAAAAACACAGTTGGCAGCATGGTTTTCGATGAGGTTGACAGCGGCATCGGCGGTGCGGTCGCCGAAGTGGTTGGACAAAAGCTCCGTGCGCTGGGTGCGCGGTGCCAGGTGCTGTGTGTAACCCATCTGCCGCAAGTAGCCGCGCAGGGTCACCTGCACCTGCGCGTCAGCAAATATTCCGACGGTGAATCCACGCACACACGGATCGAACAACTCGATGCCGCCGGTCAGCGAGACGAACTGGCACGCATGCTCGGTGGCGTGGAAATCACCGGGGAAACGCGAGCGCATGCGCGGCAGATGCTGGCTCGTGCGCAGACGCATCAAACCTGAACGGCGCCGTCGCAGGCACGTCTAGACGCATCACTCCATCGGTGGCAGCAAGCCTCGCTCCGTGGCCATGCGATACAAGTCCAGCTCTGAGCCGGCGCCCAATTTACCCATCAGGCTGGCTCGGTGGATATAGATCGTCTTCTGCCCGATACCCAATCTGGCCGCCACTTGTTTGGGCGCCAAGCCTCCGGCCAGCAACATGAACACCTCGCGCTCGCGCGCGGTCAGACGGCTGATGGGATCCAGCAGCCTGACAGGGTGGCGCGCGCGGCGTTCGCACAGATCCGAACTGAGGAAACATTCGCCACGCATCACCACGCGCAAACCGGCAATCAACTCCTCCGGACCCGCACCCTTGGTCACGTAACCGCTCGCCCCACGACGCAACGCCTCGGCGACATAGGGCTCACCGTCGTGCATGCTCAGCACCACGACATGCGTCAACGGCGCCACGCTGAGCAGGTGCTCAATCAGCGGTAGCGCACTGCCATCGGGCAAGGACAAATCCAGGATCACCAAATCAGGGCGCAGCCGAGCGACTGCGTCGACGGCGTCGTCGGCAGTGCGGCATTCCGCGACAACGTCAAGATCGCTTTCCATCTCGATCAAACGCTTGAATCCCTCACGTACGATGGCGTGGTCGTCGACGAGAACGATGCTGTACACCCAGCCACTGTACACAGCGAACGCATGGGAGGGGAACGGTTCGGTTACTCGATGCGCCATTCAAACGCGACACCGTGACACATGTACCATTTACGCGTGTACGCCAAAGCCCGCCACTCGCCCATATCTGGCCCGCTGCTCGGCATCGGCTACGCATTGATGTGGTTGCTGCTGTGGTTCACCGTACAGCCGTACTGGATGCTGCCGTATGGTTTCCGGTTCGGTGCGCTGCTGCTCACCCCGGTGCGTCGCTGGGGCTGGCTGGTGGGTGCCGAGTTTGCTGCCGGAGCCGGCATCATCATGGCCAACAGCCTGCCCACAGACTGGTACGGCGAATTGGTCTGGACACTGCCCGAGCCTTTGGTCGTGGCGGGCGGGCTGTGGATACTGCGGCAGCTCAAGGTACATGCCAGTCTGCAAACACCGCAGGATGTCACCCGACTGCTGTTGTCGGCAGTACCGATTCTGCTCGCAACGACAATAGTGGATACGGCCGTACTTGCGCTGGGCTACGCGCAGCATCCGACGCAACTATTGTTCGGCGTCTTTGCCGAGGCGCTCCTCGGCCATTATCTGGGCATCCTGTTGATCGTCCCGTTCATGATCTTGTTGCTGCGCAGTCGTCCGGACCGGCCGGCGCTGGCCAGCCTGCTGATGGACAGTGTTCTGGTATTGGCACCGGCAATGGTGCTGTTGCTGTTGCTGTCCGAACAGCCGCCACCGCAGCCGCAACTTGCGCGTGTACTGTCACTCGCACCCGTCTTGTTCTTTGCGTTCCGCCACGGCTGGCGTGGTGCGTGCGTGGCCATGATCATCACCAATCTGGGTATGGCGCTGCACGATCAGCAACTCGGCAATGTGCCCTCGGGTGCGGTCGCCTATGTATTCCTGGCAGTTGCCGGTACCGGTGCGTTGCTGCTGGGTTCGGCTACCGATGCGCTCCGCCACAGCACCGCGAAGGTCACCGAGCAAAACACGTATCTGGAAGCGGTCAACCGTCGACTCGATCAACTCGCCCGACAACTGCGGCGCGCCGCACGCGGCAATTTGCGTATTGACGAGGACCAGCGCAGGCATCTGGCCGCAGAGTTGCACGACGAGCTGGGACAAAACATCACGGCAATTCAGACCCACATGAAACTGGCCCAGTCCCGGCTGCGCGCTGCGGGGATGGAAGATGTCACCACCGCAGTCAATGCGATCCTGGCGCACATGCGCCTTGCTCTGCACCGTCTGCTGGACGATCTGCGGCCTGCGGTACTGGACGAGTTCGGGTTGATGCGCGCTTTGGATGAAGGACCCATCCGCGACCTGCTCAACGCCGCCGGCTTGACTTACCAAACCACGCTGCATGGCGATCCACGACTGCTGGACGATGACACGCGCACGGCAATCTATCGTCTCGCCCAGGAAAGCGCGACCAACGCAGTCAAATACGCTCAGGCCAGCGAGTTCTCCTTGCGTCTGCGCATCGGCAAGCGCCACGGCGCCGCGTTGGCCGTGCTCCACATACGTGACAATGGGGTGGGCCTTCTGCCCGGCCGGCCACGCGGTGGGCGCGGTTTGCAGGGTATGCGTGATCGCGTCACGTCCCTGGGCGGACAGTTTCGGTTGCGCCCCAACGATGCGGGAGTGCACCTGCGCGTCCTGCTGCACAGTAACGACGCCGTCATCGACGCTTCGCGCGGGATCGCACCTGGCGCTTGCTGACCATGCCGGTGCTCCCTGCAGCAATCGTCGGCGGGTAGTGCCCACTCGGCATGCAAATACGGCGTGGCTCGCTGGTCCGTGCCGCGTTCCGGCAGGCGGGGTGCTTCAGCGGCAACGGACGTAGCCCAGCGCATGGTCAACCACACCGCCTGCCGCGGCTCACGGGCGGCATAGGAATTATTCGCATAGACCCCGATGGGATATCTCGCTACGCTTCAAGCATCGGAAAGGGGGAGCCGCCATCGCAAGGTGGTGGGTCAGGGTTGTCGCGGGGGGCGGCGGCTCTGAGGAGACGATGGTGCATCGTCTCGTAGCTGTCTGGCATGCGTGTGCGAACGAACCGGGTCATTGGTTTGGTCGCCAGCCCGGACACGTAACGGCCGCAAGGGGACAGGAGTCCTCTTAGCGGCTTTTTTACGCCTGAAGATTGACGCCGCCGTGCTGCGGATGCGGCACGGGAGGCATGCGCGCGCTCAAGACCTGCGTGCGTGTGGCTTCGGCCTGACGTACAACACCAGGCTATGCGCCTCGATCACGTAACCATGCTTGTCCGCGATTTCGTGCTGCAGGCGCTCAATTTCGTCATTCACGAATTCAATGACTTTGCCGCTGTCCAGATCAATCATATGGTCGTGATGCTTGCCACGATCCAGCTCATAGACCGCCTGGCCACCTTCGAAATTGTGTTTGACGATGATGCCGGCCGCCTCGAACTGGGTCAGCACGCGGTACACCGTGGCCAAACCAATGTCTTCCTGATGTGCAAGCAACTTCTTGTAGACATCCTCGGCGGTGACGTGCTGGACGCCAGGCTGATCGAAAATCTGCAGGATACGCATGCGCGGATGCGTCACCTTCAAACCGACCCTGCGCAGTTCTTTGGTTTCCTGTTCCATGAGCACTCCACCCACGCAGCGTCAGCAGGCTCGTAGTGTATCATCCGCTACCTTACCGACCCCGGAAGCGAAACGCATGCAAAAGCTGATCACGCTGCTGGTTTTCGCGCTGTTGGCGATTTCCGTCAGCGGCTGTCACATGGTTTACACGCCGGACGTTCAGCAAGGCAACTTGCTCGACAAAGCCATGGTCGACCAGCTCAAGCCCGGCATGACCAAGCGCCAGACGCTGCTTCTGCTGGGCACACCGTCGGTCAGGACACCGTTCGAGCAGAACCGCTGGGACTACGTGTCCACCATGTCACGGCGCGGTGGCCCCATCAAGGTACGCACGTTCACGCTGACCTTCAACAACGACACGCTGGTACGTACGGACGGCGACTTCTTTGCTGCGGACGCCGAAGAGCTGGTCAAGGACAGCAAGAAGTACCACTCCAGTTATCCGGTGGATGGTGCCAAAGGTGACAAGAGCGAAGGGCCTGCGGCGAAGAAGGGTGGCGATCCGGACGACACCACGACGAATCCGGGCCACTGACGCCGGGCATTTTGCAGTCAGCCCTTGCGTGCGCGGCGTCGCCGCGCCGCCATCGGGTCCAGCAGCAGTGGCCGGTAAAGCTCCACGCGATCGCCGCAATGCAGCACCTGCTGCGCGGATACGCGCTGGCCGAAGATGCCCAAGCGCTGCGGGTCATACGCGCCAGGCGGCAACAATGCCAGCAAACCGGAAGCTTCCACTGCCTGCACCACCGTGCTGCCGGCGCGCAATTCCAGCGTACGCGCGAGGCGTTTTTCGCCGGCATATACCACTTCCACCACGACGTTCGACTCAGGCATAAACGCGCGCAGCCTCACGGCAAAAGTCATCTACCATGCGATTGGCCAGACTCTGGAAGCCAAGCTTCAACGCACCCCCGCCGAAGGCCCCTGCGTACTCGAAATCCAGCGCAAAAGCGACCTTGCAGCCGGCATCGCCCAACGCGATGAATTCCCATACGCCTTCGAGGTGTCGAAACGGCCCGGCAACCAGCGACATCTGCAAACGCTGCGGCGGATCAACCGTGTTTCGCGTGGTGAAGCTGTGCCGCATCCCGGCAAACTTGAGATCCAGCCGGGCCACCAGCATCTGTTCGCCACGCTCGATGACGGTCGCGCCCGCGCACCACGAGAAGCGCTTTGGGTATGCTTCAATATCATTCACCAAGTCGAACATCTGCGCAGGTGACCAACGCACCAACGCACTGCGACGGATTTCAATCACGGCAACATCTTCCCATCACGTAGTTTTTGCGCAGCAGCATGCTCGACGCGTAACGCGAGCAAATCAACCGCTGCCCTGCAGCGCTCGAGTTTAACGGACATGACCAAGACGAAGGACAAAGACGGCAAGGGCGGCGGCACAATCGCGCTGAACAAGCGCGCGCGCTTCGAATACCACATTGATGAACGCTTCGAAGCCGGCATTGCCCTGCAAGGCTGGGAAATGAAGGCACTGCGCGCTGGCCGCATCAATTTCGGTGACAGTTACGCACTCACCAAGAATGGCGAAGTATTCCTGATCGGCGCATCGATTCCGCCGCTGATCAGCGCCTCGACCCACGTTGTTGCCGAAGACCGGCGGACGCGCAAACTGCTGCTGCACCGCAAGGAAATCGACCAGTTGCTCGGCGCGGTCGAACGCAAGGGCTACACCCTGGTCCCCACCGCGATGTACTGGAAAGGCAACAAGGTAAAAGTGGAAATCGGGCTCGCCCGCGGCAAGCAGGAACATGACAAACGCGACACCGAGAAGCAACGCGACTGGCAAATCGAGAAACAACGCACCATGCGTTCGCATAATCGCAGCGCTTGAACCAGAAAGCCCTGACGCCAACCACTTCCATCGGGGGGCTGGCGTCCACCCAATCAACTCAAGCAAACCGACGGTCAACGGCCTTCTCGATTCAACCAGGTCGACATGTCCCGCACGTGCATCGGCAACATGGACTGGAAACGCTGCCCAGCAGTCTCCTGGCTAGAATTGCAGCTCGCTTCAGGCGTTCGCATTGGAGCCAAAGCAGCGTCACCTAAGGTTCCTCCGTGAGCTTCGGCAACGATCGCGGATCTATTATCTGGTGCTTACATTCCCCGGGGCTCGCAAGCGCGCCCAACGCGCAGGAGAGCCACATCCCGAATCAGGGGCACGAGACCAAAAGGCCGGCAAAATTCCATGCGGTGACCCAACCCTAAACCCAGCTGCACGTCCTGCGCCGTGCTTTGGCAGCCACGCTGATCGCGAATTACGTGCCGGACAGCACTCACTCATTACCTTCACGCCGCATGCGGAATACTCAAAATCACCCGAAGGAAGCGGGACCCCGACGTCGGATTGCATGATGAACCCGTGGCCTCGATCGACGGACACTGTGCGCACGAACGTTTGGACAACCGTCACGAAACCACGGATAGCACGATGCCGGCCCACACTGGGACAATTGTCTCAAGCCGCTGTATCCACGGGCCTCTTGGAACGGGATGGTGGGCGTATGAGTGCTGTTCGACTGTTGTGGATTGATCTGTGCAGCCAATCGCCCGTGGATGGTCTTTTTCAGTTCGTACCGAGCAGACACGAGGCGCTCAGGGTTGACAGGTTCGAAACCGTCGCGGGCGCAATCAACCAGCATCACCCCGAATGCGTTTCCATCGAGTTCGATTATCCCGATCAGGCTCGACTGGAGGTCGTGACCATGCTCAGAAGGATGGCTCCGGAGGTTCCACTGTTGATGTTTACCGAGTACCACTCCGAAGCGCTGGCGGTTTGGGCATTTCGTTCGGGCGTTTGGGATTATCGCGTCAAACCGATCTCCGACGAGATACTGGCACGGAGCATCGATATGCTGTTCGCAACCGTGGGATCCCGGGGACGGCACGGGCGGCCCGGCACAGGGTTGCCAGCGGACTTGATCGAACCGGCGGGGCATCTGCAAAGACCGCCATCCCTATCGCGCAAAACCGGAATCGCGGTTGCATACATCGCCCGGTACTTCGACCAGGATCTCAAGCGCGGTGCTCTCGCAGATTTATGCCATGTCAGTCCCTCGGAATTCAGTCATGCCTTCAAGCGCGAGCAGGGAATAACATTCGAGCATTTCCTGCTGGAATACCGGGTGGCCAAGGCTCGGGACTTTCTGGCCGAGCCGCACATGGCCATCTCGCAGGTCGCCTACTCAGCGGGGTTCAGCGACGCGTCGTACTTCTCGCGGGTGTTCCGGCGACTGACAGGCGTGACCGCATCCGAATATCAACGTCGCGTTCGACTCTCGGAGACGCGTTCGGGTACCTCCATCTGACGTCGGGCCCCGCAGCGTTGTCCAGCAGTCGAGCACCATTGTGCTAACAGCCCGGTAGCGGCTGAGTCCAAAATTCGCCGACATCGGACGAAGGAGACTTTGACGCCGGCGCAAATGAATTGACGCATTCGGCGGCGGCCATACCCGCGTGCAGTTCCCATCCAGCCGGCAATCAATTTTGCTGGTTATTGACCACAGTTTCGGTGCCGGCCAATACCCCTCATCCGCCAGGAAGCGAACGGGGTGTGGTGTCGGGGCTGATCTCGAGTCAGGCGACATGACCGTTCTCCGGTAAGGGTGAAGAACTGCCCCGCTCCAAGTGCGAAACCGTAGCGAGCGAAGGGCATCACTTCCACAGCGTCCTCAAACTGCGGAACTTCTTTTCAGCTACTACCGCGGCGATCAGAGCTTCACGGGTTGAAAGGTGGCCCGTGCCGCCAACTCTCGCGGTTCGTGGCCTGTTCGCCCCTGTTGCTGGTTGAACCACACATGGCCTTGCCGTTACAGGGACGCAAATGACCCTCGACAATCGGACAAGAATTGGATCGGCTACGTGGCCGCTCAAGGCTTCCCTGGGGCCGCAAAGAACGATCCCGCGAATCGTCCCCGAGCTTGCCCGTCATGAGTTCAAGGCGGTGCGGCGATCGAGCGCCGGCAATGTCCGCAGACGTGAGTGGCGGAAATCCGTCAAGACACCGAGTTATTCACGTACGACAGACTCGTTCGAGGTGGCCCTCCTCGCGCGGCAAGTGTTGAGCCAAGTACGACCCGCCGCGTTTGAAACCTGGCGAAGGATTGCGCTCGGACTTTCGGCGTATGGGCGTTGCCCCCAGTGCGCCTGCCCGTCCCACGACAGGGTGTCGATCAGGCCTCAGCCTTCAGGCCAGCCGAGGTTTGCATCATGAGCGACGATGTCTGGACAGCCCTGGTAAAGGGCGTTCTCAGTTTTTCGCACAGCCGCGCCAGCGACATGGTTGGTACCACGTTCAAGGATACCGGATCGTTCCTGACATCCCTGCTTGACGGGACGTCGGGCACGACCAAGACGGCGATCGAAACGATCAAGACCGACGTAAAAAACCTGACACCGATCGGCAAGGCGCTGGCAACCGCGCTCACACCCAAGTTCGACGCAGCCAAGACGGCCGTGACGAACATGGCCGCCGAAATCCAGACCGATCCCTTCACCCTGGAAGCGGCGGCGCGGGCCGCGACCGAACTCGCATACGTGCTGATCGCATTCGACGAAGCGCTCGACGTTCTTGCCGAGAAGATCGCGGAACGGGAAAACACGCCTGCCAGCAAGCAGCAGGTCCTCGACGCCATCGGCGGAATCACCGATCCCTGGAAGGCTCCCTTCAAGTCGTTGGGCGCCGATACAACCAAGACCTTCGACGCGGTATGCAAATCGGTGCTTGGGGTCGACGATGCGCACGCCGATGTCGCCAATGCCCTGGTCTGGAGTCGTCCGGACAAGAAACTCGGGCTCAAGTTCGTCGGCACCGGGCCGCGGTCGCTCGGGGCTATCAGCTTCGACGGCGCCTACCTGGAGGCATTTCTCGACTACAAGACCCAGGCCAAGGTCGGGATCGAGCTCCATACCAAATTGGCCGCCGGCCTGCGCTCCGACAAGATGATGGAAAAGATCATGCCCGGCGAGGGCAAGACGGGCGAAACCGATCAGGTCGCCATCACCATCGATACTGCAGACGGCCTGTCGTTCGGCGCGGGCAAGGACAAGAAGATCATCTTGCCCGTGCGCTTCGACTTGCCGGGGGTGGAGTTGCGTGAATTCGCGATGGTCCAGCCGGCGAAAGACAACCACGACAGCCAGAACCGGATCGATATCGTGATGACCATCGCCGGCAAGATCGGCGATGTCTTTGCTGTGGTGATTGAAGGCGGAGGATTTTCCATTCGCTGGGTGGACGGGGCAGGACCGGCGGTGCAGCCGAAGATTCCGACCGGCATGGGCGTCCGTATCAATACCGGCCTGGTCAACGGTGGCGGTTACCTGCGCTATTCGGAAGACAACAAGGAGTACGGAGGCGTTTTCGATCTGCAATTTCTGAAATTCGGCATCACGGCTATCGGGTTGCTCGGCACCGAGCCTTTCAGTTTCGTCATCGTGATCGGTGTGCACTTCATGCCGAAGATCGATCTGGGTTTCGGCTTCACCCTGAACGGGCTTGGCGGGATTCTGGCCATCGAGCGGTCGGCCAACACAGACGCGTTGCGCGACGGGCTGAAGACTGACATCGTCGGACAACTGCTGTTTCCGTCCGACCCGGTCGCTGCCGCGCCGCAGATCCTCAATTCGCTTGGCCAGGTGTTCCCGCAGCACGACGGCGGCTTCGTCGTCGGCCCGATTGCGGAAATCGGCTGGGGCT
Source organism: Rhodanobacter sp. (assembly GCA_039926605.1). GTDB lineage: Bacteria > Pseudomonadota > Gammaproteobacteria > Xanthomonadales > Rhodanobacteraceae > Rhodanobacter. The sequence continues at coordinate 18,812 of JBDSWR010000050.1, read as the reverse complement.
CGCAGGCCGGGTTCGTCAAGGCTCGGCTGGGTATCGTGCTCAGCCTGCCCGACCCGAAGGTGGTCATTCTGGGCGCGTTGGAAATCGGTGTTCCTTCAGCCGACGTCAAACCGGACAAACGAATCGTCGACATCCATGCCGACCTGTTGGGCGTGATCACCCCGGATTATTTCCTGCTCAAGGTGTCGATCGCCAAGTCCAAGCTGTTCACTCTCACGCTCTCGGGCGACATCGCGTTGTTCATCAAGTGGTCCGGCGAAGGCGCATTTGCCCTGTCGGTCGGCGGCTTCTTCCCGAAGTACGATGCGCCCAAGGAAATCGGCAAGCTCGACCGGCTGGCGCTGGGGTTCAAGCCCCCGGTGGATTGGCTGACGCTGACCGCCGAGGCCTATGTCGCGATCACTTCGAACTCCATCCAGTTCGGCGGCAAGATCGACCTGAACGCCGATCTGTCGGTGGTTTCGGCGCACGCCTGGATCCAGCTCGACGCGCTGTTCCAATGGGCGCCCTACTTCCACTTCATCGTGCTGCTGGATGTGGGAATCGAAGTAAAGGCGTTCGGGGAGACCATCGCGGGCGTGCACTTCCATGGGGAAATATCGGGCGACCAGCCATGGCGGCTTGAGGGTACTGCCACTGCCGAGATCCTCTGGTGGGACGTGGACGTGGATATCGGTCCACTGACATGGGGCGAACCCCGCCCATCGGACGCCCCGTTGGTCGACAGCGTGGTCATCGCCGCCGCGGCCCTGCAAGCAGACGCGGCCTGGACACACATCCTTCCTCCCGACGCGCTCCAACTCGTTCGCTTTGCCGATAGCGGAGGTACCCGGTTGTTCCACCCGCTGGGCCGGCTGGAGGTGAAGCAGTCGAGCGTACCCCTCGAAACGCAGATCGACCGCATCGGCTCGAGTCCGGTTTCGGCAAAACGCGTGTATCTCGGACCACCGAAAATCGGTGTCGGCGCCGACGATGCTGCCGCTGTATCGACCGTGAAAGACCGGTTCTCGCCCGGGCATTTCATAGCTTTGCAGGACGACCAACTGATGGCGCGGCCGGATTTCGAGCAGATGCCCGCCGGCATGGTCGTGGCTGCATCGGCACGTCCGATCTTCACCAACGACGTAAACGCCGCGTATGCATGGAATACGGTTTACCCCAACCGCCCCGAAGCTGTGGTCGCAAAGCCGGAGACATGGCGGATTTCGCTAATCGGCAAGTCCATGCTTGGGGTCTCGGCCGTCGCCAACGCGCGCCGCGCGACCACCAATCCTTATCTCGTCGAGCCGCCCGCGCCCGCCGCCCCCGTGCTGGGCGATCCTGGGCTGGTCACGGTGGTGCATCGCGACACCCTGGGCCCGCTTGCGGCAAGCCTCACCAATGTCGGCCCGACGTTCGCGGCCGAATACCTGGCCGGGTCGAACGACCTCGGCGTTCTCGCAACCGGATTGGCGGCATGATCGAATCCCTCAGCATCGCGAAGAACTTCGTCGAAGACGCGCGCATCAACCTCGTTGCGCCATTCAAGCCCGAAGACATCGTGCTGGACGATTACAACTTCGTCCCGTTTGTCAGGAACGGCCTGGGCGGCGCGATCGCCAGCGCCCCGGCGGGTAATGCCATCCGTGCCATCGTGAAGGTCGCGTTCGATGTTTGCGGCACCGGCGTTGCGCTGCCGGTGCGGGTCGAAAAGGACCTCGAACTCTACGGCCCCGGAGACGTGGTTGGCATCGACCCCGGCCAGATCATCCGCCGGGAGCCCGCGCCCGACACCGCCAGCGCCGAAGAAACTTTCATGGCGCAGATCGAGTTTGATCGACCTGACATCCCGTGGATGTTCAGCCCCGTTGCTCCCAGCGCAGATCGTCTCGAGCCGTGGCTCGCACTGGTGGTCTGCCTGCGCGACAACTCGCAGATCCTGCCACCTGCTGCGCCCGGCCTGCCGCGCGTGCTGGCGACCGAACTCGGCGAGCTGCAGTCGCTTGACGACAACGCCTATTTCGCTCATGCGCAAGTAGTGAATGGCGCCAAGGTGGCAATACCGGCCAATCCGGTGATCGCCGACCGGCTGTCGGACGAACATGCGCTGGCCAATCTTTCACGGCTCATTTGCCCGCGCAAGCTCGATCCCTCGAAAGCCTATCGCGCAGTCTTGGTTCCGGCATTCGATTGCGGAGCCAGGGCTGGTCTTGGCCTTTCCGGTGGGTCGCTGGGCCCGGCTTGGTCTCGCGCGGTCGATGGCAGTGACGCGCAAACCACGATTCAGCTTCCAGCATATGATTCCTGGGATTTCGCCACTGCGCCCAGCGGCGATTTCAAGTCGCTGGCGGAACGCCTGGTGCCTATCGGCGCGCCCTGGCAGATTGGCCGGCGCATCATTGACGGGACGCAACCCGGCGGCGGTATCGACGGCGCCGCGCCTGGCACCGCAGGCGCGGTGCAAGTCCTCAGCTGTGCCCTGCGATCGCCCGCGCTGACCCCACCGGGCAGCCCCGCGGACCGCGATACCGGGTGGCCTGCAGCCCTCCGCGACACATTGCGTCTGCGCGCGGAAGCCGGAAACGCTGACACCCCGCTGTTGCCGCGCGTAGGCCCGCGGCTTTACGCGCGTTTCCAGGCGGCGCGCAACACCGTAGGCAATGTATTTGGCAGCCCGCCGACCGATACCACCGCAGCCGATGCGGATTGGTTCGCACAGCTCAATACGGATCCACTCCAGCGCATCGTTGCCGGCCTCGGCACGCGCGTCGTCCAGCGCGATCAGGAACTGCTGATGCAGTCTGCGTGGGCGCAGGTCAGTGAGATCAACAAGCTGAACCACCAGATCCAGCAACACCAGTTTGCCAAGGCGATCAACGAATCAAACATGAAGCGCCGCATAGCCGTGCTCGAAGTGGGTGATCTCACGCGGATGACACGGCCGTTTCACGATCGCATCCGCATTGCCGCCAGGCCGGACAGCCTGTGGAAACAGATCGAGAGCAGCCGCAGCGCCGGGAGCATGCTGAGCATTACGGCCAAGCGCATGACCAGTCCGACAGCACCGGCCATGCGCAAGGGAATGACGCAGCGTGCGCTGACCAAGGCGCCGAATTTTGTCACCGACGGCGCACACTTTCGCGACCAGCGCCTCGCCTATGCCAACCCCGACGGGATCACCGCGATTTCCGACCAGGGACTGGCGGTGCTCGGCCCAGAGCTGGTCGGTAAAGTCATGGGTGTCGCCCGCGAGGCGGCGTTCGCAACCGTGCGTAACCGGCTGCAGGTGCTGACCGCAGGTACCGGTGTCGCTCGTCTGTCCGGCGCGATGGCCGATTGGTCCGTCGTGCCAGGGCGCGATGTCGGAGGACTTTATGCAAAGTCCTTCGCCGCGCGTATCGATACGCGCGCTCCTGATCCTGCCGATGGCGCCGACGTGTTGCGTGCGGAACTGGCCGGAGCGGCGCTTGCGGGGATGCAGCGGGTTCCCAGCTTCAGCCAGGCCAGCGCAAGTTCGATCACCGCGCTTGCGGCAGTCATGCCGGCAGCCATCATTGGTCGCTCAGTCACTGCGCCCGCCGCACCGGTCATGCGTACGGCGTCGGGCAACGTCAGCAGCAATCTGGGGAATGTCCCACCCCTATCTGCTTCTTCCACTCGTTCATCGGTGAGCGAAAGCGTTTTCAGCCGGCGCGGCCCGGTCGTGATTCGGCCTGCGCCGGTGCCCGTTCAGCCACTTCCCCCTGTGGGGCCTGCGCGGGACCCTGCCGCTCGCTTCGAAACGCAGGTCTCACGCGATCTTACCCACACACTGTCTGACTTGGCCGCGCTCAAGACCACCACCCTGGCGCAGGGGTTCTACGCCACTATCACCACTGTTGCCCTGCCCGCGCCGCGGGATACCGCATCCATCCCGCAACTCGCGCTTACCTCGACACAGCTCGTCGATGCCATCAACCCGGCGAAAACGATGACGGCCTATGTAAAGGGCCGCATTCTCAAATGGCCCTCGGTGATTCGCCCTGACTGGCTGGACGACTTGCGCATCGAACCGGTGATGGCCGCGCCCAAATTTCCGCGCCCGATGTACGAAGCGCTCGATGCCTACGACAGGGACTGGTTGGTGCCGGGCTTGGGATCGATTTCGCAACCCGATTTCGTCACCTTGTTGGTAGCCAACCCGGCGTTCTGCGAGGCTTTCCTGACGGGCTTGTCGGACGAAATGGGCCGCGAATTGCTCTGGCGAAACTACCCGACCGATCAGCGCGGCACCTACTTCAAGCGCTTCTGGGATGCCGAACAGGACGAGCTGACCGGCCCGATCCATCGGTTCGCCCCCGGCGCCCTTGGCAACCATATGGCCATCGGCGGATCGTCGCGTCCCGGTTTCCAGCCGGTCGTCCTGGTGATCCGTGGCGCGTTGGCGCGGCGGTACCCCGAAGCGATCGTGGCTGCCATACGGTCCGCGCCGAACGCGGCTGGCGTTGCGCCGCAGAACCAGACCTTTCCGCCGACGTTCATGCAGGATAGCGAAGCCCCGATCCTGTTCCATGCCCATCTCAAGCCCGATTACCTGTTGGTCGGCTTCAGACTGTCGGTGGAGGAGGTCCAGGCCGGGAATTGGTGGTTTCTCCTTGCCGAGCACCCGATGGCGCCACGCTTTGGCATGGCGGAAGCGCTTGGCGGCAATCCGCGCGCCACCGACTCGCCAATCAGCCAGGACAGCCTGGACTGGAACGACCTGACCGCAATCGCTTCCGGACAACCGGCGCTCGACAGGGGCAAGTTCCTCGCGCCGCATGCTCGCTCAGTGCTGATCCGCGATACCGGAAGTGTGCCGGACGTGCAGAACTGGCCGGGATCTTCGGCAGTTGTCGCGCGCACCTTGCTTCGCGATCCGGTTCGCGCCGCGTTTGAAGGCACTGACCTGCTCAAGTCGATCGACAATGCGGGAGCTCTCCATGCCTGATTCGGACGCACTTCTCACTAGCGAAATCAATCGCGCGACGTCGTCCTTGCTGGGCCAGATTCAGGTCAAGAACGACGAGATCGCCCGGCTCGGTTCCGACATCCGCGATGCCCGCGCCGCTCTGGCTGCAGCGAGCGCCAGCGGTGACGTCGCTGTCGCCACGCGCAGCCAGCGCCAGCTCGACACCCTGGTCGCAAAGGTCACCGTTGCGCGCAACGACAGGACTGCGTTTGACCGGGATCACGCGGGGCTGGTTGATCGGCTCCGACAACACGACAGTTGCGACGCTCCGGCTGACGTGCCCCTGCTGCTTCTGCCGGTGCGGATCGAAACGCGTTTCAACGCCGCCGGCAATGCGCTGCGCATTCGCATCTATCCGGACGAGATCCATGTCGACCGGCTGGATCGTGGCCTGTCCGACAGCGAGGTTGCTGCCGGGCAGCTTTACTGGATGCAGCTTTGGGGCAACAGCGCCGACCTCGTCGTGGCGGCAGCCTGGAAGACGTTGGTCGGCGTGGTTGGCACTGCCCGGGCGCATTGGGTCGCGCGCGCGATGACGCCTGACAATATCGCCGGGAGCGGGCTCGATGCGCCGGTATTCCCGACGCCCGCGGCGCGTAACGATACGGCAGCGCTCGCGAAGTTGCTGCCGGACCGGTTCATCGCAATCGCCGAGCAAGGCGTAACCCGCTCCCGGGCGATCGGGTCGGCGATCCCCCCGGAAGTGAGGATCGGCCTTCTGTCCCAGGATGACGAAGCCATGGTCGATCAGGACGGACTCAAGATCCTGCCCGGCACCGAGTGGATCGTCGATTTCGACGCCGCCGTGGCCAAGGGGCTGGCAATGACCTTGCCGCTGTCCGTTGCCGGCCCTGTTGACCGGCTCATCGTGGCTGGCGTCAGCCGCAGTCGCGACGCGGCAAACGGCGCTGCGGACTTCGCCGCACTACTGGAAGCGCACTGGGAGACGGACGGCCTGGCATTCCTTCCGCAAGGCACGCCGACCAACAATACCGAGACCGTGCGTTCGGCGTGGCAGCGGCGGATCGAAAAATCGCCTGTGCCGGCCGCCATGCAAGCCGCGGCACCGCAGAGCAATGCCTCGGTGCTGGCAAACGCGCTGGGCATCGATGCCGCGTGGCTCGGCGCGGCAGACCATGGGCAGGAGCAGGAACAGGCCGACGCGAGCGCCATGCAGACAGCACTGTGGCCGGCCACTCTCGGGCAGTTCCTCGACGCGGTCGACGCAGGCAGCACCGCGATATCACCGGTCGTGATCGATCGTATTCGTCAGTTTCACCGCGACCATGTTCGCGGCCGTGGTCCAATCCCCGCTCTGCGTATCGGCAGCCAACCGTACGGCATTCTGCCGGTTTCGAACTTTGCCAATGTCTGGAAAGATGACGCGAACGACCAGTTCGGCGCTCAGCTCACCGGCTTCCTTCGCAAGCTACGCCCGAACTGGATCGCTGGATCCAGTGGCTTGGCCCACATCGGCTCGGGTGCGGACCTGCGTCAAACGATGGACAGTCTGCTCGGACAGAGCGCGGTGTCCTACGGCGTGCGTGCACGGCGCTGCCTGTCCGGGAGCATGATCGAGGCAATCAGCGAGGTGACGACGACGGGCAAGGCTGCGTTCGATATCGAAAGCCTGCTGACCCGGATGCTGCAGGAAGCCATCGGCAATTTCAGTTACGCCAATCTCGGTGCAACGCTCGACGACAAGTCACGCCCGGTGTTGTTGCCATATGCTGACGACGCCCGCGACGCCGGCTTTCTCACCGCGCTTCTCGCCACCGGAACCGGCGGAAATATCTCGAGTGTCTTCCAGGCACTGGTAGCAATTGCCTCATCCAGGCTACAGGCGAAACGTCAACCTGGACGTGACTTCATCGACCATTTTCGGGCTTCGGCGACACTCGCACCCGACCTGCGTGACGCGATCGTCGCGCAGATGGTCCAGCCGAGCACAATCGACGTCGGCGCGCTCGACAAGTTGCGCAGCGCGCTGCCCAAGGCGGACGATCCAGCGGCCCGCCCGGCCGCGCGCACTTTCGCGATGGACGCTATGCAGGAGGCCGGGTTTGCCGCCTATTTCGACACTGCGAGCTCGGCGGTGTCGCGCGACTATCTTTCGGTGCTGGTAGCGGACGAGTTCCTCAGCGTCGCGGGGCTCAAGGCGGAATTCCATGCTGCGCTTGACCATCTTTCCCAGGGCATCGGTGCTGTGGAGAATCAGGCGCGCCACGTTCTTGTCGCCGAAACACTGGATGTCGTTTCGCACCGGCTCGACGCCTGGATTACCGGGGCCATTTCGCGGCGGCTGGCGAGCCAGCGCGCGACCAAGCCCGCCGGACTTTCGATCGGGGCATTCGGCTATGTCGAAAAGCTCCGGCCCGAGTCGCAGGTGCACTCGACGGGCGGCTATCTCGTCGCTCCATCACTCGGCCATGCGACAACTGCCGGCGTGCTTCGGGCTGCCCATCTCAGTCATCTTCCAGGCCCGGGCGGACGTAATCCGTTCGCGATCGGACTTTCCTCGGCGCGCGTTCGCGATGCGTTGCACCTGATTGACGGAATCCGCCAAGGGCAGCCGCTTGGAGCGTTGCTGGGCTATCGCATCGAACGGGAACTGCAGGATAACGAGCTCGGCTACCTGGTCTTGTCGCTCCGCTCGCTGGTGCCGCTGACCCAAGGCAAGCTCAGTGATCGAGGCGATCCTCTGCCGGACGCAGCGCAGGAGGCGATCGCAGCCAGCACCGTCAGCGATGGCCTTCGGCTCGTTGAGATCTGGCGCGGCACAGGCGGTCCCGACACGATAAAGGGCAAGCTGACAGTAGCGCCCACGGACAATCCGTACATTGCGCCGGGAACGGTATGGCCGGAGATGACGAATGCCATATGGAGCAAGATCGACACAGCGATCCGCAAGCTCGACAAAAGCGTCGATGCAGTGGCCGACCTGTTGCTGGCGGAAAGCATGCACCAGGTGGCCCAAGGCAACCTGGCGCGGGCATCGGCGACGATGGATGCCGCCGGCCGTGGTGATGTGGCGCCGCCGGAGCCGGATTTCGTAAGCTCGATGCGCGGTGGCCAGCCCGTTTCCCATCGGTTGCTGATCATCGGACGCGACGGTGGCTGGAACCCTGCTGCGCCGCGCGCCTGTGTTGCGCCCGGGCTCGAAGGATGGGCGGCAGAACGGCTCGGCGATCCCTCGCGGATCATCATCGGATTCTCCAGTGGCGGCGACGCGGTGCGCATCGCACCAGGCACAATCGCCGCGCTCGACCTGGTCGCGTTGAGCAGCGATCCTGCGTCCGTCCTGCGCCGCGCTTCCGCTACTGCGCCACACGAAGAAGCACTCTCCGGCGATGCACGCCTGCAGGCAGGCGAGCTCGCCCTGGCCGACGTGATCATTCTTGCCGACAGCATGCGACGCCTGATCGCCGGTTCCCGGGTGGCTGACGGAAGCGATTTCGGCTTGCCCGGCGCACCATCGCCACACCAGCCGGACACTGCGGCAGTCGCTGCGTTGCTAGGCACCCTGGACGACGTCGCGCTGCTGCTTCGGCAGCGGCAGGAAGCCCTGGCGGCCATGATTGCGATGCCATCGGTCGATGTCGCGGACCTGTCAGCGGCGCTGGTCGATATGACCGACTTCGGCATCGCGACGCCGAACGTGCCGCGATCACAACTGGGGGAAACGGCACTGCTGGCATCGGCCGAGGCGATCCGCCGCCTCACCGCCTATATCGCGCTGGCGGCAGTAAATGGCGATGCCGAGGGACTGGCGCAACGGGCACAGGCTCTGTTCGGGCACGATTTCGTGCTGCCGATCCCGCAAATGCCTACCGCAAACCCGAGCCTCGAGGTCGCGATCGACCCGGTTGCCCCCGCCTCCATCCGCCGCTACCTCGGCGACATTGCCACCGTGCGCCCGCACATACAGCAGTTTTGCGACCACCTGTTGCTGTGCGACAGCGTGACGACCGCGCCAAACCTCGCCGTCATGCAACTTGGCGGCGAGCCGGGATGGTGGGTCGCTGAAACGTTGCCCGATGACGCACACATGCCGAAGTCCGCGGTCATCTCAATCATCGCGGATGCTCCGAAAACTGAGCAGGCCACCCGCGCCGCCTTGGTGATCGACGACTGGACCGAGACGTTTCCCCGCCGCGCGCTGAAGGGCGAGGGGAGCGACAGCGCCGTGGCCCTCGAGATGACCGCCGGCGTGGCAATCAACGCCAATGCGCCCAACTCGCAGCCCGCTCAGTCCATGCTGCTGGGTATCTCGCCCGACGGCGCACGGTGGACCGATGATCGTGTGTTCGATCTGGTGGTCGAGACCATGGAGATGGCGCGAATGCGCTTGGTGACGCTGGAAACCGTCCCGCTTGCCGCGCGTATCTTGCCCGCCATCTATACGCAATCGTGGTCGTTGCAGGGCCAGAAGACTATCGACTGGTCCAAATTCGGCGACGTGCTTCTCAAGGCCTCCGCTGCTGGCGAGCCGTTGCGCGCCTTCGCGATGGTCCAGGAGCCCTGAACATGTGCGCAGATATCGTCAAAGAAGGAATCGCGGCCTTTGTCGAGCTTTCGCCGAACGTTGCCATCCGCTTCCCTCTCGTCGCGCCACCGGCCTGGACACGGCTGGAACCGCAAAGCCTCAGCGGCGAAGCGGACCAGGCGCTGGCCGCCCGGGTGCACGATCCGCTGTGGCTCCTCGCCCGCCAGTGGCAGTTCGGCGAATTTGACGGGGAGGATGCCGGAACCCCGGTAGCGGTCGAACTTGCCGCGAATGGCCGCCTCATGACGGCGTTCGCACCGCAGGATCACCCCGCTCGCTCGCTCGGCGCGAACGCTCTGCTGGAACCCGAAGTCGAAGCAGAACCCTTTACCGGCGCGACCTTGCGCGACAGGGCGCAGGGAGGCGCTCTGCTGGCGGCAATGCTGGCCGATGCAGGGGCGGATGTCCGCGCCGCCTTGGTTGCTGCGTGCCCGCTGCCGGCGCCGGCGGAGGGTGACTCCGGAGCAGCGGTGGCGCCCATGTGGCGGCTTCTGGCGCGAGGGGCAATCGACGGCTCGACTGCGGCCTCGCAAATCGAGGACAACAGCTTTAGCGGTTCCTGGGCAGCGGGAACCGCAGCGGCGGCGGTGCAAGCCGCACATGACTGGCTGGCCTGGTTTCGCGCCAATATCGAACCCGAGGAGGCGCTCGGTGATTGCTGGCGGTCGGACCGGCTGGAATATGGTTTTGCCGTGCGTGCGGGCGGTCCCGATGATCAGCGCGTCTGCCGCGCGCCCACGCACGATGGCGGGACGGTCGAATGGTACAGTTTCGATCACGATGCACACGGCCAGCTTGCGGTCGAGACCGATCAGGTCGGAGCGGGGTCGATCCAGATCGCGGCGACCGTTCACGCCACGCGTCTGCGCTACTCTGGAATGCCGGCGAGCCGTCTCTGGCGGTTCGAGGACGGACAGGTCAATTTCGGCATGGTCGAAGTTCAGCCTCAGGACCTGACGCGGATCGCGTTTCTCGATTTCGCTACGGCCCACGCCGACGACTGGCTGGTCGTTCCGCTGGATGTCCCGCGCGGCGCGCTGATCGAAATGACTTCGGTGGTTTACCGAACGACCTTCAACGAGCGGATCAAGGTGGGTGAAGGCAACACCGGGCCGGATGATTTCGAGCTGTTTACACTTGATCAAGCAGATGGCACGCCGCTGCGCGGGCTGCTGGTTCCACCGGGCGGCCGAAGTGTGACCGAAGGCGCACCGATCGAGGAAGTGATCTTCGCGCGCGACGAAACCGCGAACATGGTCTGGGCAATCGAAACTCTTGTCCAGAGCCCCACCGGGGACCCGCGGGAGCGCCGGCTGGAGCCCCAACCGAGCCAGGACTTTGTCACCGCGCCCGGAACCGACCTGACCTACCGGCTGGAAAGCCAAGTGCCGACTTGGTGGATACCGATGGTCCCGGTCGCGAACGGAACCAGCGGCGGCTTCCATTTGCGCAAGGGCAGTTTTTCCGAAGCCGATGCCGCAAAGGGACGGATCCTGTCGCCCGTCCCACTCGACCTGTTTGAAGAGGAAGTGCCGCGCGAAGGCGTGGTCGTTCAACGCGTTCCCTCGCTGGTGCGTGACGACCAGGGCAAATTACGCCGCTGGATCGCCCGCCGTGTCTCTGTCGCCAGAGGCGAGGCCAGTTCAGCTCTTGGCTGGGACAGCGCGCTGCGCAGGTAAACGGTGCCATGGATCGACCAAAGCTGATATCGGCAATTAAATGGCCCGGAGCGGCCGTAGCCCACGGCCGATTGGCAGTGACAGCTTTTGCCTCGTCCCTGTCCAGAACCAGACTCGACCGAGCGTGGCAACCGGAGCCGCTCATAGCCCGGGTATCGGACGACCAGAGAATCATGCACCCACTCAGGACGCTGGATCTGCATCTTGACCACCTTGGGCAGGGCAAGCTGCTCGTACTGGCGCTATGCGGCATCTGCCTTGTCGGAATGATTGATTACCTCATCGGATTCGAGCTATCGGTTGCGGTGTTCTACGCGGGGCCAGTGGCGATAGCAGCCTGGTACGCCGGGCGACGGGCAGGCATTGCGATCGCGGTGCTCTCGGCCGTGAGCTTGTACACAGCCGACGCGGCCGCGGGTCACCTGTATTCCCATGCGGAGATTCCTTTCTGGAATGCGCTGGTCATGGGTGGATTTCTCATGATCATCGCTTCGCTGCTGACATTGTTGCGGAAGACGCTCCGTGATCAACAGGTCTTGGCGCGCATCGATGGTCTGACTGGCCTGTACTGCAGGCGTATGTTCGATGTCAGACTGGAGCACGACCTTGCACTTGCGCGGCGTCGTAATGGCACGATCGCGCTCGCCTATCTGGACGTGGATGATTTCAAGACCGTGAACGATAGATACGGTCACGCTGGCGGAGATCGTGTACTGAAAGAAATCAGTCAAGTCTTGAAGGAGTCAATACGGGACGCTGACACTGCGGCTCGGATTGGCGGCGACGAGTTCGCGCTGGTTTTCCCGGATACTGACGCGTGCGGGGCGCATCAGATAGTTTCGAAAATCGTATGCAAGCTGCACGAAGCGTTCGCAGCCAGCCACTGGCAGGTCACCTGCAGCATTGGTGTAGTCACGATTCTGGACTCAACCGTCTCGTCAGAAAGCGCAGTGGGCGCCGCGGACAAGGTCATGTACCAGGTCAAAGCCAGAGGCAAGGACGCAGTCGAGTTCAGCGTGTTCAACGGGACCGTTCATCCTCACGATACGCGGAACCTGTAGTAACTGGCCGCGCCGCCGATGGTTGCGGCCCAGCCGGGTGGCCGACAGCGGAGGTCGGAATGCGCGCTTCGCGGGTCACTTCGCTCCGGGCAAAACCTTCGCCCGCCCAAACAAGCGTGATTGGCCGACGATCGGTTCGCTCCTTCGATACGTCGCTGACCTCCGCCACGCGCCGCTCGCTTGATTCCTTTGCTCGTCATTCCTGCAAAAGCCGCCCGCGCTGGCGGGACTGCCAATGTGTACGCCGCCACCCTCAGGCGACCCCGGCTGGTAAAGTAGCCGACGAATCGATGGGTTCCCTCACCCCATTACATAAAAACGGATCGTCATGGCATTCTTGTCCTTGCCGGGCACGCGCCGCACGCAGGCGTTGGCGGTGCTGGTTGCGCTGCACATAAGCATCATCATCGCGAGCAATTACCTGGTGCAGTTGCCGATCGTGCTGTTCGGCTTCACCAGCACGTGGGGGGCCTTCAGCTTTCCGTTCATTTTTTTGGCGACTGACCTGACAGTGCGCCTGATCGGCACCTCGCCCGCAAGACGCGTAATCGCGCGCGCGATGCTGCCCGCGCTGGTGGCGTCATACATCGTTGGCGTATTGTTCCACCTCGGAACCTTCAGTGGCTTTGCCGCGCTGGCAAGCTTCAACAGCCTGGTGTTCCGCGTGGCGTTCGCAAGTTTTGCCGCCTACGTGTTGGGGCAGCTTCTGGACATTTTCGTTTTCGACCGCGTGCGCCAATACAGCCGTCATTGGTGGGCGGCGCCGTCGCTGTCAGCAGTATTCGGGCAGGCACTGGATACGGCGACGTTCTTTGCCATTGCGTTTGCCTACAGCAGCAATCCATTCATGGCCGCACACTGGGTGGAAATTGCGGTTGTCGACTACGTGATCAAACTTGCCGCCTGCGCGCTGTTCTTTGTGCCCGCGTACGGCGTGTTGCTGAGTGGCGTCATGCGGCTGCTTGGCGCGGGCGCACCCGCCGGCAAAGCCAACGTCAGCTTCAGTTAGCGCAACGTCAGCATTTGCGAACGACTGCTGAGGGACGGCGATGGAGCGGTATCGGTCATTTCCCGCTGCAGCCCCAAGCTGCCGTTGATTCGAGGTGCACGCCGCGAGCCCCGGCGCTGGCGGCGAAATCCGCGGTGCACGACCTGCATCAGCATCAGAGCAAGGGTCAGCTTGCCATAGGCCTGACTGGACAGCATCGGACACAAAAAAGGCCGGAACCCTTGCTGTTGCTGGGGTTTCCGGCCTTCGTTGGACTTGCTTGGAGCTTGAATTGGTGGAGGTGGCGGGAGTCGAACCCGCGTCCGCACGGCTTTGTAGTTAGGATTCTGTGGGTAGGCTGCCTAAAACCTGCCATTCCTGGATTTACCTCGACGGTCAATTTCAGGGAATTGAACCGTCATCCCATTCAAGGGATCGAACTGATGGTGACGTATGGATCATTGCGCAGGTGACGACCCAAGCGGGCCCAGACTCTCATCCGTCGGGCGCCCGGTCGCTCGATACTGAACCACCTGACCCAAGGAACCGCGGGCGGGCGCCCCCTCTTCAAGCGACGAGCAGTGACCTTCCGACTGAAGGTCGTCTAACGACCCGAAGCTGACAGTGATGAGAGGCGGCTTCCGGGAAGGCTCGTCACTAACGCGGCGGCACTGGCGCCGCCGACCGAAAGCAGGAAATAAAATGGACTGGACTTTCGCGGTTGTTCTAACGCCGCTTACCGGCAACTATCTTTTTACTTTTTTTTTGGAGAGAGTTTGCCGGACACCGAACCCCACTGTTCCTTGTGCTCAAGAAATTCGTGCAGACCGGGAAATAGCACGATAAGCTTGGCTTGCTCTACTTTAGAAAATCTACGATCCAGTGGATCTAGATAACCAGTCGGCCACTGAGCTGCCTCCCATACAGCGTGCAGCGACTTGTCCGAGAGGGAATTGAGTGTTGAGGTTGTGATCCGGTCGCCGCGGTGCTCTGCTACGGTAGAGTTCTTGGCCGCATCGTCTATCGAAATAGCGGTGTCCTTCGCGCCGTAAAAGAACGCAGCGGGCTTGTCAGAGATGACGCTGCTGAAGAAGCCTCGATACTTCAACTTGTGCAGCTCAAGCACTCGACGATGTGAATCCTCAGTAACACTTTCGGCAAGTTCCTTGGCATGAACCAAAGCACGACCTGCAGCAATCCATTCGACACGTTCGTTGTTTCCGTCCTCTAGCAGCACACGCGCCCCTTCGTATGCCTTCACACAGGAGTCCAGGTAGAACAGGGAACGCTTTTCTTTGGCATCCGAAAAATTATTTGCCTGGGCCAGAAGTTGTGCGCCGAGAGCAACGAGCACACCAGCCGGCAACGCGTTGATCAGCGGATCAAAGTCCATCGATGCCTTAAAGAATGGATATGCGACGACCACGGCGGCGGCTGCAATCAATACCCACCCTAGTTTTTTGAGAACCGAATCCATATATCACTGATGCTCGCTAACGCGTGAATTCATCGGCGGCATAGCCGTCCGCCTTTGACAAGTGGTGCGAGCCCTATGCCAGAAGTCCTAACGCTTGCCGAGGAGCGTAGCCCAAAAGGACTTACGTGGTCGAGTGATTAGAGCCTCAAGCTCCACGCGAGACAGATGGGGAGCAGCTAGACCTTGTATCGTGACTTGCCGCAATCCGTCATTTGGTGCCATACGGCCTGCGGCAATTTCTCTGCGTGTAATTGCGTCAAGTGTCTCAACGCAGGCGTTGTCACCGACCACTCCTTCTCGGACGAGTAACAGGTGATAGTCCTTGGATCGTGTGTCGTTGAACTGAGCGAGATCGCCTGCTGCTATTTGGGTAGCAGCGACGTGATCCATCAGCAGCTTGAAGAGCTGCAGAAGCTCTACCCTAGCGGCGGTCGACTGAGTCGCTTCATGCGCATCATGGATAGCAAGACGGAGCGCTCGCCAATCCAATGGATTATCCGAGGAGACTGCGGAGTTAATCGCTCTTGCTAGTTCCGACATGCTTCCCCGGCGTGCTCGTTTGGACTCTAATATTGAATATACGGACCCGTGGATCCGGTTATACATCTACCGCAACATGCGACCAGCGGTCGCCTAACCACATGATGTTGCAGCGGCTTCGCAACAATCAGTCCGGCTAATCATACGCGGTATAGACGCGCCCAGCTGACGAGGAAGTCTGGGTTCCGCGCCGTCGCCGTCGCCAACGAGGCAAGCCTCGAATGGCTGCTATCCGGCAGCCTGACGAAGGCTGCGACTGGCACCTCGTGGCCGGTCAGCGACGTTGGCCGACAGAGGGCTGTTGTCGACCCATAGCGGACGTCGACGGTGGGGCTCGCGGGTCACTAGAATGACTTTCCACGCTGAGTCGCGTCGCCCACGTATTTTTGATTGCCCGGTTGCCCGGGTACGGATCTGCACTTGGAGAATCAATGGCTTTGCCTTCCCAAAACTTGCGCGAACGTGCGAACGCCGCGCTCAAACTTGCTCGTGAGACGAAGCCTGTACTAGGCGATCTTGACATTACGATTGACGAGCGCTCCGCCACCGCCATTCCGCTGGTCTTGGCTTCGATGGACGCCGCTGAGGCGGTCTATACGCTATTGGGCAATCAGCCCGAGGAATACTGGTTCGTCGCATTGACCATGCAGCGAGCCCAGATGGAGTATGTCTTGCGCTCGGCTTACTTCGCCAAGGCTGCTAGCCGCAAGGAGCTGATAGGCTTCCGGAAGAAAGGCAAAATGCCCACGCGTGGGAAGCGATCGATTTACATCGCCGAAGTGGCCGAAGATGCCGCTCAGCATTTAGGCTGGGATAAAGACAAGCTGCTCAAGACGGTCGCGAATCACTACCGGGATCTGTCAGGAGTGGTACACGGCGGCAGAGAGGTTCTGAGTGTCTACACAATGCACGGTGACGCGTGGGGCGACCTCACGATTGAGTGGGACGAATTGATTCACGCCGTCGATAACATCATGGTGTTCGTACAACTCGCTTTGGGCGTAGCCATGTATCTCTCGCCTTTAGATCCTGAGTCGATGGATAGGGTAGTGCGGCCAATTTACAAAAAAGCCCATAGCTTCTTTGGCGACCATGGTCCAGTCGAGGCCTAGCTCCTGGTGTTCGCTCTTGGCCGATCAGTGACCGTTGATCGATGGACCGTCGGTCGTTGACCCCAAGACGCCGTTCGCGATCGTCTTCTTTGCGGCAATTCACTTGAACTGGCGACTGACAGCTTTTGGCGGCGGATTCAACCGATCGACGCAACACATTGCCGATAGCGCTCGGCGGGTGTTTCGTAGCCTAGTGTTTTCCTGGGGCGTTCGTTCAACTTTCGAGCTTCTGCATCGAGTGTGGCTTGCGACACGTTCGAGATGTCCATCCCTTTGGGAAAGTACTGTCGCAGCAGCCCGTTGGTATTTTCATTTGAGCCGCGTTGCCATGGCTTGTGCGGATCACAGAAGTAGACTTGGATATCCGTCGCGATGGTGAAGTTTCGGTGCTTGGCCATTTCGCTGCCGCGATCCCACGTCAACGACCGGTACAGTTGTTTGGGTAGGCGCCGGGCGCTCTTGATCCGTGCGTTGACCACCGTCGTGCTGTCCTTGTTGGCAACCTTCACCAACATCACATAACGTGTCTGTCGCTCGACCAGCGTGGCGATCTGGCTGTCCTTGTTGCCAAACACCAGATCGCCTTCCCAGTGGCCTGGCACTGCTCGGTCCCCAGCACCCGCTGGACGCTCGCTGATGGACACCGCATCTTTAATTCGGCCGTGGTCTCCCGTCTTCTGGGTGTGGTGGCGCGAGCGACGCATGGCTCGGGTACGTCGCAGGTGAGCGAGCAGCTCCTTTTTCAAGGCGCCGCGCGACTGGATGTACAGCGTTCGATAGATCGTCTCGTGAGACACCTGACGGCTCGCATCTTCCGGGTAGATACGCTTGAGCCAGCCGGCGACTTGCTCGGGTGACCATTGTCGGCGGAGTTTTGCGGCGACCTGATACGCCAAGGTTCGATGCAACGCCAGCTTACACGTCTTGGGCCGCAGCGCCCGAGCCCAGGCGGCCTGATCGGCTTGCGCAGCACGGTAGCGTTGCCGACCTTGGTTGCGCTGCAGCTCGCGGCTGATGGTCGAGGGTGCTCGGTTCAACGCCACGGCAATCGAACGAATCGACTTCCCGGTGGCAACACCACGTGATATTTCCTCTCGTTCGGCTGGTCGCAACGCCCGTGGCGAGCGACGCCGTGGGGGTGGACGAATGCCTCCCGACCGTATCAATACTCCGGCGACAGCCGAATGGTGTCGATCGAATAGGCCAGCAATCTTCTGCAGCGACTCGCCGCGCTGCCAGCGCTCCCACATCAACGACTTCTGTGTCTCCGAGTAATAGATCCGCTTCCGCTGGTGCATCTGCAACACTCCTGCTGCTCAAGGAGCGTCTAGTGTGTTGCATCCACCAGTTGAATCCGCCACCAGAAGCGGCCGTTGAACGGCATACAGCGTTCAACGGCTACGAAGCGACTCAAGTCGCGCTGCTACTTGGCTCGCGAGGGCCCTATATCCTTCGCCATTTGGCAGATACCTAACGTGGCGAATCGCTGACACGTCGAAAGGAACATCAGCCGCGCTCTGTGTAATCAAGATTACGTCGCGACCGAGCGTGTGTGCAATCCCTGTCTCATAGAACACGTTGGCATTTCGGCCGGTGAGGTCGCATATGACCACCTTCGCCTTACCAATCAGTGACACTACATCTTGAATGATGTTGTCATGGTCCCAAATGTCGTCGCCGCGCCGACATGTCATACCCAAGGCCGTTGCCGCACCCTGCAAAGCGACATACACCGGGTCGAATCGAGCGTCGAAGGGCATCATCACTGCAACGAGGCTCTCGTCGATAGGATGATCCGTAAGGTTGAACACCTTCGGCATCAAACGCTGCCCAAGGTTGGCACGCAGTAGAACCTTGAACAGGTCGGCGTCCTTTATCGCCCAGTGTGTCCGCGAGAACTCAAATTCTTCAATGCCAAGCTCGTGCCGTAACTCTGCGAGCTTCGCATTTGGGATCGGCGTTATATCAGGTTCGTACGCGTATTCGAGTTGGTAGTTTGAACCAGGGACCGTGCTTCTGATCCTCGTTAGCGTTCCGACGCGCGCTAGTGCCTCGCTGTTGTCGTATCTCGTCTCAGCAGCGAACAGCGCCGGTAATTGCGCTACCGCCAGGGTGTCCATTACACCGCTCTTCATGAACCGCGCGACCAAGTCGGGTTGCGTATATTCAAACGTTCGACCACGACCAAACAATTGCCTGTTCGGCTCCCAGCCACCCCCGGACATTAGAAGACTGAACATGTGCAAGCCATCCTTTTGGTTGGAAATCGAGTAGGGTTCTACCCCGTTTTCGCGGACAGTTGAGTTAAGGCCGTGGACTTGCCCCGCTCTGGTAGACACTTCGAACCTATGATTTAAGCATAGGAGGAAGTGTGATGAGCAGTCAGCGATACACCCCAGAATTCAAAGACGAAGCCGTTCGGCAGGTGCTCGAGCGCAGC
>JBDSWR010000049.1:0-50160 GCA_039926605.1 Rhodanobacter sp. | reverse complement strand
TACCTAATCGGCATCGGCGGCGATGATATGCATGCGCCCGCCGCCAGGCAGGGGCTCTGCGAGATAGGCAATGCGCCAGTCCTTGTACCCGGTGTACGGCTCGCTTACCACGCTGTTGCCGTTGGCATTCATCTGGGCACAGGCCAGATCTACATCGCTGACACCGAAGCCAATGTGAAAAAGACCTTCCCCGCGCTCGGCAAGATGCTGATGCAACGGGCTTGCAGCACTTGCTGGAGCTACAAACTCGAGACGGGTGTTGGCCAGATTGAATATGGCAACTTCGGCCTGGCGACTCGGAACGCACCCGCGTTCGCTCACGGTCACACCCAGGATGCGTTCCATGCGCTCAATCGTTGCATCCAGATCAGCAACCACGAATGCAATGTGGTGAATACGATCAAGGACGACTGCATCGGGAGCCTGGTGCCTGGCCGCTGTCATGCAAGAAGCCCGCATGACACCCTCACCAACCGCAGTTGCCAGTAAGCACTTGTAACGTTCATGTGACTCCTCCCATGGCCAAAGCACACCCTGTGGCTTTGCGCCGGCAGGCTTCGGCCCACCACGGTGCCAACTCGATGGCACGTACAGCACAGGCCCAGCGCAGCCAAAGACGAGGATCATGGTCTGGTACCTCCAGGCGCTGCAGCCAGTTGCTTGTCCTCTATCTGAAGACCCAGGGTTCGCTGAGTTTTCGCTCGGCTTCGTAGGCGCGGATTGCCGGGGCCAACGCCAGGGTCTGACCAATGTCATCCAGGCCCTGCAGCAAGTTTTGCTGTCGTCCGGGATCGAGTTCGAACACCAACCGTGTGTCGCCCACTACCAGTTCCCTGCGCGCGACATCCACGCTGGCACGCAGACCAGGACTGTGCCAACACTGGGCAAACAGATGATCCACCACCGCTTGCTCCAGGCGGATGGGCAGCAGCCCGTTGCCAAAGCAGTTGTTGTAGAAAATGTCGCCGAAACTTGGCGCGAGCAACACGCGCACACCAAAATCGCGCAGCGCCCAGACCGCATGTTCGCGACTGGAACCGCAACCGAAGTTGGCCTGTGCCAGAACTACCGAGGCGTGGCGGTACGGCGGCACGTTGAGGATGCAGTCCGGATTTTCGCGTCGGGTGGCCAGCGGGGTGTCGAGTTCACCGGGATCCAGATAACGCTCGTTGTCGAGCAGGAACCCGCCGAAACCCCGCGCTTCAAGGCTCTTGAGATATTGCTTGGGCAGCAACGCGTCGGTGTCGATGTTGGAACGATCCAGGGGAACAACAACGCCTTCATGTTGAATCAATGGCTCCATGTCACATGCTCCGTACGTCAACCAGTGCACCGGCAATCGCCGCTGCGGCCGCCATCGCTGGCGACATCAGATGGGTGCGCCCACCCAACCCCTGACGTCCTTCAAAGTTGCGATTCGACGTCGAGGCGCAACGCTCTCCCGGCTGCAGTCGGTCCGGATTCATGCCCAGGCACATCGAGCAACCCGGTGCGCGCCATTCGAAACCCGCGGCGAGAAACAACTTGTCGAGGCCCTCGCGTTCGGCCTGCTGCTTGACCAGACCCGAACCGGGTACAACCAAAGCCTGCTTGATCCGTGAGTGAACGTGGCGACCGCGCAACACGCTGGCGGCTTGGCGCAGGTCCTCGATGCGCGCATTGGTGCACGAACCGATGAAGACCTTGTCCAGCGGCGTGCCCGCGACCGGCTGGCCGGCTTCGAGGCCCATATAGGCCAGCGCCCGCCGCCAGCCGTTACGCTGGCTTTCACTGGCGGCGCTTTCCAGCAAGGGAATATGCCCATCAATGGCCGTGACCATCTCCGGCGATGTGCCCCAGGTGACACATGGCGCCACCTCCGCCGCCGCGACGTCCACCTGCCGGTCGAAGCGCGCGTCCGGGTCCGAGTGCAAAGTGGCCCAATATGTCGTGGCCCGCTCCCACATCGCGCCCACCGGAGCATACGGCCGGCCGTGCACATAGGCTTCAGTTGTTGCGTCATAGGCGATCAGACCCGTGCGCGCCCCGGCCTCGACACTCATGTTGCACAACGTCATGCGCGCTTCCATGGACAGCGCGGCAATCGTGCTGCCGCGATACTCCAGCGCGTGGCCGAGACCGCCCGCCGTGCCGATCACGCCGATGACGTGGAGCGCCAGGTCCTTCGCACTGACGCCGGGTCCCAACGTCCCGGTTACCTCGACGGCCAGGTTCTTGAGCTTGCGGCTGCGCAGCGTCTGCGTCGCCAGCACATGCTCGACTTCGCTGCTGCCCACGCCATACGCAAGAGTGGCCAACGCCCCGTTCGTGGCCGTGTGCGAATCGCCGCAAACCACGGTCATCCCGGGCAGCGTCAGCCCCTGCTCCGGGCCAATGATGTGCACGATGCCCTGGCGCAGGTCGCCCAGCGGAAACAACGGGACCTTGAAGTCTGCACAGTTGTCGGTCAGCGCCTCGACCTGCTTGCGCGCCAGCGGATCAGAAAACTTCGTGACGCTCGATTCGCGACCAGTTGTCGGCACGTTGTGGTCAGGCGTGGCCATGATCGAGCCGCTACGCCATGGCTTGCGGTCTGCGCGACGCAGGTTGGAAAACCCCTGCGGGGAGGTGACCTCGTGCAGCAGGTGCAGATCGATATAGAGCAGGCTTGCGCCATCAGCCAGATCCGCCACGTGATGGCTGTGCCACAACTTGTCGTAGAGCGTCTGCGCGTTCATGTGCGTTACCGGTACGAAACCCAGCGATACAACTCGCGACCTGTTGGATCTGGTCGACGATAGCCGCAATAGCTGTCCAGCCGCCCGCCAGCGAGTGGCACCACCATGCAATCAGGCCGGTCGCACTCATCTTCGCCGATCCCATCGGTCACCAACCGTGCCTGCGCTTGCTGCAGTCTGGATTGGGCGACGTCGAGCCTGCTACCGGATACATGCGCCCGAAAGTGGGTTACCCAAGCCTGCACGTAAGCTTGGCACACTGCACCCGCCACAGGCTCTGCAGGTGCCACATCATGTGACACCGGCGCCACAGCGCACGCAACCAGCAGCGTGAGCGCCACGCTAAGCGCTGAGTATCTCCAGACATTCATCGAGCTCTCCTACGTCGGCATATTTGAGATTCAAGTCCCGCAAGTTTGATTCGTGCGCCGCTGGATCCCGGTCGCCCACGGCCTGGCGCGGAATGAGCACCCGGAAATCACTTTGCAGCGCGTCAAGCGCGGTGGCGCGAACGCATCCGCTGGTGGTCAAGCCGGTGACCACCACCCCATCCACACCGGCAGCGCGCAATCGTTCACCCAAATCGGTACCAAAGAATCCACTGGCACCGTGCTTGACGATGATGACTTCGCCGCGCGCCGGTTCCACGCGCGGATCAATGCCCACCAGCGCCGACCCGGCAACCAGACTGTCGAGCGCCGGAAGCTTTTCGCGAAACACCCGTGCCTGCGCGGGATCGTCGTACGCCACGGTCGTGTAAAACACGGGTGCACCCCGCGCACGGAAATTGGCGAGCAACCGCTGGTTCGCGGCGATAACCTCCGGGCAGTCGAAACCAAGCTTGCTGCGCACTGGGTCGGTGAAGCCAATCGAGAGATCGACCAGGATCAACCCATAGCGACGCGCCGGTTTCAGGGCTCTCGCTTCAAGGGCCATGCGCGAATCTCCAGGTCAATTCCATACCGGCGTAACCGGCGCCGGCAGGCCGGTCTCGGCCTGGCAACGTGCCTTCAGCTCGGCCAACGTGCCGCCACGATTGAACAACCCGATCGGCGGACGCGTTGCCGCCATTTCGGCGCGCAGTGCGATTGTGGCCGGCAGGTCAACGGCATCCCTGTCCACTACCACCCCATAGCGGCGTGCACCGTGCACGCTGACCAGGCTACGACGGACATCCAGCAGCACTTTGGCCGGATCGCGTTGCAGCGGGTCACCCCAGCCGCCGGCACCCCAAGTATCAAAATGCAGCAGATCGCCCGCCTTCACGTGCACACGATCACATTTGGACGGCAATATCTGCCGAGTGCCATCGACGCGGACCAACTCCTTGCGACTGCGCTGTCCGGGCTCGCCACCATTTACGCCCCACGGATACGTCAGCCAGCGGTCATCGTGGATCGATATTTCCCCATCCGCAAGCAGGCAGTACGTGACCCGCAAGCCATTGCCGCCACGATGCAGCCCGGCACCTCCGGAATCGGAGATGGTCTCGTAGGTTTCAATCCGCAGCGGGAAATACGCCTCCACAAATTCGTTCGGGACGTTGGTGAAACCAGGCCACAACGAGTGGCCATCGGGGCCGTCACCAGCGGGGCGGCCCGGAATGCCGCCAAAGCCGATCTGGAACAACTGGAACCATTTTCCGTCGGCGTCGTAACCCGAGTACATCAGATGTGGCGAGTCAGAGAAGCCGGCAGCATTCATGTTCTGTGGCGAGCCCTGGCCAAGCAGGCCACCCATGATGTCAAAGATGCGCCCGAGCAGATGCGTCCGGCACGATACCGCCGCAGGGAAGGTCGGCTTGAGGATCGATCCGTTGGGTACGCGCACTTCCACCAGATCGTAGAATCCGTCGTTGAGCAGGATCGCCGGGTCAAACAGGCTGATCGTGAGTGCACCAAAGAAGATCTTGAACATTTCCTCATTCAGATAAAAATTGACTGATGATGGCGCCTGCGGATCCGTGCCCTCAAAGTCGAAGATTGCCTTTTCACCTTCGCGCCAAAGTGCGCAGCGCAACGTATACGGACCGTGGCCGGCGCCATCGTCACAGATATAGTCTTCGAACGTCTGACGCTCCTCCGACACTACCCGCTGGATGATCTCCTTCATGGCCCGCCGGGTGCGCTCAAGCATCATCTGCTGCGCGCTGTAAAAGCTGTCGTCACCGAAGCGACCAGCCAGCTCCACGCAACGGCGCCCCGCGCTACGGCAAGCGGCAACCAGCGCATTGAGGTCGGAGCGATTCCAGCGCGGCAGGCGCACGTTGTGCAGGATCACGTCGAGCATGTCATTGTTGAGCTTGCCGGCGCGATACAGCTTGACCGGCGGGATGCGCACACCTTCTTCCCATATCGTGCGTGCATCGGTGGGCAGACTGCCTGGTACCTTGCCACCGACGTCAGTCATGTGGCCGAACATCGCGGCGTAATTGATCAGTCGTCCGTCCTTGAAGATCGGCAGCAGAACCAGCCAATCGGGCAAATGGCTGACCGCCCCGTTGCACATGTACGGGTCATTGGTGAGGAAAACGTCGCCCTCCTCGACGGTGCCGTCATACGCCTGCAGAAAGCCGGCGATGAACGAGCCGAACTGGCCGACGAGCATCCTGCCGTCGCTCCCGGCAATGATCGGAAACGCGTCGCCCTGCTCGCGAATACCCGGACTCATCGCGGTGCGGAACAGCACCGCGTCCATCTCGCTGCGGGCGTTGGCGAGCGCATTTTCGATGATGTCCACCGTCACGCCATCAACCTCGACACGGCGCAGGGGTTCTGCATGGGACTGGATAATGCGTGCGCTCATGACGTTTGCTCCTGGCCGTCCTGCGGGCGAATCAACAAGTTGCCGAAATCATCAACTGTGGCGAAGTACCCGGGGAGAATCACCGTCGTCGAGTCGATCTCGAATGCAATGGCCGGGCCCGGAACGCGCTGCTCTCGGCAAAGCTGCGCCCGGTCATAGATCGTGGCACTGTGATTCGTACCAGCGTAGTAAATGACCTGGGTGCCGAGGACAGCCTTCGCCAAGTCGCCGCCCACTGCTTCAAGCTTCTTGTCGGCGATGCTCGGGTGCGGTGCACGGGCAATGGCGCGCAGGTTGACCAGCTCATGCGCCTCGCTGAGCGCAAACGTGAACTGACGCTCATGCTCCGCATCGAACGCTGCCGTCAGGCTGGTCAGACCCTCCTTGCGCAAAAGTGCGGGATCGACCTCCAGCGTCAGCACCAACGCCTGACCCTGGTAGCGCACGTCGGCCTGCCAGTTCAGTTGCTGCAGATGGAGCGGGATGTTCTGTTCGGCCAGCGAAGTACGCACGCTTTCGCTCAGGCCATCAATAATCGCGACGACTTCATCCACGCTCATGTCCGCCACGGTACGTATCACCGAACGCGACGCCTCATCCTTGACCCGCGTCGTGGCATCACCATAGGCGCACAGCACGCCTGGTCCGGGCGGAACGATGACCGGCCAAGAGTCCATCAAGATCCCCAGCGCGTTGCCATGCAAGGGTCCCGCACCCCCAAACACGCACAAGGCAAACTCGCGCGGGTCATAACCTTGCTCGACGCTGATCAGCCGCAGTGCGCCGTACATATGCTCGTTGGCGACCCGGGTAATACCTTCGGCTGCCTCATACAGCGAGATTCCCATTGCATCGGCCACCTTCTGCACGGCAGCTTCAGCCAGATCACGCCGGATGACGAAATCGCCACCGAGCTTCTGCATTTCCGGCAGATAACCAAGCACGATATTCGCATCGGTCACGGTGGCCTCGGTACCACCCAGATTGTAGGCGGCCGGGCCCGGCACTGCGCCCGCACTCTCCGGACCAACCCGGAGCGCGCGCGTCAGCTCCGGGACGAAGGCGATCGAGCCACCGCCGGCACCGATACTGCGCACGTCCACAGACGGTGCGCGCACCGCGATGTCGCCAATGCGGGTCTCCCGGCGCAGGCGTGCATGGTTGTCGTCAATCAAGGCGACGTCCGTGGAAGTACCGCCGACATCACACGTCAGAACACGCGGGAAGCCGGCGCGCGAGCAAAACCAGATCGCTCCCGCCACGCCACCGGCAGGACCGGACAGCAACATGTTGACCGGCGCCTGGGACGCCGACTGGCACGTGGCCAGACCCCCATCCGAACGCAGAATGGCCAACTTGATGTCCGGCCGGAGCCGATGTTCCAACTCGGCCTGGAGGTGCTGGACATATTTTTCCACCTGCGGACGCACGTAACTGTTCACCACGGTGGTTTCCGTGCGTTCGTACTCCTGCATCTCCGGTACCACCACGGACGACAACGACACCGGCACCTCAGGCATGACCTCGGCCGCGATGTTGCCGATGCGCTCCTCGTTCTCGCCATTGGCATAGGCGTTCGTGAGGCTGACGGTCAGGGCCTCGATGCCCGCGTCCCGCAGCTTCTCCAGCCCTTCCCTGATCCCGGCGACGTCAAGCTCACGCACGATCCGACCGCTTGCATCAATACGCTCGTCCGCCTCGATGGTCAGCTCCAGCGGTGCGAGCAGATCACCCTTGTTGAAGGTGACCCAGCCACCGAGCCCACCTGGAACGAATGAGCGCGCGATGTGCAACACCTGCTTGTAACCGCGCGTAGTGACCAACCCGACGCGAGCTCCGCGCCGGGTCAAAATCGCATTGGTCGCCACGGTGGTGCCGTGCATTACCGAATTGATGTGCGCAGGCTCAATGCCGGACGCCTTGCAGATCTTGTCAATGCCTTCCAGCACGCCGATCGACGAATCGTGTGGCGTCGACGGGACCTTGGCGGTGAATGTCTCACCGCTTTCTTCATTCACCAGCAACAAGTCAGTGAACGTACCGCCAACATCCACACCCAATCGAAAAGTCATGACCACTCCGTGAAGACGCGTTGCGCGGTGCCCGAGTCAAGCCATTTGCACCCGGTTTTCAATGGGACACCTTTTCCAATTGCTGCAAGTTCACATCGTCGGCGCTGATCCCGGGCGAGTTCAACCGCGCGTCGCCGCCGAGGATGAACACGGTCGCATGGCGGCGCTGGTAATCGATCGTGAAACCGGTCGCCGAGATCATGCCCCTGTCCCCATCACCGGTAGGGATCGTCTTCAGGCCGTAGTACATCCACTTCCAGAAGTCGCCTTTCTTGTCGTACGCCTCGGCGATGTAAATGCGGGGAAATTGCGTGTCCATGTACAGCACCTTCTTGCTGTACGGGTGCTCTGGCGGTGTAACCGCCTCGATGACCCAGACCTCGCGCGGCTCCCATGAGTCCACCGGATTCCAGTGCGGGGCGTGGGCCAGATCAATCACCGGAAATTCCGCATCTCCCTTTGCGCTCTTGTCCCAGGTTTTTGCCGTGGAATTGGCGGTCACCAGCATCCAGCGCTTGCCCAGCAACTTGTAGCTGGCATACCAGGTCGGATGGGCGTTGAAAATTTCAATGTCATCCTGAAGCTGGTCGCTGCCACCGATCGGGTCCATCCACGCACCGCCGGAGAGACGCCGAGTGCGGCGTACGGACTTCAGGTACACCCATGAATCCTCGAGCTTGGGTGAGTCATAGCGCTGAACGAATAGTCCAAGACCACGGATATCGGTGGGATAGGTCGCATACATCAACGTCTTGGAGAAAATGCTGCCATCACCCTCAACCACCTTGTCAGTACCCAGCCGTCCTTTCATGTAATAGCGCAGAAAGCGCCACACCTGTCGGCGCTCAAGCCCGGTCTTTTCACTGATGTACAAATAGGCGTAGCTTGGGTAATCCTGGATGTTTTTTATCGGTTGGGCATAGTATCCATTCCAGATCAATTTTGCCGCAGCATTAGGATCATCGGCTTTGACATTCGGGAACGGAATACCTGCAACCCAGCCATCGACAAGCCGCGTATCAGGATTGTATTTCGCCTTTCCCGCATTGGCCTTTGTGGCTTCCATGTAATCCTTGCCCAAAACGATAGGCTTGGACGCTGCGAGAGTGATCACCAAACCTTCCTTGCGAATCAGTTCCTGCATCCGATCGGTCAACATGTCGCTGATGGTGTGGCCTTCAAACGTATCAGTCTGGCGTGCATCAATGTTGGATGCCTGTACTGTGTCGCCCGGCTTCAAGGCAGCAGCACTGGCGGCCGCAGCAAACCCGGCACAAAGGAGAACTATGGCGGAAGCTAAAGTCTTCATTTGTATATGCTCCGTTAGAATTGGTATGTGGCGCGAAGGGCCAATTGGTTATTGCCGGCAAAGTAGCCAAACAGGTTGGTGTCGTTGAAACCAGTGAGGGCCCGCTTTTGATTGCGCCGATTGAAGAAAATGTCAGCCTCTGCCTTGATTCGCCAATGGTTACCGTACGAGAACTCGACACTGGGTACAACGAATCCACCGCCGTAACTGAGGTCGTGCCCGACGGCCAGCGTGGGGTTGATGCGATCATTGGAATAATTCAGCGCAAGAATTCCCGTGATTAACGCTGAATTGCGCTTGGTCGCTCCGCCGAACCCGGCCAGATTAACCAACTCGTCCGCGCGGTCGTAATTGGTCACCCAGGTATTGAACAACTGCACCGAGAGGAAAGATGGGCGGCTCGTCTTCAGCATCGAGCTGAGGTTTACCTGCTTGTCCATGCGCAGCATGGTCTTTACCGCATGCCGCTCGACAATCCCGCAAAAGCCCGGAAAGAAGGCGCAACCACCAGCTTCGCCGGCCAATACGCCAACGTTGTACGTCATGTTCGGAATGTACGAAGCCTCAGCCGAGAATACGACGTCCGGGCCGGCTAGATAACGGTTGACGGAGCCGCCGAACACGTTGATTCGAGGGAAGATCAACTCGCCAACGGTCGAGCCGGGATCGGAACCATAGCGCCCGTGCCACGCGCCCAGGAACGGCCGCCCGGTAACCGAGTTCTGCACGCCAAGCGGACTGTTGGGGTTCGGATTGATCACCGGAATCTGGGTCGGTCCGCGATAGGCTCCCAGCGAATAGCCCCACTCGCCTGCGGTTCCGGACCAATGCAGGCCGTACGAACCATCCTTGCTGTCTGCACCGTCAAGTCTGTAGTTGTAGGGCACATCCGCGCCGAACGGCGCCGTCGCAAAGTTGATTCCCCGATTCGGGGTATTCGCCCAGCGTCCGCCTTCCACGTCGAAACTGTTGCCGCGGGTATGCCCCGGATTGGGGCGGCCGGGGATATACAGCGCCTGCAGACTACCGTTCAACTTGTCGATGCGCGTGATGAAATTCGCCATCCATAAAGGTTTGCGCAGTTCTTCGTTCTCGGCTTCCAGGAATGAGCGCCAGCGGAAATCGTAACCATGGATCACATCCATCGACTGGAAGAAGTCCGTCTCGCCCCACACCACCTGTTGTTTGCCTAGCTTCATCGTGGTACCGGGCGCAAACTCGTACTGCCACCACAATTCGCGCAGATCGATATCGTTGTAGACATCGTCCATCAACCGGACATTCGATCGGGTTCTATTGCTGAATAGGTCCGTGGCAGCATATTCGTCCGCCGTCCGCTGCATCGCTTTCAGATACCTGGTTTTATATTCCTGGGAACCACGGACCACGACGCTGACCTGCGACTTGCCGAAGTCACGAAAGACATTCAAGCGGCCCGACCCGCGCACCATCGATAAATCATGGCGATAATTTCCCCGCGGCTCACCGTTGTTGGCCGGATCCGCCAGGTAGGGATTCTGCAGGTTCATGGAGAGGTGGGCGCGCACATATCCACTCACTTCCCAGCCATCGAAAAGGCCCTGGTCCGCCAATGCGACTCCGGGAATGACGGCTGCGCAAAATGCCAATGCACAGGCGTTGGACAAGCGGCGCAGCACTGGGTGCCGTACACGTTGTTTTTTTCGCTCAATATTCATTATGCTTCCTGGCTCCGGGTGAGAGCATTAGGTTGAGTGTGCCAACGCCACCAGCTTGGCCTTCTTGAAAATGAAATCGGGTTTGAATACAAGGGCAAGTGACGGCATCACGTACAGTGCCGTGAATGCTGAAGTGAGCAACCAGATGCCAATCAGGATTCCCATCTCCGCTTGAAACCGCAGCGAAGACCAGGACCACAACAACACACCGGCCGCCAGTACCAGTGCGGTAAGAATCACGCCTCTCCCTGCTGAACCGAGGGACTGCCGCACCGCATCCTCGGGAGTTGCCGCAGCGTTGTTCTCCAGGTGTTCCTTGATGCCGTCCACGATGTAGAAGGCGTAATCGACACCCAGTCCTATTCCGAGCGCCACCACTGGCAGCGTGCTTATGCTCATGCCAATCCCGTGCCATGCCATGAAAGCAAACGTCACGACATTGGAAATAAAGACGGGGATAATGAAGAAAATGCCGCTGACCGATGATCGGTAACCCACAAGGCAACACAACACCACCACCAGAAACGCCAGCGCGATGGCCTCTACCTGATCACGCAGGAGGATTTCATTTACTGCGGCTATGTTTCCCAGCACCCCACCGGCCAGCAGTGCCTTGGCGCCGACAAGTTCGTTTTCCGCAATGAAGGTACCGGCGTTGTGGATCGCCTGACGCAGCGTTTCCCCCTTGTGATCATGGAAAAACATGGTGACGGCGCCGTTCTGGAACTGCACGTCGGTGTATTGGTTGAGATCGCCCGGGCTTGATCCCTGCAAGTAGAAGTTCAGCAGCTCACCATTTTCCAGTGCGTCGGCGCCAAGCTCGCGATAGCGTGGATTACCTTCATGCAGGTTCCGTCGTACCTCGGTGACGACGTCCGCTAGAGACACCGTGCCGCCAATTTCGGGCTGTCGCTCCATGTAGCGCTGGAAGTGCATCATCCAGTCGAGCACCTCAGTCCGTTTGAGCGCATCAGGCTGATCGCCCTCAATCGCGATAAACATCTGCTCGGAGCCGGGATAGCGGCTGTTCACCTGCGCGCTGGCGTCATTGAAAGCCGAGTTTTGCCACAGAATCGGGGACCCGGCGCTGGCGTCGCCGACCGTCAGGTGTGTGGTCTCCAGCAGCAGCCCGACCATCAGCAGCGCCACCAGTGGCGCAACCGCATAGCGCGCACGGGTGGTCACGACCCAGGTGGCGGAGCGGGTAAAGATGCTGAGGATGCCGCCCAGTTTGATGGGGTGGATATACCGATCTGGAGACTTGATCCAGGACAACAGGACCGGCGTCAATATCACTGCGGAAATGGTGATCGTCAGGACCCAGATCGAGCCAATGATCGCGACCTTGTGCATCAGCGGGATCGGGGTGAGGATCACACACAGGATCGCCCCCGCATCGGCCCACAGGCCGAGCATCCCTGGGCGGAACAGTTCCCGCATGGACTCCTGAGCGGCATAGCGTGGGTTGATCTTGTCCCCAACAGCAAGGTCGTCAAATCGCGTAATGAGCTGTACGGAGTGGGAGAAGGCGCGGGCGGTGATGATGAAGGCGACAACGATGATCAACGGATCAAAGTTGTAGCCAAGGATGGCGCCAATGCCAAGGGCCCAGATTGCAGACACCAAGCCGGCAATCAGCGGTAGCAGGGTGCCTCGCCAGGTCCGCGTGATCATGAACAGAAGCACCAGCATCGCCACCAGCGAAAGCAGCGCGATGGTCACGGTTTCGCCGATATAGTGTGCGACCCACCCGTACAGGATGGGTTCGCCGATCATTTGCAGTTTCACCTTGTCATGCAGTGGCGACGCGTCGAGGATCGCCTGGATCTGTGGAAATATTTTCTGGTAATCCACCAGGTGGTTGTAGAAGTCCACATGGATCAGTGCCGATTGCAAGTCACGGTCGACATACAGACCGTAAACCATGGGATTATCGAGTACTGCCTTGCGCAGTACTTCTATTTCGGCCTGATTCTTCGGCAAGTCCGGCCACATCAAGGGTCTGCTCTCAATTTCGTCGCTCGAAGCATCCACGCGCTTCAGCTTGCTTGACGCCAGAGAGATGATTTGCGACTGGTTGACGCCACTTACTTTCTGCAGTTCATTCGTGATGCGCCGTATTTCACCCAGCACGGGCAAATTGAAGATGTCTCCCTCCGTCGCGCGCACGAGGATCGTCACCCGGTTGGCGGCCGCGAATGTATCCTGATATTTCTCATCCACCTGGACGTAAGGATGATTGCGCGGAACCATGTCACCGAAGCGCGTATGCACATCGAGCCGTGTCAGGCAAGCTGCAAAAATCACGGTAATCAGCGCGATTACAACGCACACCTTGATCCGATGACGAATGGCGAAGGCCGAGATGTGGGCCCCAAGTTCAAAAGCCTTGTTCATGGTTGGTCTCCCGCCGGCCAGGACTGGTACGTGTCTTTGCCGGAGAGCAGCCCGATGGTGTGGCCGATCAATACCGCGCCGTGCGCGCTGGCCAGGACCCGCATGTAGTAAAGTTTGCTCAGATCGCGCGCAGTAGCTCGTTGCCAGTCATGCGCATCAGCATTGGCCGTGAACACGGAACCGTGATCACCGACGATCATCCACCCGGCGGATCCGCCACCGACGTCAAATAGGTTATCGCTGGTGAACGATGGCAGCTGCTCCCAATCGAGTCCCTTGTTGTCACTGCGGTAGACGAACCCGCGATTTCCCACGGCCAGCGCAATATCACCCACGAAGGCGATCGACTGCAGGCTTTCACTGCCCAGCTCACTGGTTTCCCAGGAGCTGCCGTCATCATCGCTGTGCAACAAGCGTCCCGATTCGGCTGCTATCCACAGCGAACCGTCAGGGCCCGGGCGAACACGATTGAATGCGACATCCTCCGGCTCACGCATCCGAGTCCATGTCCTGCCGTCCGCCGTGCCACGAAACACGGCACCCATCTCGCCCACGATCCAGAAGTGGCCATTCATGAATGCCACGTCGATGAGTTTTCGGGCCACATCGCCAACTGGCAAAATCTGCTCGACCCACTTTTCGTCGTGACCACGCACCCAGAGACGAGCGTCGTTGCCCACCACCACCAACACGCCGTCACCACTGGCTGCGATGCCCTGCAGGTTGGCGCGAGGTGTCAGGGCTACGCGTTCCCACTGCCGAGTTTTCGCATCCATCGAGAGCACAGCGCCGTCTTGCCCGACGAACCAGTAGTGGCTTCCGCCATTTACACCGGCAAGAAATTGATCGCGTTGTTCAACCAGCGGCTGCGTCATCGGCAGCGGCTTGACCGCAACCTTGACGTAGATGGCGGCGTAGCCGAGACCCGCAATAAGGGCCCACGGCGACAAACGCGCCAGCCAGCTCAACGCCAATTTCATGACACCCCTCCCGCCGGAGTTTTCTGCGCTTCGCGGTGCAACCACCGGAACGCGTGGCCGCCGAGACTGCTCTGCAGCAACTCCCCGCAAAATTCCACCGCCGGGACCAGCGCAAGTGGATCGATGCCGGTGTGCATCCCCATGGATTCAAGCATCAGCACGACGTCTTCAGTGGCCACGTTGCCACTCGCGCCCGGTGAGAACGGGCAGCCGCCAAGCCCGCCAATGGAACTGTCAAAGTTGCGGACACCCAGGTCCAGCGCGGCCAGAACATTGGCCAGCGCCATGCCGCGGGTGTCGTGAAAATGGCAGGCGATGTGCTCGGCACCAAAACTGCTGACGAGCGGGGAAATCAATGCGCGCACCTGCGCCGGGTTGGCCGCGCCAATGGTGTCGGCGATTATCAATCTGGTCGCACCCGCAGCCATCATCGCGGCAGCGAGCCGCTCGACTTCAGCGGGCGGCGTGGGGCCTTCGTACGGACAGGCGTAGGCAACCGACAGATAGGCCCAGCCCTGAATGCCATCCTCTTTCGCCCGTTGCATCAACTCCCCACAGACAGCGGTAGTTTGTGCAAGGCTCAGGTTGATATTGCGCTGGTTCATGGTTTCGGTTGCGGACAAAACCACCGAGACCGTGCGCGCGCCTGCAGCCCGAGCCAATTCGTAGCCACGCGCATTCGGGATCAACGCCGAGTAATGCACGCGGTCCTGATCCGCCAGACCAGAGAAGAGCTCGGCAGTGTTGGCCATTTGCGGCACCGCTTTGGGCGAGACAAAGCTGCCGGCTTCGATACTGCTCAGTCCGGCCTTCCGCAGAGCCGCGATCATCCCCAGCCGCTGCTCGACAGTCAGCGTACGCGACTGACTTTGCAAGCCGTCACGCGGCCCTACTTCATTGATGACCACATCCATGGCAGACATGTCAGCCCACCACCTTTTGGCCGTGCAACGCCGAGATTTTCTCCGGCGCATAGCCGAGAATGTCGGCAAGGACGCTGTTCGTATGCTCGCCCAGTAACGGCGGTGAGCCGAACGTGTCTTCGCCATCAAGCGACAACTTGACCGGATTACCCGGTACCTCGACTTCGTCGCCGCCGGCTTGCTTGATCTTCACGACCATGTGGCGGTGCAAAACCTGTGGATCAGACAGGGTTTCGCTGAAATGGTTGACGGGAGCGCAAGGAATACGCGCAGAATTCAGTTGCTCGAGCCAGTGTGCCGTGGATTTGGTACGAAAAACCTCATTGAGCCTGTCGTCAATCGTACTTCGATCAGCCAGACGCCCTGGTTGCGAATGGTATTTCTCGACGCGGAACTCGTCGACGTCGAGAAGCTCTACCAAGCGCTCCCAGAAACTATCGTAGATAACAGCGACAATGATGAACCCATCACTGGTGTGATAGGTGTTGTAGGGGACGTGGACAAAATGCGCGTTGCCCAGCGGCTGTGGGTTTTCGCCACTCATGAGGAACATGGTCGCCATGTAGTTGAGCATGCTCACTTGACAATCGAGCATGCTGATATCGACGTGCTGCCCGTGCCCATGTGTTGAGCGCGCCTGCAATGCAGCGAGTACACCCATGACCGCGAACATCCCGCCCCCCAGATCGCCGATAGGAATCCCGGAACGCATTGGGCGCTCTCCGCTTTCTCCGGTTATTGACATGCCCCCACTGATTCCCTGGACGACCTGGTCAAATGCTGGACGCTGGTAATTCGGCCCATCCTTGCCGAAGCCGGTAATCGAGCAGGTGATAATCCGGTTGTTGATCGCATTGAGGGCAGAATGATCGATACCCAGCTTGGTCGTGACACCGGCGCTGAAATTGTCGATGACGACATCCGCCTTGCGCACCAGGTCGTAGAAAACCTCACGGCCGTCAGCTTGCTTCAGGTCAATGCAGATACTTTTCTTGCCCCGGTTGAGTGTGATGAAATACGCACCCATGCCGTTACGTGAGAACTTGGCACTGCGTGCCAGCAAGGCGCGCGTTCCCTCGCCACCCAGCGGCTCGACTTTGACCGTATCTGCACCCAGGTCCGTCATGATCATGGCGGCGTAGGGACCAGAAAGCATATGCGTCAGATCGAGTATCCGTATTCCTTCGAGTGCCTTGCTCATTAATCTCTCCGACTATCTATAACACCCAAACCAATGCGAATACTTGGCATCACGGCAGAACGCTGGCACCATCCATGAATACGAGATAACGGCGGAATTTCCCGTTTTCGACATAAAAGAAATTACAGTTCTTCATGGGTGGATCGAACGATCCATCGGGTTTCTCCAATGTCACATTGAAACGAGTTGCCACAGTTTGATTTTCAGGATCGGCGGTAACTTCGAAATCGCCGTGCCAGGTCTTCTTGTAGGTGGAGAACAATGTTTCAAACATTTTGCGCACACCATCGATACCGGTGTGCGTAACGTGATCGGTTTGTATGGTCGCGGTAACGTCGTCGTGCATGCACGCGAGTACCTCATCCATGTTCTTTTTATCGACATTTCCAAAGTACTTGTCGACTGCAAGGTCAATCAGTTCTTGCCGGCTGAGCTTGGACATACGATTCCTCCAATGGATCAAAGGGCGAAGCCGTGGTAAACGGCATCGTTGGGCGCCTGGGGCGCGGGGTAGGCTTTGCGGCTATGCCGAAGGCCGAGAGACAGAAAGACTTCACACAATTTCCACGCGATCTGGCCCGGATTGATTACCGGCACCGGTAATCGCTCCGCCAGATAGGCATGGGATTGATGCATGGTGGTGGAACCCAGCACGATCACGTCCGCGCCGTCTTCCTCGACGGCTCGCAGTGCAGCGGCTTCGAGTTTCTTGAAGACCACTTCTTCCTTGCCAGCAAGCAACTCCGCGAGATCCGGACGGGTGTTGATGGAGCGCAGCGAAGCCACGCGAGGCCACAGGTGATAGGCAGTCAGGGTTTTCTCGTAGAGCGCAAACCATTCGTCCCACATCGTCAGCACGGTGAATTTCTTGCCGAGCATGCAGGCGACATGAAAAGCGGCGGCGCCGGGCGCGATGACGGGGATGTCCAGCCGCGAGCGCAATGCATCCAGGCCAGAATCGCTCACCGTATCAATGCATACGGCAGCGTAGCCCTCTTCCTGCGCACGGAGGCCGGCTTCCACCACCGAAAAGTCCATCAGCAAGGCGTCATAGGCGCTGTCGCCGAGGGCAGCGCCTTTCGCAACAGCCACGAACTCCGGTTCGAAGCCGGGCAACACCAACCGCTGCGGCAGCTGGGATGCGCGGGCGGCAACACCGGCGGCATCCATTGGAATCGGAACAATGATCTTCACGCGCTGATTCATGCTTGACTTCCCGGTTTGTGCAGCGCACCATGTGCGCTGCGTTGCAGCAAGCTTGCGTATCGGTTTTAGCTACGGTTGTTAGAGCAATTCGCGTGCCATTCACCGTAAGCCTGTTAAATCAGGCACCTACGACGCCGACGCGAGTTTCACCCTGGCTTCATCTTTCAAAATGAAAGGCAGACGTTTCAACTTGGTTGAGCGCAGGGACCAATGCCGCCTGCCCGCCAACCTCGAATCCGACACCGGCGCGGGTCTCGGCTGCCGCCCTGCTTTCGGGTCAGGTCCGGGCGGCTAACAGGCCTTCGCCGCCTATAAGCTGCAGCGTCGCCCGCGCTCACGGCGGCCTTAGGCGCGTCTCTGTTGCTGGTACGGGTGGCTCGGATTGAAGCCGTTGCCGATCAGGATCAAGCCCTTCCAAGAAGCGGCAGTTGTCCATTGCGGATGTGTATGTCCCGCCGACGTCGTCGGCAACGTGGGCAACGCTGCCGACGGTTGCTGCCGCGTGAGCACGTATTGCGAGCACATCCAGGGTAATTTTCAAGGACAACCGGTTATTCGCATCAGACCCGGCGTTCCAGACGGCCGCGGGGTGCTGGGGCCTCAGCTCGATGGCGTGGGGAAAAGCGATCGTGGCAGGGGCGCCCAGGGCAAGGCGCGTACTACTTCGGCCCCCGTCCAGGACCCACCGATCAGACCACCGTGGCAATCACGCGGACGGCGCGCAGCGACACGACGCGGGTGCGCAGTTGCAGCGGCCGGTGATGAACGTGTGCAACGCGTGGTACCCATTCGATGGCGCGGTCGTCACGCGCGATGATGCTCAATAAACCGAAGCAATTCCGCTGCGCGGGCAGCGGCTTGGCATGCGAATCCCTTCCGGACGCAGCAAATGAACAATGAACATGACATCGAGACCCTCAACAGCCTCATTGAAACCACGCTGGACAGTGCCGATGGCTACGCTGAAGCAGCCAAGGATGCGCAGAGTGGAACGTTGAATTCACTATTCCGCGCACGTTCCGGTGAACGCCGTACTGCCGCTTCGATGCTGCAACAGTGTGTCCGCCTGCTGGGAGGAAAGCCGGGCGACGGACTCGCGGTCGACGGTGCCAGTCCACGCATGTTCGCGGACTTGCGCGCGCGGGTCAGCTCAGCCGACAGCACAGGCGTGGTTGACAGCGTCGAACGCGGCGAAGCGCACATCCGGATTGCGCTTGAAGACGCAATGAACGATCGCAAGCTCTCGCCCCACACGATGACGGTGATCGAGGACGTATATACGTCGATGCGTTACGGTCACGTTCGAACGCGGCTTATCAAGCAAGCTTTGCACGCAGCGGGGGGGCAATCGACCAACCGGCACTGAGACGCCACGGCCCGTGGCCGCGAAAAGCAACAGCAAGCCGCCGCTGGACTGAACGGTCCAATGCCGGCATCTTGCGTGGAGCAGCGCGAGAAGCCGCAACCGCGAAAAGGATTGGTGCCATGATCACGGTGAGGCTGTGGCTGCCACGCGACTGATTTGGTGCGCCCGGCGGGATTCGAACCCACGACCCCTGCCTTCGGAGGGCAGTACTCTATCCAGCTGAGCTACGGGCGCATGCATATGGTGTAGCCGATCCGCCAGCGACGGGCAAACAACCGTCGCGGCGGACCGGCAGTATAGCGAAGTTGTGCGGGCAAGCCCGCAACAACACCATGAACCGGCGTTGCATGCCGGTTGCCGATCGCCCTGCTCCACGCCTGCGTCAGCGTGCCTTGAGCAATGCCCCCAAATGGTCGGACGTACCCGTGACGCGCTCCAGGTGCGGGTACTTCAAACCATCGTGGTAATCGACGTTCAGGGTCCTGTACTCGTCAAAATTCTTTACCAGCAACTGCACCGGCATGGTTTTGTCCTTGCTGGCTGCGGTAATTGCATCCTTGACGTTGTCGCTGGAAAACTCCTTGCCGTTGACCGCCACCACCTGCATGCCCGGGGACACGCCAGCCCTGAACGCGGGGCCATCCCACAGGACGTCCCCGATATCGCCGGCCTTGCCCACGGAAAGGCCCAACGAGTAGGTGAGATCCGTGAAACCACGGCGCGCCTCGATTGCCTTCACGGCGGCTGAGGGTTTGTCGGTATACACCAGCTTCCAGCCGTGTGACGCGATGCCGCCGATCAACGATGCATGGCCGTCCAGGCGGCTGCGCAGGAATGCCGTCCAGTCCCACGGCTGGATATCATTGAGGGTCTTGACGACATCAGTGAACGTGTAGGTATTGACGTTCCATTGGCCATTGTCCATGCCGAAAAACGCCTTGCCAAAATCGTCGATGGAACGCTTGTTGCCGGACAGCTCGCGCAGTTTGCCATCCACATCCAGCCAGATCAGCGCGCCCGCCACGTAGTAATCCTCACTGGACTGATAGTTGCGATAAGGCAGTGGGCGGCGCCGGGCAATCACCGGGTCATTGGTGGTGTCCTGCACGTTGCGCCAACTCGCCAGGCCCGGTCGACCCTGGTCATACGTGGCTGCGGCATGGGCCAGGACATCGCGCGTCTGTTGCGCGTCCCACAAGCCCGAACGCGCGGACATCACATAGCCCCAGAACTGGGTCTGCCCTTCGTACACCCACAGCAACGTGTCGCTCATCGGCACATTGAAGTTGGGAGTGGCCAGATCCGCACCACGCCGGTACTTGCCATTCCATGAGTGATTGAACTCGTGGGCAAGCAGGTCGCGGCTGAGCGCGTTCTTGTCCCACTCGGTGAAGTACTCGGGGTTTACCCCATTCTCGCTGGAGCGGTGGTGCTCGAGCCCGTTGCCGCTCATCTTGTCACTCAGCGAAAACAGAAAATCGTAATGATCGTAATGGTGCGCGCCGTACATTTTGTACATTTGCCGCACCAGGTTTCGATGCACTTGCAACTGCTCGGGAGTGATCTCCAGATATTTCGGGTCATCCGCAACGATGTTCAGGTGCACCGGCGCGCTCGCCCCCGGATCCAGATCGACCCGTTTGAAATACTTGCCCGCGTACACCGGAGAGTCGACCAGATCGTCATAATCAATCGGCTTGTAGCTGACCGTATTCCCATCGATCGAAGCCACCTCCAGTGCAGTGGCCGCCTTCCAGCCCGGCGGATAAGTCACGGCGGTTTGTGCCTTGATGCGATTGGCGTTGTAACCAGCGGGGTACAGTGATACCGCGTTCCATTGCAGGTTGAGCATCTCCGGCGTCATCACCACGCGACCCTGGGACTTGCTCTGCGGCGTAAGGTACTCAAACTCCACATCCAGCGCAGTGGTGCCGGCGGGCACGTGCACGTGGAACGCGTACACGTTCAACGGATCGCGCTTCCAGGTGAGCGGCTGGCCGTTCGCGCTGATCTTCAGGCCAGCCAGCTTGTCGATGGGGCCTGTAGGCGAGTGGTTGCCGGGTAACCATTCCGGATACAACAGCGTCAACGGCCCGGGCTGCACCGGTACCACTTCGTGAACGCGAAAGATGCGCTGCGCGAGGTCAGTCGCGTCCACCATGATCTGCAAGGTGCCCTGATAGGGCGCATCTTGGGGCGCTGGCACCTCGGCCAGTGCGACACCGCCACACAGGCCAAGCCCGCAAGCAAACAGGGCACCGGAAAGACAGGAAATTTTCAACGATTACTCCAGGCGACGACGAGGGATAGCACGGCCGCGGCGCGCCAGAAATATGTTGTGGAGGCAACGTGACGCCAGTAGCCGGCGTGCATGAATTCGAGGCGCACGAAAGCCACGCCGCTGCGTGGTCTTCACACTTGCCATGCTAAATCGTCTCCCCATCCGCGGACCTATGCCAAAGGTCACGACGATACCAACGTAGCAATTGTGCCAACTTCCGACTCTTGGCTCACCGGCTTCACTCTCCGGGTACCACAACACTCCATGTTCCCATCATTCGCCAACCGCCGCGCCGAGACCTCTGAGCAGCGCAAGCAAAATGCGCGCTACCTGGCCAAGCGCATGGCCCCGATGATCCGCGCGCTGTTGCTGATGGCGGGAGTGCTGTACGCCGTCGCAATGATCGTGAGTCTTCCCGGGCTCACGACTGCAGCGTCGGGCTGGGGGTTGCTGCTGGTACTGCCACTGGCACTGATTGCCTTGGCCGCGCGACGTACGCAAAAACCAGCGCCACTCAGCCTGCTCGCCCTTGCTTGCCTGTTTGTGCTGGAAGTCGGTATCAGCGTCAACGCCGTCGGTGTGGCGCCAGGACAAGCGTGGATCATGTTGGGATTGCTTCTGCCCGTGGCATCGTCGGTAATCTGGTCGGGACGCTGGGACTTCATTGCCGCCATGACCCTGTGTGCGCTCGGCCCGTTATCGGTGCTGTTGCTGGGCAGCGTCGATCCCACGCACATCGATCAATACATCATGTCGTTGGGTGTGGCCATCATGGTCTCGATCGTGTTGCGTGCGTTCATGGCGCGCACACTGATTGCACAGTTCCACTTGGAGCAACGCCTGCGCCAGCAGGCCAATACGGACGGGCTCACCGGCCTGCTGCAACGCAATCGCTTTCTCGTGCTGGCGCGCAGTGCCCTGGTCGCTGCGTACAGCGAGCAGCAAACGGCCTCCATGCTGTACGTTGATGCCGACCACTTCAAGCAGATCAACGATGACTATGGTCACGCCGCCGGCGACGCCGTACTGAGTGCGCTGGCGTCCGCTTTGCGCACGCACAGTCGCCCCACGGATCTTATCGGCCGTATGGGTGGTGAAGAATTCGCGCTGTTGCTACCCGGAGTGGGTTTGCAGCAAGCCGCTGATCGCGCCGAGCAACTGCGCCTGGCCGCGAGCCGGATCCAGCAACCAAACGGCCCTCTGACCATCAGCATCGGCATTGCCGAATGCACAGGTGAAGAGTGTGCGGCGGTCGAAGTGTTGCTGGCACGGGCCGATCAGGCCATGCGCCAGGCCAAGACGAGCGGCCGTGACCGCACGGTCCTGGCCGCGACCGTGCGCTCCGTTCCGGACCGTCAGCAATCCGTAGTGGCAGCCGGCGATAATCTACTTGCTACTACTTGTGCACTGGCCTACGACCAGAGCGCCCACGGGCTTGCAAAAGGCTTCGGCCGGCCGGCATGGGTATGCCAACACCAGCACGCTGTGGCTCGAGTCCTGGCAGAACCGGAGCCCGCAACCGACCGCCAGCCGGCCAGATGGGCACACCCTTAACGAACCGCCAGCCACGCCAGGACGAGCCGATTTTGATCGGCTCACCCGTTCGCCAATCAACGACAAACCAGTGACTATCGCCGTGAACGCGCTCTCGACGAGGCTCGGTCGTCCCGGTGCCGAAGCGACGGTGACGGGCACCACGCTCCGGCGCGTCACCGGGGTGGGCCGGCGGCTTTGCGCGCGGCACAGATTGGCCACGACGCGCAGAGCAAAGCCGGCAGTGCACAGGTTCCCCCGGCCAAACCAACAGCGACCCGGAAGCACGCAGCAATCAGTAGCCGTCCAGTGCTGCACGCCCCAGCCTGGGTGCATCGGTGAAAAACGCGTCGATACCGGCGTCCAGGGCCGCGCGCATGTCGGCGATCGCACCGGCGGCATTCACGGTTGCCGGATCCTCGCCCAGCCACAGGCTGCGCGGCAAAAAGTGGTTTTCGGGACGAAACGTATAGACGTGCACCTCGAGACCCGCCGTATGCGCGTCGCGCACCAACGAAGTGGGTGCCGCAAACTCACCGGCAGCATCCAGCGGGACGACAGCTCGGCGCTCCGGACCGATCGCATCGGCGTAGCTCGCGATCTCGCGCAGGCCGTCGGGGGTCATCATTTGTGCGTAATCCAGGATGCCGCCGACCGCGGCGACATCCCAAGGTTGCAGCGGTGGCGCGTCAAGCAGTTGCAACAGGCGGATGTTGTTGCGCTGACGCCGGAGCCGGGTGTGCAAGTAGCGCAGATTGCCGACCTCGAAGGACTGAATCTCCACCGGAGCCGCGCGCGTGTACGTGTGTTCGGCCAAAGTATCCAGCAACACATCCTCCATGGCCAGACCGATGCTGCGGAAGTAACTGCCGTGTTTGATCTCGGGAATGATGCCGAGCACGCGTCCACGCGCCGCAGCGTCGCGTTCTGCCTGCGCGATGATTTCCGCCAGGGTGGGAATGGTGAACTGACCATCGTGCCGCGTGCCGCGCAGTTCCGGCAGGCGTTCGCGTGCGCGCAGGGTCTGCAGTTCGGCCAGCGTGAAGTCTTCGCAGAACCAGTCATCGCACGTTCGGCCATCCACCGTCTTGCGCGTGCGCCGCGCGGCAAACTCGGCCCGAGCGGCGACGTCAGTGGTCGTGCTGATGGCGTTCTCGTGTCGCGCGACCAACACGCCGTCGCGGCTCATGACCAGATCCGGCTCGATCAAATCGGCACCATCACGAGCGGCCTGGCTGTACGCGGCAAGCGTGTGTTCGGGCCAGCGGGCGCTGGCGCCCCGATGGGCAATCACCTGCACTCGCGCAGCCAAGGGTAACTCTCGCGCGATATGTGTGCCGGTCATTGGCGTCAGCTCAGTTTGTGCGTCGTGGGTGGCACGATGAAGCGTGCTCACTCGTAGACATGCAGGTGCCCGATCACCCACGCATGGTACGACTCCAGCATGCCCGGTACGGTGCAGTCGATATACAAGCCGTTGCAACGATCGCGCAACGCAGTCTCCGCAGAAAAATATGGATCCACGGGCAAGTCCGCGGCTTGCAGCACCAGTGTCGGCAGAAACGCAATATCCAGCATCGGATAGGCAGGCAGTGGTGGCCCGGCAAAATTACTTTTCAGCATGTAATAGGTGAGGTAGTCACGGTATGGGCGCAGTGCCGGCGCCAGCGTGCGTGGCATGTCACGGATCAGACCACCAAAGGATGGCTGGTGATCGCCAAAGTGCAGCAGGACGGTCGGCTGCGCGCGATCCAGAAACATGTGCTCCAGCCCGCGCATGGCGGCGTCGGACGCCTGCAAGCGTGCCAGATACGTGTCGAAGTTGAGCGCCGCGCTCTTGCTCAATCCACGCAGCACGCCGCGATTGTACGGGGCCGGCAACTTTGCCCGCGGGTCCTCATCGTGTGGACCGTGCTGGTTCAAGGTGAGGATCATCACGAATACCGGCTGTCCCGGCTTCTTGGCCATGTCGTACGCACGTTTGGCCGCCGCAAACATCTGCGCGTCGGTCTCTTCCCACTCATCCAGATGCAGCTCGCTGGCATCGTACAAATGGTCGAAGCCATAGGCGTTGTATGCGTTGCGGCCATTGATGAAACTACCGGCCGTGGGATAGACCGCAATCGTGGTGTAGCCGAGCCGACGCAGTTGTTGCGCCAATGCGTCGCGCATGTGCGGCGCGAGCACGTACGGTGCGTACATGCCGCCAGGCCCGAAAATATCGTGCGGCATGCCGGTCAACGCAGCAAACTCGCTGACCCAAGTACCGCCGCCAAAGGTGTGCACGCGCAACACCCCGTGCCCGCGGGTACTGGCGTCGACGTGGAACATGCGCACGCGGCACTGCGGCACGGTGCACACGCTGAAGCTCGATGGATCGAACGTGCTCTCTTCCAGGACCTGCACGATATCGGGATAGGGCTTGTGCGTTGGCCACGGTTGGGCGTGTGCGGTCGCGCCCCATTGCTGCTGGGCATTATCAGCGTCACTCATTGCCGGCAGGTGCACATCCGCGTCACTGATGTTGACGAAGAAATTCGTCAATTGGGCGTCATCAGACATCTTCTCCCATGCGTTGCGCGCATGGATCTGCGCAAACACGCCTTGTGGCAGCAAGCACCCCCAGAACGCCAACGCGAACACGGCAGCGCCGCCACCGCGCAGCAACAGCGCGAGCCACCAGCGGCGCCCACGCAACCAGCGCACATCACCACGCCAGACCAGCCATAACAACAGCGGTACACCTACGCACAAACCGATACCCAACGCATACAGGTGCGGATAATGGCGCAGCGTATCGACCAGGCTGGTTCCGGCGAAATAGACAAAATCCGATGGCATCAAAGCGGAATCGAGGTAACGCAGCTTCAACACGGAGATGAACTTGAGGCCCAGGAACAAGCCACCCGTGATGACCAGCGCGGTGGCGGGACGTGCCAAGGCACATGCCACGACGCCGAGCGTGCACAGCATCAAGCTCAACACGAACGCTTGCTGCTGCACTACCGGCTCGGCCCCGGCACTCAGCCAGACGCACACGCCGAAAAACAACACCGCCCCCACCAGCACAGTGCCAGCACGCGATG
Source organism: Rhodanobacter sp. (assembly GCA_039926605.1). Lineage (GTDB taxonomy): Bacteria > Pseudomonadota > Gammaproteobacteria > Xanthomonadales > Rhodanobacteraceae > Rhodanobacter. Next base: position 24,587 of record JBDSWR010000049.1, on the reverse strand, counting down.
AATGAAACCCGGTGACAACCATGGCGGAAAGTCTTCCCCTGCAAGTAGTCGATTGCAGCGGTTCATCTTACTGAGGTTTGCGATCATCCACCGATAACGCCCACAACGCCGCACACGCCGTTGGGTTGCCGTTGGGCTGCTTGTGGGCGAGCCTTCCCGGCGTGGAATCAGGCACCCGCGAAAGTAGCGCCTGTCGGGCGCCGCACGCCGTGCACCGCACGCAAACCGGGTTCTCCTGCCGTCCTGGACGGCGAGGCAGGTATCATCAGCGCATGACTCCCGCAATACTTACCTCGGCACCGGTCAGTTTTCCGGACATGGCCGCCAGCTTCAAGCTGGACGGACCGGTCGGCAAGCTGGAAGCCATCAGCGATATTGCTGCCCCCGCCACCGCGCGGCGTGGCGTGGCAGTGATCTGTCATCCGCAGCCCCAGCAGGGCGGCACCATGCACAACAAGGTCGTGACCATGACCGAACGCGCACTGCGCGAGTCAGGACTGGATACGGTGCGTTTCAACTTTCGCGGCACCGGCGAATCGGCCGGTGCGTACGACGACGGTGACGGTGAAGGCGACGATCTGGCTGCCGTGGTGGCATGGGTACGTGCCATGCGCCCGGACGATGCCCTGTGGCTGGGTGGGTTTTCGTTTGGCGGCTACGTCACCTTGTGCAACGCCGTGCGACTGCGCGCCGACGCGTTGATCAGCATTGCGCCACCGATCGGCATGCGCCCGCTCGGCGAGCTCGTGCTCCCGACCTGCCCGTGGCTGCTGATCCAGGGCGAAGCTGACGAAGTGGTCGATCCACAAGCCGTGTTTGCCTGGATCGCCACGCTCAAGCAACCACCCGAGCTGGTCCGCATGCCGGAAACCGGGCACTTCTTCCACCGCCGGATGATGGATCTGCGCGGCGCGATCAAGCACGCCGTGCGTGACTGGTTGCCGCCACTGCGCCACGCGTAGGTGGCTGCTGCATCCTCGACCCGCACCTTGCACAGACCGATTCATGCTTGAGACCACGCTCCTGGCGCCCAGCGCCCGTTATCGCGAAGGCGTTGCCGCACATCGCTGGGAGGCCGACCCCACGCAAATTGCCATGCTGGCGGAATTCGACCGCATGCACGCCGCTTTGTCCGTCGCTGCAGAATCCAGCGGCGGCTTGTTCGATCGCCTCAAGGCGTTGCTGGGCACCGAGTCCACGCCGGCCATTCCCGGCCTCTACCTGTGGGGCACGGTGGGTCGCGGCAAGACTTTCCTGATGGACTTGTTTGCGGCGAGCCTGCCGCACGGCGTCGCCTTGCGTCGACACTTTCACCGCTTCATGGGCGAGGTGCACGACAGCTTGCGCGCGCTGGGCCAGCACCAAGACCCCTTGGTCGAAGTTGCTGCGGAACTTGCCACACGGTGCCGCGTCTTGTGCCTGGACGAGTTCCTGGTCAACGACATCGGTGACGCGATGATCCTGGCCAACCTGCTCGACGCATTGTTTGCCCGCAACGTGGTGCTGGTGACAACCTCCAACACGCCTCCAGCGCAGTTGTACGCAGGCGGCTTGCAGCGCGCACGCTTCCTGCCGGTGATCGCCGCATTGGAACAACGTTGCCACGTGCAGGAAATGCAATCCACCCATGACTGGCGCTTGCGCGCACTGGCGCAGGCGCCGGTATACCTCACCCCACCCGGCGCCGAGGCGCAGCGCGCGCTGGAGCGCATCTTTGCCAGCCAGGCCAGCGGACCGATACGCGAGGGCGGCGCGCTGCACGTGCTGGGCCGGGACATCGCGCTGATCAAGCGTGCTGACAACATCCTCTGGTTCGAGTTTGCCGCTCTCTGCGACGGCCCCCGCGCAGTCGCCGATTACATTGCGCTGGCCAAGGCCGGCCCCACCATCATCATCGCCAACGTCCCGCAATTCACCGTGTACAGCGAAGACCCAGCCCAGCGCTTTGTGCAATTGGTGGACGAGTTCTACGACCACCGCGTCAAGTTGGTGCTGTCCGCCGCCGCACCCATCACCGAATTGTACGAAGGCGAGCGCCTGCGTGCGGCGTTCGGGCGCACCGAATCGCGCCTGATCGAGATGCGCAGCGAGGAATATCTGGCGCTGCCGCACCGCGCCGATTGAAACCGTCCGCCGCCAGGGCGCGCTGAGGCACTGCTACAGTGTGCGCACCTCGGCCCCGGAGCCACGCGTTGATTATTGCTCTCGCCCGCGCACTGCTGTTTGGCACAGCATCGGCGCTGTCAGCCGCGCCGGCGCCATCGGCCACGTCCGCGGCGCCCGCTGCTGCGGCGACCAGCTTCGTCGCGCGGGTCCTGCGCGGCAGATTGATCGAAGCGGCCAGCACCGGCCCGGCCTACCAGAAGATTTTGTGGGCACAGCTTGACGGCCCGACCACCACTGCCTTGACCGCCTGTATCAAGCGCAATGCCCCGGCCGACAAATCACCGTTCACCCTGGTCGCCGACGTGCACCATGACGGCACACCCAGTGCGGTTGTGGTGCAACCGGCCACGCCTGTCGCCACTTGTCTTGCCGCATGGTTCCGCACCACCACGCTGCCGCCGCCACCGAGCCTGCCCGACACGTCGACTTACCCGCTCGAGATCGACGTGACCATCACCCCCTGATCATCGCGCATCAGGCTGCCGGTGTGCCGAGCACCCCGCCACTGACAACACTGGCGTGGCTGGTGCTCCCCGTCCCCTGGAGCGACCGCACCACCGCGCGCGGATGCCGAATGTCAATACATCCGTTCGCTCTCAGGTGCGCTGCAATGCGCGCCACCGGGACTCGAGCACCAGCATGGTACACACGTAGATCGCGACGATCACCGCGGGAATCACCACAAAGCGCTGTGCCGGAAACAGATACCACGCAGCCAGCACCAACGCCGTGCGGCTCACGGCATGGGCGATGCCGATCCAGTGGCGGATGATCCACGACACAGGAATCCACATCAGCCCGGTGAGGATACCCACGCTCAGCGGTAGCGAAGTGTAATCGCGCAGGAAAAACGGAATGGCGATCGCGTACACCAGCAGCGCCATCAGCACGGTCAGCAGGAACAACGAATCGAACGTATTTTTCGGGCGTGACTTGTCGAGAAAATTCTCCCCAGTGAACCGCGACAGCAACATGCCCAGGTAGGCAATGCAGCCGGTGGCAATGAACAGCGCCCACACGGCATACACCGGCGAAAGGTATGCGCCGGCCACACCGGCGACCGCCCATGCCATGGAGCCGGCCAATGGCATTGCCAGGAAGCGTCGCCGTGAAAATTCATCACGCTGCTGGTCAAGGGAGCGGGTGGGAGCTTGCACTATCTGGCGCATGGCGTTTCCTCTGGTCTCATCGATGTGGTGAGCGGGGCGTCACACGACCGGTTCGGTACGTGGCAAGCAGCCGGGAACGAATCACTGCCCAGCTTAGCCAGGCAACCGGTACAGGACGACTGACGAACCTCATGCCCTCGGCCTGCTCGCGCGCAAGAGTTCGCTCGCGGACGACATTCCTGCAACCGGGAGCCTGTCCATGGCAGGACAACCAGATCGCCGTGGAACGACATGGTCGCCGCCGCGCCGCGCCTATTTTGCCTTGCCTTGATTCGCCACCGCCGCCGCCTTGGCCGCGATGGCAGCGGCATCACCCAGATAGTAATGGCGCAGCGGCTGCAAGCTGTCATCAAACTCGTACACCAGCGGCACCCCGTTGGGCACGTTCAACTCGACGATCGCCGCGTCGGAGATGTTGTCCAGATATTTGATCATCGCCCGCAGCGAATTGCCATGCGCAACCACCAGCACCCGCTGTCCCGCGCGGATCGCCGGCGCCAGCGTTTCGTGCCAGTAGGGCATCACCCGGGCCACGGTGTCTTTCAGGCATTCCGTGTCGGGGATCTGCTCGGGAGCCAGCGTGGCGTAGCGCGGATCGTTGACTGCCGCGTTCGCCGCACGCTCCAGCGCCGGTGGTGGCACGTCATAGCTGCGACGCCAGATCTTGACCTGCGCTTCGCCGAATCTGGCCGCGGTATTCGCCTTGTTCAGCCCGGTCAGTGCGCCGTAGTGGCGCTCGTTGAGGCGCCAGTCCGTGAGCACCGGCAGCCACATCGCGTCCATCGCGTCCTGCATGCCCCACAGCGTGCGCACAGCACGTTTGAGTACCGAAGTGTGCGCGACATCAAACCCATAACCGGAGTCCTTGAGCAGCCGGCCGGCCTCGGTTGCTTCCCCCTCGCCCTGTGCGGTGAGATCGACATCGGCCCACCCGCTGAAGCGGTTGTCGAGATTCCACTGCGATTGGCCATGGCGAATGAACACGAGCTTGTGCATGAGCGCTCCATCAAAAAGCTTTGAGCGAGCGATGGTGCGGCGGCAACGCGGCCGCGTCAATCCGCACCATGCCACAGGTCATGGCAACCATTGGCGACGACTCGGCATCTCAGACAGTGGAGTTGGCGTTGGACGTCGTGCCCCGGGCGGCGTCGTGCACAACGCGGCCATGACACTGGAGACCATCCTCAATTCGCGATCGCCTCGGAAACACCCAAGCCACGGAGACTGCCATGCATCCTCTTTCACGCGTTCTGCTACTCGTCGCACTCGCCGTCGGTTTGCCCGGACTGGCCCTGGCGCAAAGCGGCGACATCAACAAGGTCAACGGTTCGGTACTGGTCGAAGCCGGACAGAGTGCCGGCAAGGTAAGCACCGTCAATGGTTCGGTGCACATCAATGCCAATGCCCACGTACGCGCTGCGAGCACTGTCAATGGCTCCATCCAGCTTGGCGACCACGCCACGGCCGACACGCTCGATACGGTCAATGGCAGCATCACGCTGGGTGCGGACAGCCGAGTCAAAGGCGCCGCCAGTTCGGTAAACGGCCGCATGCAGCTCGCGCCGGGGGCGGAGATTGGCGGCAAGCTGAGCAACGTCAACGGCACCATCACGCTGGATCGCGCGCACGTCGGTGATGGTATTGAAACTGTCAGCGGCGACATCACCGTGGGTGCCAACTCCCGTGTGGAAGGCGGCATTCTGGTCAACAAGCTCACCGGCTGGTTTCACTGGAACACGCGTACCCCGCAGATCGTCATCGGCCCGCACGCCGTTGTGCAAGGCACGCTGGAGTTTCGCCGCGAGGTGGTGCTGAAGGTGAGTGACAGCGCGCAGATCGGACCGGTAAAAGGCGCAACTGTGGTGAAGTTCAGCGGCACGGCACCCTGAGGCAACGCGCAACTGAACCTCGTTGGCGCGGCTGTCAGCGGATGCCGGCCACAGTACGGGCGTCTCCGCCGCATGTCCGCGATTTATTGCGGAACCGGCAAAACCAACACCAGAACCTGCGGCCAGTGCCCACCCTGCGGATATTGGTGTGGCCTGCGCGGTGCGCAGTGCACGTCAGGCGCCGGCCGGTTTGCCGTGCCGCCTTCAGGACAGCCAATCGCGGGGTCGCAGATAATCTGCCAGCCGCGCTTCGGCTGAGCCTGGTTCCGGGACGTAGGCATATTCAAAACGCACGCGCGGCGGCAGGCTCATCAGGATCGATTCGGTGCGCCCGCCCGACTGCAGGCCAAACAAGGTGCCGCGGTCGTAAACCAGGTTGAATTCCACATAGCGGCCACGGCGGTAGAGCTGGAATTCCCGTTCACGTTCGCCATAGGGTGTGTCCTTGCGGCGCTTGACGATTGGCAGATACGCGTCGAGAAAACCCTGGCCCACGTCGCGGGTGAAGGCAAAGCAGCGCTCAAAGCCACCTTCGTTCAGATCGTCGTAGAACAAGCCGCCGACGCCGCGGTTTTCGTCCCGATGCTTCAGATAGAAGTATTCGTCGCACCATTGCTTGTAACGCGCATAGACGTCGCTGCCGTACGGCACGCATAGGTCGTGGGCGACGCGGTGCCAGTCACGCACATCTGCTGCGTAGGCATAAAACGGAGTCAGGTCGAACCCGCCACCAAACCACCAAGCCGGTTCCACACCATCTTTGCTGGCCTCGAAGTAGCGCACATTGGCGTGCGTGGTCGGCACGTACGGGTTCTTCGGATGCAGCACCAGCGACACCCCGGTGGCGACGAAGCTGCCGCCAGCCAGATCCGGCCGGTGCGCCGTGGCGCTGGGTGGCAACGGCTGCCCGGACACCCGCGAGAAGTTGACCCCTGCCTGCTCGAACACCGTGCCGTTGCGCAACACGCGGCTACGGCCGCCACCACCGGCCGCACGCGTCCACGCATCTTCGACGAAACGCGCGCCGCCGTCCGCCTGTTCAATAGCGGTACAAATGCGATCCTGCAATTCGCGCAGGAAACTCTCGGCTTGATCGGCTTGCTCACTCATCGCATGACTCGCTGGCTGGATGCACCGAGCTTAGCAAGCCGGGCGCCACACCTGCTGCGATGCAACGCCGCGTGCGCCAGATCTGCTGCGACAGGCAGTGTCCGGTACGCTGCCAGCGATGGCGCCGCTGCGCGACTGGATCCACACCCGCTGGCGGTTGCACCGCAGTAGTGCCGCCGGGCAGCTCGACGAGCGCCGGACCCGGCAGCGAACCTGACGGAACGCGATCGACGGAAGCAGCAAGGACAACATCGGCGACAGCCGCAAACGCGCCAATTTTTTCTTCCTGACTGTGCCGGCAGGATCGCGCAACCCGCGCATGTTGACGGCTGTATTCCCGGTACCCAAACATGGCCACGCTCAGCGCAGGCGTGCGCGCATGTGCTTGCGCCCGGTCAGCGCCGCCCAGCGCATGCCGACATCAATCCACATCAAATACGTTGCTTCCAGCAACAGCGCAGCGACGTAGCGCGCACGCCGTGGCAGCACCGGCTCGGCCGCGATCGTCACGCACGGGAAACCCAGACGACGAGCCAACATCCGGCAGCGCGCCAGATGATAGCGGCTGCTGACCAGGGCCACCGCTGGCAATGGCGCGTCCGGCGCCTGGCTGCGCAACAGTACGCGCGCCTGTCGCAGATTCTCCAGCGAATCAACCGAGTCCTGTTCCAGCTCCACGCGTACGTCCGCCGGCAGACCGTGACGCAGCAACCACTCATATCCGGCGGCAGCTTCGCTGCGCGTTCCATCACTGCGCCCACCCAGCAACATGACGCGCTCAACTTTCTGCGCACGCACCACACTCAACGCACGGCGCAATCGCCAGCGGTAATCGCGCTGCAGCCGGCCACCGCGCAACTGGTGACCGAACACCAGCACGACCATGCCTTGAGGCAGCACCAGAGGGCTACGGACAGCCACACGACACACGTGGATCACGTAGCTCAACCACACGATGCCCGCACTCAACGCCACCACCAGCAACGTACCCAGCGCGGCGTACTGAACGTCACGATCTGCCAGATATCGCCACGTGTTGCGTGGTCCGGCGAAACTCGATGGCAGCGACACAGCACGCCCTCAATATAGATCGTACCCAGCTTGGCGGTCCGTCGCGAGTTCGCGGCGTCTTCATTTGCGACTCGCCACGATACGCGCAAACGCACCGTGCGGGCGACATTCTGCCGCTTGCTGCGCAGGCCGCTTCTCCACGCAGGACAATGGTCGTTATGCTTTCGCGATGCCCGTTCCCATGAGTCCTCTGGCGATTACTGCATATACCGCCACCTCGGCCATGGGTCGTGGCCTGCATGCGCACGTGGACGCGCTGCGCAGTGAGCGCACGGCGCTGCGCGCAAACAACTTCAGTCGTTCGCCGCTGGCGTGCTGGATCGGGCGCGTCGATGGCGTGGAAGATGCACCATTGCCTGCCGCTCATGCGAGCTGGGAGTGCCGCAACAACCGCCTGGCATGGCTCGGGTTGCAGCAGGACGACTTTTTTGCGCATGTCCTGGAGGCGCGCGCGCGTTACGGTGCGAACCGAATCGCGCTGCTGCTGGGTACCTCGACCTCGAGTATCGGCGCGACCGAGGAGGCTTACCGCACGCTCGATGCTGACGGCGGGTTTGCCCACGCCATGCTGCGTCCGGCAATCCATACCCCGCATTCGTTGTCAGCTTTTGTTAGTGTGGCGCTGGGGCTGGAAGGGCCTTGTCTGACCATCTCCACCGCGTGCTCGTCCAGCGCGAAAGCGTTTGCCAGCGCGGAGCGCATGATTCGCCTGGGCGTGGTCGACGCAGCCGTGGTTGGTGGCGTCGATACGTTGTGCGACAGTGTCCTGTTCGGCTTCAATGCACTGGAATTGGTGTCCCGCGCACCGTGCCGGCCCTTCGACGCGACCCGCGACGGGATTTCCATCGGCGAAGCAGCCGGCTTCGCCTTGCTGGAACGCGTTGACACGGCAGCGCATGCGCCCCAGTTGATCGGCTACGGCGAATCCAGCGACGCGCATCACATGTCCACACCACACCCGGACGGCCTGGGTGCCGAACTGGCATTGCGTGCAGCGCTGAGTCACGCTGCCTTGCAGCCTCGGCACGTGGACTACATCAACCTGCACGGTACGGCCAGCACCAAGAACGATGAGGTGGAGGCAGCCCTGGTCAGCCGGGTTTTTCCGACCAGTACGCGCGCCAGTTCCACCAAGGGCTTCACCGGCCACACATTGGGCGCCGCCGGTATCCTCGAAGCGGCCATCACGCTGCTGGCGATCACGCACGACCTGATTCCGGGAAATCTGGGCGGCACCACGCCTGATCCCGCCTGTGGCCCACAATTCGCCTGGCACAACCAGCAGCAACGCGTAGCCGTGGCGCTCAGCAACTCGTTCGGCTTTGGCGGCAACAACGCCTGCTTGGCCTTTGCCCGCGCGGGGTTCCAGGCATGAACACGCTGCGCGTGTACGTGGAAGGTGTCGGCGTGTGGTCGCCGCACCTGGCAGACTTTGCCGCATTCGGCCGCGTCCTGGCCGGCGCCACGCCGACGTCACCCGGCAGCCGGCCCAATGCCGCCATCCTTCCGGCCAACGAGCGGCGACGCGCTCCGCAAAGTGTGCTGTTGGCGGTGGAAGTGGCGCAGCAGGCAGTGGCCATGAGTGGACGCGATGCAGCGATGTTGCCATGCGTGTTTGCCTCGGCGGATGGCGATCAGGCCACCACCGATTACATGTGCAGGACGCTCGCGCACGCGCCGACCGAACTGTCGCCGACCCGCTTTCACAACTCGGTGCACAACGCGGCAGTGGGCTACTGGACCATCGCCGTCGGCTGCCACGCAGCGTCCACCGCGGTGGCGGCTCAGCGCGCCAGCTTCGGCGCGGGCCTGTTGGAAGCGGCAAGCCAGGCGCTCGGGGGACAACAGCCGGTATTACTCGTGTGCAGCGACACTGCGGCGGCTGGTCCGTTGGGTGAGGTCACCGGTTGTGATGAAGCATTTGGGTGTGCCCTGGTATTGGCACCGGAACCCGGCGCTGCGACCCTGGCGCGGCTTGACTTGCAACTGACCCCGCTTTGCGCCGACAGTCCGCTGGACGAGCCGTTGGCGACCTGGCGAGAAAACAATACCTCGGCACCGGCGTTGGCGCTGCTGATACTGTTGACCCGCGCCGCCGGTCGTTGCCAGCTCGCAGCAGCAACCGCACTCGGGCTGCAAATTGACATGGAGCGCGTCGCATGACCCCTACTGCTCGCTGGTGCGTACTGATCCCTTGTCTCAACGAAGAGGCTGCCATTCAATCCGTGGTTGAATCGGTGCTGGCACTTGGAGCAGCGGTGATCGTGGTCGACGATGGTTCGGACGACCGCACCCCGGAGATCGTTGGCAGATTGCCGGTGACGCTATTGAGCCACGCGACACGCTGCGGCAAGGGTGAAGCGTTGCGCCACGGCTTTCGCGAAGCGCGGCGGCAAGGCTACACCGCGGTACTGACCATGGACGGCGATGGTCAGCACCTGGCTTCCGACATTCCGCAAATCCTGGCCGCCGCTACTCGTTATCCCGGCCACATCGTGATCGGGGCGCGCCTGCTCGACCGCGAGCAACAGCCCGCAGCGCGGCGACGTGCCAATGCGGTGGCCGATTGGGGTATCTCCTGGGGTTGTGGACGACCGGTCGCGGACACCCAGAGCGGCCAGCGCTGGTATCCCGCGGCAGCGCTCGAGCTGGTGGATTTGCCGGCGGAAGATTTCGTGTTTGAAGCGGCGTTGCTGATCACCGCCTCACGCGAGAAAAACATCGGCATCGTTTCCGTGCCTATCGCGTCACGCTATCACTCGGAGTTCCGCGCCAGCCACCTCAGTCCGGTGCGCGATGTCACCCGCATCACGCTGTTCACGATCGGCCGCATTCTGCATTACGGCGATGCCATCGCCAGCTACCGGCGATCGCGCGAGGCGCCGATCATCGTGGACGCAGGCAGTACGTCTGACGGGGCGCTCGCCTCGCTGGCACCGTGACGGGCACGCCGGTCCGCAGCTCGGCGCGCACCGACGCCCTGCACGAGGTGGTGATTCTTGGCGGCGGCCTGGCGGGTCTTACCCTGGCGCTGCAATTACGTATCGAGTTTGCCGACCTCGACATTGTGGTCCTTGAGCGTCAGAACCACCCGCTGCCCGTAGCGGCCCACAAGGTTGGCGAGTCGACCGTGGAGATCGGCGCGCACTACTTCGCGGAAACCCTTGGTCTGCGCGAGCATCTGGAGAACGCCCAGATCCGCAAGTTTGGCCTGCGTTTCTTCCTGTCCGAAGGGCGTGACGATCTCGCTGGCGTGACCGAAGTTGGAGTGAGCGAAGATTTGCCCACCCCGAGCTATCAGCTTGATCGCGGCATTTTCGAGAATTTTCTGGGCGCCGAAGCGCTGCGGCGCGGCATCGACTTTCGCCCCCGAGTCAGCGTACGTGGCTTCGAACTGGGTGATGAAGATGCGCAGCACACCGTGCGCTGTCGCGATGCGCAGGGCGAATACACCTTGCGCGCACGCTGGTTGCTGGATGCCTCCGGGCGCGCGGGCCTGCTACGGCGGCGACTGGAGCTGACCCGCGACAATGGCCATCACGTCAACGCCGCGTGGTTTCGCCTGGACCAGCGCCTGGTCGTAGATGATTGGGTCAACGACTCCGCATGGCGCGCGCAATGTCGCCCGCCGGAACGCTGGCGCTCCACCAACCATCTGCTGGGAAACGGGCACTGGGCGTGGTTGATCCCGCTGGCATCAGGTGCGCATTCTGTCGGCATTGTGGCCGATGCAACACTGCATCCACTGCAAACGATGAACGATTTCCCGCGTGCCTGCGCGTGGCTCGGCCAGCATCAACCCGCGCTGGCGCGGGCAGTGGAGAATTGCCGGGACAAGCTGCTGGATTTCCACTTTCTGCGGGATATCTCCTACGGCTGCGAACAGGTATTCAGCGCCGACCGGTGGGCGCTTACCGGGGAAGCCGGTCTGTTTCTCGACCCGTTTTATTCGCCGGGCAGCGACTTCATCGCGATTTCCAACACCTATATATGCATGTTGATTGCGCATGATCGCGCTGGCGAAGTCCTCGCCCCGTACGCGCGGTTTTACCAGCGCCTGTACTTCTCGTTCTACGCCAGTACGTTGTTGCTGTATCGCCACCAGTACCCGCTGTTCGGCAACGCCCAGCTCATGCCCATCAAACTGGTATGGGACTACTCGTATTACTGGGGTGTCCTGTGCCAACTCGTGTTCCAGCAGCGGCTCGGCGACCAGGCGTTGTTCATGGACATGGCGCGTGAACTGGAGACAGCGCAGGCGCTCAATGCGCGCATGCAGGCGTTCTTCGTGCAGTGGCATCCACTTTCGCATGGACGCAACCCCGAGGGTTTGCTCGACCAGCGCGAACTGGCGTGGTTTGCCGCGTTGAACGGCGGTCTGCGTGCCAAGCTCAATGACGCCGGCATTCGCGCCCGCCTGCGCGAGAATGTGGAGTTGCTCGAGGGCCTGGCGGCCATGATCATCGAGCGCGCTGTGGCCGATGGCGGGGAAGTTCTGCGCGAGCACATGCAGGACCTGACCCGGGCGCGACAACACCCGGAATTGTTTCGGGTCACACCGACGCCGCCTGCCAGCCCGGCCGCGACGCCACCATGCGGCAACTTGAACAAGTAGCGCTGGATCAAGCCATGCCGCCATTGACGCCGATCACCTGACCATTGATGTAGCCGGCCATATCGCTGCACAAAAATGCCACCAGCGCCGCCACCTCTTCGGGTTTGCCAGCACGTTGCGCGGGCACCAGCTCGCGGATGCGCTCGGCTGAAAACGCCGCGTCGGCCATGCGCCCTTCGATCACGCCCGGCGCGACTACGTTGACGGTAATGCCGCGCGAAGCCATCTCGCGCGCGAGCGAGCGGGTGGCGCCATGCAGCCCGGCCTTGGCGGCTGCGTAATTGGTCTGGCCGCGGTTACCAAGTTGCGCCGCGACCGAGCTGACCGAGACGATGCGGCCAAAGCGCGCGCGCGCCATCGGCAGCAACAGCGGCTGGGTCACGTTGAAGAAGCCGTGCAGGGACACGTCGATCACCTGCCGCCATTGCTCTGCGCTCATGCCGGCCATGGGTGCGTCGTCATGAATGCCGGCGTTGTTGACCACCGCATCGATACGGCCTTCGGCCAGCAAGGCATCCAGCGCGGAGCGCGTCACGCCGGCATCGGTCACATCGAAGGCCGTGGCCTGGGCGCTGCCACCGGCAGCACGAATCGCGGCAGCGACGGCCTCGGCTCGGGACAGACTCTGATTGCCGTGGACGATGACTTGATAGCCGGCGGCAGCCAGTGCGCGACACATGGCGCCGCCCAGATCACCACTTCCCCCCGTGACCAGGGCACGACGTATTGACTGCGATGTGGACATGCCGACCTCGACGAATCAGTGCGCGGGATGAATGATGGCGGCACGCCCACTGGCCAGCAGGCAACCGCAATGCTCGACCCGGAATGCGTATTGTGCGCTGCCGCTGTCGGCATGCAGGCACTCCGCGTGAACGTCCAGGTTACCGTCCAGTTGATCGACGTATTCCTCGACCAACTGCACATCGCGCAGACTGACCAGCAGACCCGGGCGTGGCGTCGTCGCGCCTTGCGCGCGCGCCAACAACGCACCGTGCACGGCCATCGCCTGCGCGCCATATTCGGCCAGATGGATCGCGTGCAAACCCTGTGCGCTGCGCAAAGGGTTGTCGGCACGCGCATGGCTGGCGCTGAGCGCGTGGATGCTGCGCTCGTCCCAGCTCAGCACGCCGTCGAGCAGGCACATCGTGCCCGCGTGCGGGATCAGGTGCGCCCAGTCAGCCTTCGGCAACATGGACGTGCGGCGCCATCAGGATCGACAGACAAAAGTGAAAGGCCACGCCCAGACTCACCGTCAGCCCGATCGCACGCAACACCGGAATGGTCGCCCACGCCAACATGCCGAACACCAGCAGCGCGGACAACACGCACACGATGGTGGCATGCAGCACCCGTCGTTGCTCCGCCGGATCGCCCGTATCGCGCTCGAAGAACAACGCGTAGTGCAACCCCAGGCCACCGGCAAGAATCAATGCGACCAGATGGAACAGCGAAATCTCGATACCCATGGCACGCTCCACCGCCAGCACCAGGAATGTCGCCAGCGTCATCGGCGCCAGCACATGCCAGGCCCGGCGTACGCTGCGCAAGGCAAAACTGATGGTCAGCACCAGCAACCCGGCAGCCACCAGCAACGCCTGCAGGATGCGCGTGCGATAGTCGACAATCAATGATTCCGATGCGGCTTTCAGATCCAGCAGACGCACGTTGCCGCCACTGGCAGCGCCCAGCGCCTGCAATGCAGCGACATCGTGTACGCCGCTCACCGTACCCAGGCCCAGCCAGTGTCCGTCGCGCTCCACCAGCATCGCCGCGAGGCGCTGTCCCAGCGGACTTTGCGCATAAGCGGCGGGCGTCAGCGGCGGCAAGCTGCGCGCCGTTGCCACGTCAGCGACAAATGGGGCAAACGTATCGGGGCGAAACGGCAGGCCTTCCAACGCGGTGTGCAACTCGCTTTGCAGTTGCTCACGAGCGGGCAATTTCGCCTGACGCTGCAGTTGCAATGCCGCCGGCGGCAGATAGCGTGACGGCAACTCCAGGGCATCCACCGCATGGCTGGCCACCAGCGCATCCACCCGCGGTTGCAGTTGTTCGGACAACGCCAGCACGCCCTGCGCCGTTGGCGCCTGGAGCACGAGCAGGTAGCGCACGTCAGGCGCGCCCAGTGCTTTACGCAAACGCGCGTCGTGCTGCAGCATTGCCGTGGGCAACGGAGTCAGCGCGGCCAGGTTGTTTTGCCAGAACGGACCGGGCGCGAGCGCGAGCAGCACCATGATCACCACGGCGACCAGCGCGGGGATCCAGCGCGGTCGCGGTAACCGATCGACGAGAGCCCGCGCACGTGCAAGCCAGCGCATGTCCGCCACATCGCGCACGCGCCGCGGCAGCAGATACACCAGCGCATAGCGGGTGCTGAAGCCAGCCACCAGCAGACCGACGATGGTGAACACCGCCAACTGTTTCAGTCCGTTGACGCCAGACGCATAGAACGCAAGATAGGCAATGCACGCCGAAGCAATCGCGGTGAGCAGTAGCGGCCACAGCGCGCGTACGCTGTCCACGGCGTCTTCCCCCGCACGCCGATGACTGAGCACACGGATCGGATATTCCTGGGCTACGCCGAGCAAGGTAAAGCCGAATGCCAGGGTGATGCCGTGAACTTGCGGATACACCAGCGTCAACGCCGCGATACCCGCCAGCGCGGCGCTGGCAATCGGCAACGCCGACAACAACAACGAACTCACGCTGCGATACGCCAGCAACAACAGCACGATGAAACCCACGGTGGAAATGCGCCCGATCCAGTCTGCCTGATGTCGCGTCTGCGCTCCCATTAGAACGCTGAAATAACCCGGTCCGCTCAGCTCGAGTTCGGCCCCGGCACTCCCCGGCAAGGCGTGAAACGCCCGCTGGATGCCGGCCACCGCGGTTTCCTGTGCGCTTGGGTCAAAGCCAGCGGCCACCGTCTGCACCAGCAGCAGCGCCTCGTTCCGGGATGAAAACCACACCCCGTCGCGCACTTCTGGTGACTTCGCCGGAGCCCACAACTGCGCCAGCTTCAACATCTCCAGCGTCGGGTCGCGCGGTAATAATGACTTCAACAAGCTGGCGGCGGGCGACGACAGATCGTCAACACGCTGTTGCAATTGGTCGGCCAGATACGCTTCGTCCAGCGGCTGGGTGTCCAGTGTGGGTGACAGCAGGTAGCGATACGGCAACAAGCGCGCATCGAGCGCGCCCAGATCAAAGCTGCCGTTGATGACCTGACTGTATTGCGAATCTTGTTTCAACGCCGCAGCGAGGCCCTGACTCAAGGCTGCAAGGCTGGCGTCCGAGGCGCCACTGATCGACAGCAACAACAGCCGCGATCCCGGACCCTCGCCTACTTGTTCCATCAGCAAGCGTTGATCGGGCGTCGTTGGCGCCGGCATGAAACTGCGCAGATCGGTACTCACGTGCAGTCGCTGGCTCACCACCCAGCCCAGACCGGACAGCACCAACAGCCAGCCGAGCAACAATACCGCGCGGCCGCTGCGACCCATGCTCAGGGTGCACTCCTGCACAGTGCCTGCAGTGCGTCGCGCGTGGGCTGTGCCGGCATTTCCACCGCGAGTCGGCCGAGCAGGTCCACCGCCAGATCACCATCAGCTTCCTGCACATGCATGCAGCGGGAGTCGCCGGCATGGCCATTAATGACGATGCTGGCGATGGTCCTGGCAACCCGCGCGTCCCGCGGCGTGAGCGTCAGGGTCCACGCACCTGCTGCATCGCCCTGCACTTGCACGACAAAGGCCTGTTGCAGCCGCGCAGCGTCACCGCTGAGCAACGCGACAAAGCTGTCCAGCAACACCTGCAACTGCGGTGCACGTTTGAGTGAAAACTGGCGCGGACTTTTCCCCGCACGCTGCGTGGTCACTTCACCGTCGGCAATCGTCGCGGTCTCCGCCCTGGGCTTGTCCACACGGCGTTCCAGGCGATCACCGCCGAGCCACGCAAGTTCCCCGGAAACGACCAGCGGACGATCCAGCATGTGCATGAAGCGCGCCTCCGCAAACGCGGTGCGCGCGGGAGCGGGGCGGCCCAGCGCTGCAATCAGCGTTTGCGCTACCGCCGTCGACGGCGTGGTGGCGGCCGGTTCAGGCTGAATCTCAGACGCCGACGTGAGCGTCCACATCAACGACAGGCTCAGCGCCAGTCCCGGCATCCACCGGCGTGTCTTGCCAGAAATCATAGAAGTTGAACCAGTTGTAAGGGGCGGCATGGATGTAATACTCCAGGCGCCGAGCATAACCGGCGATGAGTGCACCCAACGCTTCCGTGCGCCTGTGCCGCGGAATTTCCACCCGGTCGGCAAACGGCTCGAAGACCAGTCGGTAGCGGTTACCCCCCAGGTACAACCCGAAGCACAACACGACCGGCACGTGCAGCGTATTGGCCAGCAACCACGGGCTGATTGGAAACGGTGCGGAGGAACCAAGAAAATCCACGCGTTGCAATACTTCGTGGGCGCGACCGCGATCGGCCAGCATGGCCACCACGGCACCTTCCTGACAGGCCTCTGCCATCGCCAGCGCGATCGAGGTGCCGTCCTGCGCGGCGTCGATCACGCAGGCTCCAAGTTGCGGCGCCAACGCCTCCAGCAACTCGGTCAACGCCGGCGTCTTCTGCTTGTCCAGCACGACGCGCAGGCGCATATTCGGGCGCCGCGCACCGATTGCCCGCAGTGCTTCGAAACTGCCTTGGTGTGAGCCGAGCAGCAACACGCCACGACCCCATGCGAGACGCTGGTCCAGCAGGTCCAGCCCCTGCGTCTCGATCTGAAACGGCGTTTCCCCATGCGCCAGCAGAAACACCCGATCGAGAATCGTTGCAGCAAAACAGTGGATGTGGCGCAACACCTGCCACTGCGTCGGCGCATGGCCGAACACACGCTGCAGGTAAAGCCGTGAGGCGCGACGTTCTGGTCCGCGGCGCACGTAGAAATACGCCGTAATCGGATACAGGCACAGGCGTGCGACAGGCCGGCCGCCGTACAGCGCGATGGTGCGGATCAGCCAGATCGCGAAGTGCCCGCCGCCCTCTGGTCGATCGTGCCAATGTTCTGAATTGCTCATGTCGCTCCTTCGACCACACCACGTGCCAGCACGATGCCGTCACGTTGGATCTCGAATCGCGCGCGCGTGTCTCCGAACATCGCAGTGAGACACACTTGCGCGGTTTGCTCGGGAAGCAGCGGCGCGATGAATTTCGCCTCCAGCACTCGCACCATCCGCTGTTTCCGCCAGCTACGCAGCGCCAGTGCCACTTGCTCCAGCAAGACCACTCCGGGCACCAACGGCCGCCCCGGAAAATGCCCGGACAATGCCGGATGCGCAGCCCCGATGCAGCACGCTTGCGTGAACGCGGCCACGTCCGTCATCGTTCGGCGGCCTGATCACGCAAGACGCGTGGCCAGTTTACTGCCAGGCGCAACAACATCTGCGGCAAGCTCAGGTGCTGCAGATGGCGCAAGCGCCAGCGTCGGTACGGGTATTCCAGGGCAAATGCCCCGATGACCACCACGTAGCCGCCTGCGCGCAGCCAGGCTCCGGCCCACCATGTGTCGATTCCCAGCGCCGGCATGACGCCGAAACGCACGAGCGCACCCGACGGTCCGGCCCACAGCAACAACACGGAAAGCAGCAATGCATTGACCCCCAGCAAGACCGCCCAGAACGCCGTGAGCTGACGCGCATAACGCGCCACCCCGCGTTCGTGCAAGCGCGCCTCACCCTCGATGGCGACGATGCAGCGTGCCACCAGCGACCGGGAACTGAACAATGTACGCCCGAACCACCACGCCAGCAGTGCGTTGATCACCACCGGCACCGCTTCCAATACCAATTCGGCAAAACCGAGCCGTGCCACTACCAGCAGTAGGCCCTGGATACCCAGCCACAACAGCGTCGGGGCCACCCGACCACTCAGGATTTTCGGCAGAAATACGGCAGTCACCAATACCATCAGCGCGAGCAGCGGAAATATCTCGCGCTGCGTCAACATGCCCGCCGCGATCAACGCCGGGTAAGCCAACAGCAGGAGCCACAGCCAGCGCCTTGGCGAAGGATCAGGGAGCGGTACAGCAATGGTCACACTCGGTTTCATCACTACCCCACGGGAACCCATAGCGTCGCAGCTACAGCGCAAATCCGCGTGACGAACCGGCGCGCACTCAATCGGCGCGATGTTGCTCGATGTGTTCGGACAAGGTGCGCAAGCTGGTGAAGATGCGCTGATTGTCCGGGTTGTCCGAACGCAACTGGAAGCCGTAGCGTTTGGATACGGCCAAAGCGATTTCCAGTGAGTCGATTGAATCGAGGGCCAACTCGCCCCCGAACAACGGCGCATCCGGGTCGATCTGCTCTGGCGTGACGGCTTCCAGGTTCAGGCACTCCACGACCAATGTGGCCAACTCGTGCTGTGCCGCTGTTTGTTCTGCCATGCTTGATTCCACACCCGTTATGCATTGCCTCCCCCCGGTGGCAGCGGCTGCAAAGTGTAACATAGCGGCCTTGTTGACCTCGATGGCAAGCTATGGTTTCAGCCCGTGAAAAACCGTTGATTACGCCGCCGTTGCGCGCCGCACCAAAGATTGCCTACGCCCTGCTCGGCGCGCAGCGTGCGCTCGCTGCGCCGGAAACACTCGCCACGTTTGTGTTTGGCGCGGACAACCTACCGGTGGACGACCCGCGCTGGTTGCGCGTGGCCCTGGAGCCGCTGCAGACGCCGGCACCGCTGGAGATCTGGCAGGTTGACGCGCCGGTCAGCGGTGGCGTCGAGGACACCCTGCAATGGTCGGCCGGTGGCGGCTGGCTGTTCGCTGCGGTGAACCTCGACGAGCGCGAACATGGCGGTCCCGAAGGCGCGGCCGAATTCGCATACGCGCAATTGTGCCGGTTCCTCGAGCAGCGCCCCGAACGCCACGTGCTGCGCATCTGGAACTACATGGGCGCGATCAACCAGGGCCTCGGTGACGCGGAACGTTACAAGCACTTTTGCGACGGTCGCGCCCGGGGCATGAGTACGTTTTTCGCCGACGGCTTCCCCGCTGCCAGCGCGCTCGGTCATCACGGTCCGGCCCATCATCTGCAGGTCTACCTGCTCGCCTGCGACCAACCCGGCACGCGCGTGGAGAACCCGCGCCAGGTCAGTGCGTGGGATTACCCGCGCCAGTATGGCCGCACGGCACCGAGCTTTGCGCGCGCGACCACGTTGCCGGCTCAGGACGCGTTGGCGATCTCCGGCACCGCCGCCGTGGTCGGCCACGCCTCCACACATCAACACGATCTGGACGCGCAGCTTGCGGAAATCCTGACCAACCTCGATGCACTGCTTGCCAGCGCGGACATGTCCACCGGTTTCGATGCTCGATCCAACCTGAAAGTCTACGTCCGCCACACCGCCGACGTGCCACGCGTGCGCGCTTTCCTGCAGCAACGCCTGCCATGCGTTCCGCTGTTGCTGTTGCATGCCGATATCTGCCGCAGTGAATTGCTGGTGGAGATTGACGGCTGGCGCTACGTGTAGGCAACCACCCGACTCGCACCCGGCGTTACGTGTGATCGAATCGCTCACTGCTTTTTTACGGGTCGTTTCCAGCCCGCCAGCGTCTGTTGCCGACCGCGTGCGACTGTAAGCTCGGCGGCTGGAGCGTCGCTGGTGATCACGGAACCGGCGCCAATGGTCGCCTGCGCACCAATCGTCACCGGCGCTACCAGCGACGTATTGGAGCCGATGAACGCACCTTCGCCAATCGTCGTGCGAAATTTGTTCACTCCGTCGTAATTGCAGGTGATGGTGCCGGCGCCAATATTCACCCCGCGTCCCACGGTAGTGTCACCGAGGTACGTCAGGTGATTGGCCTTGCTGCCCTCGCCGATATGCGTTTTCTTGGTCTCCACGAAGTTGCCGACATGCGCGCCGGCATCCAGCTCGCTGCCCGGACGCAGTCGCGCAAACGGTCCGATCGTGCAGGCACCATGAGTGATGACACCGTCCAGATCGCAATGCGCCTGCACCACGGTACCGGCGGCAAGCTGCACATCCTTCAGGCGCGTGAACGCGCCAACGCGCACATCATCCCCGAGCACGACTTCGCCCTCGAGGATCACGTCAACGTCCAACTCCACATCCTGACCGGTGCTTACCGTACCGCGCACGTCAATACGTAGCGGGTCGGCAAGACGCACGCCTGCGTGCAACAGCGTGTCCGCGGCACGCTGCCGGTACGCGGCTTCCAGTTCGGTGAGTTGCAGCGGATCGTTGGCACCTGCCGTTTCCACAGGGTCGGCACACTCCACGCTGAGTGCGGCACGATTTTCTTCAGCCGCCATGCGGAAAATATCCGTCAGGTAATACTCTCCCTGCGCATTGTTGCGATCAAGGCGGCTGATCCAGCCCCGCAACGCCTGGGCCTCGGCGGCAAGGATGCCGGTGTTGACCCGATTGACCATGCGTTGCGCCGCATCGGCATCCTTTTCCTCGACCACCGCCTGCACCCGACCCGTCGCATCGCACAGCACGCGGCCATAGCCGTGTGGGTCGGTCAAGCGGGTGGTGAGCAAGCTCAGACCGCTGCCCGCGCGCAGCAAGTCCTGCAGCGTGGTCACCTGGGTCAACGGCACGTCGCCATACAACACCAGCACCCGGGCGCCATCGGGCACTTCACCGAGCGCCTGCTGCACGGCGTGGCCGGTGCCCAGCCGTTCAGCCTGCAATACCCAATGCAGATCCGCCTGCTGCGCAAACGCGGCCAGCACCTGTGCGCCGCCGTGACCGTACACCACGTGGATGGCGGCAGGTTGCAATACGCGAGCGGCAGCCAGCACGTGGGCGAGCAGCGGACGCCCCGCCAACGGCATCAGCACCTTGGGCCGCTTCGACTTCATCCGCGTGCCAGCACCAGCCGCCAGCACGATCACATGCAGGTTTGCATCACCCATTTCCATCCCGTTTCCCGTTCAGCCAAGCATCGTGGAGGATACATGCGCCGTCGCGGTCAGTGCTTGTCGGCAGCGGGAGGCAAATGCTCCAACTGCGGCGTATAGGCCTTGACGAAGGCGTTGCGCAGCACGTTGACCACTGCATTGAAGGTGCCCAATTGCTTGTCGTCAATACGACCGCTGATGGGAATGCGCGTGGCGAACTGGTCCTTGCTGTGGTTCTTGAAGATGGACGTGACTGCTTGTGCCGCAGCTTCCCAGACGAGCTGTAACGGATTCTTGTGATCCTGCTCAACGTCCTGCTTCCAGCTGAAGATCTGCAGATGGTGAAACAGCGGTTTGGCGTAACCGGACAGCTCGCCTTTACTGGCTTCCAGTTCCATGGTGAAGTCGCCCTCGCCGGAGGCAAGATCGAGCCCGGCGTAGGCGCGCGCCAGTTGATTTGCCTGGGTGAGATCAACGTGGCTCACGCGCAGCGCAAGCTTGAAGTCACCGTGGTCCCGCAGCGGGTCAAACTGCGCGTGGGTCTCCAGCGGCGCGTGGCCGAGAATCTCGGCGGTGGCGTGCATGTTGGCGACACGACTGCCGTCGTGACGCGCGACATTGGTGAGATTGCTCGCAATGCCATTGACATCGGTCATCTTCAGATCGACGCGCGGGCTGGAAACGAAATTGTGGAACGTTATCGTGCCGTTGGTCACGCCCAGCTCGTCCAACCGCATAGGCGTGAGCAGTTTCAGTTTGCTTCTCCAGTCCACGCCT
Source organism: Rhodanobacter sp. (assembly GCA_039926605.1). Lineage (GTDB taxonomy): Bacteria > Pseudomonadota > Gammaproteobacteria > Xanthomonadales > Rhodanobacteraceae > Rhodanobacter. Next base: position 2,863 of record JBDSWR010000049.1, on the reverse strand, counting down.
TTGCCGCTCTGGGTGTCGTCCTCACCGTTGCCATCGACAAAATTGAGCACGGGACGATAGAACGCCACCTTGCCACGCAGCAGGCCATGGGTCAGCGCCCGCCAACTCAGCTGGATATCAGTGTGGGGCGCATCCAGCAGCGGCACCGGCACCTTGCCCGACACCTTGACTATTTGCAGGCCATCGACAGAGTAGGCACCGCGCCAAAGGTGAATATCGATATCGGCAATCTGACCGTGATAGTCGCCCATGCGCTCCATGCGCGTGTTCAGGTAATGCCTCACCGCATAGGGAAGCAGCAGGCGCAGCACCGCCAGCAACGCGATGATCAGCAGCAACGAGCCCACATGGCGACGGTAACGCAGGTGCATGCTCGACATTATCCCCCTGGCGCAGCACGACGCCGTCAGCCCGATCCTGGTTTGCCTGATAATTGGCGCACGTCGCGACTGGGCGTTAGAGCACCTTCGACGAAAACCTTGCTGCCCGTCGGCCGGACCCCCGTCTGCAACGGATTCGCTACCGGCCTGGTTGTTGCCACTCGGACCACCACGCAAAACGGCGCCCCGGCCCAGCTTGGGACGGTAACGCCGGGCACACGCAAGCACAACCTTCATCGTGGCAAGCTCCAGTCCGCAGAGCCCGATATCGACGAGGTGCAGCATGAGTCGCGTCACTGGAATAACTCGCCTCGCGGCCGCTATGTGTGCAGTCGTCGCGTTGCTGGCGGGCAACCTGGAAGCCACCCAAGCCGCCGCAGCAGCGGAATCCGCAGCGCGCGTGACGGTTACCTACGTCAACCCGCAAAACTTCAGCGAGGCTCGCGAATTCGGCCAGCAGGACCGCTTCCGCAGCGTCGACTATCTGGGATCGTTGCAAACCCACCTGATCAAGCGCGCGACCCGCATGCTGCCTCCGGATCAACGGCTGGAAGTCACCGTCACCGACATCAAACTCGCTGGCTCCTACGAGCCCTGGCGCGGCCCGCGGATGAATGATGTGCGCATCATGAAAGACGTCTATCCGCCGCGCATCGATCTGACGTTCAAGCTGACGGGTGCCGACGGGGCGGTTCTGCGGGAAGGCTCACGCACACTGCGCAACCTCGGCTATCTGCACAGCGGATTGGCAAATCGGGGTGACACGGACCCGCTACGCTACGACAAGACGTTGCTCGACGATTGGTTACGACGCGGCCCGGACGCGCTCTGAGCCACCAGCGACCGCTGGTGCAAGGAAGCCTCGCTCGGAGCCTCAGTGCTTGAGGGTCTTGCGCAAGCGCTCGAGCGCCTGCAACTGCGCCATCGCCTCGGCCAGCTTGGCCTGAGCCTGCGCCACGTCCACCTCGGCAGTGCGATTGGCCAGCGCATCCTGGGCTTCTTTCCTGGCCTGCAGCGCTGCCGCTTCGTCCAGATCAGCAGCGCGCGAAGCGGCATCGGCCAGCACCGTGACCACTTCCGGCTGCACTTCCAGTACCCCGCCGGAAACATAGAACTGCTGGCGCTCGCCATTGGCGAGAATCACGTCAACGTGTCCGGGCTTGAGGCGAGTGATCAGTGGCGTGTGACGCGGCGTGATACCCAACTCGCCGAGCTCGCCGGTGGCCACAACCATCGTGGCGTCACCGGAGAAAATTTCGGCTTCGGCACTGACAATATCGACGCGAATGGTTTGGGTCATGGTGCTTGGATCTCGCTGGACTTGGCGCTAACCGGAGGACAGTGGAACGACAACAGCAACGCGGATGCGCCGCGTCCTGCACGCCAGGGCCGGGAGTCCATGCACCGGGCACCCAGCCGACGTGGAAGAATCAGGCCGCCGTCTTGGCGCCCATGTCTTCAGCCTTCTTGATGGCTTCATCAATCGTGCCGACCATGTAGAACGCCTGCTCGGGCAGGTGATCCACTTCGCCGTCGATGATCATCTTGAAGCCGCGGATGGTTTCTTTCAGGGGCACGTACTTGCCCGGCGCGCCAGTGAACACTTCAGCCACGTGGAAGGGCTGGCTGAAAAAGCGCTCGACCTTGCGCGCGCGAGTCACCGTTTGCTTGTCCACTTCGCTCAGCTCGTCCATGCCGAGGATCGCGATGATGTCCTTCAATTCCTTGTAACGCTGCAACGTACCCTGCACGCGGCGGGCGACGTCGTAATGTTCCTGACCGATCACCAGCGGATCCAGCTGACGGCTGGTGGAAGCCAGCGGATCGACGGCCGGGTAGATGCCCAGGCTGGCGATGTCACGCGACAACGCGACGGTGGAATCCAGATGCGCAAACGTGGTCGCTGGCGATGGGTCGGTATAGTCGTCGGCGGGCACGTACACAGCCTGAATCGAGGTGATCGAGCCGGTCTTGGTCGAGGTGATGCGCTCTTGCAGCACGCCCATCTCCTCGGCCAGCGTCGGCTGGTAACCGACGGCCGACGGCATGCGACCAAGCAGCGCGGACACTTCGGTACCGGCCAGCGTGTAGCGGTAAATGTTATCAACGAAGAACAGCACGTCGCGGCCTTCGTCACGGAAGGACTCGGCAATGGTCAGGCCGGTCAGCGCCACGCGCAGACGGTTGCCTGGTGGCTCGTTCATCTGGCCGTAAACCATGGCAACCTTGGACTCGCCCAGGTTCTCCAGGTTCACCACGCCGGAATCGGCCATCTCGTGGTAAAAGTCGTTGCCTTCGCGGGTGCGCTCACCGACACCGGCAAACACGGACAGGCCCGAGTGCGCCTTGGCGATGTTGTTGATGAGCTCCATCATGTTCACGGTCTTGCCGACGCCGGCGCCACCAAACAGGCCCACCTTGCCGCCCTTGGCAAACGGGCAAACCAGGTCAATCACCTTGATGCCGGTTTCCAGCAGTTCCTG
>JBDSWR010000048.1:0-25681 GCA_039926605.1 Rhodanobacter sp. | reverse complement strand
CCGCCCGCTGCGCCAGGGGAGAGGGAGTGCAGGCGCACGGTCAAGTGCGGGTTATCGGCGAGTACGGTGCCGCTGCCGGTGAGGATTGCCGAACTGCGGGCGCGCCAGCGCTGCACATCGGAACGCGCCGGTTCACTGGTGATCCATTGGGATTCGCCATTGGCCAGCGCGGTGCGCCCATCCAGGCTCATCGCCAGCTTCACGCGCAGCCACGGCCGACTGCGTTCCATCCGGCTGAAAAATCCGACGTTGAGTTCGCGCGCGGCATCGCGCATCAACCCCACGTCAACCGTAATCCCGGCCGCACGCAGCATCTCCATGCCACGGCCCGCCACATGCGGGTTGGGATCCTCCGCTGCAACCACGACACGTACTACACCAGCGGCGATCAAGGCTTCCGCGCACGGTGGGGTGCGACCGTAATGCGCGCATGGCTCGAGCGTGACATAGGCAGTGGCGCCCCGAGAACGGGCGCCGGCCTCACGCAATGCGAAGACCTCGGCATGCGGCTCGCCGGCACGCTGGTGGAAACCCGTACCGACGATCTTGTCGCCGTGGGCAAGCACGCAGCCCACGCGCGGGTTAGGCTGCGTCGTGTACAGACCCCGCTCGGCCAGGCGCAGGGCGTGGGCCATGTGCAGGTGATCTGTGGCTGAGAACGTCATGGGTCACCACACTCCCGGCTGAGTGACTCTTGTGGGCGGCACTTCAGTGGCAATGCATCTGTGAAGCCACACGGGGCGAGCATCGCGACTGCAGTCACTGCCACAGTAACGCGACACGCTCACCCTACTTGCGCCTGCCGCCACCGAGCAACGGCAACTGCAATTCGTCCAGGCCCGGCAGGTCGCGCTCGAGTTTCTCGATTTCCTCGCGGAACGCCTGCATATCCTCGAACTTGCGGTAGACCGAGGCGAAGCGCACATACGCCACTTGATCGAGCTTCTTCAACTCCCGCATCACCAGTTCGCCGATCTGGCGCGACGGCACTTCGCGTTCACCGCTGCGCCGCAAATCGTTCACGATCACGTGCACCGCAGCATCCACGGCCTCGCTGCTGACGGGACGCTTCTGCAGCGCGCGCTCGAAGCTCACGCGCAGTTTGCGCTCGTCAAATGGCTCACGGCGTTCGCCACTCTTGACGATTGACGGCAGTTTCAGTTCCGCCGTCTCGAACGTGTTGAAGCGTTCGCCGCACTTTGGACATTCGCGTCGGCGGCGCACGCTGCCACCATCGTCAGTCAAGCGCGAATCGATGACGCGAGTGTCTTCGTGCTGGCAGAATGGACAATGCATAAGTCAATACGAAGTGTGGGCAAGTGAGACCTCAATGACTTCGGCGTTGCCCACTGCACATTCCTCTGCGGAGTTTCCGCTCAGCCGTACACGGGAAATTTCCGGCACTGCGCGGTCACCTTGTCGCGCGCCGTGGCGGTTGCGGCGTCATCACCCGACGCATCCAGCACGTCACAGATCCAGCCGGCCAGTTCGACCACGTCTGCTTCCATGTAGCCGCGCGTGGTAACTGCGGGCGTACCGATGCGCAGGCCGGAGGTGACAAACGGTGAACGCGGATCGTTGGGCACGGCATTCTTGTTGACGGTAATGTGCGCGTTGCCGAGCATGGCTTCCGCGTCCTTGCCGGTGATCTCGCGGCCAATCAGGTCGATCAGCATCAAGTGATCTTCAGTGCCGCCAGAGACGACCTTGTAGCCGCGCGCCATGAACGTTGCGGCCATGGCCTTGGCGTTCTTTACTACCTGGCTCTGGTACGCCTTGAACTCCGGCTCAAGCGCTTCCTTGAATGCCACCGCCTTGGCCGCAATCACGTGCATCAACGGGCCGCCTTGCAGACCGGGAAACACGATGGATTGCAGCTTTTTCTCGATCTCGTCCGCCGCGGTGCCCATCGCCGACCGCTGCGCCACGATGAAGCCGCCGCGCGGGCCACGCAGGGTCTTGTGCGTGGTCGAGGTGACCACGTGCGCGTACGGCAGGGGGCTCGGATACACGCCAGCGGCGACCAAACCCGCAACATGCGCCATGTCGACAAACAGATAGGCGCCGACCTTGTCCGCAATGGCGCGGAAACGCGCCCAATCGATGACCTGCGAATACGCACTGAACCCGGCCACGATCATCTTCGGCTGGTGTTCGACCGCCAGCCGCTCAACCGCGTCGTAATCGATCAGGCCGTGCTCGTTGACACCGTACTGCACGGAGTGGAACAGCTTGCCGGAAATGTTCGGCTTCGCCCCGTGCGTCAAGTGACCGCCGTGCGCCAGCGACATGCCCAGGATCGTGTCCCCCGGCTGCAGCAGCGCGAAATACACGGCCTGGTTGGCCTGCGATCCCGAGTGAGGTTGCACGTTCGCATAGGTCGCGCCAAACAACTGCTTGACGCGCTCAAGCGCCAGACGCTCGGCAACATCAACGTAATCGCAACCACCATAGTAACGATGGCCGGGATAACCCTCGGCATACTTGTTGGTGAGCTTGGAGCCCTGAGCTTCCATCACCCGCGGGCTGGCGTAGTTTTCCGAGGCGATCAGCTCGACGTGATCCTCCTGACGCTGGCCTTCGTCGGCAATGGCTCTGGCCAGTTCGTCGTCATAACCAGCGATCGTGCAGTCCTTGGGAAACATTCTGACCTCTGCGAATGGCAAGCGGGATGCAACGTCCAAGTGTAACGCCCACCCGCTGTTGCAACCAGCAAGCGCACGTGGCACGGGCGGTTGCGCTCCGCCAGTGGGCGCTGCGAGCCGCAAGCCGCAAGCCGAATCGTCGTTCCCGACCCGGCGATCCTGCAAGCTCGATGCCCGGCAGGACCAGCCTGGCCGCCAGAGCGTGCGGGTTCCAGCACTGGCCTGCGTTGCGAAGCTCAAAGCCACCACGACCGGTACTTTGGGCGTGTGCCTGGCGAATCTGCGCAAAGTACCGTCCAGGGACCCGTTATACTGCTTCGTTTGGTACTGGCGTTTGCCAGCGCCGGTAACCCCATACGGGGTTCGCACGCCTTACGGAGTCCTGCATGCAGTACATCTTCACCATGAACGGGGTAAGCAAGATCATCCCGCCCAAGCGCCATATCATCAAGGACATCTCGTTGTCGTTCTTCCCGGGCGCGAAGATCGGGCTGCTCGGCCTGAACGGTTCGGGCAAGTCCACCGTGCTCAGGATCATGGCCGGGGTGGACACCGATTTTCAGGGCGAGGCGCGCGCGCAACCGGGGATCAAGATTGGCTATCTGGCGCAGGAGCCGCATCTGGACCCGGAACAGACCGTGCGCGAGGCGGTAGAGGAAGGCGTTTCAGTCATCCTGGATGCGCAGAAACGGCTGGACGAGGTGTACCTGGCCTATGCCGAAGAAGGCGCCGACTTCGACAAGCTGGCTGAAGAGCAGCAAAAGCTTGAAAACCTGCTGGCTGCGAATGACGCAAATGCGCTGGAGCGCCAGCTCGAAGTGGCCGCCGATGCGCTGCGCCTGCCGCCGTGGGACGCGAAAATCGGGCCATTGTCAGGTGGCGAGAAACGCCGCGTCGCGCTGTGTCGCCTGCTGCTCTCCAAGCCGGACATGCTGCTGCTGGACGAGCCCACCAACCATCTGGATGCCGAGTCCGTCGACTGGCTGGAAACGTTCCTGCACACCTACCCGGGCACCGTGGTGGCAGTCACGCATGACCGCTACTTCCTGGACAACGCGGCGGAGTGGATTCTCGAACTCGATCGTGGCCGCGGCATTCCCTGGAAAGGCAACTATACCGATTGGCTCGAGCAGAAAAGTGCCCGTCTGGCCCACGAAGAAGCCGCGGAAAAAGGTCGCCAGAAGGCGCTGGCTCGCGAACTGGAGTGGGTGCGGTCGGCGGCCAAGGGACGTCAATCCAAGGGCAAGGCGCGTATCAATCGGTTCGATGAGCTGAACTCGGTCGAGTACCAGAAGCGCAACGAAACCAACGAGCTGTACATCCCGCCAGGTGAGCGACTGGGCCAGGAAGTGATTGAATTCAAGAATGTCAGCAAGTCGTTCGGCGATCGCCTGCTGATCGACGACCTGTCGTTCAAGGTTCCGCCTGGCGCCATCGTCGGCGTGATCGGCCCGAACGGCGCCGGCAAATCCACGCTGTTCAAGATGATCATCGGCCAGGAAACGCCCGACAGCGGTGAAGTGAAACTCGGACACACCGTGCAACTGGCGTATGTCGACCAGTCACGCGCCAACCTCGACCCGAACAAGAACGTGTGGCAGGAAGTATCCGGCGGCGCCGACATCATCACCATCGGTCGCTACGAGCTGCAGTCGCGTGCCTACATCGGCCGTTTCAACTTCAAGGGCACCGACCAGCAAAAGCTGGTGGGTACGCTGTCTGGCGGTGAGCGTGGCCGCTTGCACCTGGCCAAGACGCTGATGCAGGGCGGCAACGTGCTGCTGCTGGACGAACCGTCCAACGATTTGGACGTGGAAACCCTGCGCGCGCTGGAAGACGCGATGCTGGAATTTCCCGGCTGCGTGATGGTGATCAGCCATGATCGCTGGTTCCTGGACCGCGTCGCCACCCATATCCTGGCCTTCGAGGGCGACTCCCACGTCGAGTTTTTCCCCGGCAACTACAACGAATACGAGACAGACAAGAAACGTCGACTGGGCGAGGAAGGCGCGCGCCCGCAGCGCGTGAAGTACAAGAAGCTCGCCTGAAAGCCCAAGTGTGGCTGGAGGAGTGTGCGGTGCGCCGATTCAGTTGCCTCGCGCGCTCACTCTTCATTCCTCTCCACTCACTCATGACCGGGAATCCCGATGCATTTCATGCAATCACTGCGGCAGGCGTGGACTGGCAACGATTCATTGGTGTGCGTTGGCCTTGACCCCACGCCGGCAAGATTTCCCGGCCATCTGCAAGATGACCCCGACGCAGTCTTCACGTTTTGCGCGGCGATCGTCGACGCTACGGCCGACCTGGTGTGCGCGTACAAGCCGCAGATCGCGCACTTTGCGGCGCTGCGCGCCGAAGACGCGCTGGAACGGTTGATTGCGCATATCCACGACCGCTACCCAGACCTACCGGTCATCCTCGACGCCAAGCGCGGCGACATCGGCAGCACCGCGCAGCATTACGCCAGCGAGGCATTCGATCGCTACCAGGCCGATGCTGTCACGGTGAATCCCTACCTTGGTCGTGATTCCTTGCAGGCATTCCTGGATCGCGCCGACAAGGGTGTGATCATCCTTTGCCACACGTCCAATCCCGGCGCAGCAGATCTGCAGGATCTGCTCGTGCACGAACCAAGTGGCACGTCGCTTCCGTTGTATCAACACCTGGCGCGGACCGTTGCGCGCGAGTGGAACGCCAACCACAACTGCGTGCTGGTCACGGGTGCGACGTGGCCGGCACAGCTGGGGGAAGTGCGTGCTTTGGTCGGCGACATGCCGCTGCTGGTACCAGGCATTGGTGCGCAGGGTGGCGATGTCGAGGCGGTGGTGCGCCAAGGACGAACGCCCGCAGGCGACGGACTCCTGATCAGTTCATCGCGTGCCATTCTGTATGCCGGCGCTGGCCCCGATTTCGCTCAGGCCGCGCGCAGCGCAACGGCTGCGCTGCGCGACACGATCAATCGCTTTCGCCACCGCTGACCGCGTACCACCGGCAATCAGATTGTCGTTTCTGCCGACTTCGCCGCCCGCAACAACTTGGATTGCAAATCCATTGCATCGGCGGCATCCAGCAGAGCACGCGCGAAGCTGCGCACTTCGCCAGGGCGCAGCGCATACCAGTTGCCTTTCTTCGCCGAGCCAACGAGATCACTTCCGGATCGGCACAGGTAATGCGGACGAAAAATCACCATGCCGGTGAGCGACTCCGAACTGATGTCCGCAGAAACAATCTGCATGTGTGTTTCAACTTCTTTCTTCACCACGAACCTCTCCGGACGGACATCCCGTGCCTCAGCTTACGCCCTCGCTGGTTCATTCGTTGTTGCGACGCTCACGACGGCTGCCGTCAATTATCCATCCGCCAACGTGACTGCAGGGTGTCGGTAAGCACTCGGCACCGATCGACTCGACTGCGCGCAATCATGCTTCGGCAACTGCATACCGAGCGTTGCACGCGCGCCTTTCCCATCCCTGGAGGAATATCGATGACTGCCAACAATGAGGTTTCCCGGCAAAACCCTGCTTGGACAGCAACGTCAGATGACGTGCTTGCAGGCCGCACGTATCATCACGGTGTTGCTGCTCGCGGCCTTGGCGGCGACCGGGTGGATGAGCGGCACCGGATACGAAACTACTCACGGAGGACCGTACGCGTGTCCATCTCTGACCGACTCGTTTAAGCTCCGCTGCAGCCGCCGGCCCCGCACTGGCTGATTACGTACGTCAGGCGCCTGCCGGCTCTTTCGCCGTAGCGTGACCGGGTGCCGTCGCCGCATCAAACGCGTGCACATACGCATGCAGATCGATCTGCCTGACTGGAACCGGCGTGTAGTCGGCGGCAAAGCTGACCTCACCGGGTTTCCAGCCGGCCACGCACCAGACGGCGCCCCAGAAGCGTTTGGTCGACATCCAATGCAGGCCAAGCAAACTGTAATTGTTATCGGCGTCGACGACCGGATCACTCACTCCGGTTTTCCGCGGCGGTTCACCGTACAGCGCGGTACCAAACACCACGTCCCACACCGAGAACACCTGGCCATAGTTGCAGTTGTGCAACCCCGGGCGTTCCGCATCAACCACCATGTGATGCAGGCGGTGGAACTTCGGATCGACAAAGAACCGCTCCAGTACCCGGCCAAAGCCGATGCGTACGTTGGTATGCGAGAAGTTCTGCATCAGCTCGCCGATGAGCATCAACCAGGCGAATTCCTCCGGCTCCACGCCAATCAGCAAACCCACCACCGCCAGCACCATCGACTGCAAGAAGCCATCGATCAAGTTGCCGCGGTCGTTGGTCCAGCAGCTCATCTGCCGCTGGCTGTGATGCATGCTGTGCAGCGCCCACCACCACGGGATGGCGTGCTGGGTACGGTGCATCCAGTAATACACGAAATCGTAAATGACGTAATACAGCAGGAACAGCAGCAGCGGGTGCTGGCCGAACCACGGCACCCATTCCACGATCGCCAGCGGCGAGCTGCTGCCGGTGCTGGCATCGCCGCCACCGAACAGATGGCTGAACGGCGTCAGTACCAGATAGGTGAACAACGGGAAGATGCCCAGCAGCATCAGCAAGGTGTACTGCCGATCGACCCGCGTCAGCCGACGATTGCTCCAGCGTTCCGCCGGCACCCAACTTTCCAGCGGGCGAAACACCAGAGCAATGATGGCCACCTGCAGCGCGGCAATCATCAGCGCGCCGGCAATTTCATCCGGGTTGCCAGCGAGGTCGCCAAGGGGCAGCCAGCTCAGCACCGGGCCGATTGCATGACTGCTCAGCCAGGTGACCCCATGCGACCACAAGCCAGGTAAATCAAACATCACTGTTTCATCGGCTCCAGCAAGCTCTCATCATATGACTGCGGCAACGCGCCAACGCTGAACATGCCGGAAAAACGCAGGAACTTGCTGATTGCGCATTCAACCCGCTTGCAGCGCAATCGCCTCCAGCAGTCGCACATTCAGTGCGTGCTGCTGTGCCTGCCAGCCGACAAGTGCCGCGGGGTCAATCTGCGGCTGGTCATCCAGCGCGGACAACCGCCGTTTCCACCAGCTTGCATAGCGGTAATGCGAAACTTCACCGTTGATATCGCTGCCAATCAGGCTGCGGCGCAGACTGCCAATCAGTGCCAGCGCATGGGACGCCAATAATCGACCTTGATCCCAATTGGTGCGCGCCACCTCGGGGGCAAACGCGTCCTTGTCGATCGACAGATAAGTCGGCGCTGTCTGCGTGCGCTGCGCCTCGACGAACGCATCCACCATCGCGTCGGGCGTCGCGAAATTGCGAAACGCCTTGGCCAGGCCGAAGCGGCCCGCCCATTTAGTATCGACGCCCATGCTCCAACAAGTGAGTTTGCCGCGAAGCAACGGCATCCAGTAATTTTCCCAGGCGTGGCCGACGCCAATATCCTGTGAGGTGATGCCCAGCACATGCACGTGACTGACTTGCGGCAACAGCGCGACCTTGCGTACCCATGAGCCGCAATGCACGCCGAACGGGAAGCGCATGTTGTCCGGATGGTTGTCCAGTACCACGACCTGCATGGGCTGCGCTGGGCGCTGACGAGCAATGAGCGGCCAGCTCAGATGGTGGAAGTCACCACTGCCCAGGAACACGGTGCCGTGCGCCGCGGGCATCGCTTCATCCAGTACACGCCGGAAGCGGCGCATGGTGGCCAGCGAACAGCCAAAGCGCAGCGCCTCTTGCCAGTGCTCCAGCGGCAACACCAGTCGCCCCGCCAACGGACCGACAGAATGGTCGAAGTCGAGCACGATGGGACGCTGTCTCAAGTTATTCATTACGGGCCTCCGCTGCCGCCTGCCAGTTACGGTCACTCTCAAAATGGCTGCCCAGTCGGCGCAGCAACCAGCGCAGCAACGGATTGCGCGCATAAACGGCATGACGCGTGAAGGTCATGCGCGCGCCAAGGAAAGACTTCACTTCCGGATCCGTCCAGCCAGCCACGTAGTGCGTCATCGCGTGCTCGCGCGCGTAGTCGAGATTGTGCATCCAACTGACGAAATACAGATTTTGTTCGCGCGCCTGTGGATAGGCAAAGCCGACGTATTTATCAACCAGCTTGCCGGCATATTCAAAGCACAGATTCCAGCCGATCATCCGGCCGGCATGCCGATACACGAACACGACGCCGCGGCTGTCAGCGTCTTGCAGCAGCATCCGGAAAAATGCCGGGCTCAGGCGATCGAAGTGGATCTCACTTTGTGCGTACACGTTGTCGAACAGCGCGTAGAACTCGCTCAACACAACCTCATCATTGAAGCGCGCGTCGCCGGCACGCACGGTTTCAATCTCCAGATTCGCGCGTGAGCGCAACTTGCGCCGAATGTTTTTTCGCCGACCCGGCGAAAGCCTTGCCAGATACTCTTCATTGGATACAAAGTCGATCGGCACCCACGCCAGCGCCTGCCCTTCCAGCAGTACATAGCCCTCATCTTGGCACGCACCAGCAAACTCGTGGGCGTAGCTGTTTTCCACCGCGCCAAGCAGTTCCGACTCCTGCGCAATGTCCTTGACGATCAGCAATTTGCACTCGCGGCCAAACTTTTCCTTGAGTCCTCGTGCCAACGCCCTCGGCGCCACGCCCGGCGGCAGCGGCGCGTACTCGGTTACCGTGCTGCCGGCGAAGCGCGTGCGCCATTGCAACAGGCGGCTCCACCAGCGATACAGGGGCAGGCGCGCAATACTTCGGTGCAATGCGTCGTCTGCCGTGGTCAGCAGGTTGAAGGACGCTACAAAGCACGGCACGCCTTGCGGCGAAAATTCGGCCGCAAACCCGATTGGCGGGTGCTGCATGAATGCACGCAGCAGGGCGTCCGGTTCGAGCTGGGCAATGAAAGGCATGTGTAAGCAAATCTACTTAAACTGAAGCCAATAGCTCGTTGTCACGAGCTACCAAGGAGATCGCCGCCGTGAACGAAACGACCCAACCCCAAGTGTTCGAGCTGATCGCCAAGTCGGCAAAAATCGACGTGGCCACCATCAAGCCCGAATCCACATTGAAAGACCTGGGCATCGCCTCGCTGGATGCGATTGAACTGATCTTCGACATCGAGGAACACTTCAACATCAACTTTCCCGAGCAGCAGGGTGCGAATTTCGACACCGATACCGCGCAAAGCCTGGTGACGGCAGTGAACCAGGCGCTGGAAGCCAAGGCAAACGCACCAGAAGGCGCAGAAGACAAATAATGGCCATTGCATCGACGCGCCGTGTCGTCATCACCGGCATGGGGGCGGTCAGCGCGCTGGGTATCGGCGCCGAGGCATTGTGGGCCGGGTTGCGCGAGGGCCACAGCGGTATCCGCGCGTTGCGCCACCCGGACGCAGACCGCGTCCGCGTGAAAATTGCCGCCCAGGTACCGGAAACGTTTGACCCGGCTGCAACCATTGATGCACACACGCTGCCGCTGCTGGATCGCACCTCGGAGTTTGCCCTGTGCTGTGCGCATGAAGCGATTGCGCAGTCCGGACTCGACTTCAAGAACGGTGCCCTGGGTCAGCGCACGGCAGTGGTCGTCGGCACCGGCATCGGTGGCGAGACCACCCATGATCTGCAGAGCCGGCGCATGTACGCCGAAAATGCATCGCGCACGCATCCGCTCACCATCGTGCGCCTGATGCCCAACGCGCCGGCCAGTCAGATCAGCATTGCGTACGGTCTGCGCGGTCCAACCTTTGCTGTCGCCAGCGCGTGCGCGTCGGCCAACCACGCAATCATCCAGGCGGCGCAGATGATCCGTTATGGCTTGGCGGACATCGCCGTCACTGGCGGCACCGAGGCCTGCCTGACCTACAGCGCGTTGCGGGCGTGGGAAGCCATGCGCATCCTCGCCGACGACAACTGTCGCCCGTTCAGTGCCAATCGTCGCGGCCTGGTGCTGGGTGAAGGCGCAGGCATCTTCGTGCTGGAATTGCTGGAGCATGCGCAAAGCCGTGGCGCATTGATTCTTGCTGAGCTGGCTGGCAGCGGCATGACTGCCGACGCCACCGATATTGTGTCGCCCAGCGCCGAGGGTGCCGCCGCTGCCATGACGCAAGCACTGGCCGACGCTGGCCTGGAGCCGACCGATGTGGATTACATCAACGCCCACGGCACCGGCACGCAAGCCAACGACGTCACCGAAACCCACGCCATCCACCTTGCGTTTGGAGAGCACGCCCGACATCTGGCCGTGTCCTCCACGAAGTCGATGCACGGCCATGCCCTGGGTGCCTCGGGTGCGCTGGAATTGGTGGCAGTAGTTGGTGCGCTGCGCGACGGCGTAGTACCGCCAACCGCAAATCTCGACGTGCCTGATCCGGCCTGCGACCTCGATTACGTGCCCAACGTCGCGCGCCAGATGCCACTGCGCGTGGCATTGAGCAACTCGTTCGCGTTCGGCGGGTTGAATGCGGTACTCGCCCTGAAGCGCGCGCCCTAGCTTTACCGCCTCGCGCGGCAGGCACTGCCCGCCTGGCCTTGCTGTTGCCGCACGGCGGGGAATGTCCGCCTGGCGAAAGTGAGCAGGGCGTGCATCGACAAGCGCCGGCACGCAGTTGGACATCAAGCTTTCTTGGCTTTGGTCAACAACTGATCGAGCAACAGCATTGCCAGGTCGATTTCCTCGTAGGTAATCTCGAGCGACGGGGCAAACGTGATCACGTTCTTGTACCAGCCGCCCACGTCCAGCACCAGACCAATCTTCTTGCCGTTGTGCTCCAGGTCGCCAGCCAGGCCGATGTCGACCATCTTGTCCAGCAATGCCTTGTTCGGCGTGTAGCCATCGTCCGTGCAGATCTCCGCACGCAACGCCAGGCCCAAGCCGTCCACGTCGCCAATTTCCTTGTGGTGTTTCTGCAATTCCCGCAGACCTTCGAGAAAATACGCACCTTTCTTCGGCACACTGGTCTCGTAGTCCAGTTCGTAGCCCATCTTGATCACTTCCAGACCCAGCGCGGTTCCCAGTGGGTTGGAGTTGAACGTCGAATGGGTGGAGCCCGGCGGGAAGATCGTCGGATTGATCAACTCCTCACGCGCCCACAGGCCGGATAGCGGATTCAAGCCATTGGTCAATGCCTTGCCAAACACGATCACGTCGGGTTTGACACCGAAGTGCTCAATCGACCACAGCTTGCCGGTGCGCCAGAAACCCATCTGGATTTCGTCGACGACTAGCAAAATGCCGTATTGATCCAGCACCTTTTTCAGGTCCTTGAAGAAATTCCGGGGCGGGATCACATAGCCGCCAGTGCCCTGGATCGGCTCGACGTAAAACGCGGCGTATTCCGCCTGTTTCACTTTCGGGTCCCACACGCCGTTGTATTCAGTCTCGAACAAGCGCGCGAAGTGGTGTACGCAGTCGTCGGAATATTCTTCCGGCGTCATGCCTTTCGGGCGACGGAACGGGTATGGGAACGGAATGAACATCGCGCGTTCGCCAAAGTGGCCGAAGCGGCGGCGGTAGCGGTAGCTGGACGTGATCGACGAAGCGCCCAGGGTGCGGCCGTGATAGCCACCCTCAAACGCAAACATGAGGCTTTTGCCGTTGCAGGCGTTGCGCACCAGCTTCAGCGAGTCCTCGATCGCCTGCGCGCCGCCAACGTTGAAATGCACGCGGCCGTCCATGCCGAACTTCTTCTTCGCATCCAGCGCAACGGTCTTGGCCAACTCGATACGCGTCTGGTGCAGATACTGGCTGGCGATTTGTGGCAACACATCAATCTGCCGCTTCAGCACATTGTCCAGACGCGGGTTGCGGTAGCCGAAATTTACCGCGGAATACCACATCTGCAAATCCAGAAACGGCACGCCAGCGGTGTCGTACATGTAGCTGCCTTCGCCGGTACGGAAAATCTTCGGCGGATTCACGTAATGCACGGTGTCACCAAACGAGCTGTACTTAGCTTCGTCAGCCAGCAACTGCGCGTCGTCGATGAAGCCGACGGCGTTCTTGTCAATTTTCATGAGGACAATCCAGGGTGAGGCAAAGAGAGGTCAGAGTGCGGCCAGGGCAGGCGCGGATGCTGCACGATCGGCACGGATCGGCGTGCGCAGGTCGCCGGCATCTTCGGCATAACTGGTCAAACTGCCATCCAGCAGTTTCGGCAGCAGCTCCGCCGCGTCTTCAAAGCCGGTGATTGGCATGTACGGAATGCCGGCGGCACGGCAATGCTCGATCAAACGATGTTTGGCGAACACAAAATCCGCACGATCGGCAGCACAAAAATCCGAGGCACCGTCGCCAATCAGCAAGGTCTTCCCGCCACCTTCCTGCGCTTGCGCGACGCATGCGCATTTGCACGTACCGCTGCGACAACCGGCCGCCTGAAATGGTGACGTCAGCCGCCACAGCTTCGGCGGCACACCGGGCGCCAGGTGGTTCGCCGCCAAGGGCAAATCGGCCAGCCCATAACGGCCAAGGATCTGCTCGATGGCATAATCGAGACCGTCACTGACAATGCGCAGCGGCACATTCAGCTCACGCGCCCGGGCCACAAAATCGGGAAACGCGTGGTCAATCCACAGCCCGGCCAGATGCGTATCCAGGTCGGCACGCGTCATCTGCAACAAATCGACCTGACCGGCCATGCACTCGCGCGAGCCAATGCGCCCTGCCCGCCAATCCTTTTCCAGCACTTCCCAACCTGGCCGGCCGAAACGATCGAGCAGCGAATCGATTACGTCTTCGACAGAAATGGTGCCGTCGAAATCGCACAGAATGGTCCAGCCAGACACGGACATGCGCGATACGCTCAAACAATGATGCCGTACAGGTTAGGAAGCGTGTCTTTCGGCGCCCTTTCTGCGCCGGGGCCAGGCTCTGGCGTCTACAGGGGGCCGGCAGGCAAGATTGCCGCGGGTTGATCTGGCGGTGGTGTGAATCAGCGCCAGTTGCGGCCTGTGGAGTAGTGTCACGGCCGTCAGCGCGATCAATCACTGTGAGTGCGCAAGGCGGTACACGTCGCACACCGTTGACTACCTGCTGTCGGCCAGAAGGCGTCCAGCGCGGATCCACCCATCATTTCAGCGACGAATTAAGTTGGAACTAAGCAGGATGACGGCAGAATGCGCCATGCCTTTTGCCAATTTGCGCGACCACACCCACGGAACGCTGCCGCAACCGCCACCCCTGCGGCGGCCCGCAGGCGGCGGTGTGCTGATGTTGGGTATCGGCTTGATCCTGGGTGGTTGCGCCACTTATTCGGCGCTGCCGCTCAGTGACGGCCAAGGGGCGGCCAGCGTCGCCCAACTCACCGCGCCGACTTCGGCCATGCCGTTACCGGAGCTGGTGACACACCGCTTTGATCCGTCCGACGGGCTGGATGCCACCGAGGTGGCCATGCTGGCAGTGGCGAACAGTCCGGCACTGAAGCTCAAGCGGGACGAACTGGGCCTGGCCCGCGCGCAATCGTTCGCTGCCGGCTTGCTGCCCGACCCGCAACTGAGCCTGGGCGAAGACTTTCCGCAGCACTCCGCTCCTGGCCTGACCACCGCGTACAACCTCGGCATCACGCAGGACATCACCGCCCTGCTCACACGCTCTTCGCGCACGGCCGAAGCGCGCAGCCACGTCAACCAGGTCAATCTGGATCTGCTGTGGGCGGAATGGCAGACGGTGACGCAGGCGCGCCAGCTATTCGATCAAATCACTTCTCTGACGGCGCAGCAACGTCGACTGCAGATCGAAGCTGATGCGCTGGCGCCGGTGGATCGCTTCGTGCAGATGGCGCTTCAAGCGGGCAACCTCACTTACGACACGGCCAGCGCCGGGCTCAACGCCGGCGCCGACGTGCGCAAGCGCCTGGGCGACACGGCGGTGCAACTGCATCAAGACGAAAGCGATCTGCACATGCTGCTGGGCCTGGCGGCGAGCGCGCCCCTTGATCTGGTGGGCGTCACCGATCTGGCGCAGTCCACCGCGACGCAGGTGCAGCAGGCGTTGGCCGACCTGCCTGCGCGGCGGCCTGATCTGCTGGCGCTGCAAGCCGGCTATAACGCGCAGAACGCCAAGCTGCGCGGCGCGATCCTGGCACAGTTTCCCGCTCTGACGCTGGGCTTCAACACCGCGCGCGACACCAGTGCGGTGTATACGAAGGGTTTCAGCATCGGCATTACCCTGCCGCTGTTCAATCGTAACCGCGGCAACATCGCCATCGAACGCGCTACGCGCGTGCAGCTCAAGGATGCATACGGAGAGCGGGTTCTCACCGCCCGCAGCGACGTGCAGCGGCTGCAGGCCGACCTGGCAACGTTGGAGCACCAGCGCGCGCAGCTCATCGCCCACGTGCGGCAGCTCGACACCAGTCTCCGCGCGGCGGAAACCGCGTGGCGCGAACAGTTGCTGGATTGGCCGACGTACCTGACGATTCGCAGCAACGTGCTCAATGCCGATCTCGAGCTGCTCAACTTTCGTCAGCAGCAAGCCACGGCGGCGATTGCGCTGCAGGCGTTGCTCGGTAATACCGATATTCCCGTCACCAGGCCTTCGCCATGATCCGCCACCGCTTGCCCTGGTATCTCGGCGGCCTCGCACTGTGTGCCCTGTTCGCTGGCTGCGGTCACAACTCGGGCAGCGCGCAGGCCACTGACAACACCGACACGGTGACCGTGACCACCACCCAGCCGCAGCGCCTGACCTTTCACGAAACCATCGAGGCGATCGGCACCGCAATGGGTGATCCACATCGCGCGCGCACATTAAGCCTGGCCTACGCTGGCCAGATCGTGAGTGTGACCGCCAGCGCCGGACAGAGCGTGCAACGCGGCCAGCCACTGCTGACGGTCAGCGCCGACCCGGCTACCCGTCAAGCGTATCAGCAGGCTCAGACGGCGCTGGATCTGGCGCGCGGTGACCTGCAGCGCACCGAAAAACTCGCGGCGCAGCGACTGGCCACGCAGTCGCAGGTCGCCACGGCGCGCAAGAGCCTGGCCGATGCCCAGGCAGCGCTGAGCGCGCAGGAAGCGATTGGCGGTGGCAGCGGGAGCCACGCGGTGACGGCGCCGACCGATGGCGTGGTGACGGCATTGCGCGTGGGTCTGGGCGATCGCGTGGCGGCGAATGCGCCGCTGCTGGATTTCACCCCGGCGCATGCGTTGGTAGCGCAACTTGGCGTGCAGCCTGAGAGTGGCAACAAACTGCGCGCGGGGATGCCGGTGAAATTGAACAGCGTGTATGGCCCGCCGGAAGCTTTCATGGGCACGCTGCGCATGATCGGACAGTCGATCGATCCGCAGAGCCATCTGCTGCCGGCGCAGGTCGAGATGCCGGCCAGCGCGGGCGCCAGGCTGGTGGCCGGCGCCGCGGTGACAGCCCAGATCGACGCCAGCGACTTCAGCGCATGGGCCGTGCCGCGCAACACGGTGCTGCATGACAACCAGGGAGACTATCTGTTTCAGGTTCATGACGGTCACGCCAAACGCGTCAACGTGACGTTGCGCAGCCCCTATGGCGACACCGTCGGTGTGCAGGGACCCATTGACCCGCAGGCACCGATCGTCGTACTCGGCGTGTACGAACTCAGCGACGGTGACGCGATTACGGTCGGCACGCAGAACACCAGCGCCCATCAGCCGGCTGCGGCGATATCGTCGGCTGCTGCCAGCACGCAAATTCCAATCGGCGCAGGTTCGTCGCAGTGAACTTGAGCGTGTGGATGCAGCGGCACCGCCGCTCACTGCTGTTCCTGGCCTTCATGCTGACCCTCGGTGGCATCGCCAGTGCGTTCTTCATGCCGGTTGCGCTGTTTCCCAACGTCGCATTTCCGCGCGTGCAGATGAGTATCGATGCCGGCGACCGACCTGCCGACCAGATGGCCATCCAGGTGACCACGCCGGTCGAGGTGGCGGTGCGCCGCGTGCGCGGCGTACGCGACGTGAAGTCGACCACCAGCCGCGGCAGCGCCGAGATCGAAGTGACGTTCGACTGGGGCTTCGACATGAACGCCGCGCTGCAGGAGATCAACGGCGCCGCCGGCCAGGTGTTGGCGCAACTGCCGGCCGGTACCCGGCTGACCACCCGGCGCATGGACCCGACCACGTTTCCCGAACTGGGCTACAGCCTGCGCTCGCACACGCTGTCGCCGAGCGCCTTGCACGACCTGGCGCAGTACCAGTTGCGACCTCTGCTCAGTTCCATCACCGGGGTCGCGCACGTCGACGTACAGGGCGGCGAAGTGGCCGAGTTTCACGCCGACGTGGATCCGGCCAAGCTGCACGCGCTGGGCCTGACTCTGGCCGATGTGACGAAGGCGGTGACCAACGCGGCAACGATCCAGGCGATGGGCCGCATTTCCGATCATTACAAGCTGTATTTGATGCTGGCCGATAATCAGCCGGCTTCCCTGGCAGCCCTGGCTGCGATCGTGGTGCGGGCAACTCCGGACGGCGCGATTCGCTTGCAGGATGTGGCACGCGTGAGCCTCAGCCACGTGCCGCAGTGGATCCGGGTCAACGCCGATGGCCAGAACGCGGTGCTGCTGCAGGTCTACCAGCAGCCCGGCGGCAACAGCGTGCAGATCGCCCGCGACGTGAAACAGAAGCTGGCCGACTACGCGCCGCAACTGCCCTCCGGGGTGCACATTGCCAACTGGTATGACCAGACCCAGCTGGTCACGGCGGCAGCCACCAGCGTGCGCGACGCGATCTTGATCGGCATTGTGCTGGCCGGCCTGATCCTGTTCCTGTTTCTGCGCAATACGCGGGTGATCCTGATCGCGCTGATCGTCGTGCCGTCGGTGCTGGCGATCACCATGCTGCTGCTCTCCGTGCTGGGCATGAGTTTCAACATGATGACGCTGGGGGGCATGGCGGCCGCGGTCGGGCTGATCATCGACGACATCATCGTTATGCTCGAACACATCATGCGTCGCGTCGCCGATGGCGCCGGGGAAATCCATGAGCGCATCACTGACGCAGCGTGGGAGTTCACCCGGCCGCTGACGGGCTCCAGCGCCGCCACTGTCGTCATCTTTCTGCCGCTGGCCTTTCTGTCCGGCGTGACCGGCGCGTTCTTCAAGGCACTGTCGCTGACCATGGCCAGCGCGCTGATCATCTCCTACTTGCTGACCTGGGTCGCAGTGCCGTTGCTGGCCGAGCACTTTCTGGACCAGAAGCATCTGCGCGAACCCAGGCAGGGCCGCTTCACTCGCCGCATGATGGCGGGCTACCAGCACACGCTGGCGCGCGGATTGCAGCGACCGTGGCTGGTGCTGGTGATCATCATCCCGCTGCTCGCGCTCGGTGGCGTGGCCTATACCCAGGTCGGCTCCGGCTTCATGCCGAAGATGGACGAGGGCGGCTTCATCCTCGACTACCGATCGCCGCCGGGCACCTCGCTGGAGGAAACCGACCGCCTGCTGCGCCAGGTCGAAACCATCATCCGCGCCAACCCCCATGTCGACACTTACTCGCGGCGCACCGGTCTGCAACTTGGTGGTGGCCTGACCGAAGCGAACACCGGCGATTTCTTCGTGCGTCTGAAAAACGGCGCGCGACCATCGACTGAGGTAGTGATGGAGCAGGTGCGCCAGAAGGTGGCCACCCAGGTTGCAGGTCTGGATATCGATGTAGCGCAGTTGATGGAAGATCTGATCGGCGACCTGGTCGCGGTGCCGCAACCGATCGACGTGCAGTTGTCCGGAGCCGACGCGGCCACGCTCAACGCCACCGCCATGAAAGTGGCCGAGAAAATCAGCAAGATCAACGGCGTCGTCAGCGTGCTTGACGGCATCAATCCGGCTGGAGATGCGCTGACCATCCATGTGGATGAAACCAGGGCCGCACTGGAAGGGCTCGACCCGGTCAGCGTTACTGACCAGATCGCCGCGGCTGTCGACGGCACGGTGGCCGCCAGCATGCCTGACGGCGAGAAGCTGGTGGGCGTGCGCGTGCGACTGCCGCCGACCGCGTACCAGCGCATCGATCAGATCGACCATCTGCTGATCCGTGCGCCCGATGGCCACGTGCTGCCAGTATCACGCGTGGCCACCATCACCCAGGTGCACGGTCAGCCGGAGATCACCCGCATCAACCTCAAGCGCACGGTCTCGGTTACCGGGCGTATCAGCGGCCGCAGCCTCGGTTCGGCCATTGTCGACGTGAAGAAGGTGATGAACACACAGGGGCTGCTGCCCAAGGGTGTCGTGTATCAACTTGGTGGCACTTATCAGCAACAGCAGCAGGCGTTTCGCGGCCTGATCATCGTCATGCTTGCGGCCATCGCACTGGTATTTACCCTGCTGCTGTTTCTGTATGAGAGTTTCCGCGTGGCCATCACCATCCTGGCGATGCCGCTGCTGGCCATTCCCGCGGTGTTCGTGGGGCTGTGGGTCACCGGCATCGAATTGAATATCTCGGCAATGATGGGCATGACCATGATCGTGGGTATCGTCACCGAGCTGGCGATCTTCTACTTTTCCGAGCTGCAGGAAGCCGAGAAAGAACGCGAGCTGCATGATGCCTTGCATGAAGCCGGCAAGCACCGCACGCGACCGATCCTGATGTCCACATTGGCAGCGATCTTCACCCTGATGCCGCTGGCACTGGCCATCGGTCAGGGCTCCCAAATGCAGCAACCCCTGGCCATCGCAATCATTTCCGGCATGCTGGTGCAACTGCCGCTGGTGTTGCTGGTGATGCCGGTGCTGTATGCACTGTTGCGCCGTCGCGACCAGGCGACGACGAGTCAAGACGCAAGCGACCCTGCTCCCGCAGGCTGAGCGCCCCTTACACTCCCCTCCCAGGTGATTGCCATGCATACGTTGCTTCGTTACCTGCTGCTCGGCGCGTTGCTGCTGGTGCTGCCGCTTGCCTGCAACGCCGCGGCACCTGCACCTCCGCCACGCGTACTTGCAACGCTGACGCTGGGTGGTGCCGGCGGCTGGGATTACCTCAGCTTCGACGCGGTGCATCGCCACCTGTTTGTCAGTCGTGGTGACCGCGTACTGGTGATCGATGTCGACCAGCAACAACACATTGGGACCATCGCCAACACCCCGGGCGTGCACGGCATTGCGCTCGCTGAGGATTTGCAGCGCGGCTTCACCAGCAATGGCAAGGGCGCGTCCGTCACCGAGTTCGACCTGCGCACGCTGCAGACCGTGGCCACCATCCCCGGCACTGGCCTCAATCCCGACGCCATCGTCTACGACCAGCCCTCGCACCACGTGCTCACATTCAACGGCAAGAGTCACTCCGCCAGCGTGATTGATCCAGCAACGCGTGCGGTGGTTGCCACGATCGTCCTGCCCGGCAAACCGGAGTTTGCCGTGTCCGACGGCAGCGGCCACGTCTACGTGAACATTGAAGACAAGTCGGAGCTGGCCAGGATCGACACGACCAGCAACATGGTCACGCAGGTATGGCCACTGGCGCAGTGCAAGTCGCCCAGCGGCTTGGCATTCGACACTCGTCACCAGCGCCTGTTCTCGGTTTGCGACAATCAGGTGATGGCCGTAACCGACGCAATCGATGGTCATCACATTGCCGCCGTGCCAATCGGCGACGGTCCGGACGGGGTGGTGTTCGACGCGACCGCCGGGATGCTCTACAGCTCCAATGGCGAGAGCGGCACGATCACCGCAGTGCATGAAGAAAGCCCCGATCTCTACCGCGTCACCGCCACCATCCGCACCCTGGTCAGTGCTCGCACCGTGGCGCTGGACCCCAAGCTGCACCGGCTATATCTCTCCGCGGCACGACTGGGCCCCACACGGCAGACAAGCGGTCGGCCGACAATCGAGCCAGACAGCTTCAGCGTGCTTACGGTCGGCCGCCCCTGATCGCAATCCAACGGCCGCTCACACCAGTCGCGCCTACGGGCGCAGGCCCGGCCAGGCAACGAGCAGGTAAACACCAATCTCAACCAGCCAGTCAACGTGCTCGATGGCTGCCAGCCGGGGAAGTGTCCGACCGCCCTGCAGGCAAGAATCGCCGCAAGCATCCAGTGCAACCAGCGATGGAAATGGGTAGCCCACAGGACGGTCTCGACGCCAGTCTCGCGACTCGCGGGCAGAGGTTTGCGTTTGGCGCCATTGGTCAGACCGATAATTCGAGAAAATCCGGGTCTGCACGCAGGGGTTGTACAGGTCTGCAAGCCGCACGCTGCGAAGCATAAATACGAATTACGCGGCCACGTCCCGTACGCTCTCGCTGATCTGGCATGCCGGCACCGCGCGCGTGCACCACTTCGCCGCGGCGGTGGCCGCTGTCCCCGCATCCATGGCGCGGGTGTCGAGTGCGGCGCTGGCGCCCCCATAGGGCGCATACTTGGCCGGATCAGTGACCGCAAACATTCCCAACGTCGGCGTGCCGCTCGCAGCAGCCAGGTGCATGACACCGCAATCGGCGCTGATGAAAGCGTCCATGCAGGAGATCGCCGCGGTCAACCGGCGCAGATTTCGCGAGTAAAACGGCGCAAATCGCGAGCCCAGTTGCGATTGTCCATGGGCTGCCAGCATATCCACCAGGCGCACCTGCGGGCACAGTGACTGGAAGGTATCCACGAACTGCTTCCACCAATTCTCGCTGTAACACTTGGCACCCGTGGCATTGGCGAAGATCCCTACGGTTGCGACGCACGGACCGGGCACGAGTGCACAAACCTGCGCCAAAACCGTCGCTGCGTCCCGCGTTTCCTCCGGCGTCACTTCCAGACTGAGCGTTGGGTAGGCTGCGCGCGTGGAACCCGCATAAGCGTGGCGCAACAAGAAGACGCCGCGCTGCGCGAGATGATCGGGCCAGCGGAGACCGTGCCAGGCAGACGCAACGTTCAGCCCCGAATCGGGAAATCCGAGCTTGTATGTTGCCTGTGCCATGGCCAGTGCGATCCGCCCCGACTGCGATCCTTCGCACGCGTCGATCGCCAGGTCATAGCGGCATCGGTGCAACGCGTGCAGCACGCGTGCCGACCGCCAGAGATGGCGCACGATTGTGTGCGGTAGCACGAAAATCGTGTGGATGCGAAAGCGCCCAGCGTACAGGCACTCAGTTGCTGCACTACCCAACACGTCGATCTCGGCCCCCGGATACAGCGTCTCGATTTCCGCAATCAAGGGGCCGATCAACACGCTGTTGCCGAGCCGGTGGTTGGGGCGACATACCAAGACGCGATGGATGCCGGTGGTCGGCAACCCACCTGGCTCCACCAGCCCACCGTCAACCTTCCGGAACAACCGGTGCAGGACTACGGATATGGCCTTGTGGCGGCGCGAGTCCCAAGTGCTTGATCCTTTCAGGGCTTTGGCATTGGGCAGCGCAGTGACAAGGTAGCGAGCGATGCGCGCGAGAGACATGCAATCAGTTTGAACTGAGTTGCTTTCGTTTGGCTTATTGCAATGTGAGCAGGAGTTGACGCCCCACCCGCATTCATCGGACAGCCGAGTACCGGCGTGTTCATCCGCTATTTTCGCCGTCAGGCGAGTCGACTTCGTCCGTGACGTTGGTTGACTTGATAGCGAACGAATAACGCGGGCCGTTGCCGCCGGATTCGTGCTTCAACTCCTGCCTTACGCCCTGATCTGGACAGGCTCACAGCGCGATCTTCCGGTTCCGGGTGGCCATCCTTGCGACCACTGCCAGCTTGCCAGGATGGGGTTTCGCATGGCCCGTCATCGCCCCACCGTGATCGCCGCCCCAGCGTGGCTTCTCCGGCACGATCAGGATCCGCAGGTTGCGGACCTGACACCGTCGAAAGCAGATCGCGCTCACTCAATGAGTAGGCCACCGTGCAGGCGCAACCCCGGCTCGTGGTTCCCTGTGCTTGTGGCAGTGCCCGCTTTATCCCGACCTGCGGCGTCGGCGACCGCCTGGAGGGTTGGCAACTAACGATCGGCGATGCCACTCGATGCCGATCAACAGCACGATCACGGCGTCCACCAAGGTGAGCAGCGCAAGGAACAGCGATGCATGCTGTAGCCATCGATAGCACTGGTAGGCGATGAAAGCAGTGAGCAACGCCATGGCGGTTGGGTACGCCCAGCGTGCGCCACGCCAGAGTCCAAGTACCAGGCCAACTTTGATCAGGCCATGACCCAAAAGGTAGGCACCGGCAAAATGCCAACTGCCGATGGACAGCTTTTGCGTCAGCACCAGCAGGTGATTGGCAATGAAGTCATCCGGATCCTCGATCAGCTCCTGCCAAGTGAGCCAATGCGCGACACCCAGCAACTCCGGTCGCGTCACCAGCAGGAGTATCCCGCCGGCAACCATCTCGCACAGCCCATCGAGTCCTTTCAAGACGATCCCGACGTCGAACGCGCGGTGATACAGCAGGCGCCAGCGTGGGTTCACGGGATGCGGTTCATTAGCGCCAGCGGGACCGCGACACAAAGTGTCGCGCCCCGGCCGTCAAGTCATGTTCAATCGTTGTCGGGGCCTTCCACCGAATTCTCCAGCACCTTGCCCGTCTTTGCATCCACGCCGACTTCGTGCGTGGCCTTCGATGATTTGATATCGAATGAATAGCGCAGGCCGCTGCCGCCGGCTTCCTTCTCCAACTCTTCCTTGACGATCTTGCCGGGATAAGCCTTCAGGGCAATGACGCGTGCATGGGTCATCGTGACCTTTGCCTGTGCTCCGAGGTTCGCGGGTAACGCGGCCTGAGCGGTCAGCGCGGCACCGGCCAGCAGGAGGAACAACGAGATCGATGCAATGCCTACGTTGCGCATGGTCTTTTCCTTCTTCATGGAGGGATCTCCAGACTCGCGCGAAGAGCTTTGCTGCGGCTTAGCACAGGGGTGCTGTCGGAACGACATTCAGGCTACCGAAAGGTCGGAGCCTTCCGCCATCAGGCCAGCCCGATAGTCAGGTCCGGCCGGGCACGCGATTGTTGCCGACCAATGCGAGCTCAACCCGGCGACTGGTGCATTCGGTGCGAATCATGCCGATCGATGCCGGTCGCACCGGATGTCGGTGTGATCGCAGTCATCAGCAGCCGCACAAACTCTCCCGCGATGACGTTCGTGCTGAAGTGCTCGCGTACGAACGCCTGCGCCGCCACCCCCATTGGCAACCTGGTCCCCACCGGCAACCGGGAGGACGCATCGCAGACTTTCAGGATGGCTGCTCTCCATGCAGCGACATCCCCGGGTGGCAGCAGTATGCCGCTCACCCCCGGGTTCAAGGTTTCCGGGACGCCCCCAACGTCGCTCCCCAACACGGGTATGCCCGCAGCTTGCGCTTCAACCGACACGCGTCCGAAGGTTTCCGGGGCAATCGACGGAAATGCGAGCATCGACATGGCCTGGTAGCAAGGCTGGTTGTGGTTGACCCAGCCCAAAAAATGATGTCGCCTGCCCATGGGGCTTGAAGCCGCCTGATCACGCAACGACCGGGCATCCACCCCATCCCCCAGCCACAGGCAATGCAACCGCGGCTCAGCGGCCATGGCCGACGTGACGGCAGCAAGCAAGGTGAAAATACCCTTGGTGGCATGCATCCGACCGCAATAGCCCAGCACGATGGCGTCGTCGTCGATATTGAGCGCACGCAGCATTGTGCCGCGCTTTCCGGCATCGGGTGCGTACGACGCCATGTCTACCGGGTTGTAGAGCACCTGTATCCGCTCCGCCGGCACGCCGCGCTCAAGATAGGCCTGTCGCGCGTAGTTCGAAACCACAAGAAAACGCGCGGCCAGACGCGGCAAACAGTAGCCGGATAACCACTTCATGGGAGGCACGCGGTGGCGGAACAGGGCGACCGGGACATGCAGCAGCCGCCCGAGGATGATCAACGGCCAATATTCCTTGCCAAAATTGCCGACCAGCCAGTCCGGTCTGGACCGTCGCGCGGCAGACAGCACGTTGGCATAGCCACGCAGGTCGAACGCGTTGCGAAACATTCCCCGGTGTAGATCAACACCCGTAGGCAGCAGTTCCTGCTCGATCAGGCTATCGGCACAGGTCACCACGCTCACGGCATGACCTGCTTCGACCAACGCCTGGGCCAGCGCGACGAAGTGTGTAGCCGCACCGGTCCGCTCGGGATTGGTACCGACAAATAGAAATTTCATGCCCGGCGATCCTCATACCGCGTCAGGATGCGGGCGGCAAACTGGGGTAGAAGGTGGTGCCGCGCCACCTGTACGCGTGGCAGCCGCCAAAGGTTACTGCCGGCCACTGCCCGTCCGCGATGCGTGCTGGTGGCAGCGGCATATCCGGCGTTGCGGGTGGCATTCACCACGCGATCATCGACGTCGCCGTAGGGGTAGCAAAATTGCGTTACCGCACGGCCGAGGCGATCCTCCAGATCGGCCTTGCAGCCGTAGACTTCACGGTACAACTCGATGTCGGTGCAGGAGGTCAGCCGCGGGTGGGTGCTGGTGTGCGCACCCACTTCCATGCCGGCATCGTTCCAGCGGCATAACTGCGCAAGCGACATCAGCGGCTTGCGGACGCCCAGACGCTCCGCGTCCCAACTGTTGTAACGGCCAATTGCCCCGCTGACCACATAGGTCGTGGCGCTGAAACCAAAGCCCTGCAGTATGGGAAGCGCGGCATCAAGGTTGTCGGCATAGCCGTCATCCAGCGTGATGATGGCGACCCGACCGTGCCGCTCGCCGAGCAGGTAGGGCATGGCGGCAGACATCGACAAACCGACATAACCGAGCCAACGCAACAACCACATCTGTCGCGCAAAGGTCCCCGGGCTCACATACAGGCTGCGGTAGACCTGCAAGCCGGACGGTAAGCGCGCAATGTTGTGATACATGAGGATCGGCAATATGCCGGCGCGCAGCTCTCCAACTTTGTCCATGAGGTTATCCGATGGCAACCTGCGCTCCAGGAGCCGCGCAAAGCAATTGCGGGTAGCGGGCCGCCAGGTGCACCCAGGTCAGGGCTTGAAGTGGTGCACATAACCGACGCTGAAGCCGCCGGGCAACCAGCCAACCATCAGCGACGACTTGCGATGCGCGCTCCAGATCCCCACGCCGGTACCGATCGCCATGCTGACCAGCACATCGCTCTGCCAGTGACCACGGGTCTTCAGTCTCGCGACGGCGTCATACATGGGGATCAAGGCGAGCGCGTAGACGG
>JBDSWR010000047.1:0-2550 GCA_039926605.1 Rhodanobacter sp. | reverse complement strand
CCGCCGGGTATTCGTGTTCAAGCGATGGCGCCATTGCCGATGGGCGCATGGATTCGGTGTTGACTGCGTATTCCCGAGTACCTGGCGCTCGGCAGCGACCCGATGGCTCGTACCTTGGCATTCAAGGCCTTGTTTGCCGATGCCTGGGCAATCGCGCTGGTGAGTGGGATCCGCAGCTACCCCCGCCCGCAGAAGGTGCTGGGTTCGGACCGTTCCCGCGAATGGGTTGATGCCTGGGCGGGGCGATTTGCTGCAGTGCGTCCCTTCCAACGCCACGGGACGTGCTGAAATTGTCCCTGACACCTTTTCTCCTGAAATTGTCCCTGACACCTTTTCTCAAGCAACGAGGAGAAATACCATGATGCAAGTACGCAAGGCTGCTGACCGCGGCGTCGCGGAGCACGGCTGGCTTAGCTCGCGCCACACGTTCGCGTTCGCCGACTACCGTGATCCCAGCCAGATCGGTTTCTCCGACCTGCGCGTGATCAACGAGGATCGCGTGGCACCGGGCCAGGGTTTTGGCACCCACCCGCACCGCGACATGGAAATCTTTTCCTACGTGCTGGAAGGCGCGTTGGCACACAGCGACAGCATGGGAACTGGATCGAAGATCCTTCCCGGCGACGTGCAACTGATGAGTGCTGGTAGTGGCGTCACGCACAGCGAGTTCAATGATTCTGAGGATGAGCCGGTGCACTTCCTGCAGATCTGGATCGTGCCGAGCCAGACCGGTGGCAAACCGGTTTACCAGCAACAGCACTTCGACGAAGCCGACAAGCGTGGCCGCTTGC
The DNA here is from genome assembly GCA_039926605.1 of Rhodanobacter sp. GTDB lineage: Bacteria > Pseudomonadota > Gammaproteobacteria > Xanthomonadales > Rhodanobacteraceae > Rhodanobacter. The sequence goes on along the minus strand of JBDSWR010000047.1, from coordinate 1,759 downwards.
GCCTGATCATTTCGCCGGATGCTCGCGACGGTTCGCTACGCATCCAGCAGGACACCAATGTGTACGCCGGTTTGTTCGACGGCGACGAAAGCGCCACCCTGACGCTGGATGGGAACCGCCACGCTTACGTGCATGTGGCCCGCGGCAACGTGGAGTTAAACGGGGCGAAGCTGGAAGCCGGAGACGGTGTTCGCCTACGCAACCCGCAGACGCTGAAGCTGGCCGCCGGCAAGAACGCCGAAGTTCTGGTGTTTGACTTGCGCCCACAGGAACTGCCGCAATTGCCATGATGTGGCTGTAAACCTTCGATCACCATGGGTCGATTGCACGAGCGCAAGAGGCCAGTGCCAGGCTCGGCGAGGTACGGAACGGGATGGCGGCCGCCGCGTTCGACTTGGTTCGAGTGGACCCACGAAGCGGCCTCGGCTCGAATTGCCGTTACTGCATTTAGAACGCCGTGCAACGCTCGAGGCTTTCGCCCGAGGTGCCATCAGCCTGGTGCCGGAAAAGAGTGCCCTCTGATCCTGGGCCAGCGCCCTTGGTCCACCACTCCAACCCGCCGCCAGCGTAACGCGCGCCACTGCCGGAAACTGCGATGTGCATGGCGTAGTTGTCGCCCTTGTATCGGACCGTGGCCGAGTCGGTGGTGGCGTACGTTGCAGCAATCGTTTCGCCACTCACGCACCGGTAGGTGTGTACGGAAGGATTTGACGATGCCGCTACCGGCGTCCGGTCCTCTACTTGATTCTGCGAGGAGCCGGCGCAGCCAGAAACGAGCAGGACGCAGGCGAATACGAGAGGAACCGTGATTTGCATTTGATTCTCCGTGGGTTGCTGTGTGACGTGGCAAGGGCGAGTTCGACAATTCGGAACCGGGATGGAAGGCCGCGAAAGCCGACCGGCCCGGCTTCGGCGCGCAGTGGGTAATCGGAGGCGGCAGCGTCGGATAGGGCATGTCTGGTTGATTTCCCGGGTCTTCACAAGTTACTTGATACCTTGAGTCAGACCGGGCAAACGGCGGCGAGAAAACCATGGGACTTCTGGTGGATGGCCAATGGCAGGACAAGTGGTACGACACCAAGCGCAATGGGGGGCGGTTTGAACGTTCCAAAAGCCAGTTCCGTAGCTGGATAACGGCTGACGGCTGACGGCAAGGCCGGGTCGACTGGCGTGGACGGGTTCAAGGCGGAAAGCGGCCGTTACCACCTGTATGGGTCGTACGCCTGTCCATGGGTGCACCGGACGCTGGTGATGCGTACATGGAAAGGGCTGCAGCAACTCATTGGCCTCTCCGTGGTGCATCCGCTGATGCTCGAGCATGGCTGGGAGCTGCGCACGGATTTTGACGGCGCCACCGGTGATCCGCTGTACGGTTTGGACAAGGTCTACCAGCTGTACCAGAAGGCCGACCCGCACTACAGCGGACGCGTGACGGTGCCTATTCTATGGGACAAGCAGCGGCAGACCATCGTCAACAACGAATCTGCCGACATCCTGCGCATCATGAACTCGGCATTCGACGACGTCGGCGCGCACCCGGGTGATTATTACCCGGCTGATCTGCGGGCGGGAATCGATGACATCAACGCCACGATTTACGAGCGCGTCAACAACGGCGTTTACCGAGCGGGCTTCAGCACCAGCCAGGAAGCCTATGACGAGGCTGCGGCAGCGTTGTTCGACACGCTTGAGGATCTGGAGCGTCGTCTTGGCGAAAGCCGTTACTTGCTGGGCATGGGCAACACCTTGACCGAAGCCG
>JBDSWR010000046.1:0-10628 GCA_039926605.1 Rhodanobacter sp. | reverse complement strand
TCCACTTTGCGCGCCAGCGCTTGCAGCTCACGCAGGCGCTGCGCGTCGTCCGGACCGCGATGCAATTCCACCGCCAGCCAGGCGCGGTCGCCAAACGTGGCGCGCATCCAGTGCCCGTGTGCAGGGTCAGGCTCGGGCGCCGGCAGCCACAGCGCGAAGGTGCCGGGCAAGCCGTTGGCAAGGTCGGCACACGTCAGTTGATAGCTGCCTTTGACCGCTGCGCGTCGGCCGCGGGTGATGAGTGCGCACAACGCGGTGTAACCGGCCTTGGTGGCACACAGCACGACCAGCTTGGGCCCATCGCACAACTGGAACTCGGCGCCAACGATCAGCTTCAAGCCGGTGGCACGCGACGCTTCCAGCGCGCGCACGATGCCGGCCAGCGAGCATTCGTCAGTGATCGCCAAGGCGCTGTAGCCGCACGCTTTGGCGCGCTCGAACAACTCACGCGCACTGGACGCACCCCGGCCAAACGAAAAGCTGGACAGGCAATGCAGCTCGGCATAGTCCGGCAGCGCGCTCATGCAAACCAGCCGTGCAGCATCCAGCCCGACTGCTCACCCGGCGCACAAAATGCCCATGCACGTTGCCCCAGTGAGGTCTCGATGACGTAGTAATCACGGCACACTTCACCGCCGTCCCACCACCCGGTCTCCAGTCGCTCGGGGCCGGCCAGGATGCGCGGTGGCGCGCCACGCAGTGGCAACGGTCGCGCGAACAGCCAGCTTGGGCGTGGATGCGGTTCGCGGGTTTCGTCATGGCTGGCAACCACGGTTTGCGCCAGCTCCGGGCGCGGATCGGTGGTGCTGCCCAATTGATATACCGCCTGATCGCCCAGCCGCGCGCGCAGGCGTTCGCGCAGTTGCGCGATGGGCAAGGCATGGGCGGGACGTTCGTCAAACAAGTCGCGTCCGGCTGGCACGAACGGTGGCAGGTCGCGCGCCAGCAGGCGCAAGCCCGACACCGGCGCGGGCAACTGGATTTGTTCCAGCCGGCCACGTGCCAGTTCAAACAACATGCCGGCATCACGCTCGGGCGCAAGCAACCCCACGGCTACATCGGTAGGCGGCTGATCGCGGTGTTCCAGTTGCACCACAAAGCGTTGCACGCCGCCGTCACGGCCAGCCAGATAGACGGCCAGATCACTGGTCATGCGCCGCAGCGGGAAAACCAGCGCACCGATATTCTCCACCTCATGCGTCAGCTCGATGCGCAGGTCAAACACATCCGGTGGACGCCACGCGTCCAGTCCGGCCGGCAGGTCGCCGGTGAGCCGGTCCAGCGCACTCAGCAACTCCGCGCCAAAGCGCCGGCGCAGTCCATCCCGAGGCAGGCCGAGCAATTGGCCAAGGGTGCGGATACCCATGCCCGGCAACGCTTCCGCCGCTGCGCCCGGCAAGTGACTTTTGTGCACGCTCACGCGCTGCAATGCCGGACGCAACGCCGCGGGCGTCAATACCGCCTGGCCATCGCTGACCCCGGCCAGCACGTAGGCGGCATGGGCGGTGGGCGCCACGGTGATGCGCTGGCGAAAACCCAGGGCGCTGAAGTCTGCGCGCAACGCTGCTTCCAGCCGTGGCCACGGACCGAACAAGCCCATGCTGCGACTGATTTCCAGCACGATCGCGTGTGGCAACAGGCTCACCTCGGAGCTGTAGCGATATGCCACGGCAGCCAGAAACTGCTGCCACTGTTCGACGGCCACCGCGTCGTAGGGCAACGCATCAAAGTGGGCGAGCAGTGCCTGCGCCGTGGTCAGGCGTTGGCCCACCCGCAAACCAGCCTCACGCGCGGCGGCGTTGACCGAAACCAGCCTGCGCGCATTTGCGCCGCCGGCCACCAGCACCAGCGGGCCCGTATCCGGACGCTGGCGGAGGACTCCGTCCAGCGCCAGATGTGGCAGCAATACGCACGCCCAGAGCATGTCCGCCGGCCATCAATGCAGCGCGCGACTGAGCGCCACCGGCTGCACCGGTACCACTCCGCCACGACATTTGCGTACCCACACCCGGGCCTGCGGCAGGGCTTCCAGCTCCAGCCGCAACGCGGCCGGCGAGGCGTTCGCCAGATGCTGGCGAGCGCGAAACACGAACGCCAGCGCGTGGCCGCTGTCCGCCGCCACTTGCAGCCGCCGCAACGCGTGGTCGTCGGCCTGTTGCGGCCACGCCAGCACCGCGGCGCAACTGCCCGAGCGCAGGCATTGTTCCATCGCCCACAGCACGTCCTTGCTGATGGCATGCACCATCTCGACGCGGCGCATGTCCACGCCGTGCTGACGCCAACCGGCTACGCACGGCATATACGGCGGCGCCACGATGACTACGGCGCGCGCACTGCGCGTGAGTCGCGCCAGCGTCGGCAGGACCAATTGCAACTCACCCACGCCATCCACCGGCAGCAGGATTTCCGACAGCGCCGCCGCTGGCCAACCGCCAGCCGGCAACACGGCATCCAGTGCAGCCCAGCCGGTGGGTTGCTCGCCGGCTGGAACCGGCGCCGCCCGTCCGCGCCAGATTTGCTGCGCATCAAACAGGCTGGACAAGGCAACCACGGCGCTCATTGGCTGCCCCGCAACAGACCGGCAAACAAACCTTCGATGGCAAAGTCTTCGCCCGGGTCCGGATCGATCGGCTGATAGCCCGGACTGTTTGGCAACAACCGGATCACGTCGCCTTTCCAGTACAGGCGTTTGATGGTGAAACGGTCGTCGCCCACCCGCGCAGCGACCACCTGACCATGTCGTGCCACCGGCGTGGCATGCACGCCAACGAGATCCTGATCGAGAATGCCTTCGTCGCGCATCGAGTCGCCAACCACGCGCAACAGGTAATCCGGGCGCAACCGAAACAGCCAGCGTGATACGCGCAGCGTGCGCTCCACGCGCGAGGGCGAAAACATCGGCTCACCAGCCGCGATGCGCCCGAGCAGCGGCAGCTCCATGGTGTCCGCGTCCAACGCATCGACGGCAGTGACCAGACGAATACCACGCGGACGATTCGGCTCAATCTGCAGTCGGCCTTTCGCCTCCAGCGAACGCACATGTTTAAGCACTGCACTGACGTTGGGCAGCCCCATCGCCTGCCCGATTTCCTCCAGCGTCGGCGCCTGTCCGGCATGCTCCAGGCGAGCGCGAATGAAGTCCAGGATGTTGGATTGGCGGGAAGTCAGCTGCAGGCTCATGGGCATATTCTTTCACCATTTTTGGTGAAAACGAAGGGAAGAAAAGTGAACACCGCTGCGAACGACAACCTTGCCGCACGCGTGACCTTGAGGATCAAGAGCTTGCACGGCCAACCTCATGCATTGTCGATTTGGTGAGCCCAGTCTTGCTCCCGGCCATCTCATCTGCCGAGACTGGACAGCGTGGCCGGACCAATACCCCGCAACCGATGCCACTCGTAACTGGAGAACGTGGGTTTTGCCATCGTTCGTCACCCCGGCTTCGCCTTGGTCGCGCCACGGTGGAAGTGATATCTGCGCCGTCTCGTCCCCAGCTTGTCGTTCAAAACATGGAAATCCGAATGTCCGATCTTTCCGCCTTTCCGATCACCGCCCGCTGGCCGGCGCTGCAACCGGATCGCATCCATTTGTATTCGTTGAACACGCCCAACGGCGTGAAAGCGTCGATCATGCTGGAGGAAACCGGACTGGCCTACGAGCCACATCTGGTGGATATCGGCAACAACGAGAGTCACACGCCGGCGTTTCTGTCGCTCAACCCAAACGGCAAGATTCCCGCCATCATCGATCCCCATGGGCCCGATGGCGCGCCGCTGGCGATATTCGAATCAGGCGCCATCCTGTTGTATCTGGCTGACAAAGCTGGCCAGTTCATTCCGACCGATGCGGCACGGCGCTCGGAAACCCTCCAGTGGGTGTTTTTCCAGGTGGGGTCAATCGGCCCGATGTTCGGGCAACTGGGCTTTTTCTGCATGCATGCCGGCAAGGAAATCGCTGACAAGCGGCCGCTGCAGCGTTATGTCGACGAATCGAAGCGCTTGCTGGCTGTACTCGATGGGCGCCTCGCCGGGCGGCGCTGGATCATGGGCGATGACTACACGATCGCCGATATCGCCACCGTCGGCTGGGTACGCAGCATTGTCACCTCCGAGGAGACGGCCGCGCTGGTCGAGCCTGCCCATTACACCCACGTTGCCGCCTGGCTTGAGCGTGCACTGGCGCGCCCGGCAATCCAGCGCGGGCTGGAGATTCCCAAGCTGGCGGATGGATGATCGCCAGACCGGCCCGCATCAAGAGCCACATCCGACGATGGCTTTGCCGCGCCAGTTCACAACTTGTCGTCTGGCGGCGGCTTCACCACATGGGGCACAGGATGCCCGCGATCGCTCCACCAGCGCAGCAAGCCATAGGACAGCCGCACCTTTTGCTCGCCTACCGGCACGTCGGTGCGGATGGTGACCCAGGATGATTTGGTAAACGCGGTTTGCTGTTCCGGATACACGCTGCGGTGGCCCACGACGAGATAGGCAGCGATCGCCGCGCCGGCAACGTACAGGGTGCTGTCGCCACCGAACAGCTCCACGCCCATGAAAATTGCCGCAATCGGCGTGTTGGATGCGGCCGCAACCACCGCCACCAGCCCGACTGCCGCGCCCAGCGCTGCGTGCAATCCAAACAAGTGGGCGAACGCCGCACCGGCGACCGCGCCCATCACGAATTGCTCAGTGACCAGGCCGCCGTAGAACCCCGAGCCCAGCGTGATCGCCACCAGCAACGCCTTCCACAGAAAACCCAGATAAGGCATGGGCTGGCCTTCCAGCGCGCGGTCCATCAGCGGCAGGCTCAGGCCCAGATATTCGGTGGGAATGAACAGGATCAACAACGCGAGCACGACGCCACCGATCCCCGGCACCAGCGGCGGCCAGATTCCGAAATGGGTGCGCAACCAGTCGAACGCGCGCGTCATTCCGCGCAGCAGTTCCACGAATATCCACGCCACGATGCCGCACAGGATTCCGATCGCCACGGTTTTCAGGAACAGCAATTGCGTGAAATCACCGGCAAACGAGATGTTGTAATGCGGATACGGCACGCCCCAGAAAAGACTCACCTGATATGAAGTCACGCCGGCGACGATGGCGGGAAACAGGAAATTGTGGCGGATGCGACCGATCGCCAACATCTCGACACCGTAGAGCGCTCCGGCAATGGGCGTACCGAACACGCTGGCAAATCCCGCACTGACGCCGCACGCCACCAGGCGCCGACGCAGCTCGGCGTTGAGATGCAGCGTCTGGCCGACGCCGGCAGCAATGCTGGCGCCCAGATGTGAACAGGGGCCTTCCTTGCCGGCGGAACCACCCGAGCTCAACGTAAGCAGCGCGGCCAACGGCTTTATCCACAGCGTGGACAGCGGCATCTTGCCGTTCTGGTCGTTGACCGCAATGATCACCGAATCCTTGAGCTTGCCACGGTGTCGGTAGCCGTAATACAGCAGCAGGCCATTCAACAACCCGCCAATCGGCAACAACGTCATCTGCAGCCAGAGCGGTGCCGCGTACGTGTGTCCCGCGCTGGCAAACAGCACGCGCAGAAAAATGCTGCAGCCGGTACCGACCAGCGCACCGGTGAGCATTGACAGCACCAGCCACTGCACGACCGTCGCCAACATCACCAGCGGCTCGGCAAGATAAAAACGACGCATCGGGTGCAACCAGCCGGCGGACGAACGGTATGGCCAGTGTATCAGCCGCTGCAGAGCGGCCTGGATGCTGACATGCCATCGGCAACTTCGCCTGCGGTGCTCATGCACGTTCCCGCGTTTGCCTGTCCAGCCTGCATCGGTGTACCGCCGATGCCGCTCTGATCCGTGTATGCCAGCTTCGCATCGCTGCTGCAAAAACAGGGCACTCCAGCCCTCGTTCCCGGATGCTGCCTACTCGGGCCGCCGTTGACGGGAAATGGCAAAACGCCTACCGTCCAGACGGATCGAGCCGAGTCGAAAAGCGGACTATCCACACATGTCCAGACACGCCACGGCAATATATTGCCACCCAAAGTATCCGCCACAGGCAAGAAGCAATGAAGCATTTTCCACAACCTCTGTATTCCAGAAAAAGTCTCGCCAGCACGCTGGCCTGGTCAGGCTGCGCCGTTGCGTTCGCGCTGGCCATCGGCGTGCCCGCGTTCGCCCAGGCTACCAGCGATGCAACACCCGCGCCGTCGTTCGAGATTGAATCGCCGACCGCCGCTGCAAGCGTCCGCTCGCCCGTAACCGTGAAAATCCTGGTCCACGGCGCAACCATCGGCCAGCCCACGGACGGGCTCGATCACCTGCACATTGCCGTGGATCACGGCGACGTCATACCGGTCTATAAAATGCCGTTGACCCCGCTGACGCTGGCCCCGGGTCAGCACACGCTGGAGGTGGATCTGGCCGGTCCCGACCATCAGCCGCTCACCGCTCCACAGACCGTCACCTTCACCGTCAAGCCATAAGGTGGACGGGCAGCGGCCGACGCTGTTGCGCCACTCGGGCGGCGTGCGGCTGGCACACCTGGTTTTCGCGGCGGTCATCGGCTGGCTCATCCTCAGCGGACTCGGCCTTCACGAGAGTCTGTCCCCACGAGTGATCCATGTTCTGGGTGGTCACGTACTGCTCGCGGATTCGCATCGCTGGCTTGGCTACGCACTCGGGGCGGCGTTGTTGCTCGCGCTGGTTTTTCTGTGGCAGCGCGTGCGTGGATTCCTCGGCGCCATCGTGAGCTTCAAGCGCTCCGACATGGCATGGTTACCCGGGCTTGTGCGCTCATTCGTACGTCCGCGCGCGGATGCCTTGCCGTGGCACGCTGGCCGCTTCGATCCCGCGCAAAGACTCGTCTTCGTCATCCTCATCAGCTCACTCGTCCTGCTCATTGTCACCGGCGTGGCCATCAACTTCATTCCAGTGCGTAGCGCGCGCATGGTCTTCGCCTGGACCCTGCGCACGCATCTGGGCAGCGCGTGGGTTTTCATCGCCGCAGCAAGCGTGCACGTGTTTGCCGGCCTCGGCGTGTTGCCCACGCACCGCGGCGTAACCCGCGCCATGTTCGGCGATGGCCAGGTGAAGCTCGAACTCAGTCGCCGACTCTGGCCAGGCTGGACCGACCGCCAGCTTGCAGAAACTGCAAACGCACCCCTTGACCCGACGTTGACGACAACGGACGAAGCGCCGATCAAGAAGTCCTGAGCGGTCCCACGCTGAGCGCCTGCGCTCAGCGTCAACGGAACGCCCTGTCCGCGGATGTACGACGACACGCATTCGGCCACCAGGAAATCCAGGGCATCCACCGCCACCTGAAACTTGCCGACCGCAGCTTCGACACGACGACCTTTTTTGTAGCAGACGAAGCTGGCCTTGTTGTAGCGGGCCAATCCACGACCCGTCGCTCAGCCACCCGGCCCGCAATCGAGACAGTTTCGCGGCGGCGCGGCGGCCATTCCCAGCGCCTTGAGCAGGTCGCGCAACGCCGTACGCAAGCCTTCCTCGATTGTCGGGTGATAAAACGGCATTTTCAGCACGTCAGAGACGGTCATGCGCGACTGGATCGCCCAGGCCAGCAGATGGGCCAGATGCTCGTTTTGCGGACCGATCATCTCGGCACCGAGCAGCATGCCGCTGCCCTGCTCGCCGTACACGCGAAGCAGGCCGCGGTTGACCAGCAGCACCCGCGAGCGCCCCTGGTTCTCGAACGAAACCTCGCCCGCGGCGAAATCGGTTCCAGCGCTGAGCAATTGCGCATGACGCTGCCCGGCGTAGGCAACCTGCGGGTCGGAAAACACAATGCCCAACGGTGTGCGGCGCGCGTGCTTGTAGACCGCCGGATAGCGCGCAGCCTGCTGACCGGCCAGATACCCATCGTCTACCGCTTCATGCAGCAATACGCGGTCGGCGTCGGCATCGCCGGCGATGAAAATATGGCTGTCACCGGCCTGGGTGGTCTGCGGATCGAACACCGGCAGGCCTTTCGCGTCCAGCTCGAGACCGGAGTGTTCGAGCCGCAGCGCCTCAATGTTGGGTGTACGTCCGGTAGCGGCCAGCAAGTAGTCGAAGCGCTCGTTGGTCGGCGCGCTGCCAGGGTCAGCGAAGTGCACGATCACCGCGTCACCGTCACGCTCCACGCGCACATCAGCGACCTCGAGACTGAGCGGCAGTTCAGCGGCCATCAGGCGCGTGGCCACGGCGTGTACTTTCGGGTCGCTGATGCCGGCAAGCCGCCCGCCGCGACCGAACAAATGTACGCGCACCCCCAAGCGATGCAGCGCCTGGCCAAGCTCCAGCCCAATCAGGCCGGCACCAAACACGGCGATCGATGCGGGCAGATCCTGCCAGTCGAATACGTCATCGCTGATGATCAGTCGGTCTCCCGCCACGCGCAGCGCCTCGGGAATCGTCGGTCGCGAGCCAGTGGCGATGATGATGCGCCTGGCGCGAATCCGCTCAACCTCCGGCACGCTGCCGTCCCTTCCGGGGGCGAGTTCCAGCGTATGGGCGTCCACGAATGCGGCCTGCGCATGAACGACGTGGCGTGTATCGAAACCAGCCACCGCGTCGAGCACGAAGCCGACGAATCGGTCACGCTCGTCGCGCACACGCTTCATCACGGCACGACCATCTACCTTGCCAGCGTCGCTGGCAATCCCGAACTCAGCCAACGTAGTCAGTTGGTGCCGCGCGTCGGCGGCGGCGATCAGCAGCTTCGATGGCATGCAGCCGACCCGGGCGCAGGTGGTGCCGAACGGGCCCGCCTCGATCAGCGCGATACTGTCGGTGTGCTTGCGCACCTGGCGATAAGCGGACATCCCGGCCGTCCCGGCGCCGATGATGGCAATTTCGACCTCGCGCATGCTCATGCTGTCTCCTGTGCGTCACCACGTCCGTTTGTCACGGCGAGGTCGATCACCAAGCCCACCGTGCACCGCCCTGGCGGAATACGCGCGCCGGATGCAGCAGCCACGCTCGTGCGTCAGGCTACTGCAAAGCACGCCGCGTCGAGTCAGCAGATAGTGAAAGCCGCCGCGATGGAATGACCCCCAGGCGGGAGTGGCAATGCGTCGATTGCCGCCGTGACCGGGACGATGGCGTTTCATCATTCGCCTTGCGCCTCACGATTTGGTCATTGCCAACGCTTTCGGTTTCTGGGCACAGTAGACGCACCTCACAGCTCACCGGCCGCTCCGGCTCACCCAGGAAACGCATGCGCACGTTTCGTCCAGCCTTCGTTCCCCTGCTGCTTGCCGGCCTCCTGGCGCTGGCCGGTTGTACCGCGGGCGGCGATGTCACGCGCCCGGTGCCCACCACCTTCATTGCCGCGCCGCAGCCCGCGCAGCGACTGGTGGTGATGCTGCCCGGCCGTGGCGACAGCCTGCAGTCGCTGACCAACACGGGCATTGCCGGCATCATCCAGCAGAGCTGGCCCGATGCCGACGTGCTGCTTGCCGGCCTGACGATGCCGTTCTACCGCCAGGGTCGGGCACCGCAACGCTTGCATGACGAGGTGATCAAACCCGCACTCCAGCCGACGTATCGACAAGTGTGGCTGGCCGGCATATCGCTCGGCGGCATGGGCGCCCTGCTCTACGACCGGGAGTATCCCGATCAGATCGACGGTCTGTTGCTGCTCTCGCCCTACCTCGGCGACGATCCCATCCACCGACAGATCCGCGAGGCCGGCGGACTGGCCGCGTGGCAACCAGGGCCGCCACAACGGATCGGTCCGAAGACGTTCCAGCGTGAGTTGTGGCGCTCCGTGCAAGGCTGGGCACGCCGGCCAGAGCGGACTCACTCGACCTGGCTTGCCTATGGCGCAGATGAACCCTTCCGCCAGCCAATCGAAGTGCTGAGTCCGCTGTTGCCAGCGGACCACGTCATCATGTTGCCGGGCAAGCACAACTGGAAATTGTGGAAGCCCGCGATGCGCGCACTGCTGGAGCGGGCACGGTCAGAACACGCGCTCGACACACCGCGGCTGGACCCGGACGCGTAAACCCGGGATGGCCGTCCATTTCCGCTATACCGGGCGACCTATTGACCCAGGCTCAAGCGGATCGGCTGTCTACGCGTCGGGTGCGACTTCGATGCACAAGCGCGGATCAAAGGCCGGATTTTCGTTGACGCCCCTGGGACAGTAGCCACGCGGATTGCATACCACCCGGGTGCCATTCACGACATAGTCAAAACTGTCGTGAGTATGGCCGTGAACCCACAGCACGGGCCGCCCCATCAGGGCGCTGCAGTCGGACGCGAAAGCCGCACTGACTGGTGACTCGGCAAAGCGCGGATGGACGCTGCGCGGTGTCGGTGCGTGGTGGGTGATGACCACCGTCGGCCCGTTGAACGGCTCATCCAGCACCGCCGCCAGCCAGGCATATTGCTCGGCGAACAATGCGCAGGAGTCGGCTGGCGTGAAAACGCTGCCGTCGGCGTTGCGGATGGCGCTGAAGTCGCGCATGAACTTCGCCGACAGCGCCATCGCCATGGCACTTTGCGCGTCCCCGAACAGCTTGAAGTCCGTCCACAACGTCGCGCCGACGAAGCGCACACCGTCGATCACCTGCACGTCTTCATCCAGCAACTGGACGCCGTGCTCATGCGCACTGCGTGCCAGCTCCCGACGCACATCGGGAAT
>JBDSWR010000045.1:0-80083 GCA_039926605.1 Rhodanobacter sp. | reverse complement strand
ACGCCTTCCTTGCCAACCTTCTTCATGGCCTTGGCAATCAGGTCGCCGATGTCGGTGTCGGAGTTGGCCGAGATCGTGCCAACCTGGGCAATCGCCTTGTCATCGGCAGTCGGCTTGGACAGCTTCTTCAGCTCGCCAACGGCAGCCGTGACGGCCTTGTCGATCCCGCGCTTCAGGTCCATCGGATTGATGCCGGCAGCAACGGCTTTCAGACCCTCGCGGATGAAGGCCTGCGCGAGCACGGTGGCCGTGGTGGTGCCGTCACCGGCAGTGTCAGAGGTCTTGGAAGCAGCTTCCTTGACGATCTGTGCACCCATGTTCTCGTAGCGGTCGGCCAGCTCGATCTCCTTGGCGACGGACACGCCGTCCTTGGTGATCGTGGGCGCGCCGTAACTCTTTTCCAGCACGACATTGCGACCCTTCGGACCGAGAGTGACCTTGACTGCGTTGGCCAGCGTATTCACACCCTTCAGGATGCGTGCGCGGGCGTCTTCGCCGAAACGAACTTCTTTGGCTGTCATAAAATTTTTGCCTCAAAAATTTTGAATAAGAATGAAGAATGTTGCGAAAGTGCTGCGAGAAGGAGCCAAAGGCGACTGGTCAGCGCGGCTTCCAGCTTTTACTCGCGCTCGACCATCAGGCCCCGGCAGATCAGCCTTCGATCACAGCCACGATGTCGTCTTCCTTCAGGAACACCAGATCCTCACCATCGATCTTGATCTCCTGCCCCGCGTACTTGCCGAACAACACGGTGTCACCCGCCTTCAAGGACATCGGACGTACCTTGCCATCGCTCATGATCAGGCCGGTACCCGCAGCTACCACCTTGCCGCGGGTGGGCTTCTCGGTCGCGCTGTCGGGAATGACGATACCGCCGGCGGAGACGCGCTCCTCTTCCAGGCGCTTGATGATGACGCGGTCGTGCAACGGACGCAGTTTGCTCATGAATGACTCCAGCTTGCGATTGAGATGAAAGGAAACGTTGAGGACCCGGTTGTCGAATTTGTTAGCACTCGGGTGCAACGAGTGCCAATTTTAACGACGCATCAGGCTCTTGCAAGCCTTTTGTTCGGGCGACTGTTCATCTAATTGGGTAATGTGACCCCGGATTCAAGGGTGCCAGCGCCAGCGCCGCTCGCGGCGGCGGTGGCTTGCGCAGTCCGTCGCTCGACCATCGGAGCAGTTCCTGCCCTCGAGACACTGGCAGCGGACACAGCCGGCCGGGCGCGCTCCATCCACACGGGAAACCAAATGAACCGTGAAACATCCCATACGGGGGTGCGCCACGTGCAATGCGGTCATAATGCGCATTCGTGTGTGCCGCTGGTTGTGCTGCCGGAGTCGTGATGCGCTTGTTCTGGACCCACCGAATGGGGGTGCTGCTGTTACTGGTGCTGGGCTTGCTGCTCGGCGCCCCAGTGTGCGCGCAGGGCAATGACGAGCTGCTGCCGGTGACCGAGGCGTACAAGCTCAGCGCCGACGCCAGTACCCCGGGTGTACTGAAACTGCACTGGACGATCGCGCCAGATTACTACCTGTATCGCGGACGCATGCAGTTCAAGGCCGGCGATGGCGTGACGCTGGGCGTGGCACAACTGCCGGAAGGCACAAAGTTTCACGACGAATACCTCGGTGATGTAGAGACTTATCACCACAGCGTGGATGCCAGTGTCGCGTACACGGTGGCTGCAGGCGCCACACGGCTGAAGCTGGGTGTGGAGTATCAGGGGTGCCACGAAGTCGATCCAAAGATCTGCTACCCGCCGCATACCGAGGAGCTTGATTTGCCGCTGCCAGTGGGCAGCATCGCCACCCTGCCGCCGGCAGCAGGAGCGCCAGCCACCGACACCAACCCATTGGGCGCGGCACTGCAGGCCATGGGCGGCGCCGCCCCTGCCAGTGCGGCCAACGCCGTCGGCGCGGCATTGCCCGCCGAGCAGGCGTTTCACTTCGAGGCACTGGCCAGTTCCCCACAACAATTGTTGCTGCGCTGGACCATGCCCAAGGGCTACTACCTGTATCGCGACCACACCACGCTCAGCCTGCGCGACGCCACCGGGCGTGCGCTCGGCCAGCCAGCATGGCCGGGCGCGGTCACCCATGACGACCCGCAGTTCGGCCAGGTCGCCGTGTACTTTGATCAGCTTGAACTGCCGGTGCCGGTCAGCGGCGGCGGTGACAATCACATGCTGACCCTCGTGGCCAGCTTTCAAGGTTGTCAGGACGGCGGTCTGTGCTATCCGGTGATGACACGCAGCGTGACGGTCGATCTGGGTGCCAGCACCGCAGTAAACAGCACACCCGTCGCCGGCACCACCGAACTGCCGCCGCCTGGCATCACCCAAGGCCCGCTGCAGGTCAGCCTGATTGCCGCACTGCTGCTCGCGCTGGGCGGCGGACTGATCCTGAACCTGATGCCGTGTGTCCTGCCGGTGCTGTCGATCAAGGCCGTCAGTGTGCTGGAAAGCGGTGAGAACCGTGCCCGCGCGCGGAGTCATGCGCTGTTCTACAGCGCTGGCGTGCTGTGCAGCTTTGCCGCGTTGGGACTGGGCATCCTGGCCCTGCGCGCCGCCGGACATACGCTGGGCTGGGGTTCGCAACTGCAGCAGCCGGTGGTCGTCGGCGTGCTGGCGTGCGTGATGCTGGCGGTGGGTCTGTCCATGTCCGGCGTGGTGCAGTTTGGTTCGTCCTTGGGCAATACCGGCGCCGGTCTGGCGTCACGTTCGGGGCCAAGCGGCGACTTTTTCACCGGCGTACTGGCGGTGGTCGTTGCCAGCCCGTGCACCGCGCCGTTCATGGGTAGCGCACTGGTGTATGCGTTTGCCGCGCCCATGCTGTCGGCACTGCTGGTGTTTCTGGCGCTGGGTGTCGGGCTGGCGCTGCCGTTCCTGCTGATCGGCTTGATACCGGCACTGGCGCGACTGTTGCCGCGGCCCGGACGCTGGATGGAAACCCTGAAGCAAGTGCTGGCGTTCCCGATGTACCTGACGGCCGTGTGGCTGGTGTGGGTGCTGGCCAAACAACGCGGAGCCGACGCCGTCGGTCTGCTTCTGGTGGCGATGGTGCTGCTGGCCATGACGTTGTGGTGGTTCGGGCGCAGCCGCTCGCGGGGAGCCGGCAGCAGGCTGCTGGTGGCCATCCTGGCCATTGCCACACTCGTGCCAATGTATCTGCTCATGCACGTACCGGTTCCATCCAGCGTGGCGGCGGTGGCCGCCGGCACGGTTGCTTACAGTCCACAGAGGCTCGCCGCATTGCGCGCAGCGAACACGCCGGTTCTCGTCGACATCACCGCAGACTGGTGTGTCACCTGCAAGGCCAACGAACACACGGTGCTGAACACTCAGGCGTTCCGCGATCTGTTGCAGCGCACCGGGGCGGTCTACATGCAAGGCGACTGGACCAATGTCGATCCAACGATCAGTGCGTTTCTGGCGGAGTACAACTCTCCGGGCGTGCCGTTGTACGTGGTGTTTCCCGCCGACGGCGGTGCCGGGCGGCAGCTTTCAACGGTACTCACACCGTCCATGATCGAACACGCCCTGACCTTGGCCGCAAAGGCACCGTAATTACTCGGCGAACATACGCCATCGCACGGAACCCCTTGCATCTGCGGCTATCATCTGCGAATAGTCGCGAACTGGACATTGCTGATCTGACCGCGCAAACTCTTGCGCGGTCCGGAATTGCCGGAAGCCAGCGGAACCACACGTGGCGAAGATCCTGGTCCTGCACGGACCCAATCTCAATTTGCTCGGCAGTCGCGAGCCGACGATCTACGGTACGGATACGTTGGTCCAGATCAACGCTCGGCTGTCGACGCAGGCACGTACGGGTGGCCACGAATTGACCTGCTTCCAGTCCAACGCCGAGCACGAGTTGATTGACCAGGTGCAACGCACCCGCGTCGATGGGATCGCCCTGATCGTGCTCAACGCTGGCGCGTTCACGCATACCAGTATCGCGCTGCGTGATGCGTTGGCCGCCGTGGCCGTTCCGTTCATCGAAGTGCATCTGTCCAACGTGCACGCACGCGAGACATTTCGCCACCATTCGTATCTGTCTGCGCTTGCGCTGGGCGTGATTGGTGGCTTTGGCGCCGACAGCTATCGGCTCGCGCTGGACGCAGGCATGCATTGGTTACAGGTTACGACGGCCCACGCGTCGTGAGCCGACACCGGCACGTTTCCCATTTCACTGCGCCCGCTGCAGCGGCGCAATCGACCAAAGGCTGAATCCATGGATCTGCGCAAAATCAAGAAGCTGATTGACCTGCTCGAGGAGTCCAACCTCGCGGAACTGGAAATCAAGGAGGGCGAGGAAGTCGTGCGGTTGTCGCGCATACCCAAGAGTGCCGCACCGCCCGCCGTCGCCGCCGCGAGCCCCGCCGCGCCGCCGATTGCCGCTATCCCCGCGGCGGCACCGTTTGTGCCGCCGGAGCCGGCTGCTGATGCGCTGCCAGCGGGGCACGTGGTCAAGGCACCAATGGTCGGCACGTTCTACGCGTCGGCCACGCCCGGCGCCGCTGCTTTTACCAGCATCGGCCAGCGGGTGAAGGCGGGCGACACTCTGGGGGTCATCGAGGCGATGAAAATGTTCAACCAGATCGAGGCGGAAGTGGATGGCACGGTCAAGGCCATCCTTGTCGAAAACGGCCAGCCGGTGGAATTTGACGAGCCGATGTTCGTGATCGCGTGATGTGCTCGCGGGAGCGGGGAATTCCGCAACGGAATTTCCTGGCCATCGCGCGGGATCGAAGCAGCAAAAGCGCGTTGACGCTGCTTGCGGCTCTTCGGTTGCCGGGCGCCCGTTCGTCATTCCCTGCCTTGTGGAGTTTCCATGCTAGATAAAGTCGTCATCGCCAATCGCGGCGAAATTGCCCTGCGTATCCTGCGCGCGTGCCACAGCCTGGGCATCAAGACGGTCGCCGTACATTCCACGGTGGATCGCAATCTCAAGCACGTCGGCCTTGCCGACGAGGCCATATGCATTGGCCCGGCACCGTCTGCCGAAAGTTATCTGAACATCCCGCGCATCATCGCGGCCGCGGAAATCACTGACGCTACCGCTATCCACCCCGGTTACGGCTTTTTGTCCGAACGCGCGGATTTCGCCGAGCAAGTGGAACAGAGTGGTTTCATCTTTGTCGGTCCGACGCCCGAGGTCATCCGCGTCATGGGTGACAAGGTGCAGGCCATCCGCGCCATGAAAGCAGCCGGCGTTCCCTGCGTTCCCGGATCAGGCGGCCCGCTGGGCGAGAACGTCGACGAAAACGCGCGTATTGCACGCGATATCGGTTATCCAATCATCATCAAGGCATCCGGCGGCGGCGGCGGCCGCGGCATGCGCGTGGTGCGCACTGAAGCCCACCTCGCCAACGCGATTGTACTGACCAAGGCGGAGGCCAAGGCCACCTTTGGCAACGAACAGGTCTACATGGAGAAGTTTCTGGAGAACCCGCGCCACGTCGAGATCCAGGTACTCGCTGATGGCCAGGGCAACGCCATCCACCTGTGCGAGCGCGACTGTTCCATGCAGCGTCGCCACCAGAAAGTGGTGGAAGAAGCTCCTGCGCCGGGAATCACGCCCGAACAACGCGCGGCCATCGGCAAGGTTTGCGTGGATGCGTGTTTGCGCATCGGCTATCGCGGTGCCGGGACGTTCGAATTCCTGTTCGAGAACGGCGAGTTTCACTTCATCGAGATGAATACGCGCATCCAGGTCGAGCATCCGATCACCGAGTTCATCACCAACGTTGACCTGGTACGCGAACAGTTGTTGATTGCCGGCGGGGAAAAATTGTCCATCCGCCAGGAGGACATCTTCCCGCATGGCCATTCGATCGAATGCCGCATCAACGCCGAAGACCCGGATACGTTCATGCCCTGCCCGGGTACGGTGAAACGTTTTGAAGCACCTGGCGGCCCGGGGGTGCGCATCGACACGCATTTGTACGACGGTTACCGCATTCCCTCGAACTACGACTCCATGATCGGCAAACTGATCGTGCACGCCCCCGACCGCGCCACGGCCATCTTGCGCATGCAGCTCGCGCTGGCCGAGACGGTAATCGAAGGCGTCAAGTGCAACATCCCGTTGCAGCAGCGAATCATGGCCGATGTCGGCTTTCAGCATGGCAAGCAGAACATCCATTACCTGGAAAGGCGCATTGCCGAGCAGAAGGAAAAGTCCACCACTGGCGTGTAGGTCCACGACATCACAACAATCCACCTTGGTCTGCCATGCCCTTCCTCGAACTTTCCCTGACAGTCCGCGCCGAACGCCAACCCGGTGCGGAAGAAGCGCTGGAAGATGTCGGCGCCTTGTCGATCACGTTGCGTGACGCCGACGCCGAAACCCCGGATGAGCAAGCAATTCTGGAGCCGGGCGTCGGGGAGTTGCCGCTGTGGCCAGCCGTCACGCTGAGCGGACTGTTCGCCGCGGATACCGACCGACGTGGCCTGGCCCAGGCTTTGAGTGAACTGCTGCCATGGCTGGAACCGGCACAACTGGTCTTCATCGACGTTGCCGACCAGGACTGGGAACGCGTGTGGATGGACCTTTTCCAGCCGATGCATTTCGGCCGCCGGCTGTGGATTTATCCATGGAACATCGAACCGCCGCATGACCCGGATCTGGTCGTGGTGCGGCTCGACCCGGGTCTTGCGTTCGGCAGCGGCACGCATCCCACGACGGCTCTGTGTCTGGAGTGGCTCGACAGTCTGGAGCTGACCGGTCTGAGCGTTACCGACTACGGCTGCGGTTCGGGGATTCTCGCCATCGCGGCGCTGGCGCTCGGCGCCGCCAGCGCCGCCGGCGTGGACAACGATCCGCAGGCACTGCTCGCCTCCGCCGACAACGCGCAACGCAATGGCGTGGCCGAGCGCCTCACCCTGCAGTCGCCGCTGGACTTCACCGGCACGCCGGCGGATGTCCTCGTCGCCAACATTCTGGCCGGCCCGCTTGCCGCATTGGCGCCAACGTTTGCCAGCGCCACGAAACCCGGCGCGCCATTTGCCATCTCCGGCATTTTGCACGGGCAGCAGGACGACTTGCTGCAGTGCTACGGCACATGGTTTGACGAGCTGCAGGTGACCACGCGCGAAGACTGGGTACGCATCAGCGGCCACCGTCGTGCCTGAGGTGCGCCAGTCGCACCGGCGCACGCGGTCCCGGGTCAGCCTGTTAAGCTGAGACATTCCGAGCAACGCGACCCATGTACACGCAATGTCCTGAATGCCTGTCGGTGTTTTCGCTGGACGCGGCAACGCTCGCTCAAACGCACGCGTTTGTGACGTGCGGGTATTGCGGCGCGGGCTTCGACAGCCTCGCCACCCTTGCTGACGACCTGCCCCCCGAGCCGTTCATGGAGCTGGCGCTCAACGAACCAGCGCTCGCCCCGCCCGAGGTACACATGGTCGTGTACCACCCGCAACCAGCATCAGTGGCGGTCGTGGTCGCCGCAGAGGATCCGGCGATCAACGCGTCCGCCGCGGGGGAGGACTTCTCGCAGCTGACGTTCACCCCGCGATTTGCACGGGCGGCGGCGCCAAAAATCAGGCGCCAGACGCATCGACGTCTGCACCAACATGCTGGACATTCCCGGATCTGGGCGCTCGCATGCGGCGTACTGACATTGCTGCTGGGTGCGCAAGTAGCTTGGGCCACTCGCGACGTATTGATCACCACCCCGACCACCGGCGCGTGGCTGCGCGCGAGCTGCGCCGCATTGCACTGCACCCTGCCGCTGGTGGCCGCACCCAACCGCTTGCGCCTGCTGGACAGCAACGTGCAGACCCACCCCAGCGTGCCCCACGCATTGATGATCAGCGCCAGCGTGGGCAATGACGCACCATTCACACAGCCCTACCCGGTACTCACCCTGACGCTGTCCAACGTCCAGGGGCAACGCGTGGCGATGCGCCGCTTGCGTCCACGCGAGTACCTCGACGATGTCCTCGCGTTGCAACGCGGTTTGCCTCCAGGCACCAGTACTGTCCTGTTGCTGGAAGTGGCTGATCCCGGCGATCAGGCCGTCGCTTTTGAGTTTGCTTTCGAATAGGACTTAATTTTGTTCGCGTGCACGGGTAGACTCGAACGCTCACGCAGCTGCTGGAACGCACGTTGATTCACCCTGCACCGGTGTGGCGACCACCACTCCCTGCATCCAATACCAGCATGTAGCCGTTGTCTTTTCGCCGAGGGGAAATGTCCGTTAACGCCGTCAGATCGCCCACCCGCAATGCCGGCAAACAAGCGTCGGCCCCGGGGGAGCGCACGCAGAGTGCGCTCGGCGAATGTGTAACACGCACCGTTCGCCGCTATCTCGCCGACATCGGCGACACGCCTTGCGCCGAAGGCCTGCACGCGCTGGTGCTGCGTGAAGTGGAGCTGCCCTTGCTGCGCGAGGTACTGGCCTTCCACGACGGCAATCAGAGTCGGGCGGCGGCGGCATTGGGCATCAACCGCGCCACTTTGCGCAAAAAACTGGCATCGCTCGGGCTGCTGTAACCACTACCCGACGGGCCCTGATTCGGGCGCCTATAATTGACGCTTTACTCGTCCGGATTTCCCCTGCATGACTACATCGACGCTTGTTCCCGTCCGCCGCGCGCTACTCAGCGTTTCTGACAAGACCGGCTTGATCGAACTGGGGCGTCGCCTGAGCGCAGTGGGCGTGCAGTTGCTGTCCACCGGCGGCAGCGCGAAGGCGTTGCGTGCGGCTGGAGTCACCGTCACTGATGTAAGCACGATCACCGGCTTTCCCGAAATCATGGACGGCCGCGTCAAGACCCTGCATCCGAAGATCCACGCCGCATTGCTCGGTCGGCGTGGTACCGATGCTGCGGTGATGAAAGAACTCGACATCCAGCCCATCGACTTGCTCGTGCTGAATCTTTACCCGTTCGAGGCAGCGGTGGCCAAGGCCGATTGCACTCTGGATGAGGCCATCGAAAACATCGACATCGGTGGCCCGGCGATGCTGCGTTCGGCGGCCAAGAACTGGAACGACGTGGGCGTGCTTACCGCACCGGACCAATACGCCGCCGTAATGGACGAGATCGAAAGCCAGGGTGGGCTCACGCGCGCCACGCGCTTCGCGCTTGCGGTCAGCGCATTCAATCGGGTGGCAAATTACGGCGGCGCGATCAGTGATTATCTTTCCGGAGTGGAACTCAACGACACGCAGGATGCGGTGATCGGGCACGCCGCGTTTCCCGCTCAGGTGAACGGCCGCTTTGTGAAGATGATGGATCTGCGCTACGGCGAAAACCCGCACCAGCAGGCCGCGTTCTATCGGGATCTGGACCCGACACCCGGCACGCTCGCCACGTTCCGCCAACTGCAGGGCAAGGAGCTTTCGTTCAACAATATTGCCGACGCCGACGCGGCGTGGGAATGCGTGCGCAGTTTTGTCAAACCAGCATGCGTGATCGTCAAGCACGCGAACCCGTGTGGCGTCGCCGTGAGCCTGGATGGCATTGGCCGCGCTTACGATCTGGCCTTCCAGACCGATCCCACCTCGGCGTTTGGCGGCATCGTGGCGTTCAACCGGGAGCTGGATGCAGCCACCGCGCACGCGATCGTCGAGCGGCAGTTTGTCGAGGTGATTCTGGCGCCAGGCTACGCCGATGATGCGCTGCAGGCGCTGCACAAGAAGGGCAACGTGCGCGTGCTGCTCATTCCGCCGCCCGCCGATGGCAACCTGCAAAACGTACACCCTGGCAACCACTCCAGGCGCGTGGGCTCGGGCTTGCTGATCCAGACGCCCGACACCGGCATGATCAGCGCAAGCGACTTGAAAGTCGTCACTCGCCGCGCCCCGACCGAGGCGCAGATCCACGACCTGATCTTTGCCTGGAAGGTCGCCAAGTTCGTCAAGAGCAATGCCATCGTGTACGCCCACAATCGCCAGACCATCGGCGTGGGTGCCGGCCAGATGAGCCGCGTCTACAGTGCGCGCGTGGCCGGTCTCAAGGCGGCGGATGAAAAGCTCGAAGTGCGCGGCTCGGTGATGGCGTCCGATGCATTCTTCCCGTTCCGCGACGGCATCGACGCTGCGGCCGAAGCCGGCATTGTCGCGGTCATCCAGCCCGGTGGCTCCAAGCGCGACGGTGAAGTGATCGCCGCGGCCGACGAACACGACATGGCAATGGTGTTTACCGGCATGCGCCACTTCCGGCACTGAATGACGCGTGGTGAGATCGAACGATCTCCCCGCACGTTGCCACACACATCACGTGCCGGGGCACATCCTGTGTGGATCGTCATGCGGACGACGACGCAGGAGCAGCGCGCGGAGCTTGCGCTGCGGCGAGTGCCATCGCGGAAGATGAAACAGCGGATTTCACAGGGAGGCGGCCATGCGCTACGCGTTGTATTACTGGAGCGGCATACAAGGTCGTGGCGAGTTCATCCGACTGGCGCTGGAAGACGCGGGTGCCGAATACGTCGATGTGGCACGCGAGCAGGGTGACGTGGCCATTGCACGCTTTGTCGCCGGCGAACGTACCGGCGCACTCCCGTTTGCACCCCCGTTTCTCAAGGCCGGTCAGCTGATCGTGGCGCAAACCGCAAATATCCTCCAGCATCTCGGTCCACCTCTCGGACTGGTAGCCGACAGCACGAGCCGACGTCTGTATGCGCATCAGTTGCAACTGACCATTGCCGATCTGGTGAGTGAAGTACACGACAGCCATCACCCGATCGCCAGCAGCCTGTACTACGCCGATCAACGCGCCGCAGCGCGGCGACGCTCAGCCGATCTGCGCGCGACGCGGTTGCCAAAGTTTCTCGGCTACTTCGAACAAGTGCTCAAGCGTGGCGGCGGGCGCTGCGCGCTCCGCGAGCACAGCTACGTTGACCTGTCGTTGTTTCAAGTGATGACCGGGCTGGGCTACGCGTTTCCGTGCGCCATGCGCCGGCTGGAGCGCCAGTTGCCGCGGCTGTGTGCCCTGCGTGAACGCATCGCGGCACGCCCGCAGATCGCTGCCTATCTCGCGTCACCACGCCGGTTGGCGTTCAATGAAAACGGCATTTTTCGGCATTACGCCACGCTGGACGACCCTGCGTGAAGCCGTCGCTGCCGGCGAGGGCTCAATGACCGGTGTCAGCTGGTGGTGGCGCACTCGATTGGGCAGAGGCAGGCTTGCTTTTGCCCCACTCCAATACCTTGTACATCACCGGCCTCACCGGCTTTTGTCCATGCTCGTCCATCATCCGACCCTGCGGGTCGACCATGTACGTCTGCACGATTCCGGCCTTGGACGTAATCACCACCATATAGACCTGCCCGTTGCGCGCGTACTCCTGCACGTTGTCGGTGCCCCGTTGATACACACTTACTTCCGGTGGCGGCTCGTTGCGTGCATCAGGTGCCATGCTTGCCTCATGCATGGCCGGCAGCGCAGTCGACTGTGCCGACTTCGGTGCGGTGGCAACCCGCGCCACGCTCGCGGCACGCGCCGGCGCCATTGCCTGCGTACCGGGATCATTGATCCCCGGCGGAGGCAATGGCGTACCAGGCGGCGCCTGCGCGAAAGTGCTGGACGCCAGCAGGGTCGAGGCAAGTAGAGCAGCAGCGGCAGCCAGCAGCGCAGCGGTTTTCATGACAGCTACCTCAATCAGATGGCGGGAGCATAACAGCGGGCACGCGCGCCCGCTGTGAAGTGCGACGTTTCGCGCATGCGAGAATGCGTTGTTGTACTGAGCGGCGCGGACCCTCCACGCCGACCGTCTCGCTACCGGTCCACCAGCATGCCCAAACTGATCCTGATTGACGGTTCCTCGTACTTGTACCGCGCGTTTCACGCACTGCCGCCGCTGACCAACGCGCTGGGCGAACCGACCGGCGCGCTGTATGGCGTGGCGAGCATGTTGCGCGCAACACTGCGCGCAAAACCGGACTACCTCGCGTTTGTCTGCGACGCGCCCGGGCCCACGTTCCGCGACGCCATGTACGCCGAGTACAAGGCCAATCGACCACACATGCCCGACGACTTGCGCGCGCAGGTGCAGCCCATGCTTGACGTGGTCGGAGCGCTCGGTTTTCCGATCTTGTGCGAAACCGGAGTCGAGGCCGATGACGTCATTGGCACGCTTGCCGTGCAAGCCCAGGCGCAAGGCATCGAGGTAATGATTTCCACCGGCGACAAGGACCTGGCGCAACTGGTGACACCACGGATCACGCTGGTCGACACCATGCACAACCGCACCCTGGATGAAGCCGGCGTCATGCAGAAATTCGGCGTGCGGCCGGATCAGATCATCGACTTCCTCACCCTTACCGGAGACACCGTAGACAACGTGCCAGGCGTGCCCAAGTGCGGTCCGAAGACTGCGGCGAAATGGCTGGCCGAATACGGCAGCCTTGACGGCGTGCTCGCAAACGCCGAACGGATCGGCGGCAAGATCGGCGAGTACTTGCGCGCGGCGCTGCCACACTTACCGCTGTCGCGCGCGCTGGTCACGATCAAGACCGACGTGGCCTTGCCGCTGGCACCGATGGATTTGATCCCACGCACAGAAGACACTGCGTTGTTGCGGGAGCTGTATACGCGCTACGAATTCAAGTCTGCGCTGAAAGAGCTGGACAAGATGACCGCCAGCGCCAACGCCGCGAGCGGCTTCAGTGGCGATCCTGGCGTCGCGCCCGGCGAAACGTGCATCGCCACTGAACCGGCACCCACAAGCTCGGCAGATTCCACAAACACCCGCGACTTGTCGTTCCCCGGCCAGTACGAACTCGTCACCACAGCCGCGCAACTCGATGCATGGCTGGAGAAATTGCAGCACGCCGAGCTGATCGCGTTCGATACCGAAACCACCAGCATCGATGCGATGCGCGCCGACATCGTCGGCATCAGCTTCTCGGTGGAACTCGGCTTCGCGTGCTACATCCCGATCGGACACGACTACCCCGGCGTCCCGGCGCAGCTCGACCGCGCTCTCGTGCTGCGCGCGCTGCAACCGATTTTCGAGGATCCGAGCCGACCCAAACTCGGCCAGAACGCGAAATACGACATCAATATCCTCGCACACTACGACATTGCCGTACGCGGAGTGCAGCACGATTCAATGCTCGAATCGTATGTATGGAATGCAACGGCCACGCGCCACGACATGGACTCGCTGGCGAAAAAATATCTCGGTTACGACACCGTCAAGTATGCCGATGTTGCCGGCAAGGGTGCGAAGCAAATCTGTTTTTCCCAGGTGGACCTGGACAGTGCCTGCCGCTACGCCGCCGAAGACGCGGACGTGACATTTCGTCTGCACGTCGCGTTGTGGCCAAAGCTGCAAAGCCTGCCGTCACTGCAGCAGGTATACACCGACATCGAAATGCCGCTCGTGCCGGTGCTGGCCGCAATGGAACGGCGGGGCGTGCTGATTGACGGTGATGCCTTGCGTGCACAGAGCCAGCAACTGGGCAAACGCATGCTGGACCTGCAGGCGCAGGCGCACGCGCTGGCCGGGCACGAGTTCAACCTCGACTCACCCAAACAACTGCAGGCGATCCTGTTCGACGAGTTGGGCCTGCAGGCGAAGCTCAAGACGCCGACCGGTCAACCCTCAACCAATGAGGAGGCGCTCGCGGCCATCGCGGACACGCACGAGCTGCCGCGCATCATTCTCGACTACCGCACGCTGGCCAAACTGCGCTCCACCTACACCGACAAGCTTTCCAGCATGGTCAATCCACGCACAGGCCGCGTGCACACCAGCTATCACCAGGGCTCGGTGGCCACCGGGCGGTTGTCGTCGTCGGACCCGAACCTGCAGAACATTCCGGTTCGCACTGAGGAAGGCCGGCGCATTCGTCAGGCGTTCATTGCTCCGCCGGGCTGGGTGGTGATGGCGGCGGACTACTCCCAGGTCGAGTTGCGCATCATGGCGCACCTGTCCGGCGACGAAGGTCTGCTGCGCGCCTTCCACACTGGGGGGGATGTCCACCGTGCCACGGCTGCCGAAGTTTTTGGCGTGCCACCCGAAGAGATCACCACCAACCAGCGCCGCGCCGCCAAGGCGATCAATTTTGGACTGATGTACGGCATGAGCGCATTTGGTCTGGCGCGCGCATTGAGTGTGGATCGCAGCGAGGCGTCCGAGTACATGACGCGCTATTTCACGCGGTACCCGGGTGTGCACGGCTTCATGGAAGCCACGCGCGAGCAGGCGCACCGCGACGGCTACGTGCAAACCCTGTTTGGCCGCCGGCTGTATCTGGACAACCTCACCTCGCGCAACCACGCGCTGCGCCAGGGTGCCGAGCGCGCCGCCGTGAATGCACCGATGCAGGGCACAGCCGCCGACATCATCAAGCGCGCCATGATCAGCATGGCGGCCTGGCTGGCCGAACGGGACGATGCGCACATGTTGATGCAGGTGCACGACGAACTGGTGTTTGAAGTGCGCGCCGATGTCGTGGACACCGTGCGCGCTGCAGTGATCGAGCGCATGTCGGGCGCAGCCACGCTGGCCGTGCCGTTGCTCGTCGATGTGGGCACAGGAAAGAACTGGGACGAGGCGCACTGAGGCTTGTGCCAATTGTGCCGGGCTGGCAGGCACAGGCAGACTCGCAGGCGCCGCCTATCTGCGCGGACCGCCCAGTCTTCGACTACGGCAGCAGCGTCAAGCCTATGTGAAGAGCTCTCGCTAAAAATAATTTCGGGAACCGCGCAACTTTCCGCACTTTTCGCGTTCTGACTAAGTGGATGCACGCAACGGCATCCCCGGCTGGCTCCCCCAAGGTCAGCCACGGACGCGAACCTCCTCCCCTGGGCTCTCGCGTCCGGCCCCCGACCCCGAAGGCCTACCCTGGTCTTCGGGGTCTTTTTTTTCACCACGCCCGCGCATCCACCTTTCCTGCACACACGCGCCGACATACTTGCGAGAACTTCCACAAGGGGATCACTCATGCGTGCAGGACTTTTGATTGCCGGTGTCATTCTTTTACTTGCTGGGCTCTGGGTCACGATCGGCAACGGCAGCTACAAGCAGACCGACACCGTGGCACAGCTCGGACCGGCGAAAATCGAGGCCACGCACACCAAAGCCGTGCCGCAGTGGCTGGGCATAGGCGGCATCGTCATCGGTGGCTTGCTGCTGGTGGGCGGTTTCGCCAGCAACAAAAGCTGAGCACAGCTTGCACCGTCCCGGTCGCCTGACGGTGGCCTGGGATGCGTGCCAGTACAATGGACGACATGGATGTCTCGTACCTGCTTGACCCGCTCAATGATGCCCAGCGCGAGGCGGTTTGTGCCCCACCGGGGCATTATCTCGTCCTTGCTGGCGCCGGTTCGGGCAAAACCCGGGTGCTCACCCATCGCATCGGCTGGCTGACCCAGGCTGATCAGGTGCCGCCGTGGGCGATCCTGGCCGTCACTTTCACCAACAAGGCCGCAGGCGAGATGCGCGGGCGGCTGGATGCGCTGATCCCGGGCGGCACCCAGGGGCTGACTGTTGGCACGTTCCACGGCATTGCGCATCGGCTGCTGCGTCGACATTGGCGCGAGGCCGGCCTGCCGGAAGACTTCCAGATCCTCGACAGTGACGACCAGTTGCGCCTGGTGAAGCGCGTCATCGCCGGACTGGGGCTGGACGACGCACGCTACCCGCACCGACAGGCGGCTTGGCAGATCAACAGTTGGAAGGACGAAGGCAAACGTCCAGGCAGCATCGAACACCGTGACCATCCGACGACGCGCACGTTTGTGCAGATTTACCAAGCCTACGAAGACTCCTGCAGGCGCGCCGGACTGGTCGACTTCGGCGAATTGCTGCTGCGCGCGCACGAATTGTGGCTCAAGCAGCCCGCCGTGCTGGAGCACTACCAGCAACGCTGGCAGCATCTGCTGATCGACGAATTCCAGGACACCAACACGCTGCAATACGCGTGGATTCGCGTGCTCGCCGGCAGCTCCGGCAGCGTGTTTGCGGTGGGTGACGACGATCAGTCGATCTACGGCTGGCGTGGCGCGAAAGTAGAGAACATGGCGCAGTTCCTGCGCGATTTTCCCGGCGCCCGCACAATCAAGCTGGAACAGAATTACCGCTCGACGTCGACCATTCTGAAGGCTGCCAACAGCGTCATCAGCCACAACGGCAGTCGCCTCGGCAAGCAATTGTGGACTGCCGGCGAGGACGGCGAGCGCATTGCGCTGTACACCGCTTACAACGAACAGGATGAGGCACGTTTCGTCATCGAACGCATCCGCGAATTCATCGACGAACGCGGCAATGCGCGGGAGTGCGCCATCCTCTACCGCTCCAACGCACAATCGCGCAACTTCGAGGAACAGCTTGCCCAGCGTGACATCGCTTACCGCGTCTACGGCGGCCAGCGCTTCTTTGATCGCGCCGAAGTAAAGGACGCACTGGCCTATCTTCGCCTCACCGCAAACCGGCACGATGACATGGCGTTCGAGCGTGCTGTCAACACGCCGCCGCGCGGCATCGGTGAGCGCACACTCGACACGTTGCGCCGTCGGGCGCGCGTCAATGGCGTTTCCTTGTGGGAAGCAACCTTGAGCGAACTGGCCACTGGCAGTGAGCTGGCTGGTCGCGCGAAGAATGCGGTGAAAGCATTCCTGACGCTGATCGACGAGATGGCACACACGTTCAGCCCCGTCTCGCCGAACGCTGTTGGTTCCGGCGACGCGGCTGCTCCTTCGCTCCCATCAGACACTCTGGAGTCCTCCTCAGCCAATGCGCGCCCAAACGCAAGCTTCGTGGAGGGAGCTTCCAGCCTCACCCTGGCCGAACAGATTGACCACGCGATCACCCACACCGGCCTGCGCGACTATTTCGAGAAGGACAGCCGTGGCCACGCCGAGGCGCGCGTGGAGAATCTGGACGAACTGATCAATGTCGCCAGCCGCTTCGAACGCACCGCCGAGGACATCGAGCTGGAACTCGGCGAGCTGTCAGCGTTCCTTGCCCACGCCACACTGGAGTCCGGCGAGAACCAGGCCGCAGCCAACGACGACTGCGTGCAACTGATGACCCTGCACTCGGCCAAGGGATTGGAGTTTCCAGTCGTATTTCTGGTCGGCATGGAGGAGGGCCTGTTTCCCAGCCAGCGCTCGGTGGACGATGAGGGACGGCTGGAAGAAGAACGTCGGCTGGCCTACGTGGGCATCACTCGCGCGCGGGAAAAGCTGTTCGTCAGTCACGCCGAATCACGACGCATGCACGGCACCGAAATGCTCGCACGGCCCTCTCGCTTTCTCGGCGAAATGCCGGCCGAATTGATCGACGAAGTCCGCCCGCGCGTTCACGTCGTGCCACCGCTGTATGCGGGCGGCACACAGTACCTTGCAAACGAGTCATTGCAGGAAACCCTGCCGGTGAAACTCGGGCAGCGCGTGAGCCATCCGAATTTCGGCGAAGGCGTCGTCATCAGCGCGGAGGGCAGCGGCGCGCACACGCGCCTGCAGGTGAACTTTGAAGTGGCCGGCAGCAAATGGCTGGTCGCCGCGTACGCGCATTTGACGGCACTGCAAGCTGACTGACACCGTCCAATGCATGATCAGGCAAGCCATCGTGCAGCCCGACCGCACGGGACAAGTCGCGTGCACAACCCAGTGATCCTTTGGTCCAACGCCCGCACCTGGGGTAACAACTATCACCCCCGGTGACCTTGCGACCATCGGCATGCGACACTGTAATCACACTTGGGGCACGCCATAGGGATGGACACGCTTATGCGCATCGCGACCGTCGGTAAATCGTTCCGGATTTTCAGTCACGTCGTCCTGCTGACGATGGCCGCTGCCATCGTCTACGCGGCGTACATCACGTTCAAATACTGGTCACACATCGCGGTCTGAGCCGGAGAGCCTCATGAACAAGCGACAGACCCGGCTGTTTGCCATTGGCGGGACGTTGTTTGCGGGATTGCTGTTCCTGGGGATGACGGTCGACAGTCATCGTCAGTTTCCCGCCCTCACCCACAGCGACAAGATCACGCCGGAAGTCACCCTGGGCAACGAGGTGTGGCACAAGAACAACTGCATCAATTGCCACACCCTGTTTGGCGAAGGCGCGTACTACGCACCTGATTTGACCAAGATCACCGAGCTGCGTGGCGAAGCGTATCTGCGTGCCTACATGCATGATCCGTCGAAATTCTACGACGAACAGAAAGTGCGCCGGCTGATGCCCACGCAGAACCTGAGCGACGCTGACATCACCGGTCTGATCGCTTTCCTCGACTGGGTCAGCAAGGTCGACAACCAGGGTTGGCCGCCACGACCGTTGCTGGTCAGCGGCTCCTCGCTCCCGGGTATGGCCACCGCACTCGCAACTCCAGCCGCGGCTACCGGCGCGTCATCGGCCACGGCAGCGGACAGTCCCATCGCACTGGGTGAAGGGGTATTCCACGCTGCCGCGCCACCTTGCTCCGCCTGCCACTCGACGGCACCGGGAGTGAACATGGCCGGGCCGACGCTGGCCGGGATTACCAAAGTTGCAGAAAAGGCGCTCGCTTCCGGCACGTACAAGGGTGAAGCCACGGATGCAGCCGGCTTTATCCGCGAATCGATCCTGCACCCGAGCGCCTATCTCGAGCCAGGCGAAATGTATTCGGCCGGTGGCACGTCGTTCATGCCGAACACCTACGTGGACTCATTGACACCCGAGCAAGTCGACCAGCTCGTCGCCTACCTGTCCAGCTTGAAGTAAGTCACGCGCCATCCGCTGCTGCTCGGGGCAACAGTGGCTGACTTGTACGTGACCGTTCCGCAAACCGATTCGACGGAGACGCACCATGCGTTACAAATCCCAGTCAGTAGCCTATTGGTACTTCGCCGTTGCCATGGTGCTGTTCGGCCTGCAACTGGTGTTCGGCTTGCTCTCGGCGGCCAAGTATCTTGGCCCCGATCCGCTCCTGTACATCCTGCCGTTTGACGTCACCAAGACTATCCACACCAACTTGCTGATCGTGTGGGTGTTGACTGGTTTCATGGGCGGCACCTACTGGATGGTGCCGGATGAATCACGCACCGAGTTGTACAGCGTGAAGCTCGCAATCTGGCAACTGGTGCTGTGGACGGCGATGGGCCTGGCCACGATCTTCGGCTACCTGTTTCGCTATGGCACCGGCAACAAACTGCTGGAACAGCCGCTGCCGTCGAAGATTGTGATCGTCATCGTGATGCTGATGTTCCTTTACAACATCTTCATGACGATCAAACGCTCCGGCCGCTTCACCACCACTGAAGGCGTGTTGATGGGCGGGCTCGGGCTGGGCGCGCTGTTGTATTTACCCGCGCTCCTGCACTACCAGAACTACGTGGTATCGATCTTCTACCGCTGGTGGACGATTCACCTGTGGGTCGAAGGCGTGTGGGAAATGATCCAGGGCGGCTTCCTCGCCTATCTGCTGATCCGCCTGTCCGGCGCCGATCGCGAAGTGATGGAAAAGTGGTTGTACGTGATTGTCGGTCTGGTATTCATCGCCGGCATCATCGGGACCGCCCATCACTACTACTGGATTGGCGTTCCACATTACTGGCTGCCGATCGGTGGCATCTTCAGCGCACTGGAGCCGGTTGCCCTGGTCGGCATGGCGGTCTACGCGTACTACGCCATTCGCCGCTCCGGTCTGCAGCATCCGAATGTCCTGGCATTGCACTGGACGGTGGGCAGCGCCGTATTCACGCTGTTCGGCGCCGGGTTGCTGGGTCTGGCACATACGTTCCCCAGCGTCAACAAGTGGACGCACGGCACGATGATTACCGCCATGCACGGGCATGCCGCGTTTTACGGTGCGTACGCGATGATCGTGCTGGCGATGATTGTTTACGCCATGCCGTCGCTGACCGCCAACCGCCGCGAGTCTGGTGCACCGATTGGATATTGGGCGTTCTGGATGCAACTGGGCGGCATGTTCGGCATGACGATCTCCTTCGGCACCGCCGGCATCGCCCAGGTGTATCTGGAGCGCATCCTGGGACTGGGCTATCTCGACACGCAGATCAAGATCCAGATCCACTTCGTGATGCTGATCGCCACTGCCACCGTGTTCACCATTGGCGTGATCCTGTTCATCTACGATTTCTTCCGCTATCCACCAAATTTTGCCGTCAACGATGAAGCCGACCGCAAACTCGGCGTCGCAACGCCTGATGCCTGAGCCGACCGCCGCCATGGACGGGGCCGCGAGGACAGACGCGGCGCCGTTCTACCTGCCAGCGGGCAACGAGGTTGCGGTGTTCGAGCAATGTCACGCACACCAGCTCGCGGTGATGCTGAAGGGTCCGACTGGGTGCGGCAAGACGCGCTTCATCGAGTACATGGCGTGGCGGCTCGGGCGGCCGTTGATCACGATTTCCTGTCACGATGACCTCAGCGCGAGCGATCTCGTCGGACGCTTTCTGATCCGCCACGATGGCACCGTATGGCAGGACGGCCCACTGACGCGTGCCGTGCGCGAAGGCGCGATTTGCTACCTCGATGAAGTGGTCGAGGCACGCCAGGATACCGTAGTGGTATTGCATCCACTGACCGACTACCGGCGCATCCTGCCGATTGACAAGACTGGTGAAACGCTCGAAGCCGCACCGGGCTTCCAACTGGTGGTGTCGTACAACCCGGGCTACCAGCGCATGTTGAAAGATTTGAAGCCCAGCACGCGGCAACGTTTCGTCGCGCTGGATTTCAACTTTCCACCACTGCCGACCGAAGTGGCCATCATCGAGCGCGAAGGCGCCGCTGACCACGCCACGGCTCATGCGCTGGCAACGCTGGGTCAGCGTCTGCGCGGGTTGCAGGATCGCGGGCTGGCCGAAGTGCCAAGCACACGCTTGCTGATCGCCGCTGCGCGGTTGATTGCCAGCGGCATCCCCGTGCGCGTGGCATGCTATGCCGCGATTGTCTCGCCGCTGTCCGACGAAGCCACACTGGTCGGCGCCATGCGCGATCTGGTGGACGCCACGTTCGTTTGATGCGGTGCGCAAGCGCTTGCCTGCGCGCGCCGGAGTCCCGCCATGGCCGAAGCTGAAGATGTCGTCCTCGATGCCGCGCGCCATGCAACGATTTACGCGCGCGCGCTGTGGCTGCGTTATCGGCCGCCCGTGCCCCACCCACCGCCGCTGGCACTGGCCGTCGTGGCGCCACGACTGGATCTGTTGATCAGCGCGTTGTACGACCGCAGCGTTGCATTGCGCATTGCGCAAACGCCGGCGCCACCCACGTTCCTCGCGCTTCTCGTGCATCGCCGCCACGGGCCGCGCCATCGTGGTGCGCTACCCGCTACGGACGGCATGTCGATCTGGCTGCCGGCCAACCTTGGCCAAATGCACGCTGAGCTCGCGCTGCGCTACTACCGGGCGCTGGCGCTGCAGCAGGCCGCGCGCGCGGTACGCGGAACGCCTGCCCACGCGCCAGACGGACGCGATCCGCTGCTGCGCGACCTGTACTTGTTGTGCGAGGCGGCCGCAGCGGACAGCGAGCTGGCATGCACCCTGCCCGGCGTCGCAGACTGCTTGCGCGAACTGCGCGGTGATATGTTGCAGGCGCGCCCGACATTGTCGATATTCCCTGCCCACCTGCAGCCAGTGGAAGCCCTGCTGCGTGCCGTGCTTGCCGCGCCCTTCACTACCGGCTCGGAGATCGCCGGTCTCGGCTTGCCTTGCACAACACCTGCCGAATCGTTGCAGCGCGCCCGGCAACTCGCGATGCACCTGCGCAGTTCGACTGCGCGACAAGACTGGGGTCCGCACCCATTGCTGAAAGACTTGTGGACCGGTGAGCTGCGCGCACCACCTACCTCCACTCCCGGTACGGTGCTCACCGGCAATGCCGATCCATTCGACGCGGATCGACAAGCCGCGCGCAGTGCACGCCTGCCGCGCCGACCGGATGTGCGCACCGCCGACGACGAGGAAGATGACGAGCGGCCCGGCGCCTGGATGGTGCAGACCGCGCAGCCGCACGAGCAGGCGGAAGACCCAGGGGGCCTGCAACGCCCTACTGATCGCGACGATTCCACCGCGGCCGACGAATACGCCGATGCGTTATCGGAGCTTCCGGAAGCCCGCCTGCTGACGCGACCCGGCCGGCCGAAGGAAGTGCTGCTGTCCAATGATCCACCCGACGCGGCCGCACGAGTCGAGACAGGGCAGACGCCCGGTGCTGATCACGCGTTGAGTTATCCGGAATGGGACTACCGCCTGCGCGCGTATCACGCGCCCGGCGCAACGGTACATTTGTTGCCAGCGGCGATGGGTCCGCAGGCGTGGGTCGAGCACACGCTAAACGCGCATCGCGGCATGCTGCACGAAATCCGCCGCCGCTTTGAAATGTTGCGCGCGCGACGCATACGCGTGCACCGCCAGTTGGACGGCGACGAAGTCGATCTGGAGGCCTATATCGAGGGCCAGGCCGACTACCACGCGGGCCTGCCACTGCCGCAGCGCCTGTATCAAAGTCAGCGCCGCGTACAGCGCGACATGGCGATCATGCTGCTGATCGATGTCAGCGGCTCGACCGACGGCTGGATCGTGGGCAATCGCCGCATCATCGACGTTGAGCGCGAGGCCCTGCTGCTGGTGTGCATCGCGCTCGAAGGGCTGGGCCAACCGTATGCCGTGCAGGCGTTTTCCGGCGAGACTGCGCAGGGCGTGATCGTGCGCGAGGTCAAGCGTTTCGACGAGCCGTACGGGGCTGACGTCGCACGACGCATTGCCGGGCTGGAGCCGGAAAACTACACCCGCGCCGGTGCCGCCGTGCGCCACGCCAGCAACCGCTTGATGCAGCAACCCGCGCAGCATCGCTTGCTGTTGCTGCTGTCCGACGGCAAACCGAACGACATGGATCATTACGAAGGCCGCTACGGCGTGGAAGACCTGTGCCAGGCCGTCACGGAAGCAAAGTTGCAAGGCATCTCACCGTTTTGCCTGACCATCGACCGCCAGGCCGCGAACTATCTGCCATTCGTGTTTGGTGCCAACCAGTACGCGCTATTGCCCAAGCCCGAGCTGCTGCCCACGGTTCTGCTTGACTGGTTACGCCGCCTGGTGGGCCACTGAGGCGCCACAGCGGCACAGCATGCGGTATTGTCACACTGCATCCATGTCCGGCGCGCCGCACCCAGTGACTCCAGGCGACGCCGCGCGCGGTTGCAGCGCAACTTTCAATCACTCAGGGGAGGGAAGAAAACATGAACATCAGTATTCAGGGCATGCTGCTCATTTGCATCACGCTGTTCGCGATCGCCGCAGCCGGGGGTCTGGTCATGGCTGGCGTGCGCGCATTTTCCCAACGCAATCCGCCGGCATGGCTGGCACTGCTGCATGGGCTGCTGGCCGGTGCCGGCTTGACGCTGTTGCTGTTGGTGTACTTCGTCAGTGGCCTGCCGGCACTTGCGGCATGGGCGTTGTTGCTGTTCATTGTTGCCGCCGCCGGTGGCGTGTTGATGAACCTCGGCTACCAATGGCAACAAAAGCCGCTGCCGCTTGGTCTGATGTATGGCCACGCGTTGATCGCGGTGATCGGCTTTGTCCTGCTGGTCTGGGCCGCAGTAGGCGGCGCCTGACCCAGTCCGACGCGGCACGTCCAACGCTGCGGCTGCTGCTATCCGGGCAGCCGCGGCACGCCGTGCTGGTCGCGCTCCTCAACCGCAGTGGGATGCGTATCGGGGTACAGCGGGTGTGGATTGGCGGCGCCAGGTGCCGTCACGCTCTCGCCTCGGCTCAACGCAAACGCGCTGTGATAGCTGCGTTGCGCACGGGCTGGGTCACCATCACCAGCCCAGGCATCGCCGAGCACTTCCCAGGCGGCCACGCCTGGTGCCAGGGCCAGCGAGCGTTCCAGGTACTGCCGCGCCTTGCCCCACAGTTTGAGACGGACGCACATGCGCCCCAATGCCAGCAGCAACACAGCGTCGTTGGGGTGCGCATCAAGCCAGCCTTCGGCGCGATGCAAGCGCGCTTCAATGTCTTCGCCAACCAGCGCACCATAGGTGTCGACCAGCAGCGGCGACCATTCGCGGCGCAATGCGGACTCCAGTTCATCCATTGCCGCCAGCGTCAGGCCGAATCCCGCCGCGCGGCGCGCATACGCATCAACGACTGCGGCAACGCGACGCTGCGCCTTCGACAACTGTGGCCACAGCGCACCAAGCGCAGCGCCATCGGTGGTGGCCTGGATGGACGCTACCAACACTTGCGCTTCCAGCACCGCGTAGCCACGCGTACCGAGGGCGCCACTTTTCTGCAGCGGCGCAAGTGCGCTGCGCGCACGTGCGGAGTCGCCGGCGCCCAGCGCGGAGAGTGCCAGCTCACGCCAACCACTCGGCGTGAGACTACCTTTGTCGGCCTCGGGTGTGAGCAAAGCCAGCGCTTCGCCGGGCTTGCCGTCACGGCGCAGGATCCGGGCGCGCAGTGCGCGGGCGGCCAGCGGCGCGGCCTGCGCCGCCTGATCCAGCGCTTCCAGCGCCCGCGCCGATTCACCCCGGCGCAACGCCGCTTCGGCGCTGGCCAGCAGCGCCGGTCCACGCAGGCTGTCCAACTGCGCAGCGCGATTGAGATCCCGCTCGGCATCGCCATGGCGGCCTTCCGCCAAAGCGACCAGGCCAGCATTCAGGCGCTGCCGACTCAGCCGTCGATGGCGTCGCGAAAATGCGCCGAACGGCCAGCGCACCAGACGCCACAATGTCGTCAGCACTGCCCAGCCCAACAACACGATGACGATCGCGGCAACCAACGTGGTCTGCACCTGCCAACCGCGCACGCGCAGCAACACGTAGCCCGGGTCATCCGCCACCCAATGCCAGCCAAATGCCGCGGCAGTGGCGATGATCACCAGCAACAACAACCCGCGCCACAGCTTCATGGTGTCGTCTCGCCCACTGACGCCGACGGCACGGGTGCCGTCGAACTTCCCGACGCTGGCGCCAACGCGTGCACCGCGCGCAAGTTGCGCAGCTCCGTCAGCGCTGCCCCCAGCGTCACCGGCGCCGTTGTTGGCAGCGCGGCGCGCAGCCCTTGCAGCGTGCCGCGCGCCTGCCGTACATCCGCCGCGTTGGCATCAAATTGACTGGCGAGGCTTGCATCCACGCGTTGCAACGCTGACGCATACGCATCACGGTCATGCGCCAGCAGCGCGACCTGCGCCTGAGCGATATCGAGCGCAGTGAGTTCGCGCGCAAAACGGGCATCGGCCACCGCCAGTGGTGCACCGTGGTCACGCTGCACGGTGATCACGCCAGCCAGTGCCCGCTTGATCCGCGACCACACCGTGGCGTCTGTCGTCGCAACGGGACCATCCAGCGACTTCAACGGCAAGCTAGCCAGGCTGCCACGCAGCGCCTGCAAGCGCTGCAGCGCGCCGTCCAGGGTGGCCGGCTGGCTCTTGGCCAGCGCGTCACTCTCGGCGCTGATGCTCTGGCGCACCGGGCTGAACGCGCCGTCATTCACGGCCGCCAGCGTCTGATCTGCAATGGCGTACGCTGCTTGCGCGCCCTGCACATCATTGAACAGCCGGTAGCGCTCCGCGCCCATGCGCAGCAGCGACTCGGTCTCGTCCAACAGTAACGGGTCGCGGCCGGACAGGGTTTTTTCCGCCAGCTTTGCCACCGCGTCCTCAAGATGGCGCGTACGTTCACTCTGACCAAGCAGCTCTTCGCGCAACGCGCGGTTGACTTGCGCTGCATCGCCAAGCCGCTGATCGAGACTGGTGCGTTCCCCGCTGACCGCAGCCAGCGTGGATTCCACAGCATTAACGCGTTGCTGCATGCTGACCAGGCCGGCGCTGTCGGCATCCGCATGCCGGATCTGCTGCCACTGCTGCCAGCCCACATAACCGGCAGCGATTACTGCCAGCAGTGACAGCAGCAAGGCCAGCGCGAGCGTGCCGCCGCCGCGAGCGGCTGGTCCCGGTGCCCCGCGCGCGCGGGTCGCTGCCGCCGCCGAGGGAGATGGGGCCGTGGGCGACGGATGCGGACGAGCGCCCTCGGGCGCCGGCGTGGGAGTGTCTGTAGTGCTCATGTACGCATGCTAGCAGCCGCACCCGCGCCTTCGCAGCAACGGCTTGTCCAGGCCGCCACGCGGAGGCTGGGCAGATCACCTTCAGGTGATGCGCAGTACGGCATCCAGAAGATCGCTGGACAAGGCCGACGCGGCCACGACCACGCGGGTAAATCCGGCTGTGCGCGCCGCTGCAGCCAGGCGCTCGCTGCTTACCACGGCAGTGGCTCCCAGCCAACGCGCGAGTGCGGATGGGGGCAACTGTTGACGCAAATTGTGCAATGCCTCGGCGCTGGACAACAGCACGCACGCAGACGACGGCAGGTCCGCAAGGGCATGCAGGTGGCGCCGATCCAGCCGCGCTGGTACGCGTTGATAAACGTGTACCTCGCGCAAATACGCACCACGCCTGGTCAACTCCTGTCGCAGCACGCCCCGACCACCGGACGCCCCAATCAGTGCCACGCGCCGCCCACGAACATTCGCCAACGCCGGGTGGTCAAGCAATCCTTCGCTGTCCTGCCGGCGTGGGACCAGCGGCGCCGCGACGCCATGGCGACGCAACGTGCGGGCCGTACCCTGGCCAACCGCAAGTACGCCAGCGGACGTGCGCAGCGGCGTCAGTCGCGCGGCAAACCGCACTGCGGCCGGGCTGGTGAACACCAGCAACTCGTCACCCAGCGCGGCACCCAAAGCCACACGCGCGAGGTGTGTATCGGTTGCACCGCGCAACGCCATGCCCGGCAGCAACACCGCTACGCCGCCAGCAGCGCGCACGTGGCGCACCAGTGTCGCTGCACTGCCGACCGGGCGTGTGATCACCACGCGGCGCCCGTGCAAAGCAGAGCCCGACCGTGCCATTTGTCGCGGCATGCGCGCACCTCTCCCATTGGCCACACTGGCTCCAGTGTAGCGGCCGACCTACACTACGCAGTCCTGCTTCCCTGGAGTTGTGGTCATCTTGAACGCCATGTCGGACCTGTCCACGACCGACGGCATCCCATGCCGTCCGATCGATCGTGTCGCCTCGGCACGAACTTTGACCCGCTTCATGCGCGAGGAAATTCCGCTGGCGCGCGCCATGGACGTGCAACTGGCCGAGTACTCCGGCAACATGGTCAGCCTGCGCGTGCCGCTGGCACCGAACGTCAACGACAAGGGTTGTGCCTTCGGTGGCAGCCTGGTCAGCTTGATGACACTCACTGGCTGGGCACTGGTGGAACTGGCGCTGCGCGAGCGCGGCGAAGCGTGCGACGTGTATGTGGGTGAGTCCACGGTGCACTATCTCGCACCGTTGTGGCAGGACTTTCGCAGCGAGGCACGACTGGCCGGCGGCGACTGGACGACGTTCTTTGCCACGCTCGCCGCACGCGGCAAGGCGCGCATCGAGGTCGCATGCCGCGTACCCGGTGACAACGGTACCAGCGCGGCAACCTTGAGTGCGCGCTTCGTCGCCAAGCGTCGACAGTGAGGTCATCGCGGCTGGCTTGAGGCAGAATGCCTGCAGTCACCACCGTGGGGATCATCATGCGTCGCATTCTGGGCACTCTTGCCATGCTCGCCTTCGTCGCCCT
This sequence comes from Rhodanobacter sp., assembly GCA_039926605.1. Lineage (GTDB taxonomy): Bacteria > Pseudomonadota > Gammaproteobacteria > Xanthomonadales > Rhodanobacteraceae > Rhodanobacter. Next base: position 52,539 of record JBDSWR010000045.1, on the reverse strand, counting down.
GGCCGGTTGCGCGGCGCAGACCCGCAACGACTCGTTGACCACCACGCTGAAGGCGTATGCAAGCACGGTGCGCTGGGGTGATTTTGCCAGCGCCATGCAATTCGTCGACCCGGCGATGCGCACTGCTCATCCGGTGAGCGCGTTGGACATGGCGCGCTACCGACAGGTACGCGTCACCGAATACAACGACGACATCGGAGCCGTCCCCGTCAGCGACTCGGAAGTGCGCCAGACGGTGCGCATCAGCCTGGTCAACGTCAACACGCAGGCCGAGCGCACTATTACCGACCAGCAAACCTGGCGTTACGACGCGCCGACCAAACACTGGTGGCTGACCAGCTGGCTGCCGGATATAACCCGCGAGTGAGCGGTGAAGAGCGCGACGCGGCGTCCGCCCGCCGCGGCCAGCGTTGCGACCAGTTTGCTGGAAAGGGCTTGCTGCGCTTGCGCAACGGCACACGCCGAACCCCTGCGTCCGTATAATCCCCGATTCACCCAAGCCGGCGCGGTCACCGCGTCCGTGGAATGACGATGAATGATTTTTTGCACAAATTGCCCGAATTCGTGGGCAATCATCTGGCACTTTCTGCGCTGTTCGCGATTCTGGTGGTCGCGCTGATCGTCATGCAATTGACGATCCTGTTCAGCAAGACCCGCGAGCTGACCCCGGCCGGGTTGACCGCGCTGATGAATCGCCAAAGCCCTCTGCTGATTGACCTGTCTGCCATCGCCGACTTTGAAAAGATGCACGTGCCTGGTGCCCGACATGTGGCTATGAGTCAGTTCGATCCGGAGAGCAAGGACCTGGCCAAGGTCAAGGAACTGCCCGTAGTGGTAATTGATCGCGATGGTCGCGGAAACGCGCAAAAGGCCGCGTCGCGCCTGATCAAGGCCGGCTTCACCATGGTGCATACGCTGGCCGGCGGCACGCTCGCCTGGCGCGAGGCGCAGTTGCCGGTGGCCAAGGGCAAGAAGTGATCCTGCGTCGAATACCGCCCGCACTTATACCGCGCGTACTCAGGCGGGATAGAACCCGGCGCGAGCGGCGATGATCTTGGCAAGCACGTCGGGAGCATATTCAAAAGAATCGAAATACAACCGCGATTCCACCGCACCGGCTCTGGCAAAGCATTGCCGCCCGGCCACGATCATTTCCGGTGGCCCGCTCATGTACACGTCAAACCCGGACAGGTCAGGCAAGTCTTCCAGGACTGCGTCGTGCACCAGACCACGGCGCAGTCCGGACGCCTGATCGGGATCCGAGACCACGGCACAGAACCGCAGGTCGTGCGCTTCATGCACCCAGTGCTCGGCCAGCGCGCGCAGATACAGCTCCGCCTCGTTGCGCGCGCCCCAGTACAGATGCATCGGACGGCGCGTGCCCAGCGCGATGAAGTGCTCGACGATAGCCTTGATCGGCGCGAAACCCGTACCACCAGCCATGAACAACATGGGTCGCTCCGAGTCCTCGCGCGGCACAAACGTGCCCAACGGGCCATCGATGCGCAAGCCATCACCGACTTGCAGCGTGTCGTTCACGTACGAGGTGAAGCCACCACCCGCCACATGCCGTACATGCAACTCGATCGCACCATCTGGCTGCGGTCCGTTGGCGATGGAAAATGGCCGCCGCCGTCCATCGCCGAGCAACACATCAAGATATTGCCCAGGCAAGCGCCGCAAACGCCGCTCACCGGGCCCGGGTAACAGTCGCAGGCCGATGACGTCGGGCGCCAGACACCACTTTTCAGCAACGAGCACATCGAGTTGGCGCCGGGCCATTTCTGCCACCGACGGTACTTCGCGCGCTTCCAGCAACAGATCACTGGTCGGCACCGCCTGACACAACAGCACAGCATGCCGGGCAATGGCACTCGCATTCAGAGCCACCGGTGGATTGCGCGGATACGTACACTCGCCTTCCAGCAGCGTGGCTTTGCAACTGCCGCAGACCCCGGCGCGACAAGAATACGGGAGCGCCACACCGGCGCGCTGCGCCGCCTCCAGCACGGTCTCTCCGGGCGCCACGGGAAACTGGCGGCCGGACTGATTGAGGGTCACGATAAACGTCAAGAGAATTCGATCCGATCGGGCACATGAACGAGTGTGGGTTCTGCCGCCGCGCAACGATGCGCCGCCATGCCAATCCCAACTGCTGCATTGTCGTTGTGATCGCCACCGCCGACAATGCATGGTCATTGTGCAGGAGTCGACCATGAGTATCCGGTATCAACCACCCGATCTGGCGCGCATCAACGCCTGGCGCGCAGACACCATGATGAAGACGCTCGATATCCGCATCACTGCGTTTGGTGACGACTGGCTCACCGGCACGATGCCGGTGGACCACCGCACGCACCAGCCGCATGGGCTGTTGCATGGTGGTGGGTCCGTGGCCTTGGCGGAAAGCGTGGGTAGCACGGCAGCAACGCTCACGCTGGACCCGGCCAGGGAGATGACTGTTGGTCTGGACATCAACGCGAACCACATTCGCGGCGTCCGCAGCGGCGTGGTAACCGGCACCGCCCGCCCGCTGCACATCGGGCGCAGCACGCAAGTTTGGGAGATCCGCATTGAGGACGATGCCGGTGCACTGGTGTGCATCTCGCGCCTGACCATGGCGATCATCGCCGCCCGCAGCGCCACGCCACGTTGAACGAGCTGGCGCCGTACGCCGGACTCACTCCGGACGTGGTACTCAACGCGATCGGCGCCTGCGGCCTGTGGCCCGATGGCCGCTTGCTGGCTCTGAACAGCTACGAGAATCGCGTGTGGCAGGTGGGCATCGAAGATGCCGAACCGGTGATTGCCAAGTTCTATCGCCCCGGGCGCTGGAGCGACGCGGCGATCGGCGAGGAGCACACGTTCGGACAGGAGCTGGCCGACGCCGAGTTGCCGGTAGTCGCGCCGCTGGCGTTCAGCGGGCGCACGTTGCTGCACCACGCCGGCTTTCGTTACGCATTGACCCCGCGTCGCGGCGGACGCGCACCGGAGCTGGAGGCGACCGATCAACTGCAGTGGATCGGTCGGCTGATTGCCCGTATGCACGGCGTGGGTGCGCGCGAGGCGTTCGCGCATCGCGGGACGCTTGACCCGGACACCATGGTGCAACAACCCATGCGGGCGGTGCTTGGCTGCAGCTTGCTGCCACCGACACTGCATGATCACTACCGCGTGGCCGCCGAGCGCCTGGACGCCGCCATCGCGCGGCGTCTGGACGCCGTCGGTCCGGTCATGCGCATTCGTCTGCACGGTGACTGCCATCCCGGCAACCTGCTGTGGACGGACGCCGGCCCGCACTTTGTCGACCTCGACGACGCGTGCATGGGGCCCGCGGTGCAGGACTTGTGGATGCTCGCCCACGACGAACGCGCGCTGCAAGCCGTGCTCGACGGGTACCGGCAATTTCGCGATTTCGACCCCGTCGAACTGAGCTTGATTCCCGCACTGCGCGCGATGCGCCAATTGCACTACGCCGGCTGGATCGCGGCACGCTGGGACGACCCCGCCTTTCCCGCCGCGTTTCCGTTTGCCGCCGAGTCACGCTGGTGGGAGCAACACATCACCGACCTGCATGAGCTGGCCGAGGTGCTGGAATAACCTGCCAGCATGTCATGAACACGACGCTTCTCGGGACACGCCATGCAGGCGGCGGCGCTACGGGCCGCTCCCACAGCGTTCTCATTTTCCCTGGTGTTTTCATCTTCCGGAATTATCCATGCGCACCACCCTGTTTCGCCTGATTGGCATTCTCGAAGTTGCAGGTGGCTTGTACGGCGTCGCCGTGATGCTGCGACGCCTGCTGCCGTTTGGCACCTCCCAAAGCAGTCTCGTCGCCTTGATCGGCCTGACGGTGTTCGCGTTTGTGCTGATCGCTGGAGTCGAACTGCTTGCTGGAAGCGAGCACGGCGTACGCATGTCGCGCTGGGCCCAACTGCTGCAAGTGCCGCTGATTGCGTTACCGGTCTTCAGTTACGGCCTGCACAGTGGCGCATTCATCAACGTCTTCGCCACCTTGCAAGCCACACCACGACTGGCAATGGACTGGAACTTCGGCAGCCAGGGCTTCGTCCTGGCCGCAGCGGGGCCGGGCGTATCGCGATTGGGCGTCAACCTGCTGGCGTTGCTGGCATGGCTGGCGTTGCGCTTGCGCTAGGCTGCCAGTCCGCTCTCCACTCACGCCAGCGAGGCAAACCATGGCACGTCCCGGTTTCATTGAACTCCCTGCCAGCGATATCCACGCCGCGAAGGCCTTTTACACGACCGTCTTCGGCTGGGACCTCACCGCGTTCGGCCCGACGTACGCGTGCACGACCACTGGCGATGTCGACATCGGCCTGCAAGGTGATGCCGCCGAAGCTACCCCGGCTCCGCTGCCGGTAATCAGCGTGGAGAATCTCGAAGCGACGCTCGCTGCGGTCACCGCGGCCGGTGCGCAGGTCGTGCGCCCCATCTTCGCGTTCCCGGGCGGTCGCCGCTTCCAGTTCCTCGATCCGCATGGCAACGAGTTGGCAGCCATGCAGCCTGATTGATCGATGCGCGGTCGGGTGCAGCGCCCGCGCCAGCTATCATGACCGGATGAATACACCGACCACATTGCCCATCATCCGCCTGAAGTCCGATCGACGGCCCGGCCACCCGTGGGTGTGGTCGGCGCAGGTCACCAAGCCGGAGCAGAAGCTTGCGCCGGGCAGCGTGGTTGCAGTGCGCGACGCGAAGGACCGTTTTGTCGGCTACGCATTCTGGAACGGCCACGCCCGCATTGCGCTGCGGCTGCTCGAGCACGGTGCAGATGCCGTGCCGGATGCCGACTGGATCGCCGCACGCATCGCACGCGCCGTGCAACAGCGTCGCGACTGGCTGCAACTGGACAACGTCAGCGACGCGTGGCGCGTGGTGCACAGCGAGGGTGATGGCCTGTCCGGACTGGTCGTTGATCGCTATGCGAACACGCTGGTCATCGAATACTTTGCCGCCGGCATGTGGCGCTTGCGCGAAGCGATCCATGCAGCCCTGCTCACGCATTTCCCCGGGGCGCAGTTGTACTGGTTCGCCGAAACCCACGTGCAGAAGCAGGAGTCGTTCGACTGCCGCAGCCCGGACGTGCCGACGGCGACGGAGGTGCATGAACATGGCCTGCGTTTTGTGGCCGTGCCGGGCAGTGGACACAAGACCGGATTCTTTGCCGACCAGCGCGACAACCGCCAGCGCTTTGCCACCCTGGCGAAGGGTCGGCGGGTGCTGGACCTGTGCTGCAACGCCGGCGGTTTTGCCGTGCACGCGATGGCCGCCGGCGCGCGCGAAGCGGTCGGTGTGGATCTCGACGCCGGCATGCTGGAGATAGCACGCCGCAACGCCGCGGCAAACGATGTGGCGGTAACGTTCGAACAAGCTGACATCTTCGACTGGGTGCGTGCCGCGCTGGCGCGTGGCGAGCGCTACGACGCAGTCGTGCTTGACCCGGCCAAGCTCACCCGAGATCGCAGCAAGGTCATGGACGCGTTGAAGAAATACTTTGCGATGAACCGCATGGCCCTGGACATCATCGCGCCCGGCGGCTTGCTGTTGACCTGCTCGTGCACCGGCCTGGTCGGCGAGTCGGAGTTTCTCGAAATGCTGCGCCGGGTAGGACTGAACGCCGGACGCGACATCCAGGTACTGGGAACCGGCGGTGCCGGCGCCGATCATCCGTTTCGCACCGATGTGCCGGAAGGACGTTATCTCAAGGCGGTATTCTGCCGGGTCGAATGATCGGCATCGCAGACTGGCAGGAGCTCGTGTTGGCCCACGGTTGCAACGCCGGCCCGACGTACACTGGTTGCAACTGACCTGGGAAGCGCTCTATGTCGTCCGTTGAAATTCTGCTGTTGGTCCTGTTGGTCGTCGTGGTACTGATCCTGCTGCTGGAGGTTGCCGCCCTGATGCGCAGCCGCAACGATGCAGGTGCCGGCGCGAAACTGGACGCACTGAAGGACGACGGTGCGCGTCTGGAACGCACGCTGCGTGAAGAACAGCGCAGCAGCCGCGAGGAGCTGCAGCAGAGTTTCGAGCATGTACGCGGCCACCTGCGCGAACAACTCACTGGCATGTCGCAGCAACAGGCCGAGCGCATCGACGGATTCGCCCAACGCCTGAGTGCGCTGACCGAGCGTACCGACGTTGGCCTGCAAGCGCTGACACAACGCCTGGCAGACGACGCACGCAAGAGCCGCGAAGAATCCACGCTCACCCTGAACCGTTTCGGCGACTTGTTGCAGCAACGCTTGGGCGCGCTGACCGCGGACAACGAAAAGCGCATGGTCGAAGTGCGCGCCACACTGGAAGCCAAGCTCAGTGCCATCCAGCAGGACAATGCCGCCAAGCTGGAACAGATGCGCGCTACGGTCGATGAAAAATTGCAGACCACGTTGGAAACCCGGCTCGGGCAGTCGTTCAAGCTGGTTTCCGAACGCCTGGAAGCAGTGCAGCGCGGGCTCGGCGAAATGCAGAATCTGGCCACCGGGGTGGGTGACCTCAAACGCGTACTGAGCAACGTCAAGCGCCGCGGCATTCTCGGCGAAGTGCAGCTTGGCACTCTGCTCGAAGACTTGCTCACAATCGAACAGTACGCAGCGAATGTCGCCACCGTACCGGGCAGCAATGAGCGCGTGGAATACGCCATCCGCATGCCGGGACAGGAAGATGGTGAAAACGTCTATCTGCCGATCGACTCAAAATTTCCAGTCGAGGATTATCAGCGCCTGCTGGAAGCCCAGGATGCCGCCGATGTCGACGCCGCCGCCGCCGCCGGGCGCGCGCTTGAGACGCGCATGCGGGAAGAAGCCAAACGCATCAAGGCCAAGTATGTGGCACCGCCGCACACTACCGATTTCGCCGTATTGTTCCTGCCAACCGAAGGCTTGTATGCCGAAGTGTTGCGCCGGCCTGGCCTGTTCGAAAGCCTGCAACGCGAACAGCGTGTCATGGTGGCCGGCCCGACGACGCTCAGCGCCTTGCTCAACAGCTTGCAGATGGGCTTTCGGACGTTGGCGATCGCCAAGCGCAGCAGTGAAGTGTGGAAGCTGCTTGGCGCGGTAAAGAGTGAGTTCGGCAAGTTTGGCCTGGTGCTGGAAAAAGCCGAACGCCAGCTCAACACCGTGAGCAAGAGCATCGGCGAAGCCAGCAAGAAAACCCGGACCATCGAGAGAAAACTGCGCGGCGTGGAATCCTTGTCCGGCGAGTCTGCGCAAGAACTGCTCGGCGCCGCGCCGTCGGCCGCAGACGATACCGAGGAAGAGGCCGACAGCGAAGGCTGAGTGCGCGTCGGCACACGCCCGGCAGCACCTGCAACAGGTTGCGGCTCGGCTGCACCTGGATATTGCTGCCACCACCCATGACCTCCAGACGTCCGCAACAGCGCGCCGTCTGCTTCGCAGCTGCAACGGGACGTGTGCCCGGATGGCAGGTAAACTCAATCGTCCACGAACCAAGGCGCGCGCATGACCGAACCAAGTCAATCCGATGAAGTTACCCAGGAGCAAGCCGAGGACGCCGTGCGCACCTTGTTGCGCTGGAGCGGGGACGATCCGGCGCGCGAGGGACTGCTGGATACACCCAAGCGCGTGGTCAAGGCCTATCGCGAATGGTTTGGCGGCTACGCCGTTGATCCGGGTGAATATCTGCAGCGCACGTTCAAGGAGGTGGCTGGTTACGATGAAATGGTGGTGTTGCGCGGCATCGAGTTCGAGAGCCACTGCGAACACCATCTCGCGCCGATCATTGGTCGCGCGCACATCGGCTACTTGCCCACCAATCGCGTGGTCGGCATCAGCAAACTCGCACGTGTGGTCGACACCTTTGCCAAGCGACTGCAGGTGCAGGAGAAGCTCACCGCCCAGATTGCGCAGTGCATCCAGGACAACCTGCACCCCGCGGGAGTGGCAGTGGTAATCGACGCCAGCCATGAATGCATGACTACCCGCGGCGTGCACAAACGCGGTGTGTCCATGGTGACCAGCCAGATGCTCGGCGTGTTTCGCGAAGACCCGCGCACCCGACTGGAGTTTTTGCAGTTCATCGGTATTGATCGTCTGCCGCACTGACGTGTGCCAGCACCGGCACCGCCGCAAACTGTGGCCTCGCGCACGGATGGCAGCAATTGCCTGTGCCTTGCTGGCCGCCGGGTTGCCGTGCGCCGCACAAACCGTCGCGAACACGCGTGCCGAATACTTGAGCATGCTCGATACCGACGGTGACGGCCGCATCAGCAGCAACGAGTACGTGCAGTACATGTCCGCCGGTTTCAGTGGCATGGACAGCAACGGCGATGGCACGCTCGAACCGGCGGAACTACCCGGTGGGAAGGGTCGAGCGATCACCCGCAGGGAATTTCAGGACAACCTTCGCCGCCAGTTTCGGCGCCTCGATCGCAACCGTGACGGTTATCTCAACGCACGTGAGTTGACCGCCCCGCCCGGCTGAGAATCCAGCGCGCAACGGCGACGAAACCGCGATCTGCCATGACTCCGGCCATGCCCCGAGCCGCGCGGAAGGCTGCCATGGGCGGACTGACCCTGAGCGCCTCCGGATAATGCGAGCAACCGCGGGCTGCGGGAAGATGCCGCCGGCAGCGAGCGCGTTGATCCGGCTGCGCGCGGGCTCCCAGTTATTGGCGGTATTTGTCGGATCTGTTGGGCGTTTCTCCCAGTCGCTGGGCAACCACAGCACTGATCAACGCCGCGAACCCGGCTTCCGGCCGGCACGCTCATTGAGCCAGACCCGGCGGAGCTACCCCGCCGATCGCTCTCGCGTAGCCGTGTACCAATCAGTCATTTCCCGGGAAAAACATCGATTCGATTGACCGGCCGAACAATCGTGCAAGCTTGAATGCAAGCGGCAGACTGGGATCATATTTTCCGGTTTCGATGGCATTGACCGTTTGTCGCGACACATCGAGGTGCTCAGCCAACTCGGCCTGCGACCAGCCTTGTTCGCCGCGCATGTCCCGCAAGCAGTTGTTCATCAGGTGCAGCTCCGTTGCCAGGCACGCGTTTGCACTGCGCGCGCTGAAAAACTCCAGAGTGGCAGCAGCGTCGGCGTCCGCGCTCGCTCAAGGTGAAAGCGCGCGACATCCGGCATCGGGCAATTCTGCACGTTGCAAACAGAGCCGGCAACCTCGGCAGCAACGCGTTGTCGAGGCTGTAGTCAACCCGCGATGGTTGGTCGCCATCGTGCCAACAGACGGCAATACGAGGTATGAGCGCAATTGGCCAGGTTACCGCTATCCGCAAGCGGCAGTACGCCGTCAAAGCCTGACACGGTGACCGCACCCCTCACGTGCTCCCTGCGGCGGTTGCCGATGATCTGGTTCCAGAACCATCGGTCAACTCTGCCGCCACCGATCACGCTCGCCGCCGCGTCCCGGGTACGGTGACCCGCCCGGCCCGTTGGCGTTGCAGCTCGGTGGCATCGCCGCCGACGCCACGATAGCCATCGGCAACGACGGTCGCATCACCAAACGGAAAGCCACCGGGGTATTCGCCAGCAACAAGACCCTGCCGCAGGGAGCTATGTCAAGTACGCCCGACATCCGGAGCCAATGGGGTGAAGCCTTACGGAGTAAAGCGGACTTGACCCATATTCATGTACTGGATTAAGTGAACTGCCGCAAAGAGTAGAATTGTGTGACGCGATGTGTACTTTACGTGACGAAATTTATGAGGTACACAGAAGCCAAGCGTCAAAATTCAGTGACGCGACGGGGAATCCACACCAACGCCCGCCTAAATTAGGGGAATGCGGTCAATGCGGAATCATTGGCATGGCGGTTGCTTAGTCACCTGCACGGCACGGCATTCGGGGGACTGCATCCTCGCTGGTAGCCGGGTTCCACGCCTTACCGGTTTGCGTCAAACGCGCTGCTGACGCCCGAACGCTTTCGTGCACCGCGGTCAAGCCTTTATCCATTCATCACGGGGAATATCCAAGACATGAACAAGACACTGCTTTCCACCGCGCTGGTCGCCGTCATTGCCGCCACCGCTTTTCTACCCACTGCCCAGGCTGCCAGCAGCGGCACCATCAATTTCACCGGCCGAGTTCTTGCCGATACCTGCGCCATTGCCGTCAACGGCGGGTCAACCGTCACGCTGCCAAACGTCACCACCACAACTTTCGGCAGCACGGTGGGCACCACGGCCGGCGCGGTTCCGTTCACGATTGCGCTGAGCGGCTGCGACACCAACACCACCAAGGCCAACATGGCGTTCACCGCCGGTACCAACGTCGACACCACCACCGGCAACCTGAAGAACGCCACAAGTGGTGGGGCGAACGTGCAGATCCAGTTGCTGAACAGCGCAAGCGCGGTGATCAACACCTCCACCAACGCCAATGCACCGGTGATCACTGTCGCCGCCGGCGCAGGCTCCACCTCGCTCACGGCGCAGTACATCTCCACTGCCACGACCACCACGGCCGGCCTGGTCACCTCGACCGTCGGCTTCACCCTGACTTACCTGTAAGCAGCAACCGGGCGCGACCACCAACACCATGGCTGCCGCGCCCGCCCTGCCGCGACCTGCAGCAGTCTGATACCTTTTCGGAGTACCTCGATGAAGAGCCTGCTCTGCACGATGGGCGTAGCCTTGATGGTGCTTTCCACCCTCGTGGGTAACGCCAGCGCCACCGTCGTGATCGCAGGCACCCGCGTGGTGTTTCCGGCTGCCAACGGTGAGGTCACCGTACGCCTGAACAACGACGGCAGCACGCCCGCCCTGGTCGAAGCGTGGATAGACAGCGGCAATCCGGACTCCACGCCCGACACCGCCAAGGTGCCGTTCCTGATCACTCCCCCGCTGGTGCGCATGAACGCCGGCAAGGGACAGAGCCTGCGCATCGTCTACACCGGCCAGCCGTTGTCGAACGATCGCGAATCGCTGTTCTGGCTCAACGTGCTGGAAATCCCGCCGAAACCCACGAGCAAGCCGGGCGAAGAGCAAAACATCCTGCAGTTTGCCGTGCGTTCACGCCTGAAGCTGTTTTTCCGTCCAGCGAATCTGACCGGGGACGCTGCAAACGCGCCCCAGCAGATCACCTGGTCGGTGGTCACCGAGGGTGCGGGCTATGCGCTCCAAGCGCACAACCCCACGCCTTACTACATCACCTTCAGCCAGCTCTCGCTCTCTGTCGACCAAGTGAAATACACCCTCGACAGCGGCATGGTTGCGCCGCTTTCGTCACTGCGCCTGCCGATCAAGAACCTGCGTCACGCGCCGGCCGCAAACACCCCGATCGATTACACCACAATCAATGATTTCGGCGCCGCCATCACCTACAAGGGCACGATTGCGCCGTGAATTCGGCGCGCGCCAGCGCCGCCAAGCCAGCGGTGCGCAACTCCACGTCCGCGGCTCGCCGCCACGTGCTGTCGACGCTGATCGCCGTGGCCCTGTGCGGTTGGGGTAGTCACGTACCCGCCGCCGCCGTCCCGGCGGACGCAGCAAGCGCCAACGCCATCGATGCCACGTTCGACCGCAGCATGCTTTCCGGGGCGGGCCAGAACACCACCGACCTGTCCCGTTTCGAGCGTGGCAACTTCGTGCTGCCCGGCAACTACAGCGTCGACATCTTCCTCAACGAAATCTCGGTCGGTCGCAGCGACGTCCGTTTTGCCACGCCCTCGGTCGATGCCAGCGCGACCCCGTGCCTGACCCGCGCACTGCTCGACAAACTCGGACTGCATCCCGCTGACTTGTCTGAGCAAGTGAGCGACGAGCTGGCCAACGACAGCGCCTGCGTCGACATCGCCGACGTGATCCCCGGCGCCGGCATGCTGTTCGATATTTCCAATCTGCGTCTGGACGTCAGCGTGCCCCAGGCATATCTGGGACTGCAGGCACGCGGCTACGTCGACCCGAAATACTGGGATTCGGGCGTCAACGCGGGGCTGCTCAATTACAACTTCAACAGCTACCACACCAGCAGTGGCGGCCACTCGCAGACGTCTTCGTATCTGGGGCTGAATGCCGGTTTGAACCTGGGTCGCTGGCACTTGCGCCATAACTCATCGCTGAGTTGGCAATCAGCCATCGCCGGCACGCGTTCCACCCGTCATTGGCAGGACATTGCCACCTACGCGCAGCGCGACCTGCCGGCGATGCGCGCACAGTTGACGCTGGGCGATTCCTTTACCAGCGGCGAGGTCTTTGACAGTTTCGGCCTGCGTGGCGTGCAACTGGCCACCGACGACCGCATGCTGCCGCAGTCGCTGCGCGGCTATGCACCCACCGTGCGTGGCGTAGCGGACAGCAACGCCAGGGTGACTGTGCGCCAGAATGGCATGGTGATCTACCAGACTACGGTGGCGCCCGGCCCGTTCACCATCGACGACCTGTACGCCACTGGTTACGGGGGCGACTTCGAGGTCAGCGTTGCCGAAGCCAACGGGCGCGTGCACACGTTCTCGGTGCCCTACGCCTCGGTGCCGCAATTGCTGCGCCCCGGAGTCACCCGCTTCAGCGTGGCGGCAGGCCAGTGGCGTGACGAGTCGCTCGTGCACAAACCCGGAGTGGTGCAGGCCACAATGCAGCGTGGTTTCACCAACCTGCTGACCGGCTACGCTGGCGCCGAGGGCTCGCCAGGCTACGGCGCGGTACTTCTGGGCAGCGCGCTCAACACCCACTATGGCGCGTTCGCGATGGACGTGACCGCCGCGCGCACGCGCGTCCCCGGTCTGGACACGATGTCTGGCCAAAGCGTGCGCGTGAGCTACAGCAAGATCATGGCGCAGACCGGCACTTCGCTGACCGTGGCCGCCTATCGCTACTCGACCAGCGGCTACCTCAGCATGGGTGACGCGGTGCGGGCGCGCGACTTCGCGCGACGCGGGCTGCCGGTATTTGCCACTGGTATCACGCAACCCATCCTGATCAATGGCGTGCCGGTTTCCGGGTTGCTGACACCGGCGCAGCAAGCGGCATTGGCGGGTCTCGACCTGGCTGACCTGGTGATACCGACCGGTGTGGATCGCCAACGCAACAACTTCACCCTCACCCTCAGCCAGCAGTTGGGCAAGCGCGGTGGCTCGTTCTATATCAACGGGTCGGCGCGCGACTACTGGAACCGCCGCGGTACCGACACCCAGTTCCAATTGGGCTACAACAACTCGATCGGCCGGGTGAGCTACAACGTCGCGGCCAGCCGCGAGCGCGACTTCTTCGGACGCAGCGACAACCGCTTGATGGCGAACATCACGATCCCGCTGGGTAACGGCGCGCACACCCCGCTGTTGACCGCCGGGCTGGCCCGCCAAAGCAGCGGCGGCACACAGGAACGGGCCACACTCAGCGGCACCGCCGGCGTAGATGACCGCTTCAGCTACGGCGCCACCGCCACGCATGACAGCGGCAGCGACACAGGATCGGTCGGCAGTACCGGCAGCATCAACGGCGGCTATCGCGGCACGCACGTCCAGGTGAACGGCGGACTCGGCGTGGGCAGCGGGTACTCGCAGTCCTCGTTGAACGTGGCCGGTGGCATCGTCGCCCATCCAGGCGGCGTCATTTTTGGTCAGTCACTGGGTGACACCGTGGCGATCGTGGAAGCGCCTGACGCGGCTGGTGCGCGGATCGGCAATGCGGCTGGCGTGCGCGTGGGCCACTCCGGTTATGCGCTGATCCCGTATCTCACACCCTACACGCTGGACACGGTCACCATCGATCCCAGCGGATTGCCGCTGGACGTCCAGTTGGACATCACCAGCACCCAGGTGGCACCGCGTGCCGGAGCCGTGGTGCTGGTGAAATTCAAGAGCGAAAGCGGTCGTTTCGTGTTGATCCAGGCACAGCTCGCCGATGGCAAGACCTTGCCGTTTGGCGCTGACGTCAGAGACGTTCAAGGGCAGCCGGTCGGGGTGGTGGGCCAGGCGGGGCGGCTGATGGTCCGCGTACCTCAGCCAAGTGGTCAGCTCAGCGTGCAGTGGCAGGATCAGGACGTCATGCACACCTGCTCACTGCCGTATGACTTGAAACCACGCGACAGTCACACCAAACCGGGCAATGGCGTAATCGAACAGATCAGCGCGACCTGCACACCATCTGCAGCCAAGGCGTCTGACGCCCAGAGTGGAACATGAATCGCACTGCCATCCTCATCCTGTGGACCACGATGTTGCTGCTGCTCTTGGCGGCAACGAGCGCGCATGCCGCTCCCAATGACGTCGTTTGCCGCTTCCTGTCAGGGGGCAATACCTCGGTGACATTCACGTTGCCCCCGACCATCTCCATCGCGGCGAACACGCCCACCGGAACCGTCATTGCGACCTCGGCGCAAGCCGCTCCTGCCAATCCACCCACCATCACTTGCGGCTGGAGCCCCGGCAGCAGCGGCATGTGGAAAGAATCAGCCGAGACGATGAGCTACGGTGTCGTCAATTTGCGTGCGGGAAGCTTCGGTAACGACATTTTCGACACTGGTATTCCCGGCATCGGTTATCGCATCAAGCTCTCCAGTACCTCCCTCAAGGCGTATCCGCTCGACAGCGAGACAGTCACTCAGAAGACATTCGACGCACCCGCAAGCCTGGAGCTGATCACGACCGGACCGATCACCTCCGGTAGTGTCATTGCAGCGGGTGACCTTGCCAACTGGCAGTGGGACGGCCCTAACGCGAGCTCGATGATCCCGGAAACGTTCAGGCTCGGCAATTCGATTACCTTCACCACACCGAGTTGCACCATCGTCACGGATCCAATCAATGTCACCCTGCCGACCGTGACTACCAGTGCGTTTACCGGTGTCGGTTCGGTCTCGGGCAAGACCCCGTTCCAGATCGGGCTGTCGTGCCCGCCGGCGACAGCCGTGGCCAAAATCACCATGCATACCACGATGGCGGATAGCCACCCGGGCGTGATCAAACCAGCCGGCGCGGGTTTTGCGGCGGGCATCGGCGTGCAGGTGCTGGACGCCAACTCGAACCCCATGGTTTTCGAGATCCAGACCGTGGTCAATCCGCCGAATGCGACGACCTCGATCCCCTATTTTGCGCAGTATTTCCAGACGGCACCCACCGTCTCCGGTGGCAACGTCAAGGGCACCGTAACCTTCGACATTTTCTACCAGTAAGCGCGACGTCAATCGTACGTGTCGACAATGATCTTGACGCTGCCGGCGACGCCATCAGTGGGGCCTGCGTAGGTGGCGAAATAAGCAAGCAACCGGTCGTCGTCGAGATCTGCTGCGGTCACCTGGATAACCTGGCGCGAGTAAATTCGGCCGGGATCAGTGGCGGTCTGCCCGCAACGGAGGCGTGCAGGAGGTGCCCCGGCCACGGCGTACTGGGCAGAGCGAAGCGCCGCGCTGTCGCCGGCGCAGGTGGGCTCCACGACTGCGCCGGAAAAGAAGATCCGGTCGGTCGCTGCGCGAACGGTCGAAATGCCGATGAACGCGATCAACGCGCATCCTGCCAATGCTCTGCCAAGGGGAGCTGCCATGCCGTCACCTCATGAGGTGGTAATCCGCAATTGCGGGACCTCATAGGGGTCTTCGGCACGCACCGCGCAACCTTGATGGCAGGAAAACCCAAAAGTCACGCAGCGTGATTCGCGTCACACTTCGGATATCCGCTGCCTGCAGCTGGCGGATCCGCTCGTGCCGTGCCCTGCCCCGCGGCTGCGGCTGATCAGGTGGTTGCAACGGACGGGTAGCAGCGATTGCTCATCGGCCAGGAAACGTCAAACTTGATCAACGTGATGAAATGTATTTTTCGCGGCGGATGTGCTGCACCGGCAGGCCGAAATCCTTGAGCGCGGCATACGCGGCGTCGACCATGTTCGGGTTACCGCACAGGTAGGCGATATCCTGCCCGGCCTGGGGTTGGAGCTCGGTGAGTAAATGCTGCACATAGCCGCTGCGGTCGGTGGCACGCGCAACTGCCCTGGGTTCGCGGCTCAGACAACCGTGGAACGTGAAGCGGGGATGCGCTTGGGCAAACGCGTCAAACTGGTCGCCGTACAACAGCTCGCGCTCGGTGCGTGCGCCGTACAGCAGCACCACTTCGCGATCATCCGCGGCAAGCAATTTCTCGAGCTGCGGCAACATGGCGCGATACGGCGTGACCCCGGTGCCAGTGGCAACCAGCAGGTAGCGGCGATTGCTGTCCGCCGCCTGCAGACAGAAGCGTCCATACGGACCACTGGCGTCGACGACACCACCCAACGGCAAGTTGCCCAGCAGTTGCGTCGCTGCACCGCCCTGAACATAACTGACGGCAATCTCGATGTGCATCACGGAAGACGATCCATCGCCCACCGTGGCAACCGAATAGCTGCGTTTGGTCGCGGTGCCATCGGCATACTGGAAGTGCACCTGCATGAACTGTCCGGGCACGAACGCCAGCGGTTGTCCGTCGACCCGGGCAAACACCAGGTGACGTACGGCGGGCGTCAGCATGCGACTGTCAACAAGACGGAGTTGAAAATGTTCGACCATGGCTTCACGGGACCTGATGAGTGGCGCTGCCACATGCCGTCAACACCGGCCCGTCAGCAGCGAAAGCAGCTCAGAGATGGCGGCAATGTTTGCAGCTTCAATCCACAGCCACCACAACCGGCAGCAGCCGTGAACAGCCGGGTATAATAATCGGCACGGGCGGGAACGTCAGTCAGTCCTCAAGGGCGGACACACGAAATCGACCGGCTCGAGTTGACCTGCTCCACCCGCTCAATCGCCGGCTGCCCACCAGCGGCCAGCATGTCGCCCGTCGGGTGCGCCCGCTTCCCATTTCTCTTCGGCATCATTCATGACTCCTCCCGCTGCGCTCGCTGTCGACAACCTGCGCAAGACGTACAGCAATGGTGTTGAAGCGCTCAAGGGCGTCAGCCTGACCGTGCAACAGGGTGATTTCTTCGCCTTGCTCGGTCCCAACGGCGCCGGCAAATCCACCCTGATCGGAATCCTTTCCTCGCTGGTCAGCGCCACCAGCGGCGATGCCCGGGTGTTTGGCGTATCGGTCCAGCACGAGCGCAGCGCGGCGATGCGCCTGATCGGTCTGGTGCCGCAGGAAGTCAACTTCAACCAGTTTGAAAAGCCGTTCGAGATTTGTGTGAACGAAGCCGGGTTCTACGGCATCCCGCGCAAAGTCGCCAAGCAACGTGCCGAAAAATATCTCAATGAGCTGCGCCTGTGGGACAAGGCGCACATGCAATCGCGCACGCTGTCTGGCGGCATGAAACGCCGGCTGATGATTGCCCGGGCGATGATGAACGAGCCGCGTCTGTTGATCCTGGATGAACCCACGGCCGGGGTGGACATCGAGATTCGCCGTTCCATGTGGCAATTTGTCAGTGACATCAACGCGGCAGGAACCACCGTGATCCTTACCACGCACTATCTGGAGGAAGCGGAAAAGTTGTGTCGCAACATTGCCATCATCGACAACGGCACGATCATCGAGAACACCAGCATGCACCGCTTGCTGGCAACACTTGATGTGGAGACTTTCGTGCTGGACATCGTGACCATGCCCGCCACGCTGCCGCTGTTGCCCGGTGTCACTTTGCGCCAGCGCGACGAACAAACGTTGGAGGCGGAAATGGCGCGCTCACACGATTTGAACTCGCTGTTTGCGGCGCTTTCAACCCATGGAATCATGGTCACGTCCATGCGTAACAAGACCAACCGGCTGGAAGAACTCTTCATGCGCCTGGTTGACCATGATCGGCAGAGAACCGCATGAACACCCCGTCACGCAACACCGTGCAGCACGCTGAGGTTCGGGCGACCGACGACGCCGACGCCGCAGCGCATTCCGCAGTGCAACCGGGCGGTCACGCGACGGCAAACCTGGTCGCGCTCGGCACGCTGGTGCGCCGCGAAATCGCGCGGATTCTCCGCATCTGGACGCAGACACTGCTCCCGCCGGCAATCACCATGACGCTGTATTTCGTCATCTTCGGCAAATTGATCGGCAGCCGCATCGGCTCGATCGAAGGCGGCTTCACCTACATGCAGTACATCGTCCCGGGCCTGGTGATGATGAGCATCATCACCAACAGCTACAGCAACATTTCCAGTTCATTCTTCGGCCTGAAGTTCAGTCGTGCGGTAGAAGAAATGCTGGTGTCGCCGATGCCCAACTGGGTCATCCTGAGCGGTTACGTCGCGGGGGCCGTGGCGCGCGGGCTGGTGGTCGGCGTGCTGGTCCTGTTCATCGCGCTGTTCTTCACCAGCCTCGACATCCAGCACCCGTTGATCACGTTTGCCTCCGTGTTGCTGGGTGCGATCATCTTTGCCCTGGCCGGTTTCATCAACGCCGTGTATGCCACCAAGTTCGATGATATCGCGTTGGTGCCGACGTTCATTCTGACGCCGCTGACGTACCTCGGGGGCGTGTTCTATTCGGTCAACATGCTGTCCGAGCCGTGGCAGGGACTGTCCCGCGCAAACCCGATCCTGTACATGGTCAACGCATTCCGTTTTGGTGTGCTGGGAATCAGCGACGTCAATGTACCGATAGCGTTCGTGGTAATGCTGGGCTTCGTCGTGGCGCTGTCGGTCTTTGCTTTGCACCTGCTCAAGCGCGGAATCGGTCTGCGCTCCTGAACTGTGCGGCAAAGCATCGCCGACCGGCGCATCTGCGCAGGCCCGGTGGCAACACCCGCCATTTCGGGTATCGCCATCACGAGGCCAGGCATGGTGCCAAGACTTGCAGTGTTCACTGCTGCCGTGCCGGCTACCATCATGGCGAAGAGGCGGCAGGCACTGCCCGCCTCGCCACGGCTGCACCGCAGCGCTTCAGGCCTTGACCGCGCCGGTTCAAGCCGCCGGCAGGGTCTGCAAATCCCAGCGCGGGTAGACCGGCACGGTCGCGTCCTGCTGCTGGCCACGCGCCAGGCGGATGGCCCCGGCGAGCGCAATCATGGCGCCGTTGTCGGTACAAAACTGCAGGCGTGGAAAGTACACGCGAAAGCCATCTTTCACAGCCGCCTCGGCGAGCTCGCGGCGCAGCCGACGGTTGGCGCTGACCCCGCCAGCAATCACCAGCCGCTTGGCACCGACGGCTTGCAGCGCGCGCCGACACTTGATGATCAACGTGGCCACGATGGCTTCCTCGAACCCCCGAGCGACGTCCTTGCGTGTCTGCTCGCTGTGGTCGCTGGCCTGCCACGCCAGCAGCACCTGGGTTTTCAGTCCGGAAAAGCTCATGTCCAGACCCGGCCGGTCGGTCATGGGCCGGGAAAAGTGAAACGCGCCCGCCGTGCCTTCTTCCGCCAGCTTGGCCAGCATCGGACCACCGGGGTATGGCAGGCCCATCATCTTCGCGGTCTTGTCGAAAGCCTCGCCCGCGGCGTCGTCCAGGGTGTCGCCGAGAATGGTGTAATCACCAATTGCCTTGACCTCCACCAGCATGGAATGCCCACCTGACACCAGCAAGGCCACGAATGGCGGCTGCGGGGGGTCATCCTCCAGCAGCGGCGCCAACAAGTGCCCTTCCATGTGATGCACGCCCAACGCCGGCACGCCCAGACCCCATGCCAGCGCACGCCCGGTGCACGCGCCGACCAGCAATGCGCCGACGAGGCCGGGGCCGGCCGTGTAGGCCACGCCGCCAAGGTCCTTCACGGTGAGTCCCGCATCAGCCAGCGCGCGGTGGATCAGCGGGAGCAACTTGCGCACATGATCCCGACTGGCCAGCTCCGGGACCACGCCACCGTAATCGGCGTGCAGCTTGATCTGGCTGTACAGCGTATGGGCCAGCAAGCCGCGGCCTGGCGCGTCCGGTTCCCAGCGCAGCAGTGCCACACCGGTCTCGTCGCACGAGCTTTCGATCCCCAGGATCGGCTTGACAAACGAGGACTTTGAAAATTCAGGGTTATGCACGGTATAATTCGCAGCTCAGTCAATTCAACACTTTCCGCATCGGCGGGAAGATTACCACCTGGAGTTTCCATGCCCAACGTTAAAGTTCGCGAGAACGAGCCGTTCGAGATTGCACTGCGTCGTTTCAAGCGTACCTGCGAAAAGGCCGGCATCCTCGCCGAAACGCGCAAGCGTGAGTTCTATGAAAAGCCCACCCAGGAGCGCAAGCGCAAGCGTGCGGCCGCGGTGAAGCGTCACCTGCGTCGCCTGTCGCGCGATGTTTCCCGCAAGGTCCGGATGTACTGAAGTTTCCCGCGCCCGCTACGGCGGGGCGCGCGCTACTGGCGCATGAGCGGAAACGTGGTTGGCGCGAGTTCCCGCTGCCACCATCACACGGTCGGGTTTGACGAGCCGGTGTTGCTGCAGGGCAACTCCGGCTTTGTCGTTTCTGTCATCTTCCAGGTGCGCCTGCTCACGCAAGTCGCCTATCTGCCGAGGCCAAACCATGACACTCAAACAGCAACTTACTGAAGACATGAAAGCCGCCATGCGCGGCGGTGACAAGCCACGTCTGGGCGTGATCCGGCTGATGCTTGCCGCAATCAAGCAGCATGAAGTGGACGAGCGCGTCGAGCAAACCGACGCCATGGTTCTGGTCACGCTGGAAAAAATGCTCAAGCAGCGACGCGACTCCATCCAGCAGTACAGCGCGGCCAATCGTGAAGACCTGGCCGAGGTGGAGCGTGCGGAAATGACCGTGATTGAAGCCTATCTGCCAGCCAAGCTGAGCGAAGCGGAAATCGACGAACTGATCACCGCCGCCATCGCCAGCACCGGCGCCAGCTCGCCACGCGACATGGGCAAGGTGATAGGCGCGGTGAAGGACAAGGCCGCCGGTCGCGCCGACATGGCTGTGGTGTCGAGCAAGATCAAGACTCGGCTGGCGGGCTGAGTCGCACGCGCAGTCTGCGCCAGCGATGCGTCGCGTTCACGTCCTGCGCTGTACAACGTGAACACGCCCTTCCTCACCAGGGGGGGGCATCGCCGCTAGTGGAGACGCACCATGCTGAAGTGGGCCATAATTTTCGCGATCGTGTCCCTGATCACCGGCTGGTTGGGGTTCGGAAGTCTTTCCGGGGCCACAGCCACGATTGCCAAGATACTGTTCGGTATTTTCGTGGTGCTGTTCATACTCGCCATCCTGGCCGTCGTGGGTGTGATGCATCTGTTCTAGATCGAGTCCGGCGGCGACGCGGCACGGCACTCCAGTAGAATGGGCCGCTTATGAGCGGCCTGATTCCCGACAGCTTCATTGACGAATTGCTCGCTCGCGTCGACATCGTCGACGTGATCGAACGTCGCGTGCCGCTGAAAAAGGCCGGCAAGGAGTGGATGGCGTGTTGTCCGTTCCACAACGAACGCTCGCCATCGTTTTCAGTCAGCCCATCCAAGCAGTTTTATCATTGCTTCGGCTGCGGCGCGCACGGCAGCGCGATCAAGTTCCTGATGGAATACGACCGCCTCGAATTTCCCGATGCCGTTGAGGAACTGGCGCAAACGGTGGGCCTGCAGGTACCCCGCGAAACCAGCCGGAATGCAGCGCCGCGCGAGGACAAGACCGACCTGTACGACCTGCTCGACGCCGTCGCAAACTGGTACGCGGGAGAGTTGCCGCACAGTGCCGAAGCGCAGGCGTACTGCAGCAAACGCGGCCTGGATGCAGAGACGATTGCACGGTTTCGCCTCGGCTGGGCGCCAGACGGTTACGACGGTGTGCTCAAGGCGCTCGGCCACGATGAGCGGCGCATGCAGCTGTTGACCGAGGCCGGGATGGTGGCGCGCAACGATCGCGGCAGCAACTACGACCGCTTCCGCGCGCGCTTGATGTTTCCGATCCTTGATCGACGGGGTCGGGTCATCGCCTTCGGCGGGCGAATCCTGCAGGAAAAGCCGCCGCGCACCGATCCGGAGGCGGCCACGCCAGCGCCCGCAACCGCCCAGCCGCATTCGCCCAAGTACCTCAACTCGCCAGAGACCCCGCTGTTTCACAAGGGTCGAGAGCTGTTTGCGCTGTGGCAGGTAAAACAGGCAAACAACAACCTCGGGCGGATCGTGGTCGTCGAAGGCTACATGGATGTGATCGCGCTGCATCAGGCCGGGCTGCCGATTGCCGTCGCCACATTGGGCACGGCGACCACCCCCGAGCACACCGAACTACTGTTCCGCGCTGCGCCGGACGTGGTGTTCTGCTTTGACGGGGATCGCGCGGGCCGTGCTGCTGCGTGGAAGGCCCTGGACGCGGCGCTGCCGCGCTTGCGCGATGGCCGTCAGGCCTACTTCCTGTTTCTGCCCGACGGTGAAGACCCCGACTCCCTCGTACGCAAGGAAGGCAAGGCCGGCTTCGAGCAGCGCATCAAGGATGCCACGCCACTGTCGGAGTACCTCTTCAACGAGTTGGCGCGTGACGTTGATACCAGCAGCCTCGACGGTCGCGCTCGCCTGGCCGAGCGCGCGCGACCGCTGATAGCCAAATTGCCGGACGGGGCGTTCCGCGATCTCATGGGGCAGGAGCTGGAGAAACGTTCCGGTGTACGTGCACTGTTGCCTGCCAGCTCGACGGCAGCACGCTCGATGCCGCGCCAACCGGGGCACCGCAGTTTGGTGCGCAGTGCGATCACGCTGTTGCTGGCGCAGCCCGGGCTCGCCGACCAAGTGCAGAAACCTTATGCGTTTTTGGCGCTTGATCAGCCGGGCGTGGCGGTGCTTGAGGAATTACTGGACTTGGCGCGCGCGCGCCCCGGGATCAACCCGGTCATGCTGGCGGAACACTTCGCCGGTCGTCCCGAGTACCCCATTCTGCAGAAATTGATGATGACGAGCACGGCTGGCGACGCGCAAACGCAGACCGTCGAGTTTCACGCCGCGTTGCAACGCATGCAGGATCAGGCTGTGGCGCAACGTCGCGCCACCTTGACCGCCAAGAGCCGTTCCAGCGTGCTCGATGCGGCCGAAAAGGCCGAGATGCGCGAGCTTCTGGCCGCACGCGTGCCCCCACCCACGTCCACTTGAGCATGACTGGCGGCACAGCTACGTCGCTGTCATCGCCACGCGCACCCTCGTACTATGGGCGATTGTCGCGGCCAGGAGCGTGGGCGGTAGAAAAGTTCGAGGCGAAGAGTCACCTGCGCGAGGACAGTTTTTCGACGATTTGCCGGCCCATAGTGGTTCTATGGGCCAAGAAGCGGCGAAGCGCTTCACAACAGCGAAGCTGGTCAAAAATGGACCGGGCAGATGACTTTGCAGCCAGGACGGTTTCTACCGCCCACGCTCCTAGCGCATGCCGGCGCCGAACATCGAGATGCCGATGGATTTGCTTGATAGTCTGATCAACCTGTTCGCGCAAAACGGCTACGTGGCAGTATTCATTGCGTTGATGATCTGTGGCGCCGGGCTACCGCTGCCCGAAGACATCACGCTGGTCGCTGGTGGTGTGATCGCCGGCCTCGGCTACGCCAACGTGCACGTCATGTGTGCGGTCGCACTGTTCGGCGTCCTGCTTGGCGACGCGGCGATCTTCCTGCTTGGTCACCATTACGGTGAACGCATACTGAAGTGGCGCTGGGTTGCACGCATACTGACGCCCACGCGCTACGTCAAAGTGCAGGAAAAGTTTGACCGTTACGGCAACCGCATGCTGTTTTTTGCGCGCTTCATCCCGGGCATGCGTACCACCGTGTACATGACGGCCGGCACCACGCACCGCGTGTCGTTTTTACGTTTCCTCTTGATCGATACCCTTGCCGCGCTGATCAGCGTGCCAGTCTGGGTGTACCTCGGCTACTTCGGCGCCGACAATCACGCATGGCTGGTGAAGTGGATGCACCGCGGCCAGGGGAGTCTGTGGGCGTTGGGTGGTTTGTTGCTGGTGGTCTTGCTGTTCATCTGGTGGCGTCGTCGCCGCGCCAGCCAGGCTGCATGCGACTCGCGTTGAGCCAGTAAGCGGCGGCCCGAACAAGGCTGCGCTGCAGGAGCCAAGCCGGTGGGCAGCTTCGTTGCCTGGTTGATGGCGCGCAGTCTCGCGCTCGCGAACGGCACGCGTCCAACATGCCGGGCGGGCAGAACACTGCGCCGGCAGCTGCGCCTACAACAAGCGCCCGCCGCCCGACCGCTGTGCCCCCTCGCCTACAACCAACGCCCGTAGCGGCGGATGTAAATCACCTTCATCAGTTGCGTCAGCAAGCCGTAGCCAAGCACGGTTGCTGCCAGCCAGGCGAAATATACCGGCGGCATTTCCATCATGCCGAGATGGGTGCCGATCACGGTGTAGGGAATCAGCATGCCGATCGCGATGATCGCCGTGGTCAGTGCGAGCACCGGTGCGGCGGCCGCACTTTGCACAAACGGGATCTTGCGCGTACGGATCATGTGCACCACCAGCGTCTGTGTGAGCAGGCTTTCGATGAACCAGCCGGACTGGAACAGCGATTGCTGCGCCACGCTGTTCGCGTCAAACACATACCACAACAAGGCGAAGGTGGTCATGTCGAATACGGAACTGGCCGGTCCGATCCACACCATGAAGCGACCGATGTCGGCCGCGTCCCAGCGCTGCGGTTTTTGCAAATAGTCCTCGTCCATGCGATCAAACGGGATCGACAACTGCGAGATGTCGTACAGCAGATTCAGCACCAGGATCTGCAGCGGCAGCAAGGGCAGAAACGGCAGGAACAAACTGGCTACCAGCATGCTGAGCACATTGCCGAAGTTCGAGCTGGCGGTCATCTTGATGTACTTGATGACGTTACCGAAGATGACGCGCCCTTCCAGCACGCCCTCCTCCAGCACCATCAGGCTTTTTTCCAGCAGAATGATGTCGGCCGACTCTTTGGCGATGTCCGTCGCCGTATCCACCGAGATACCCACGTCCGCATCATGCAGCGCGGGTGCGTCATTGATGCCGTCGCCGAGAAAGCCGACCGTGTGACCCTGCCGCTGCAACGAGCGCACTACTTGAGCCTTCTGCAACGGCGACATCTTGGCAAATACGATGACGCGGGCGACCAGCGCATCCAGCGCGGCATCGTCCAGCGCCTCGATGTCCTTGCCCAGCACCGAGTGCGTGACATCGAGTCCGACCTCACGACAAATCTTGCGCGTGACCGCCTCGTTGTCACCAGTGATCACCTTCACCGCCACGCCGTGACTGTGCAGCGCGCGGATGGCGGTGGCGGCCGAGTCCTTCGGCGGATCGAGAAATGCCAGGCAACCAATCGCGACCAGATCGTTTTCGTCAGCCACGCTGTAGGGTCGCGCATGGCTGGGTTCGCACCGTATCGCCACCACCAGAACGCGCAGGCCATCTTCGTTGAGGCGATGCGTCATCGCCTTGATCTCGTCCCGGCGCACCTCGGTCAGCGGCACGGTAGCCGCGCCCTCTTGCTCGAATGCGCAGATCACCAGCATCTCCTCGACCGCGCCCTTGCAGATCAGCAAATGCTCACCGTCATCCTGCGTTACCACCACTGACATCCGTCGGCGCTGAAAATCGAACGGGATCTCGTCGATCACCCGATAGCGAGCCGCGGCAGACTCCAGATCGCCATGTGCCAACACCGCCTTGTCCATCAGGTTTTTCAGGCCGGTCTGGAAGCGGCTGTTGAGATAGCCAAACTGCAGCGCGTCTGCCGATTCCTCACCGTCCATCCCCAGGTGTCGCTCCAGCACGATCTTGTCCAGCGTAAGCGTGCCGGTCTTGTCAGTGCACAGCACATCCATCGCGCCGAAGTTTTGAATGGCATTGAGCTGTTTCACGATCACCTTGCGCTTGGACATCGCCAGCGCGCCCTTGGCCAGGTTCGCGGTGACAATCAGCGGGAGCATTTCCGGTGTCAGTCCGACTGCGACGGACAGCGCGAACAGAAAGGCCTCAGTCCAGTCGTGCTTGCCGAAGCCCTGAATCAGAAACACCACCGGCACCATGACCGCCATGAAGCGGATCAGCAGCCAACTGACGCTGCGCACACCGCGGTCGAAGCTCGTCTGTACGCGCTGCCCGGTCATGCTGTGGGCGAGCGAACCGAGATAGCTGCGTGCCCCGGTGGCGACCACAACCGCGCTGGCGGTACCGCTGATGACGTTCGTGCCCATGTAGCAGACGCTGGACAGGTCCAGCGGGCGCTCATGCTCGTTCCCGGCAGCCGACATCAGCAGCGTCGATGGGGCAGATTTCTCCACCGGAAGCGATTCCCCCGTGAGAATCGCCTGGCTGATGAACAAGTCCTTCGCGCCGAGCAGGCGCAGGTCCGCTGGCACCATGTCGCCAGCGCCCAGATGCACGATGTCACCGATGACCAGCTCGACGACCGGCACTTCGATCTGCTCGCTGTGTCCGTCCTCGGCGCGGCGCATCACCGTTGCGGTGTTGCGCACCATGGCCTTGAGCTTCTCGGCCGCACGTGAAGACCGATATTCCTGGCTGAAGCTCAACAGCACACTGATGGACACCATCACGGCAATGATGATGGGTCCGGTGAGATCGCCCCCGTCCGTGGCCAACTGCACGCCGGCAAGGACCAGCAACACCATGATGAAAGGATTCTTGAACGCACGCAGAAGTTGGCGCGACCAGTGTGGTGGCTTCTCGTGCGAAACCTCATTGAGTCCGTCACGACGCAGTCGGGCTTCAATCTGTCCCGCGTCGAGTCCATCGGCGCGCGTATCCAACTCGGCCAGCAGTTCGCCCGCAGGCCGAAACGCATACTGCGCCGCGTGCAAACGTGCTTTGCGCGGCGCACCGCGCCCCACTTTTGCGCTGACCGTTGTCGGCGCGACTATCTTGTTCATGCGTGGCTTCTTTGCCATCGGCTTGCCGGTGCCGCGCAACCTTGCGACTCCAGCCGGACCTCATGTCGCGGGCCTCAAACGCCGCCGCAGTAACCTCGGCTATGGCCGACCCGTGCCGGGTGCGGATAGGCGTTCGCGCCCTACGTCAGCATGTGTCAGGGCCCGAAAGCCCGGCGCAGGTGGCGCGGTGCTTTCAGGAATGACGCCGGTTCCGACCGGGGCAAGATGACCGGCCCAGCCGCGCTTTCCGACACGGTGCTTGCCATGGCAGCGACCGCAGTCGCCTTGGGCAGTGACGCCGGCACGGTCACCTGGAACACGGGTGGCTCAGCGCTGACGCGAGCGGATGCGCCGCGCACACTGACGGTGCACAAACGTACAACTTCATGAAGGAGTTTCATTGGCCCATCTCCTCGAAACGACGCTTGCGGCGTCGTCAAGGGTGGACCGGAGTTCCCTAGTGCAGGAAAATGCCAGCCGACCGCAAGCGCAAACCGCCAGCGTTCAACATGTGATGCGTAGCCGACACCCGAAGCGAGCGGATGCCGACGTTGCGACTAGGGTAAACGTCCATATGCCTTGTTTGGTAAGGGCTGGGTGTCGACATGACGCGATCCGCCACATGACTCGGGTATTCTGAGACGACCGGCCTGACTAGTCAACGCAACAACCGCGCCTACGGCGAAATCACAGCCGCTGGTTCAGCTCCGGTTCGTCGCCATGGCAGCAAGCCGAGCCGGCAAATACGCGTGGCAGACAGGGTAGATCACAAGGACTGCACCAGCGGATGGACCAGCCAGTGGTCCACCAGCAGCAACGCAAACAGCAACATCAGGTACCAGATCGAATACTTGAATACCTGCATCGGATACATGTCGTCGGGCGGGTTGAGCAGGCGTATGGCGTACCAGAGGAACACCGCGTTCAGCCCCACCACGCCGGCCAGATAGATCCACCCGCTCATGCCCGTCAATGCGGGCAACAAAGTGACCAGCACCAGCAAAATCGTGTAGAACAAAATGTGCCACCGGGTGAACACCACCCCGTGGGTCACCGGCAACATCGGAATCTCGGCACGCGCGTAGTCGTCACGACGGAAGATCGCCAGCGCCCAGAAGTGCGGTGGCGTCCACACGAAAATGATCAGACAGAGCTGCAGCGCATACGGATGCAGCGCGCCGGTTACCGCAGTCCAGCCCAGGATCGGCGGAACTGCGCCTGCGAGACCGCCAATGACGATATTCTGCGGGGACGCACGCTTGAGGAACGCGGTATAGATCACCGCGTAACCGATCAATCCGAAAAACGTGAGTACCGCCGTGAGCGTATTGACCCACAGCGTCAGCACGATCATCGAGGCAATACCCAGACTCAACGCAAACGTGAATGCCTGGCGTGCTGTGAGCGTTCCGGTGGCCAGCGGACGGTGCAGAGTGCGCACCATCACCTTGTCGATGCGCTGGTCAATCAGTTGATTGAACGCCGCCGCAGAGGACGATGCCAACCAGATGCCCAGCGTACCAATAACCAAGGCGCGCCACGGCGGCAGATGCAAGCCCGGACCGGGCACCGCAAGGAACATCCCGATCACCGCACAAAACACCAGCAGCGCAACTATGCGCGGCTTGGTCAGTTCGTAATACTCGTGCAACAGGTTCATCTTACTGTCGCCCCAGCGACAGGAACATCGCGTCATCGTGGCGCTGTTGCGTGCGTGCCAACGTCGCCACGAGCGTCAGCAACAGCACCGCGGCGCCACCGTTGTGAGCTGTAGCAACGGGCAACGGCAAGCCGAAATACACGTTGCTGATGCCCAGCAACACCTGGGTAACCAACGCCAGCGCCACCAGCATGCCGTACCCGCGCAGGCCACGTGACGCCAAGCGCAGCGACAATACGGCAATGTAGCAAAACACCACCAACGCCCCAACGCGGTGGGCGATCTGAATCGCGGTGCGTGCGGCCATGTCCAGTACGCCGCCCTCATAATTGACGCCGATCCCACGCCACAACACAAAGCCCTGGTGGAAATCCGTGTTCGGCAGCCACTGCCCGAGGCACTGTGGGAATGCTTGCGGTCCGTAACCGCAAGCCAGCGCTGCATAGTTCGCCGACGTCCAGCCGCCCAGCGCAATCTGCCCCACCAGCAACACGATGCCAACCACCGTCATGCGCCGCAGGCCAGCCAGGCGCCGGTCCACCGCGCCAACCCCGGCAAACCGCAACGCCACGTACGCGAGCAGGCCAAACGTGGCCATGCCTCCCAACAGATGCCCCATCACCACCATCGGCTTGAGCAACAGCGTCACTGTCCACATGCCCAGCATGGCCTGGAAAATGATGACGGCCAGGATCAATACGCAAATCTTCCACGCGGCCGGACGTCGCAACCCGATGGCGGCAAACAGCGGCAGCGCAATCGCCGCGACAGCAAGCAACAACGACCAGACATGTTCTCCGCGCATATACAGCAATACGCCAGCGGTGGCGGACACCGCTGACGCCACTATCGCCACCCGCACCATGCGCGAACGCCAGCCCGCCAGCAGCGCCATAAGCAGCACCAACACGCCGAGGGTACCGGCAAGGAAGCGGTGCACTTGCTCACGCCACGCCTTGTGGGTTTCGAATGGGCGTTCTGGATACGTGGCATCGGCGCGAGCAATATCGTGGGCGTGTTCCGGCCATGTCACTTCCCCGTAGCAGGTCGGCCAATCCGGACATGACAAGCCGGCGTTGGACAG
The DNA here is from genome assembly GCA_039926605.1 of Rhodanobacter sp. Taxonomy (GTDB): domain Bacteria; phylum Pseudomonadota; class Gammaproteobacteria; order Xanthomonadales; family Rhodanobacteraceae; genus Rhodanobacter. The sequence continues at coordinate 23,116 of JBDSWR010000045.1, read as the reverse complement.
GCGCACAAAGCCGCCAAACATCACCAGCCCGAAGGCAAACACGGCCGCTACCGCAGCCAGGCCGCGCAGAACGCCCGCGGGGCGCGAGCGCGTCATCGAATCACCTTGCGCATGTCCCGCAGCAGGCCCGCAGCATCCATCCCCGCCGGGTACAACGACAATGCGGTGCCGTTGGATTCCACCAGTACGGCGTTGACACTATCCGTGCTGGCGGGCCGATAGACGTCCAGCCGGCTATCCACATTCTTGCCGATCGCCCAGTAGTTACGCATCCCGGCCGCCTCGGCGGACGCCGGCGGTTGCCCAAGGTACAGCAGCCGCAACCGCGACTGGTTGCGATTGAGCATGGCGCGCGCCTTGGCAAGATTGGTCAGCTCCTGCACGCAACGAGTGGCGCAATCGGGCCCGGCCAACGCGATCAGGGTAAGGCGTGGCTTGCTGTCGCGCCACCGCCAGGGCTGGCCATCGTCCAGTACGACCTGCACGTTCTCCTGCGCAAAATTCCGCTGCGGCAGGATCGGCTGCCCCTCGCCGGCAACGCCCGGTTGCCAGCCAGCCAGACTGAGCACGCCAGCCACGATCAGCGGCGCAAGAAACACCAGGCTGATCAGCATCAGTTGCAAGCGCTTCTTGCGCTGCGCGGCAGGCTCAACCGTGTTCATGCAGATATCCCGTAGTCAAGATCATGGGCGGTGCGCACGCTTGTCGCGATTAACCACCAGCAGAATCGCCAGTGCGGCGAGCGCAAACGTGAACCACTGGAACGCATAGGCGCGATGGCGCGCCGGTGGCATCGAGGAAAAATCCAGCGTGTGTACGCGGACATAGATCGAAGCCGGATCAGGATCAAGCGCCAGCACCCGGGGGTACAGCGCGCGACCGAGATCGCCGCCGACCTGGGTCAGGTCAAGATAGATGCTGCTCTTTGGCCACTGCGTCTGGCGCGCTAGTGCATTGCCGCCCATTTCAAAGCCTACGGGCGGCGGTGGGACGTACAGCCCGTGCAGCTCGATTTGCCCAGCCGGCAGTGCTGGCGTTTGCAACACCCGGCCACTGCCGTCCTCGGGCAGGAACCCTTGGTCAACCAGCAGCACGCGCGACCCGCCGTGCACCAGGAACGGGACAAACACCTCAGCGCCACCGCGTTGATCGTGATTCGGGTTATCCAGCAGATACTGCCGGTCGGAAAGATAATGTCCGCGCACCGCGACGCGCGGGAACGCCGCTGCCGCGGGGGCATCCGCTACCTTGGCAAACGGCTGCACCGGCGCGGAGGCGGCTGCGGCGTATCGCTGCAACAAGTCCTCCTTGTAGTCGGCACGATGCAACTGCCAGAACCCCAGGCGCACAAACACCAGCATTCCGGCGGCGGTCACGGCGATCGCCCACCATGGCGGCCGACGCAAACCCATCACGCCGTGCGCCCGCTGACGGTCGCTATACTGCGCGGACCGGAATAGCTCGGATCAGTCAATTGGGAACCGTCTACAAATACATACTGTTGGTAGTGTTCCTGGTCGTGATTTTCAACCTCGGCCAGGCGCTGTATTTCATGATGACCGACAAGGACGACGACCGACGCACCGCGCGGGCGCTGACCCGCCGCATTGCGCTGTCGCTGGTGTTCATCGCCATGGTCATGTTCGGGATATGGATGGGCTGGCTGCGTCCGCACGACATTGGACAGTGAGTGATTGTACCCGCGGGCGGCGCCCGCTGCCCCGGCTCGGGCGGCGACGCGGCACGGCCCGGCGCCGGGCGTGACCACTTTCTGCGCGCAATGGATCAGCGCCTGCGGTCGGGCAGTTGATGCGCCAGCACGATGTACTCAAAAAAGGCCCGCCAATGGCGGGCCTTTCCGTGCGCGCCGATGCGCCAACGTATCGCTCAAAGAATATAGACAAACATGAACAAGCCGAGCCACACCACGTCGACGAAGTGCCAGTACCAGGCAACCGCCTCAAAACCGAAGTGATGATCCTTGTCGAAATGTCCCATGAGCACGCGCAACCAGATGATCGCGAGCATGATCGTGCCCAGCGTGACGTGCAGTCCATGGAATCCGGTGAGCATGAAGAACGTTGAACCATACACACCACTGCGCATGGTCAGGTTCAAATCCTGATAAGCCTCGATGTACTCATGTGCCTGGAAATACAGGAACGTGGCACCGAGCAACACGGTGAAGCCGAGGAATAGCAAAATTCGGCCGCGGTGGCCGGCGCGCAACGCATGGTGCGCAATCGTGATGGTCACGCTGGAGCTCAGCAGGATCAACGTGTTGAGCAGCGGCAGACCCCATGCCGGCACCACGCGGAACGCTCCACCCATCTGCTCCGGTCCATTGCCACCACTGGAACCCCACGCGGTGGTGTAGTCGCTCCACAGAAACTGGTGAGTCAACACGCCGTGACCCGTGCCACCGAGCCACGGCAGCGAAAAATTACGGATGTAGAACAAGGCGCAGAAGAACGCACCGAAAAACATCACTTCGGAAAAGATGAACCAGAGCATGCCCATGCGAAATGAGGTATCCACCTGGTCGTTGTAGCTCCCGGCCAGTGATTCGTTGATCACCGAGCGGAACCACCCAAAGAACATGCCGAAGATGCCGAGCAGACCGAGCGTGAAGATCGTCTTGCCCACGCTGGTATTGCTCGCGTTGTTCAACGCGTTGAACCAGTGCGTCAAGCCGAACACCGTGACAAACATGACCAGCGCGGCCACGATCGGCCAATAGCTTTTGGCTGGAACAAAGTAAACGTCGTGCTGCTGACCCATGGTGAACCCCGTGGATTTTCTGACAACTCACCCCGTCGTGATGCGCGGGGAACTGCTAACGGGACAACGCGGCTGCGATGGAGCGCAGCGCGCCGGCCGAACCTCTACATCAATTTCAGCATGATGATCTGCATGAACGCGATCAGATAAAACACCGCAACCACTGCCACCAGTACGCCCACCGTACGACGCACTCCCTTGCGTCGCGCCTGGGTTGCCTGATGGTCAAGCACCGGCGGTGTAATACGCTCGCGCATCAGTCCGTCAATCACCCATGTGACCGTGCGCCAGTTCATTGCCAACGACCAGCGGCGGAATCGTGAAGGTATGGAACGGCGCCGGCGACGGTACCGTCCACTCCAGGCCCTTGGCACCTTCCCATACGCGATCCGTCGCTTTCTTCCTGGAGAAGAACACGCAATGGATCAGCACGCCAAGGAAGATCAACTGCGTGGCGCCGAACAGAAAGCCGCCAATGGAACTGATCATGTTGAAGTTGGCAAACGCCACGTTGTAATCAGGGATACGGCGCGGCATGCCTGCCAGCCCAAGGAAATGCTGTGGGAAGAACAACACGTTGACCCAGATCAGGCTGTTCCAGAAGTGCACCTTGCCCCAGAACTCGCTGTACATGTGCCCGGTCCATTTCGGCATCCACAGATAGGCTGCACCAAGGATCGCGAACAGCGCACCGGTCACCAGCACGTAGTGGAAATGCGCGACGATGAAGTAGGTGTCGTGATACTGGAAGTCGGCCGGGACCAGCGCCATCATCAGGCCGGAAAAGCCGCCAATGCTGAACAGGACGACGAACGCGATCGCAAACAGCATCGGCGTCTCGAACGTCATCGAACTGCCCCACATCGTGGCTACCCAGTTGAACACTTTCACGCCAGTGGGAACCGCGATCAGCATGGTCGCGTACATGAAGAACATGTCGGCACCGATCGGCAGGCCCACCGCAAACATGTGATGCGCCCACACGATGAACGACAGGAACGCGATGCAGGCAATGGAGAACACCATGGCCTTGTAGCCGAAGATCGGCTTGCGCGCGAACGTCGGAATGATCTCCGAGACAATGCCGAACGCCGGCAGAATCATGATGTAGACCTCGGGATGCCCGAAGAACCAGAAGATGTGCTGGTACAGGATCGGGTCACCGCCACCACCGGGGTTGAAGAAGTTCGTACCAAAATACTTGTCGGTCAGGAGCATCGTCACCGCGCCGGCCAGGACCGGCATCACCGCAATCAGCAGGAACGCGGTAATCAGCCATGACCACACGAAGATCGGCATCTTCATCAGGTCCATGCCCGGAGCGCGCATGTTGAGAATGGTGGCGATGATGTTGATCGCGCCCATGATCGAGCTGATGCCCATCAGATGGATGGCAAACACCGCGTACGGCAAGGACTCACTCTGCAGCGACAGGGGCGGATACATCGTCCAGCCGCCAGCAGGGCCGCCACCGGGGAGAAACATCGAGGACAACAGCAGGATGAACGCAAACGGCAGGATCCAGAACGACAGGTTGTTCATGCGCGGCAACGCCATGTCCGGCGCACCGATCATCAACGGAATCATCCAGTTGCCCAGACCCACGAACGCCGGCATGATCGCGCCGAAAATCATGATCAGGCCGTGCATCGACGTCAGTTCATTGAAAAAGTACGGCTGCATCAATTGCATGCCGGGCTTGAACAGCTCCGCACGAATCAGCATCGCGAAGCTGCCGCCAACGAACAACATTGTCAGTGCAAAGATCAGGTACAGCGAGCCGATGTCCTTGTGGTTGGTGGACATGCACCAGCGCTGGAAGAAATTCTTCGGCGCGCCGTGGTGCTCGTCATGCTGATCGGTGGTGGCTGCGTAGGACATTGCCTTGAACCTCTGGAACTGGGTGTTGTGAATGCAACAAAGTTGAAACGTCGGGAGCGCGGGTATCCTTACAGCTACCTGGCACCCTTCGCGAGCACCGCAACCGCAGGCGGCACTGCAGCCGTGTCACTAGCAGTCGCCACCGGTGCGTCCTCAGCAGGTTCCGCATTGGCTGCTTCCTGTGCCGCCAGCCACTTGGCAAAGTCCGCCTTTGACTTCACCACCACGACAATCGGCATGAAGCCGTGATCCTGGCCGCACAACTCGGCGCATTGACCGCGATACGTGCCGATCTTGGTCATGTTGGTCCATGCCGCATTGATGATGCCCGGGACGGCATCCAGCTTCCAGCCCATCGCCGGCACCCACCACGAGTGGATGACATCGCCGCTGGTGATGACGAAGCGCACCTTGGTATCCACCGGGATGACCAACGGGTTGTCCACGTTCAGCAGATAGGTGCTTTCGTCTCCTTCCTTCACCGCATAGGGATTCATGCCAGAGCCGAGCTGGCGAGTCTCGTCGCTCTGGGTATCCAGCTTGGACATGAAGCCGACCTTTTCGAGCGGCTTGCCCATGTACTCGACGTAGTCGTAGCGCCACTTCCATTGATAGCCGGTCACCTTCACCGTCATCTGCGAGCCCGTGGTATCAGACCACGAAACCAGGCCACCGCTGGCCATGTAGGCCAGGGTCGCCAGGATCAGCACCGGGATGGTGATCCAGATCACTTCGACGGTGGTGTTGTGTGACCACTTTTCGGCAACCGCACCACGCGACTTGCGGAAGCGGAAGATGGAAACAAACATGGCGCCAAACACCAACGCGCCGATGACGACGCACACACCCAACGCGATATTGTTGAGTGAATACGGCACACTGGACCAGGTACTGGCCCCGCGCTCCATGTTCATCTGCCATGGGTGGGGAGCCGCCTGCACCACACCGCACAGCATCGCGAGGGCGAACGCCACGCTTGCCTTGATTGATCGCCTGATGCCGCCAGATGTCATGTCTTGCACCTTTGTTGAACCTGTTTGTGCTGCGGACCGTGAGCTTCGAGCAGCAGCACCATGAGTTTCTTCGACAACGCGACGCGTTCGGCTTCCGCCAGAAAAACGCCAATTTCCAGCGCCCGTCCATGCGCCGACAACACCAACCGATGCTGTCCGTGACCCGGCTCCAGCAACACACGCACCCAATATGTGGGAAAACGCGTGCAACGCCGACCAGGCAGTGACTGCACCTCCAGCGACGCCGCGTCCAATACGACGCGCTCGCCTCGATCACCCGCACGCCACGCAATACTCAACGCGTAAGCCATGACGATCGACTCAAAGCCAGCAAACAGGGGCGCAAATACATTCCCCTGCCACGCACCGAGACCCGCCGTGCCCAATACCAGGACCACCAATGCCATGATTACGCGACGCAGGCCACGATGGCTGAGCGTGCGATTTGGCGTGAGCCACATCGTCGCGCACGGCAGTTCCGTGGAAGCTGGTCGAAACACGATCATGAACGGTCCAGCGCGCCTGTAACAGGCAAATGATAGGCCGCGACGACTCGGCGGGCAACAAGATCGCAAAGGCCGGACCTCGAACAGAGCGTCGCAGAAGCGCGATGGCTGCTTTGACTTGCACGCTGAACGCGACGGAGATTCCGCGCTGCCGTACAATCCGCTGCCAGCTTTCGCACCTGCGTGCGACCCACAACTTTCTGCCTATCCGTGAATCACCTCATCCTCAGCCCAGAGCTTCCTGTCGACGTCGCGCCAGCCCGTGCCCGCATCACCGCGGCGTGGTTGCGCGACGAAACCGAAGCGGTCAACGACTTGCTCGATCAGGCAGATTTCCCGCCGTCCGAGCGCGAGCAGGTCGTCAATCGTGCGGTCGACCTGGTCGAGCGCGTGCGCGGGCGCGCCAAAGACCAGGGTGTGGTCGAATCGTTCATGCGCCAGTACGACCTGTCCTCGGAGGAAGGCATCCTGCTGATGTGTGTTGCCGAGGCGCTGTTGCGCATTCCCGACAACGCGACCACAGACAAGCTGATCCGCGACAAGCTGGGTGACGCCAATTGGCACAAGCATCTTGGCCAGAGCCAGTCTGTGCTGGTCAACGCCTCCACCTGGGGGCTCATGTTGACCGGGGAATTGGTCAACGTGGAAGACACCCGGAAAGACTTTACCGGCTCGTTGCGGCGCGTGATGAAGCGCGTCGGCGAGCCGGCCATACGCGCGGCCGTACGGCAGGCCATGCGCATCATGGGCCATCAGTTCGTGATGGGCCGCACCATCCAGGAGGCGCTGGAACGCTGCACCAAGGCGGAAAACGCCAAGTACCGTTATTCGTTCGACATGCTTGGCGAATCGGCGGTTACTGCCGCGGACGCCGAGCGCTATCAACAGGCTTACCGCGACGCCATTGCTGCACTCGGTGCGCGCGGCCCGTATACCAGCCATCTCGAAGCACCGTCGATTTCGGTCAAGCTTTCCGCGCTGTACCCGCGTTATGAATTGGCCAAACGCGAGTTGGCCCGTCGGGCCCTCACCGCCAGGTTGCTGGAGCTCTCGCAGTTGGCGATGCAAGCTGGCATTGCCTTGTCGGTAGACGCGGAAGAAGCCGATCGCCTGGAACTATCGCTGGATATTCTCGGCGCGGTATTTGCCGATCCGGCGCTGGAAGGGTGGAATGGTCTTGGCATCGTGGTGCAGGCTTATTCCAAGCGCACCCCGTTTGTCATCGACTGGCTGGTGGAAACGGCATTGGCCGCGAAACGTCGCTGGTACGTCCGGCTCGTCAAGGGCGCCTACTGGGATGCCGAAATCAAGCGTGCGCAGGAAAATGGCCTGGCCGGCTACCCGGTATTTACGCGCAAACCCAATACCGACGTGTCCTATCTGGCCTGTGCGCGCCGCCTGTTCAACGCCGGCGGCGATCTTATCTATCCGCAGTTTGCGACCCACAACGCGCATTCAATTGCAGCCGTCCATCACCTTGCGCAGGGCCGTTCGTTCGAGTTTCAGCGGCTGCACGGCATGGGTACGGATCTCTACGCCGAAGTGATTTGCACCGACAAGCTCAACGTGCCCTGTCGGGTCTACGCTCCGGTCGGCAGCCATCAGGATCTGTTGCCGTACCTCGTGCGGCGTCTGCTCGAGAACGGGGCAAACACGAGCTTCGTCAACCGCGTGGTGGACGAGAGCACACCGGCACGCGAGCTCGTGGCTGATCCGTGCGAGACCGTGCGGGGTTTCGACAGCATCCCGCATCCGCGGATCCCGTTGCCGGCAAACCTCTACGGAGAACTTCGGAAGAATTCCATGGGTATCAACTTTTCCAATGACAATGAATTGCAGGCCCTGGCCGCGGCAGTAAATGCCTTCCCGGGTCCGTGGGCGGCCAAACCCCTGGTGCCGGGCGCGACGAGCACGGGCGCCACCGTGCAGGTGACCGATCCTGCCGACCGCCGGCGCAACGTCGGCAGCTATGTCACCGCCGACCCCGCCACCGTGGACAAGGCGTTGGCCAACGCTGCCGCGGCCCAACCGGACTGGGACCGGCTGCCGGTTTCCAATCGCAGCTCCATGCTCGAGCATGCCGCCGATCAACTCGAGGCGCGGCGTGCCGAGTTCATCGCGCTGTGCGTGCGCGAGGCCGGCAAGAGCCTTCCTGATGCGATCGCCGAGGTGCGCGAGGCGGCCGATTTTCTGCGCTACTACGCGACCATGGCGCGACGCGCGTTCAGCGCTCCGGAGGAGTTGCCCGGACCGACCGGGGAAACCAACAAACTGATATTGGGCGGGCGCGGGGTGTTTGTCGGCATCAGCCCGTGGAACTTTCCTCTGGCCATTTTCGTCGGTCAGGTCAGTGCTGCGCTGGCGTCCGGCAACTCGGTGATCGCCAAGCCGGCCGAACAGACCAGCCTGATTGGTTTTCTGGCTACCCAACTGCTGCACGAGGCCGGAATACCTGCGGACGTGCTGCAGTTCCTGCCTGGCGATGGCCCGACTGTTGGTGCCGCCCTCACCAAGGACCCACGCGTTGCCGGTGTGGTGTTTACTGGATCAACCGAAACCGCGTGGGCGATCAATCGCAATCTGGCCGCACGTGACGCGCAGATTGCCGTGTTGATCGCAGAAACCGGCGGCCAGAACGCGATGATCGCCGATTCTTCCGCGTTGCCCGAACAGATCGTCAAGGACGTCATCGCCTCGGCATTCCAATCCGCCGGCCAGCGCTGCTCGGCTGCGCGCGTGTTGTATGTCCAGGAAGACATCGCCGACAAGGTGACCGAGATGCTCGCCGGTGCAATGGCCGAGTTGAAAGTGGGCGACCCGGGACAGTTGTCGACCGATGTCGGCCCGGTGATCGATGAAGATGCGAAAGCGATCCTCATGGCTCATGCCGAGCGCATGGATCGCGAGGCGAAGAAAATTGCCGAGGCGCCGCTGGACCCGGCTGAAACCGGGCACGGAACCTACTTCGCGCCGCGCGCCTACGAGATTCCGTCACTGAGCGTCCTGCAGCGCGAAGTGTTCGGACCGGTGCTGCACCTGATCCGCTACAAGGCCAAGGAACTGGACAAGGTAATCGACCAGATCAATGGCACCGGCTACGGTCTTACGCTGGGGGTCCACAGCCGCATCAATGACACCGTGGAATACATTGTCAGTCATGCCCGAGTCGGCAATTGCTACGTCAACCGCAACCAGATTGGGGCGGTCGTCGGCGTGCAGCCGTTCGGCGGTGAAGGCCTGTCCGGCACCGGACCCAAGGCCGGTGGTCCGCATTACCTGTTGCGCTTTGCCAGCGAACGCACAGTAACCATCAACACCACTGCGGCTGGTGGCAATGCGTCGCTGCTGACGCTCGACGACTAGTCGGTCCACAAAGTGCGCCCCGGATCACTGCGCGCATTCTCGCCGCCCGCGTTCGCCCATAATCGTGGGCGTGCAACCGGGCGCGCCGGCGCAGGCAGACCTGTTGCGCGAACGCGGACGGGCGACGCCTTGTCAGGCCGGCTCGCGCCGCGCGCCACCGCGCGGAAGATGCGGTGACCCGACCGCGCCAAGTATTCTTGACGATAATCGACAGGAGTCTGCAATGAGCGCAGCAAACATTGAGCCCACCGCCAACGACCTGCAGCAAATACTGCAGCGCCTGCGCGGTGCCCAGGCACGCGAGCCAATGCCCACTTGGGACACCCGCGCGCGACGCCTGCGCGATCTGGCAGCAATGTTGCAGGACCAGCGCAGCGCGTTCGTCACCGCGATCAATGCGGACTTCACTTGCCGCCCGCGCGAAGAAACCGAGCTGCTGGAGATTTTCCCCAGCCTGTCGTCGATCCGCCATGCACTGCGCCATGGCCGACGCTGGATGCGCCCGCGCCGGCGCGCCGCGGATTTCGTGTTCCTGCCCGCACACGTTGAACTGCGACCCCAGCCACGCGGCGTTGTCGGCATCATCGTGCCGTGGAATTATCCGTTGTACCTGGCCGTCGGCCCGCTGGTGGACTCGCTGGCAGCGGGTAACCGCGTGATGCTCAAGATGAGCGAATTCACCCCGCACTTTTCCGCACTGTTTGCCGAGCAGATTGCGCATTGCTTCGCGGCTGATGAAGTCGTGGTAGTCAATGGCGGCGTCGACGTCGCCCAGGCGTTCTCCGCGCTGGCGTTTGACCATCTGCTGTTCACCGGTTCCACTGCAGTCGGCCGCCACGTAATGCGCGCTGCTGCGGACAATCTCACTCCGGTAACGCTGGAGCTGGGTGGCAAGTCACCGGCGATCATTGGTCCTGGTGCGCGCTTTGACAACGCAGTGGAACGCATCATGTTCGGCAAGTTGATCAACGCCGGACAGACCTGCATCGCACCAGACTACGTTTTGTTGCCACGCGCCCGCGTCGCCGATTTCATTGCGGCCGCACAGCGCGTCGCAAGCGGCATGTATCCACAACTTGCGCAAGGCGGACAGTACGCCAGCATCATCTCTGCGCAGCAATACCAGCGACTGGTGGCACTGCGCGACGATGCGCGCGCGGCCGGCGCGCAATTGCATGCGCTGGCCGACGCTGTCGATGACCCCGCACAGCGGCTACTGGTGCCGCAACTGATGACGGCCGTGGACGAGAACATGAAGGTGATGCGCGAGGAGATCTTCGGTCCGCTGCTGCCGCTGGTGCCGTATGACACGCTGGACGAAGCGATTGCCTACGTCGGCGCGCGCGCTCATCCGCTCTCGTTGTACATGTTCGACAGCGATCGCAAGCTGATTGACGATGTGCTCGCACGCACTCACGCAGGCGGCGTGAGCGTCAACGATACGGTGTATCACATTGCCCAGCATCGCCTGCCATTTGGTGGCGTTGGCGCATCAGGCATGGGCGGCTACCACGGGGAAGCCGGGTTCCGCACGTTTTCGCACCTCAAACCGGTATTTCGCCAGGCGCGCTTCAATACCGCCGGCCTGCTCAACCCGCCTTACGGTGCACGCTTTCGCTACGTGCTGAAGTGGCTGCTGCGGCGCGGGTGAAGCGGATCGCGCGACGCGCACGGCGCAGCGGGTACGACCGAAAAAAAACCCCGGCTGACGCCAGGGGTTTTTTCAGCAACAGCACTTGCGCCGGAAATCAGAACTTGTATTGCGCGGAGAAGCTCAACAGGTTGCCGTAATCGTCGAATTCACCGGTGATTGCATCCTTGGTCGAGCTTTGCGAGTTGCTGATATGCGCGGCATTCACGAACACATGGGCGTACGACGCATTGAGTTCCAAATGGTCGCTGGCCTTGTAGGTCACGCCGAACGAGACCAGCTTGCGGGTTGAGTCAGGAACGCGCACGTCACGCGTGGCGACATAGGTCGGCGTCACGTCGAGCGCGACACCACTGCGCAGGGTCACCTTGTCATTCAGGTAGTAATCCGCACCAAGCGCCATGTACCACGTGTTGCGCCAGTTGAAGTCCAGCGCGCTGGGCGGCTGGCCCGGGTTGGCAAAGTTCACCGTCAGGCGCTTCATTACGCTCCACTCGGTCCAGGCCACGTCGGCACCTACGCCGAATTTCTCGTCCTGATGCCAATAGCTCAAACTTGCCGTTGCCGGCGTGATGAATTTCGCCGTGCCAACGGTGTGCTGGAATGGCGTGCCACCGGCCAACAGCGGTGCGACCGCCGGATTGGATAGAAGAAAACCGACCCCTGCCGGAATATCGGTGAAGTTGGCTGTGCCTTCCAGGTGATGGACGATCTGACTGCGATAATCCAGCGCGACCTTGTCATTTGGCGTCACCTTCCACATCGCACCGAGCTGCCAACCCCAATCCGTGCTGTCGCCGTAAATTCGCGCATTGCCATCCGAGCCTGGCGGCAGCAACGTGCTGACCGCATTGATCAGGGCCGGTGCCTGCTGCACGGGAATCGCACCGGCGGCGACACCTTGCTGCACCAACCCGAGACCCACGGCGTTGAAGTTGATCGCGTTGGTCAACTCGGCGATGGTCTTTTCCACGATGGCGCTGCCGCCAACGCTGAACTGGTCGTTTATCTTGAATGAAGCGGAGAACGTCGCATCCAGCGACTGGAAGCGGGACTTGATCGCGTGGTAACGGCCTACCCAGCCGTGGTCGTATTCCGTCTGGAAGCCGAAGGGTACGTTGAAACCCAACCCGACATTGACGCGATCTGAAACCTTGGTGGCAAAAAACATCGCCGGCACCGGCAGCGTGGTGCCAGCATCACCGCCGTCACCACCATTGATCGGGCGGCCCAGGGCATCGTGTGCCGAGCCCTTGAATTTCGCGCTGAAATTGATCGCCGTGATATCGGTCTGGAAATACGTGCCGTCCAGCTCACTCATCGCTGCCGGGTTGCTGGCCACGACGGAAATATCGCCGCCGGCCGTAGTGGAACCCGCGTGCGCACGACCCATGCTCTTGGCGCTGCTTTCCTTGAGCTGAAACGCACTGGCATTGGCAAGGCTCGGCAGTACCAGCACGCCGGCAATGGCTGCACTCAAAACAGCCAGAACAAGCGGACGGGCGTTGCCGGCGACGGAACGAAAGGACTTGCGCATGTATTGACTCCCCGGATGAGGTCACGCTCGGCGTAGTCGAGCACGTGGATGAAAGATTCATACGGCCGTTTGAAGCCGGTTTGCTGCACTTTGCCTGCTCGCTCATGACGTTGCAAGTGTTTACGCAGCACGCTGGCCGCCCGGAACCGTGTGTGCACCGCGCCGCGAGCGCGCATCGCCCAACGCGGATGGCCGCACAAGGCGCCAGCGCCGCTGTCGCGCAGCACGCGTGCACGTTGCCAACAGCCACCTGTTAACCTCGTCCCCGCCGCGAGTTCATCATCCGCCCGGGACGCACCACCAGTCCATGCAATGTTTCGTCTACGCCAGCACACAAAAACCGGGAAACTATTTATGGCTCGCGGCACGCGACGAATTCGACGTCGTCCCCGAATCGCTGGCATTGCTGCTTGGTGAACTGCGTTTCGTGCTGGAGGTGCAGCTTGACGCTCAGCGCCGGCTGCCACTGGAGGACAACCTGGTGGTGCTGCAGCATCTGCACGACCAGCGCTGGCATCTGCAGCTACCGCCGGCGGAAACGCTGGCCGCAGCCAGCCAACAACCGCCAGCCGGGTGCGCGCCGTGAATCGGCGTCGCCGCGAGCCACGTCATTTGCCCGCTGCGCGACAGCTCTGGACAAACCGTCTGCCTGCGCCGCGCCAGCAGTCCGCAACCGACGGCACGGGTACGACGGATGGCCGTCCTGGACAGGTCGGCAAACTCGCTTAACACTTGGTTACCGTCTATGTGGGAAACGATTTCTATACTGTGCCGATGACCCAACCCAAACAGCGTTACTACCGCTCTCCCCTGCAAGCTCTGGCGTGGTTTGCGCCAAGCCTGATCGCCGTTGCCATCGCCGGCATGGTGACGCACCCGCTGACGCTCATTCCGCTGCTGCTGGCCAATGCGCTGGCCATGGCGGCAAGCTGCCACACGTTGGGCTTTGCACTGGAGCCACGCTTTGGCCGCACGGTGCTGCGCCGTGGTGCCACCCACGTAGTGATGTTTACCGCCTACACCGCGGTGGTGTTTGCGCTGGTGGCGTGGCCCATGTTGCAACTCAGTCAGGCGCCGAGCTTGAGTGCCGCCATGGCGCTCGCCGCTACATTGGTATTGGCGCTGGCACTGCTGTGGCGGTTGTGGCCGGCATTTGCTCTGGTGTTCGTATGGGATGACGCGTATCCGGCGCAAGCCGACGGCTCGTGGATTTTCACCGCAGCCGCGCGCAGCATGGCATTTGCGCGCCACCTGGCACGAGAGGAGCGCTTCTTTACCCACTTCCTGCCCGCGGCGCTGGCGTTGCTGGTACTGGCCTTCGGAGCCATTGCACTGGCCGGGTTGTACGGTGTACTGCCGCCCGAACCACGCGTCGCAGCCCTCGCGTTGTATGGGGCGGTACTGCTGCCGCTGGGCTGCCTGCTGATCGTGAACCGCACAGTGCACGCACTGCTTGGCGAACGTGGTGCTCGCGCACGTCAACTTGCGCAGGGCAACGACATTGAACTACCTGAGGTCATCGCGGCACCCGCCGTCGCCGTCACGCATACGCCCACAGCCGACGAACCCCTACCCGATGCACCGGACCAGGGGCAGGCATTGCTGACTGCCACCCGGGATGGCGACATCGAACGTGCACTGGCGTTGGTAGCAGCCGGTGCCGATCCAAACGCAGCGCCGCCAGCCGATGACCGCGATCAGCGGCCAGTACTGACGCTCGCCGCATTGCTGCCGGACACCCGCTTGCTGCGCGCGCTGATCGCCAGCGGTGCCGATGTCAATCGTGCCAGTGGCGGCACCACCGCGCTGCTCGCGGCCACGCGCGATAGCTGGCACGGACGTGCCGAAGCAGTGCTCACCCTGCTCGCCAACGGCGCTGATCCGCTGCTAACTGACGGCGCCGGCAACACTGCGCTGCACGGAGCGGTACTCAGCGCCGAACCGGGCGTCGCGGCCATGCTGATGGATGCGGCGGCGCCGATCAACGCGCTGAACGCAAGTGGCGACAGCCCGCTCGTGGTTGCCTGTCGCGCCGCCAACTGGGCGCTTGCAACTTTCCTGCTTGAACATGGCGCCAAGCCCGCGCCGGTCGACGGCACGCCCGCACTGGTCGCTGCTGCGGGCATTGCCAATGACGATCCCACCGGGGTCAAACTGCTGCTCAAGCAGCGGGCGGCGGCCGTGAACACCACGGATGCACAACACCGCAGCGCTCTGCTGGTGGCGGCGGCTGAGGGACACGAGCAAATCGCACAGGCGTTGTGCGCCGCGAATGCCGACGTCAATCTGGCGGACGATCACGGCAGCACGGCATTGATGGAAGCAGCTCGTGCGGGAGCGGGCGGGATTGTGCAACTGCTGGCCGCGGCGGAAGCCGACGCCTGCCTGCGTGACCAACACGGGCGCGACGCCCTGATCCTGGCATGCCAGTCACCGCGTGCGAACGTGGAAACCGTGCGCGCGCTGCTGGCGCTGGGTGCCGAGCCGAAGGCGCTGGGTCCGGATGGGCGTAGCGCCCTCGAGCATGCCACCACCACGGGACGCTGGGATCTGGTTGCCTTGCTCGATCCACAAACGCCGCTGCCGGCCAGCCTGAGTACCGAATTGTTGACCCCCGGTAGCGATACCCCCGGGCACTTGCTGGATGCCTTGCGCTTCAGCCACTGGGCGATCGTGTCCACGTTTGCCGAACGCGTGCGCGAGTGGCCCCAGGCGCAACTGGCTGCCTTGTACATTGACCTGGCCACGCCCGGTTTGGCGGCGGCACGACACTGGTTGCTGGAACACGGCCTGGATGCCGAAGCGCGCCTGTCGCCCGTGCCGGCAATCGGCGCGGCAACCACCCCCGCCGCCGTGGCTGATCCCGTCGACAACGTGCCCCCTGCACTCACACTTGGCCCGCGCTTGTTTGACGCCTTGCTGCAGCAACTGCCGGCATCCGCCGAAGCCGTGGACGACTTGCTGCAAGCTGGCGCCAGTCCGGCTGGCGCAGGGCTGCTCGCGCTGGCGTTGTCGCACACCGACAACACGGCTGCTACGGCCGCGTTGCCATTGCACCTCCTGCATCGCGGCGGCGATCCATTCGGGCCAGATGCCCGCGGGCGCACACCGTTGCACCTGGCCGCAGTCAACGCGCAGGCCGCTCTGTTGCAGGCATTGCTGGCGCTGGGCTGCAACCCGAACACACAGGACCGCGAGGGCCGCACACCGCTGTTCGCCGCGCTCGAACACGGGGCGGAGGCATTGCCGATGGTGCGTGCCCTGATCGCGCACGGCGCCAACCCCGAGGCGGCCGACAGCAATGGCGAGACGCCGCTGGGCCGCGCTTTGGAACATCCGTCACTGGAACGCTGGCTTGATTGGCGCGACTGGTCGCGACCCAAGCGCGCGCTGCGGGCAGATGACTTGCCAGCCGCAGCCGGAGCTGGCGCACTGGCCAGCGTGCAACGCCTGCTGGAGCTCGGTTTTGCGGTCGACACGCGCGATGCGCAGGGCGCCTCCGGATTGGTGCGTGCCTGCGGCAGCGGCCACTCCGAGATCGCCGCATGCTTGCTCGATGCCGGTGCCGATCCCACGCTTGCCGCGCACAGCGGGGTCACTGCGCTGGCGGCGGCGATCACTGCGCGGCAGATGCCACTGGTCACCTTGCTGCTGGCTCACGACGTTGCCACGGATCAGCGCCTCCCCAACGCAGCCACTGTGCTGATGGTCGCAGCGGCACTTGGATATCCGGAGATTGTCGAGGCGCTCCTCGACGCCGGCGCCGACGTCAACGCCGTGGACGACGCCGGTCGCAGCGCCCTGCATGCGGCGGCACAATTCGGCTTTGAACACAACGACAGCCTGCGCGCGCGGCGCCTGTTTGACGTGCTGCTCAAACACGCTGCGGACATCAACCGCGCCGACCGCGAAGGTACGACCCCGCTGTTGCTGCTGCTCGGCGCGCACATGCATCCGGGCAGCACCTGCGACGTCACGCACATTGGCGCGCTGGTGCCGGTGCTGCTCGACGCCGGCGCGCAGGTACGCCACGCGGACCTGCGCGGCGTGACCGCGCTGCACGCGTGCGCCATGCACGCGCTGCTGGCGCCGGCACGCATCCTGCTGGCCCGCGGCGCCGAGCGTGACGCGCCAGATGCCTTTGGCCGCAGCGCGGCCGACGTCGCGCGCCAACTCGGCTACATCGACGTGGCGCATGAACTGGCCGTCCGCAGCAACGTCATCCCCAGCGTGCGCCAGACCTTGCGCCACCCGGCGCCACCGGGCGACTAGCGGCAAGTCGGAGCCGGCCGGCGGGAGCTTATTGCCCCGCAGGCCTCACAGCTCGTCGGGATGCACTTCCCCGTGTTCGCGCGCACGCTCGGCGCGCGGCGCCGCATCGGCCTCAAACAGGGCCTGCAAATCAGTCAGTGCGTCACGCGTGCTCTGCGCCAGCCGAGCCGTGTCGTCATACAACAGCGCCTGTTTGTTCAACAGATCCTCGTCGTAGCGGCGAAAGCGCTCCACGCGGTCAGCAGCAAATTCTGCAGACAGGCCGAGTGCCTGCAGCGTCATGCGCGTCATCTTCAAGCTGGAGTGGTAGGTCTCGCGCACCGGCTCGTCGACACCCAGATCCTTCAACCGATACACGTGCTGGCGATTGCGTGCACGCGCGATGATCAGCAGGTGCGGATACTGACGTCGCACCAGCCGCGCAATGCGCAGGTTGGTTTCCGGATCGTCGGTGGCAAGCACGAATACCTCGGCCGTAGCCGCCTGCGCGGCACGCAGCAATTCCGGACGTGCCGGATCGCCGAAAAACAGGTCTACCGTACCCAGCGCCCGCGACACATCGACCTGTTCGGCCGAATGCTCCAGTGCAACGAACGCTATTCCCTGCGCATGCAGCACGCGTCCCACAATTTGCCCGACGCGACCGAACCCGGCAATGATCACGCGCGGTGGTCCGGTGCTGATTGCGTCAAATTCGCGCCCGGGCTTTTTCGCCTGCACTTTCAACAGGCGTGCCACCAACACCACCAGCAACGGCGTCAGCGCCATGGTCAGAATGATCGCCAATACCAGTGCGTCACGCTGGGCGGCGCTGATCAGATGATGTTCAGCGGCCTGGCGCAGCACGACGAAGGCAAACTCACCACCGCATGCCAGCAGCACCATCAGCCGCAGGGTGTCAGATCGCGTGAGGCCGGCGAGCAGCCGCCCAAGCGGCCATAAAAGCGTGCTTTTGAGCAGCAACAAGCCCAGCACCAGGGCTCCAATCAGCAGCGGGCGTTGCCACAGCAGCGCGAGATCCATGGACATGCCAACGCTGATGAAGAACAGCCCCAAGAGCAAACCCTTGAACGGCTCAATGTGCGATTCCATCTCATGGCGGTACTCGGAGTCGGCCAGCAGCACGCCTGCCAGAAACGCCCCCAGGGACGCCGATATGCCGGCCAGTTCCATCAGCCACGCGGTGCCCATCACCACCAGCAGCGCCGTGGCCGTGGACACCTCCACCGAATCGGCGCGGGCGACAAAACGAAACACCGGGCGCAACAGATAGCGTCCGCCCACGACCACGGCGAGGATCATCCCAACCGTGCGCAGCACTGCCAGTGGGTCAATCCCGTGCACCGTCGATGACGGCGCCAGCAGCGGCACGGCGGCGATCAGCGGAATCGCCGCCAGATCCTGAAACAGCAACACCGAGAATACTTCGCGACCGTAGGCCGAACCCGCTTCCCTGCGCTCCGCCAGTACCTGCAGGCCAAACGCGGTCGATGACAGCGCCAGACTGCAGCCTACGATCAGCGCGGCACTGCGCGACAAGCCAAACAACATATAGCCGATCAGTCCGATCGCCAGGCTGGTGCTGAGCACTTGCAAGATACCGGTGCCGAACACCGAGCGGCGCATGACCCACAAACGCTGTGGTGACAGCTCCAGTCCGATCACGAACAGCATCAATACGATGCCGAACTCGGAAATCGCCGCCACGCCCGCAGTGTCGTTGATCAACCCAAGCAAGGGCGGCCCGATGATCACGCCCGCCAGCAGATAGCCAAACACCGAGCCCAGTCGGAAGCGCTTGCTCAACGGCACGGCAATCACCGTGGCCAACAGGAACACCACCGCAGTCTGCAGAAACTGATGGCCTTCCACGTGTGCGCGACTCCGGAACGGGACTCGACGATTATTCCACGCGCGATGCACGGGCGAGCGACAGCAGATGCGCCGCACTGGCATCGACCCACATCAGATGCGGCGCGTGGCCGAGACCCGCCCCATCGAGGCGGGTCCCACTCACGGATTGACCGACGGATTCAGCGCGCCTCGCAGGGCTCGCGCTGGATTGCCTGCTATTTTGCCTTAGGTTGCAAACCGCGATCTTCCAGCATCGGCTTGATGTCGGGCGCATGCCCGCGCCAGGCTTTGTACATCGCCGCCAGATCTTCCGTGTTGCCCCGCGAGAGCACCATGGCACGGAAGCGGTCGCCGTTCGCCCGGGTCAGGCCACCGTGTTCCTTGAACCACTCGAAGCCGTCGTCGGCCAGCATTTGTGTCCACAAATAGGCGTAGTAACCGGCGGCGTAGCCGTTGCCCCAGATGTGCTGGAAATAGCTGGAGCGATAGCGCGGTGGAACGTAGGTCAAATCCACACCATCTTTTTTGAGCGCGGCAGCCTCAAATGCGTCTGCATCCTGCAACGGAGCGTCGGCGCCAAGCATGTGCCAGTTCATGTCCAGCATGGCCGCGGACAGCAGCTCGGTCATGTCGTAGCCCTTGTTGAACATGCGCGACTTGCGCATCTTGTCGACCAGCGCCTGCGGCATCGGCGCGCCAGTCTTGTAGTGCTTCGCGTAATGCGCGAACACCTTCGGGTTGCTCGCCCAGTGTTCGTTGAACTGCGACGGAAACTCGACGAAATCACGCGCGGTGTTGGCGCCGGACAGCGACGGATACTGCGTGTCAGCAAACATGCCATGCAACGCATGGCCAAACTCGTGAAACATGGTGATCACATCGTCAAACGACAGCAGAGCTGGCTGGCCGGCGACCGGCTTGGTGAAGTTCGCCACGTTGTAGATGACCGGTTTGGTGCCGAGCAATGTGGACTGGTCGACAAAGTTGCTCATCCACGCGCCGCCACCCTTGTTGTCGCGCTTGAAGTAGTCGGCGTAAAACAGCGCCAGCGAGCTGCCATCCTTGTCGAACACTTCGAACACGCGCACATCGGGCTGGTACACCGGGATATCGTGGCGCTCCTTGAAGGTCAACCCGTACAGTTGGTTGGCGGCATAGAACACGCCGTTCTGCAGCACATTGTTCAGCTCGAAATACGGCTTGATCTGACTTCCATCGAGGTCATATCGGGCCTTGCGCACCTGTTCGGCGTAGAAGTCCCAGTCCCACGGTTGCAGCTTGAAATCACCGCGTTGCTGATCGATCACCGCCTGGATATCGCCCGCTTCAGCGCGTGCACGATCAGTGGCGGGCGTGACCAACTTGTGCATGAAGTTCAGCGCCGTGACCGGCGTCTTCGCCATCTGGTCTTCGAGCTTCCACGCTGCGTAATTCGGGAAGCCCAGCAGCTTCGCCTGCTCGGCGCGAATCTGTGCAATCCGCTCGATGGTCTTGCGTGTGTCGTTGGCGTCGTTGCGTTCGGCACGATTCCATGACGCCTCGAACAATGCCTGGCGCGTCGGGCGATCGCTGAGCGATTGCAGTTCCGGCTGCTGCGTGGTGTTTTGCAGCGGCAGCAACCACTTGCCGGTCAACTCGCGACCCTGCGCTGCCTGCGCGGCGGAAGCGATTTCGCTGGCGGACAAACCGGTGAGTTTCGCCTTGTCATCTACCACCAGCGCGCCAGCCTTCGTGGCGGCCAG
This sequence comes from Rhodanobacter sp., assembly GCA_039926605.1. Taxonomy (GTDB): domain Bacteria; phylum Pseudomonadota; class Gammaproteobacteria; order Xanthomonadales; family Rhodanobacteraceae; genus Rhodanobacter. The sequence continues at coordinate 2,516 of JBDSWR010000045.1, read as the reverse complement.
CAACTTGTTGGTGAATTGCGTGCTGAGCGTGGACTCTTCCTTGTTCAGCGTCTTCAGGCGCGTCTTGTCCGTGGCTGAAAGCTTGGCGCCGTCATGCACGAAATTCCGATAGGTCACCTCCACCAGCCGCAGCGATTCGGGATCGAGCTTGAGCGAGGCGCGCTCGTCATACACTTTCTGCACGCGCGCAAACAGCTTGCTGTTGAGGAAAATCGCGTCCCGGTGCGCCGCCAGCAGCGGCGCTTCAACCTCCTGCACCTTCTGTAACGTGGGGTTGGTATTGGCGGCCGTGACGGCGTCAAAGGTGTGCATGGTGCGAGTCAACATCGCGCCGGATTTTTCCATCGCGACAAAGGTGTTGGCAAAGGTTGCCGGCGCAGGGTCGTTGGCGATTTTCTCGATCTGCGCAAGGTGCTCGCGCATGCCTTCCTCGATCGCGGGCTGATAATCGGCGTCCTTGATCTTGTCGAATGGCGGGGCCTGGAACGGCAAGGTGCTGGCGCTGGAAAACGGGTTTTGGTTCATGTCGGCGTTCGTGTCCGCGACGGTTGAGGTAGCGGCGGGGGGTGGAGCACTCAGCGCAGCTTGCGCGCAGGGAAGAAAGACAAGTGCAGTAGCTACCGCAATGATGCGCAGACGGGACATCAGCTTTCCTTCAGTGGCGAATCGATGGATATGATCGTTATGCAGGTCGCGGACTGTAGCGACATGCTTGGCATATTTTCAAACGCAAGCATCGTCGGCGGTGGCAACACGGCCCAGTCGCTGCAGTCTACGCTGCGTGCACGTCGCGCAACGTCCACGCCGCACCGATGAGTAGATACAACCGGTGACGCACGACACTCATCGGCAGATCCGTGACCAGTTCCACATCCGTGTGCAGATCGGCAACCTCGGCAACCACGCTGGCAGACGGATCGACCACGGCCAGGCTGTTATCAACCGCATCGGGATCGGGCTGTACCGCACGCCACCGTAGAAACAGCTCATTCGTGCGCAGAGCCGACTGCAGCGCCGTGGCAAAATCATTCGGTCCTGCACCATCGTAGGCAAATCGTGGATCGGCGCCGCGCGCATGCGCCAGGTCGGCGATGGAAAGGTAGTAGCGGTTGCGTGCCATGTTGCCTCCGGGAAAAGATTCGTCGCAAGATGCGCAACGGCGTCATTGCAACACGCGCGACGTGAAGGTCGACCCATGGTCACCGGAGCCAGCAAGGGCATCTCACCCGCGCAAGCGGCGGCGGCTTGCTGGAGCGAGGCATAATACGGGTTTTGGCGGACGGCCACGGCGCATGTTTGAACTCAAGCCACAGACGTATGCGAACAAGCGCGAGCACTACGCTGACCTGCTGTCGCAGGCACACGGTCTGCTCGACGGCGAACACGACCTGATCGCCAACGCCGCCAATTTCGGTGCGCTGATCTATCACAGTCTGTCCGGACTGAACTGGGCCGGCTTTTACCTGTACGACGGTACCGAGCTGGTGGTTGGCCCGTTCCAGGGCAAGCCGGCGTGCATTCGCATCGCGCTCGGTCGCGGCGTATGCGGCACGGCTGCGTCCACGCGACAAACCCAGGTCGTGCACGACGTCAACGCCTTCGACGGCCACATCGCCTGCGACGCCGTTTCCCAATCAGAAATCGTCGTGCCGCTGATCAAGCCCGATGGCACGCTGCTTGGCGTATGGGATGTCGACAGCTCGCATATTGGCCGTTTCGACGCGGAGGACCGCGCCGGCATGGAAGAGCTGTGCGCCACATTCATGGCATCGCTGACGGCCTGATCACCCCGACTTCGGTGACATCTGTACGAGCCTGGTCGCACGCGCTGCCTGTTCGTGAATCCTGGTTTTGACTCGCAACGGTTTCCTTCGGCGTGTTCGTACGTCGATCGCGTGGCGACGATCGGAAGCGTTTCGTCCTCCTGCCGAGGGCGAGGAATTTTTCTCTGTATGGCCAGAGAAAAGCCACCGCTGCGTCGCAGGAGCGGCGCGAACGGCGAAGCCGGCCCGAAGGGCGCAGGCCAGGAGGCCCGGAGTGAGAGAGAGGCCACCCCACTTGGCGCTTGCCGGGCTGCGTCCACCAAGTCTGTGAGCCGAGTCCGGGCTTTTCGAGAGCACATCGGGCAATTGCGCCTGCGTTGCCCCACTCGGGCATCGGGCAACCGCTCCTGCGTTGCCTCCACTCGGGCATTGGGCAACAGCTCCTGCGTTGCCTCCACTCGGGCATCCATGCCCTTGCCATGCCCTTGCCATGCCCTCGCCATGCCCTCGCCCTGTCGAGCGCCTGCGGGCCTGTCGTCTCCGACGCACCGGCGCACAGCGGAGGGAAGTCCACCAGCAACGGCAAGAGCCGCGGACCCCGAGTCGAGGACGCGGTAATGCAGTACGGTGCGGCCACTCCAATTTGCGCGCCTGGGTACCGGCGCGTTGTCTAGATGAAAACGCTCCGTAACGCCCGTTTCCGACTCCGTTGCAGACGGTGACGAAAGGCGGCTTTCGGGAAGACTGGTCAAG
>JBDSWR010000044.1:0-3195 GCA_039926605.1 Rhodanobacter sp. | reverse complement strand
CGCCAGCCAGAGCAGTCCATCGGCATCCCTGCGGATGCTTGCAGAACCGGACGGAGCTTCCCGCAACGCCATCAGGTCGGCGACGGATTCCCCTTCATCGGGCGCGAAGGCAGCAAGATAGACCAGGCCTACAACGTTGGGTGCATGGCCCGCGCCAGTGATCACCATGCCTCCATACGAATGCCCAACCAGCAAAGTCGGTCCGTCGAGTGCAGCCGCCAGTTTGCTAGTGCATGCGATGTCATCGGGTAGCGACGTCAGCGGATTTTGTACGGCGCGCACAACGTAGCCATTGGCGTGGAGCCGCGGGATGACATGACCCCAACGGGAGCCGTCGCTCCAGGCGCCATGGACCAGCAGGATGTTTGGTTTGGCAGCCATGGTGGCGCTCCTTCGTTACGGGGTCGGAACCAGTGTGAGCGGCAACTTTTCAACTGCACTATGCGGTGACCGGGTCTTTTCCGATACAGAGTGGACCGGTCAGATTTCTGCCGCAAAGCAAAAGCCCAGGCAGGAATCACAGACAAGAGTGGACATGAAAGCACACTTGGGGGGCATCGTTGCCGCCGGGATGCTTGTGGCTTGCACCGAGGTACAAAGCCTGCGCGATACGGTTGCAACCGAGTACTCCATCAGCGATACAAGCGTCGAAGACTTCGCCACCTGCGTCTCAGGAAGGTGGACGAAGACCTCAGCGCAAATGTCGGCCGTGCCCACCCCCGGGTGAACAAGTATCCAGCTTCGAGATACCAGGGACGCGTCTCTTGCTGCGCTGGTGGACATCGTCGCCACTGGGCCAACCACCACTGCGAAGTACTACGCGAAGCCTGGTCAGAACGTCACGTACGCAGACCAGGTAAAGGATTGCATGCACGCCACCTCATCCATCCAGTGATGAAGACAGATGCGCCGCTGACGTCAAAGCCGACGTCTTTCCGGCCTTGCCGGAAAAAGTGCACGCCGCGGTGTGCCCTCACGCCCCGGTTTTCAGTTCCGCTTAACCCAGCCGCCTTCGTGCCGGTATAAGCTCAGGACCCATGTGAGGAAAGCCCGGGACCCAGGCCCACGCGGTGGCAACTACTCAGGACACCGCTCCGGCCGGACGCCGGTCGTCGCCGAGCCGTCCATGGCTCAACCGGAACACGCCACCGCCACGCGGAGAGAGACGAAATGACAGACAAGCACACGGGTACGTGTTTCTGCGGTTCCGTGGAGGTCGAAGTCACCGGCACTCCAGAAGCGATGGGTTACTGCCATTGCAGCTCCTGCCGGTCATGGTCGGCTGCGCCGGTGCATGCATTCACGTTGTGGAAACCGGACAGCGTGAAGGTCACCAGGGGCAGCGAGTTCATTGGCCACTTCAAGAAGACGGAAAACAGCGACCGCCAATTCTGCAAGCAATGCGGCGGCCATCTGTTGGCCGGTCACCCGGAGCTTGGACTCACTGACGTTTTTGCGGCAACCATTCCGGATCTGGCCTTCGTGCCCGCCGTCCACGTGAACTACGCCGAGACCGTGCTGCCAATGAAAGACGGCTTGACCAAGCTGAAAGACTTCCCAGCCGAGTTCGGCGGATCGGGCCAGACCGTTCCCGAGTAACCCCCGGTCACGGCACCCGGGTGACGCCGCCACCTGACCGGGGCGCGTTCACTTGCTGACCCGCTTGGGCGATAGCAAGTGAGCGGGTCCTTGCGTTTGGCAACGTCACTTGGTTTGCTCGCGCAACGCTGCGCCGCATTTTGGACATACACCCCGATACAGCGGGTACTTGCCAAGGTAAGCGCCGCAATTGGGACAGCGCCAATTGCGGTAAGTGAACAAGGCGGCTACCGCAACTGCGAGTAGCAACAAGATGCTATCCATCCCGGCACCGGTCGATGAGTGCACCCGATGCCACTGCAAAAACATTACCAGCACCGCGAGCGGGACGCTCATCAGCCATTGCCGTCGCCGCGCTGCGCGGAACGCCTCGATGACCGCTGGCTCGATGCTGCTGGCGCGCGGCGAAACGGCGCGCGAGTGCAAGCCCAGCAGCAAGACCAGCGCTGCCGCGAAAACGATCACCAACCAGTTGATGCCCATCGCCGTTCCCCTACCTGATACGCGGCCTGAATCACAGGCTTGCCCAGCTACAGCACCGGAAGTCCACTGCGCGCCGCCACATCTCGACAAAACCGGCTCGGATCCAAGCCACCGACTGACTGTCAGCGAACATCGCCCGGTTCTGCGCCGCCGTTCGCGCTAAGCAAACGGCTGCTCGATCGATGGGCTCTGCGCGGTGAACCAGCGCGCGCCGTCTGCGGTGATGTACATATCATCTTCAAGGCGCACGCCAAATTCACCAGGGAGATAAATGCCCGGTTCGTCGCTGAAGGTCATGTGCGCCTGGATGCGGCGCGTGTTGCCCTGCACCAGGTAGTACCACTCGTGCATGTCCATGCCGATACCGTGGCCGAGACGGTGGCTGAAGTACTTGTAGCCAGGTCCGTAGCCGGCATCGGTGATGACCTTGCGCGCGGCGGCATCGACCGATTCCATGCTGGCGCCCGGGTGCGCGGCGGCAAGTGCGGCCTGCTGCGCAGTGCGCACGATGTCGAACACGCGCTTCATCTTGTCGCTGGCCTTGCCCAGCACGAACGTGCGGGTCAGGTCACTCTGGTAACCACCTACCTTGCAGCCGTCGTCGAGCATCACCACAGTGCCCTCGCGGAGCTGTTGCGGCACCGGCGAGCCGTGGGGTGAAGCGGTGAACTTGCCGACATTGACGCTGACGTCTCCACGCAGGCCCTGCTGCGCGTAGGCAGCGTCGACCATGGCGTGGATCGTGTCCTGCGTCATGCCCGGCTCCAGCGCCTTCCACACGGCGAGGTACACCGCCAAGGTGGCGTCGTTGGCCAATTGCATCAGCGCCAGTTCGGCCGGGCTCTTGATCGATCGGCAGCCGGCGGTAACCGGTGTGGCGCTGAGCAAAGTGACCTGCGGCGCCGCCGCCGCAATGCCCAACTGTTTGGCCGAGCGCAAATTTTCCTCGATACCCAAGCTGCCCGTGCCGACATGCCACTCGCCAAGCACGCCCGCAATCAGCGCGTACGGATTTTCGTTTTCCTGCCAGGTGCGCACGTCCTTGTTGCCAAACTTGATCTGCTCAAGCGTGCGCGCACGCTCGAACGCCGGGGTGATGTACACCGGGTCGCC
>JBDSWR010000043.1:0-18979 GCA_039926605.1 Rhodanobacter sp. | reverse complement strand
CCTTCTACTCGCGCCCGGTTATCACTGGTCACTGCTCAGAAAGCGAGATACGCCATGAACAGCGACACCAAGAAACCCGATTTCTCCGATGTGCGCAGTGAGGTGCGTTCCCAGGCTGAACACATGTCGCCCGCAGCGAAAGCTGATTTCAGCGACGTGCACTCGCACGTCAGTTCCACTGCCGATGCCGCAACCAATTACGCGGTAGTCGCTGGTGACAACCTGTCGAAGATCGCGAAGCACTTTTATGGCAACGCCAACGAGTGGAAGCGCATTTTTGACGCCAATCGCGATCAACTCACCGACCCGGACAAAATAAAACCGGGGCAGATGCTGAAGATTCCGCCGCAGTTCTGACGTGCAATGACGCACCCCATTTCCATCCTGAGCCACGGAGTATCCGCATGAAGAAGACGATCACCCAACCGCTCATTCTCGCCGTCTCGGTGGTTGCCGCATTGGCATTGAGTGCGTGCAACAAGGCCGACGACTCTGCCTCCACGTCTGGCATGCCGCCATCAGCGATGACGGCCGCGCCGCCGATGACGCCAGCGGCACCGAGCACGAGCATGGGCATGGGTAACACCAATGCCAGCGCGATCACTGTCAGTTCGGTGGAACTTGGTTCCAGCGTGGACGCGGATAATCACATTGCCAACGCTGGAAGCAGCTTCGCTCCCAAAGACAGCATCTATGCAGCAGTCATGACCAGCGGCAGTGGCACGGCCAAGCTCGACGCGCGCTGGACCTTCCAGGACGGTCAGGTCGTGCACGAGGACAGCAAGACCCTGGACACCAGCGGCGACCACGCCACCACGTTCATGATCAGCAAGCCGACTGGCTTCCCGCCCGGGAACTACAAGGTGGAAATTTCGCTGAATGGCAACGTCGCCTCGAGCAAGGACTTCTCGGTCAAGTGATGTCGGTTGGTTGCGGCCGTACATCGGTGTCCCGGCTCTCGAATATTCGCTCTCGAGTATTCGTGTGTCACCGTTCTTCGCGTGTCACCATTCGTGGAAGGTGGCAGATCGACTTGGTCAATTGCGTGCAATCGGTCAAGTCTGATACCGCGAATTGGAACTGGTCGGAACTGGCGGGCTGAGCTTGCGCCGGCGGGCACCGTGAAATCGTCTGCTCAGCCCTCAAGCGATCCCGCAGTTCGCGAGTTGCGCCGGTCTGCCGTCCCGCTACGACCACAGGGAACCAGAGGCGACGCGTCATCTCGCCGAGGGCATGAGTTGGGCTTCTTGATGAGTAGTCGCAGATCCCGCACAAGGCACATATTGCCCGCTGCTGGCTCGCGACTTGGGAGCAATGGCAAGTGTGGGGTTGCTGCGCGGTTTAACAGGTCTGCGCTGCTGGGCGCGCGGCGGCTCAGCGCTTACGTCGGTCATGCCGGATAAAGAAAAAACCCCGCAGGCATTCGCCTCACGGGGGGCCGGCAATGCCGGAAGGGAAATGGTCGAACTGGCTGACCATGAAGGTCGGCAAGCCGGACCAACGCGATTTTAATGGATTCGTCACCTTAAGACAACACGTTCGCTATTATCCGTAATGCATTGATTAGATAGCTTTTGTGTTCAACAAATTTAGTGATTACGAAGTGCGTCAATCTTTTGCTGACGTCTCAGTTCTCGCGGTTCTTTCCAGTTGTTGTTGAACAGCGCCGCCTCCCACGACCCATACGTGGGGTTGGGCAGTACAAACCAGCGCGTGCCGATCCATGGCAGGTAGGCGGCAACCGCCTCGCGACGGCCGGCGTCCGTGTTGTGAGATATGTCGACAAAGTCGCCGACCTGGTCGCCAAATTGCATCAAGACACGATAACGCTCGCTCACCAGTTGGCGCCGGCAGCCCTTTTCGGTGCCGGTTTGCGTGCAGCCCTTGCGCGTCACGCCCAGCCCGAGCAACGCGTCTGGTCCGCTGTCGGGGAAACCCGCCTTGCGCAGGTTCGCCAGCGTTGCCTGATCCAGAGCGCGTGGGCGATTGGAAATGTAGATCACAGTGATACCGTGCCTGGCTGCAAACTGGGTAAACGCTACCGCTCCCGGCAGTGCGCGTGCGCGCTCCTCCCGACACCAGTCGGCCCAATCGGCCGCATTGAACTCACCGCCGCTTTTCAGCAGCCGGGCTTGATACGGCGAGTTGTCCAGCACGGTCTCATCAATATCCAGGATCACCGCCGGCGGTAGATCGGCCACGGGCGTGATGCGGTCTGCCTGACCCAACGCGTCCCAGTGCGGGTCGGCCAACGCCTGCAACAGTCGCGCTTGCGCGTCGCGGTAGGTTTGCAAGTAAATGAGATCGTGTTCAATCGCGGTCTGCGTCCAGGCCAGCGCATTCAGATTGTCATGGGCCGCGGCTGTGGCGTGGATGACCGCCGTGCTCGCCTGGGGTTCTGCGGTATCGGTGTGCGTGGAGTGGGGTGCCGGCGTGGCGCAACCCGCGGCGAGGACGGTGGCAGCGAACAGGGCAAGCAATCGGGAGGACATGCTCAGGTTCCACGCGGAAAAACGGTGGGTTGAGTCTACGGCAGGCGCGGCGCGTCCTGTGCCGTGCAGGCACACGGCCGGCCAGCGCGCGCGGGACGCCAAGCTGTCGCGCGCGACGGTGACGGACATTGGTACGGACGCCGGGTGGCTCAGAACTTCGGCTGCGCGGCGGTAGTCAGCGTCCCGAACGGTTGCGCTGACCGGCGCAGAAACACAGCGGCCCGAGCATCCATGCGCGGCAAGTCGATGCCGTTCCTGACCCAGACCTGCACGCCGATGGCGCAATCCACTGGCAGACGTCCGCGCCTGCTGACAGACTGGCGCTTCTTCGCATCTTGCATGGTCAGCATCCCTATGGATCTTCCGTTGCCCACAGTACGTGAGCCTTCGACACTTGTGCGCTCCGCCAGCTACCTGCTGGCCACAGCAGCGCTGATCGCGGTGATCGTGCTGCGTCTGCTGCCGGCGCTGCTGGCGGCATTGCTGGTGTACGAACTGGTGCGCACGATGACGCCGTTGCTGGGTCGCCGCATCTCCGGCGATCGCGCACGCGTCGTTGTCGTCGCGGTGCTGGGCGCCGTGGTGGTTGGACTGCTGATCCTGCTGATCCTCGGCATCATCAGCTTCTTCCGCAGTGAGCTGGGCAATCCGGAACTGCTCTGGCAGGAGCAATTGATGCCGCTCGTCGAGAAAGCCCGCCAGCAACTGCCGGCGATGCTGGTCAACAACCTGCCCGACAGCGTGGACGACTTGCGCATTGGCGTGGTCGAGTTGGCGCACAAGCATGCTGTCACGCTGCAGTTGGCCGGGCGTGAGGCTGCGCGTATTTTCGTGCACATCATCATTGGTCTGGTGCTGGGTGCCATCGTGGCGCTCAGCCGCACCCGAGTCGCGCAACAAGTGGGCCCACTGGCGGCCGCGTTGAGCGTGCGTTGCGAACGCCTGGCGCTGGCCTTTCACAACATCGTGTTTGCGCAGGTCAAGATTTCGCTGCTCAATACGATGTTCACGGCGATCTTCCTGCTGATAGCGCTGCCACTGCTGGGTGTGCACGTGCCTTTGGCCAAGACGCTGGTGTTGGTCACTTTCATCTTCGGCTTGTTGCCGGTGGTCGGCAATTTGTTGTCCAACACTGCCGTCACCATTGCTGCGCTGTCGGTGTCGCTGGGCGTGGGCATCGCGGCGCTGGTGTTTCTCATCTTGATCCACAAACTCGAGTACTTTCTCAACGCGCGCATTGTGGGTACGCAAATACACGCTCGCGCGTGGGAGCTGCTCATTGCCATGCTGGTGATGGAAGCCGCGTTCGGCCTCGCCGGCGTTGTCGCTGCCCCCATCTACTACGCGTACCTGAAGAGCGAGTTGGATGCCGAGCGCCTGATCTGAGGCCGGCTGCCAACTTGCAGGCGACGCTGCCTTGCGCAGCCATCGCTATCCCGATACGTGATGCGGTGCCTGGTCGACCAATGGGTTGCTGTGCCACCAGCCATGCTTGGCCCGCCGGGCGGGCGTTGCAAGACCTTCATGGCGTGCGTTTTGCGCAAACTTGCGCAGCTTACACGGCAGGCGATAGTCCACGCAGATCACGCGGCAGCTACATGCCGACGCTGGGATGCCTTCCGGGCGTGATCTGTACCGCGAGCGGTACGCGGCACAGCGCAACTGAATCACGATCTCGCCGCCATCACCGCACGAAGGCTGACCGGCGGCGAACGCCCATGGATTGCTTCTGTATCTTCGCTGATCGGCGGGACGGGTGGTTGCGACCAGCCCACGCCAACTGCAACCGACGGGGGAATCTTTAGCTGGTGCTCGCCATTCTGATGCTGGCGCTGGTGCGGTCCGACGCTGCCCGAAGTGGCTCGACGCCCACGCCCGGCGCCATGCAATAGGCAGCCGGGCCGCCACCCGAATATCCGCAATATTTTACGGAAAAGGTGTCCGGGGGAGGGAGTGTGACATCCCAAATCCGGGGAAGTTTCAGGTGGGTTGCAAAAGAATTAAGCCGTCGTTAATGTTATCGTTACGTGAAAGCAGCATTGGGCAGGGGTTTTTTTACGAAAAAGCATGCAGGCGGCCAGTCGGACCGCATGCTCCGCACGATTACCGGTCCGTCGCAAGTTCATGTGCCTGGCGGGCAACCAACGATCCAGAATCCACTTACTTGGGGAGTGCTCCTGATGAATCGCAATTTCCTGGCCTCGGCCATCTGCGCCAGCCTGCTCATGGCCGGCACAGCGTTCGCGCAAGACAATGCCGCATCGGCCGCGCAGCCGCAGTCGCAGACCGCGACTACCCAGTCGTCTACCGACGCGGATAAAACCAAGGCCAAGACCCTCGAGTCGGTCAGCGTCTCGGGCACCTTGCTGAAGCGCCCCGAGTATCAGGAAATCGTACCGGTGCAGGTGGTCAGTATCGAAGCCGATCGCGCCGCTGGTTCCTTCGGTACGGTGGGTCTGCTGCAAACAACCGCGATTGCCATGGGTTCCACCCAGATCAATAACCAGTTCAGCGGTTTCGTGGTTGGCGGCGGGACGGGCATTCAGACCATCGACCTGCGCGGCCTCGGCGCCAATCGCACCCTGGTTCTGCTTGACAGCCAGCGCCCGGGGCCAGCCGGAACGCAGGGCCAGACCGGCTCCGGATTCGATCTGAACGTCATTCCAGAAGTCATTCTTGGGCGTATCGAGATCGTCAAGGATGGCTCCTCCTCGATCTACGGTTCCGATGCCATTTCCGGCGTGGTCAACCTGATCACCAAGAAGCGCATTGACGGTACGGAAATGGAGGCCTACTTGAGCGTGCCGCAGCATGATGGCGGCCAGCAGGTGAGCACGTCGATCGCTACCGGGTTCAACTTCGACGCGGGCAATATTGTGCTCGCCGCGCAGTTCCAGGAACAGTTTCCGCTGGCGCGCCGCGACCGCGACTTTCTGCGGTGCAGCAACGATATGGTCACCGGTCCGGATGGACAACGCCTCGATCGCGAGGATCGTTCCATCTTGCAGGGCACCCCCTACGCCGGTTGCAACAACATGTTGCAGAACGAATCGATTTCATTCCTGACCGGCCGCCGCTATGTGCCGTCCAAGGATGGCAGCACCATCGGGCCACTGCCCGGCACGCACCCGGCGCGTCGCGGGACGTACGCCAACGGCGGACAGGCGTTTTATGAGGAGGTCTTGAACTCACCGTTCCAGGACAAGGCCTGGGCCCTCAACAAGAACCGCAATTCAAGCTTCTATGGCAGCAGCCACTTCATCTTCAGCGACGTGACGTGGGACAACCAGGTGTTGTTCAACCGCCGCCAAACCAATACCAGAAACTTCCGGCAGTTCTTCCCCGTCGTCGCTCATGATGTACCGGTCGGCAGTGATGAGGATGCCAGCTTCATCTTTGGCCTGCCCGACAGCGGTATCGGCTTGTTCCAACCAGTGATGCCTTATACCTCCAACTCCCAGGTTACCAACAACTATTACTACCTCAGGAGTAGCCTCAGCGGCGGTTTCGGCCAAAGCAGTTGGGATTGGCACGCGAATGGCACCTACAGCTCCAGCAGTGGCTACTACAGCCACATGGGGATCGACACCCGGCTCAGCGGTGACCTTACTGAAGACGCCAACGAGCAGCCCGGGTTCAATACGCCGATCGACTACTTCGACCCCGGTATCCTGAATGGCGATCGCATGGGCGACCTGATCAACGCCGTTGGCCTGTTCACCAAGGGACATACCAAGTACAAACAGTCCACGGTCAACGCCGTGGCCACCGGCAACTTGTTCACGTTGCCGGCCGGTGACGTCTCCGCCGCCGTCGGCGCCGAGTTCCGGCACTACAAGATCGACGACCAGCCCGATCCCAACAACGCGGCCGGCTTCGAGTGGGGATTCTCCTCGGCGCAGCAGACCAAGGGCGCGGACAACGTCAGGGAAATATTTGCGGAGGTTGGTATTCCTCTGCTGAGCGGCTTGGCCGGCATCGAGTCGCTGACGGCCGACGTCTCGGCGCGCGTGTTCAAGTATCAGAGTGTGGGTGACTGGTCGCACGTCTGGAAGTATGGCCTGAAGTGGCAAATCGTCCCGACGTTTGCGGTTCGCGGCTCGATTGGCACCTCCTACCGGGCGCCCCAGCTCTATGAGCTGTATCTGGGCAATCAGTCCGGATTCCTGGGTCAGCTCGCTATCGACCCGTGCATTCTCTGGCGCGACAGCACCAACGACTTCGTGCGTGCCAACTGCGCTGCGGTCGGCATTCCGGAAGACTACACGGCAGCAGGCAACGCATCTGCGCAGATCTTCCAGGGCGGCGGCAAGGGTTTCTTGAAGCCCGAGACATCCCGCGCGAAGTCGTTGGGTGTGGTGTGGACGCCCACCTTCGCCAACGTCAGCTTCGCGTTGGACTACTTCGACTACGACATCAAAGGCGAGATTGGTACGCTCGACGCCAGCGATATCACATTCGGTTGCTACGGTGCTCAGGTGTTCCCGAACGCGTTCTGCGCCCTGCTCAACCGCAACCCGGCTAATGCTGCCGGGAATGCGAACATGATCACGGACATCCACGCCACATTCATCAACATCAACAGTCAACGTCAACGCGGTTACGATCTGCAGGCAAACTACAGCCAGGACTACTCGTTCGGGACGATCAGTGCTGATGCGCAAATCACCTATACGATAGAGGACGTCACGCAACTGTTCAGCTCGTCCGAAGCCAGCGGTTTCGAAAACTCGAACCGTATCGGCTACATCGGCAATCCGGAGTGGGTGGGTCTGTTCCATGCCAGCTACAAGCGCGGCGACTGGACCGCTTCGTGGCAAGGGCAGTATTTCACCAGCACCAAGAACAGAGACATCTCCGATACCTTCACCTATCAGGGCTTTCCCGGTGCCAAGCGTGATATCAGCGCCGACTGGCAGTTTCTGCACAATGTGTCGATCGGCTATGACCGCGACAAATGGGGCGTCACGTTTGGTGTGCGCAACTTGTTTGACACGAAACCAGACTTGATCTCCGCTGGTGCCGGCACGCGTTATGGCAACACGCCAGTCTTCGCTTCGCAGTACGACTGGTTCGGCCGCACGTTCTTTGCACGTGCAAACTACAAGTTCTAAGCGCACAGGCGCGTAGTTTTCACAGGAGGCGACAACATGTCGCCTCCTTTTTTTTCTGACTTGACGGGCGCACTCGCCGGCAGACGAATCACGGAGTGCCGGACTGCGCCAGCGCCACGATTTTCGATACCATCCTGCTGTCGGGCTCACGCGGACGCGCACCGACGGGAGGGCGGGGACCCTGAAGGCAATTGGAGCAGACAGATATGCGACGCACACTCACGCAAGCTTTGCTTTGCGGCATGTTGGCAGCCACCCTGGGCCTGAGCGCGGCCCATGCATCCGAGCCCATTCCCATTGAGGATCTGGCGCGCCAACCGGCGCTGCAGGGCATAAGCATGAGTCCGGATGGCAAACACCTCGTCGGACTGATTCCGTCGCCGACCAACAAGGACGAGACGGCCTTGGCGACATGGAACGTGGACGCGCTTGCCGCCGGACCGACGGTGGCGACGCCTTCCGGCGACCATATGAAGTTCATTGGCGCGTTTGCCTTGAAGGCGGACAAGATTCTCGCCATTGCCCGCCAGGAATGGACGGGAAAATTGAGCGGCTGCGGCGAAGGCCAATCGGTTGGTGCAACCAATACCTTCGTGACCAAGGCCTACCTGACCGGCGACAAGCAGAAGAACTTCGAGGAGGCGTTCGCAGGGAAAACCCGGCAGCTCGGGGTCAGCCGCAACACCGAGATCTGCCTGGAGTTGGCTGGTACGGCGGCGCTCGTCGACATGCTGCCGCTGGACCCGGACAACGTCATCATCCGGCGCCTCAGCGGCGTGAGCCTGATGACCAATTACTACCTGTACAACCTGAAAACCGGCAAGACGGAGTTGCTGTTCACTGGCAGCACGCGTACCAGCCCAGCGCTGTTCGACTCGCGTACCGGCAAGGTGCTGGTCAAGTCGGAGATCGCGCCGGTTGGCGACGACTACGAACAGCGGTTCTTGATCCTGGATCCCAAGAGCGGCGAATTCAAACTGCAGGATCCGCTGACCACCAAACTTTCCAACCGACATGAAGTGAACGTGGTGGGCATCGACGATGCCACCGGCAAGTACTACGTACTGACTGACCAATTCTCCGACGTGGCACAAGCGCGTCTGTACGACGCGGTTACGCACAAGTTCGACCCGGAGGCTGCTGTTGCCGACAAGGACTACTCGATCATGGCCTTGTTGTTCAGTACACGGCGTGTGAATTTCAACCAGGTGGTGGGCTTCGTCATCGGTGGCCCGGCGCCGCAGACGGTATATATCGACCCGACGCTCAAGGGGATTCAGGCCGGCCTTGAGAAGGCATTTCCCGGCCAGCAGGTCAGCCTTTCCAGTTATACGGATGATTTTGCCAAGGTGCTGTTCACCACCCAGAGCGCAAACCATCCCGACGCTTACCACATGCTGCTCGACAAGAAGCAGATGGTCACGTTGGGCAGCGAGCGTCCCTGGATCAAGCCCGACATGACCGGGGCAGAGAGTTGGGTCACCTACAAGGCGCGTGACGGGCTGGAAATCCCCGCAATTCTGGACCTGCCGGCGGGCTGGAAAACGGGTGACGCACCGGCGCCGGCCATCGTCATGCCGCACGGTGGTCCATGGGCGCGCGACTACCTGGGCTGGGATGCTTCCGGCTGGGTGCCGATGCTCACTTCGCGTGGCTACGCGGTGCTGCGCCCGCAATATCGTGGCTCGTCCGGGGTGGGTCGCGCACTCTGGCTCGCCGGTGACGCCGAGTGGGGCCTGAAAATGTCCGACGACCTCGACGATGGTGCGGCCTGGCTGGTTTCGCAGGGCATCACCAGGAAGGGTGACATCGCGATCTTCGGCTATTCCTACGGCGGCTTTGCCGCCGTGGCGGCGACGGTGCGCTCGCCATCGCCCTACCAGTGCGCGATCGCCGGGGCGCCCGTGGCCGACCTGGGGCGGCTTGGCACCTCGTGGAGTGACAATCGCCTGCAACGCATCCTCCAGGGCAAGACCGTGAAGGGCATGGACCCGCTGAAAAACGCCGACAAGGCGCACCTGCCGATCATGTTGTTCGACGGCACGCGTGACGTGCGGACACCACCGGCCATCCACGCCCATCCGTTCTACGAAGCCGTGAAGGACAAGGTTGCAGCCCAGTACCATGCGATCCCCAACATGCCGCACAGCATGCCGTGGTATCCGAGCCAGCAACGCGAGACCCTCAGCCTGATCGAGAACTACCTGGCCAAGGATTGTGGTTTGGCTACCCATAGCCAACCCACTCCCTGAAGGGCATCGGTTCCCGGCTGCCGATTCCTCTCGCTCAAGTTACCGAAGGGAGAGGAATCAGGCCGTCCGGGCCGGCGCTTGCCGGCAGCGTTTGTTGCAGCGTTCCGAGGGGATAGCTGTTGCGCTTCTCCACGCGACAGCCGCGTACCATGCGCGCTGGTTTGGCAGCGGCTGGATGGTCCTGAGGCCAACGTATGCGGCGCTCAGCCACCCGCCAGCATCGCCTTGATTTTCGCCATGTGCGATTCGGCGGTCTCGCGCGTCACTTCCTTGTCCGCCTCCGGGTCCTTGCCTTGCCAGTGCAAGTCCGCCTGTGGCAGTTCCTGCAGGAAGCGACTGGGCTGGTTGGTGTGCACGTCACCCCAGCGTTTGGTTTTTGCCGACCACGACAGCGTCAGCAGTTCCTTGGCGCGGGTGATGCCGACATACATCAGGCGGCGTTCTTCCTCGATGCGGCCTTCGTCGATGGCACCTTCGTGCGGCAGGGTGCCGTCTTCGCAGCCGACAATGAAGACGAAGCGGAACTCCAGGCCCTTGGCGGCGTGCAACGTCATCATGCGCACCGCGTTGCCGGGATCATCGCGGTCGGCGTGGCTGAGCAGGGCCAGTTGCGAGGCGAGATCACCGGTGCTGGTGCCGTGCTTTTGCATGGCGCGGAACCAGTCGGCGAGTTCCTTGACGTTGCCCAGCCGCCGCTCGCGCAACGCGGCGTCAGGCGTGCTGGCAACGATTTGCGCAGCGTAGCGCGTGCGTTGCAGGATCGTTTCCACCAGATCGGCCGCGCTCTGGTGCACCGCGGTGCTGCGCAACTCGTCGAGCAAGGTGGCGAACGCGGCAAGCGCAGCGGCCGGTCGCGGCGTGAGCTGGCGCAGCACGCTGTCACTGCGCGTGGCGTCGAGCAATGAGCTGTGCCGGGCCTGTGCCATCTGGCCAAGTTTGCCCAGCGTGGTTGCGCCGATTTCACGCTTGGGAATGTTGATGACGCGCAGAAACGCGGCGTCGTCGCTGGGGTTGGTCAGCAGACGCAAGTAACACAGCAGATCCTTCACTTCGGCGCGGTCGAGAAAGCTCAGCGCGCCGGTGAGGTGATAGGGAATGCGCGCCAGACGCAGCGCCTTTTCCAGTGGTCGCGCCTGGAAGTTGCCGCGATACAGGATCGCGATGTCGTGCCAGCGTGCCTTGTGCTTTTCCACCAGCGTGGCAGCAATGGCGGCGACATGTTCGGCTTCGTGCTCGGCGTTCTTGCATTCCAGCACGCGGATCGGCGCGCCTTCGGGGTGTTCGCTCCACAGCTTCTTGGTGTGCAGATGCGGGTTGTGCGCGATCAGCGCGTTGGCTGCGCGCAGGATGCGTTTGCCGCAGCGGTAGTTTTGCTCCAGCTTGATCACGCGCAGGTTCGGCCAGTCGCGGCCAAGCTGCTCGATGTTCTCCGGGTTGGCGCCGCGCCACGCATAAATGGATTGATCGTCGTCGCCCACGCAGGTGATACCGCCGCGCTCTCCTGTCAACGCTTTCAGCAATCGGTATTGGGCGTCGTTGGTGTCCTGGTACTCGTCCACCAACAGATAGCGCAAGCGTTCGCGCCAGGCATTGCGGCACGCTTCGTCCGCTTCCAGGATGCGCAGCGGCAAGCGGATCAAATCGTCGAAATCCACCGCATTGAACGCGGCCAGCCGCTGCTGGTACATCTCGTAGATGGTCGCCGCTTCCAGCTCGCGCGGACTGCGTGCAGCGACCAGGGCCTCGGCTGGCGACAGCCCGCTGCTCTTGGCGCTGCCAAGCAGGTTGCGGATGCCGAACAGCACGTCATTCTTCGCTCCTTTCGGCGCCAGCTCCTTGATGATGCCGCCGCTGTCGTCTGCATCCAGCACCGAGAAGCCGCGACGCAGTCCGGCACGCTCACATTCCATCTGCAGGAATTTCAAACCCAGCGCATGGAACGTGCTCACCGTCAGTGCCTGCGCATCTTCGCTGCTGATCAAATGCGCCACGCGCTGGCGCATCTCGCGCGCGGCCTTGTTGGTGAACGTGATGGCGGCAATTTTGGCCGCCGGCAGATGTTTGCGCGCAATCAACCAGGCGATCTTCTGGGTGATCACCGAAGTCTTCCCTGAGCCGGCGCCGGCAAGCACCAGCAGCGGACTGTCGCAGTGCTCGACAGCAGCAAGCTGTTGCGGATTGAGTGTGGTCAAAACGGGAGGCACCAACGCCAGACGGAGCACAAGGTTATAGCGGCGCTGCAGTCAAACCAAGCGTTGACAACGTCGGGGACCGTGCTGCGATGCACGAGCCGGCGGCGTTACCATGGGCTCTTGCGTTCTCGATGATTGCTCATGGCCAAGCTTTATTTCTATTACTCGGCAATGAATGCCGGCAAGACCACGGCGTTGCTGCAAAGCGCCTACAACTACCACGAGCGCGGCATGCGCACGTTGATCCTCACGCCGATGCTGGATGATCGTTACGGCGAAGGCGTGGTGGCGTCGCGCATCGGACTGAAGGCCAACGCGCATCGGTTTGCGCCACAGGACAATTTGCTGGATCTGGTGAGTGGCGACATCACCGCCCACGGTGAGCTGCACTGCATGTTTGTCGACGAGGCGCAGTTCCTCACCAAGGCGCAGGTGTGGCAAATCAGCGACGTCGTCGATCAGTTGCATATCCCGGCGCTGGCCTACGGGTTGCGTACGGATTTTCGTGGTGAATTGTTCGAGGGCAGCAGCTATCTGCTGGCGTGGGCAGACGAGTTGCACGAGATCAAGACGATCTGCCATACCGGGCACAAGGCGACCATGGTGGTGCGCGTGGATGAACACGGTCGCGCGGTTACCGAAGGTCCGCAGGTTGAGATTGGCGGCAACGACCGCTATGTCTCGGTGAGCCGCGCCGAGTTCAAGAAGATCAACCAGGGCGCCGGTCGCATCGAATTGCAGCAATCGGTGTTGCCGCTGGACGAACCCCGCTGACTTTAAGGAAATCCCATGACCAACCCGCATCCGCCCGCCGCCTGGCCGCGACCTTACTGGCACCCCAGCGACGAGCAGGCCGTGTTGCATTTCTACGTATTCGGTAAATTCCCGCCGGAGCTGGTGATTCCTTCGCCGCGCTATGGCAGCCCCGGCCTGCCTGCGGGCGTGACCATCGAACGCTTCCAGAACGCGGTGCTACGCAAGTGGGAAGGCTATCCGCTGGCGGGTGAGTTGGGCGCCATTCTGCGCGAAGAAACGCCTGAAGCGTTCGAGCAGTCGCGAATCGCACCTGAGGTCTTGGTGGTGCGCGGGAATCTGCCCGATGCGCAGACGCTGGATTATCTGCGCGACACGCTCGGCGTGCTCGCCGGCTTGCTTGATATCGGCGGCACCTCGATCGTCGATCCACAAACGCTGCGCCTGTTCGCCGCACCAGATTGGCGTGCGCAGTACTTGATCAAGGGTGGGGCGCCGGCACGCAATCACGTACTGATCCTGCACAACGCGGACGAAGAGCACGCGCAACGGTCATGGGTGCGCACCCGCGGCATGCGCAAATTCGGCCGGCCGGACATCAGCATCCACAACGTGCCCGAACGTGACGTTGATCGTGCGGGTGCATTTTGCGAGCAACTGGTCGAGTTGCAATCACTCGGCGCACGTTTCGATCCTGATCAACCGCTGACCGTGGATGGCTTGCCGGCGGGGTTGGTTGCCAAGCCGGGCGGCGACATGAGCGACCCCCGCTTCAACAATACCCACGTGGAGTTTCGCTGGCCGGATTGAGCGTGTGGTTGCGCTCGCGCAAAACCCTTCCCCAAGCAGCACTGCGCGTGTTCAACGCTGGCAGTGCACGCACCAGAACGTGGAGCGCTGCCCCAGCGTGACCTGATGGATCGCCTTGCCACAGACGTGGCACGCTTCACCGGCACGACCGTACACATTCAGTTCGCGAAAAAAGTAGCCGGGGATGCCGGTGGGGCTGATGAAGTCGCGCAGTGTGGTGCCGCCACGCTCAATGGCCCGGGCCAGCAGTTGTTTCACCTCAGTGGCCAGTCGCGCATAGCGTGCACGCGCGATGCCGCCAGCGGCGCGGCGCGGATCGATGCGTGCGGCAAACAGCGCTTCGCTGGCGTAGATGTTGCCAACGCCGACGACCACGTGGCTGTCCATGAGCAGCGTCTTCACCGCTGCGACGCGTCCACGTGATGCGCGCCACAGCGTGTCGCCGTCGAAGGCGTCGCTGAGAGGTTCGGGCCCAAGCGTGGCCAGCAACGGATGGATTTCGCCGCACGGCTGCCACAGCAGGCAACCGAAACGGCGCGGATCGGTGAAGCGCAGGATGCGCTCTGCTTGCCCGGTTGCATGGTCGAACGCGATATCCACGTGATCGTGCTGGCGCGCCGGCGTATCCGCTGGCAATACGCGCAAGGAACCGGACATGCCCAGATGCAGCAGCGCGCTGCCGGCTTGCGTGTGCAGCAACAGGTACTTCGCGCGGCGTTCCACGGCGTCGATGCGTTGGCCCGGAAGCAGTGCACTGATTTCGCGCGGAATCGGCCAGCGCAGGTTGGTTCGGCGCAGCGTCACGCTGCAGACGCGCCGACCGATCAGGTACGGCGCGATGCCGCGGCGGGTGGTTTCTACTTCGGGAAGTTCCGGCATGTTCGTCTGATGGGAAAGTGACACCACGTGCGGGCGCTGGCCTGATTCTATGCGGCGCGGCGCCCGTGTGCGCGCCTTGCTTCATTGCCCGGCCGGGCGCACGGTGCCGGTGGGAGGGCGCGGGCTGTAACGCGCCGGCACAAGCGCAATCCGGTGCCCGACGCGCACGTAGCGCTGCGCACCGGTGACGACGGTTTCGCCAAACTCCAGCGTTTGGCCATCCAGGTTGAGTACGGCTTGCGGCGGCTGCAGACCGATTTTCGCCGGATTGAAATCGCTGGCTGCGCGCCAGCGCATGACCGGTGCGGCGGCAGTGTTGGCCAACTCCGCAAGCCGGCCATCGTCAGCCGGCGCTGGTGTGCCGTCCACGCGCCACCAGTGACCGTTGCGCTTTGCGTAGTGCGCGGTCGGGGTGTCGCCGAGCGTCAGTGCAATACGGCTGACATCTTCGGGCACCAATGTCAGCACGCTGCCCGCTGCGTTGCGCGCATCGTGTTGCCATTGCCACGCAGCGAGACCCAGCAACACCAGCACTGCGACGAGCAGACTCACACGCTGGCGGCTTGCGCGCTGCATCGCTCAGCGCCGCCGTCGGTGCCACACGATCCAGCCGCCGAGCAGCAGCAACAGCAGCGGCAGTGCGAGCAGAAAGCCGAAGCTCACCGCATTCAGTTCGCCTTGCGACAGGGTCAACAGTCGATCCGGTGCGCCGCGTACCGGCATGTCCACCAGTTTGTCGTCGCCGAGCAGCCAGTCGAACATCCGCTCGCCCAGTGCGCGATTGCCGCCATTGCCGAGAAACGTGTTGGACAAAAAGTCGCCGTCGCCAACGACAATCGCGCGCTGCACGCTCTTGTCGGGATTGGGCGAGAGCCGGCTCAGCGCAAAGCCGAAATCCAGCGGTCCCTTCAATTCGCCAGCGTCAGCGTCGTAGCGGATGGTGGAACTGCCGTCGTTGGCAATCGGTTGAAACTCGGTCCAGCTTTGCGGTCCCGAGCGCAGGAACGGCACGACTGCCCACGCGGCGTGGCTCACTTGCGCGAGTGCGGAAACCTGCGGAAACAGCGTGGTCATGCGGAAACCCGCGGTGACCGGATGTGGCAGGTACTGGCCCAGCGTAATCATGCGCGGGTCTTTCAAGCCCAACGCGCTGCCGGCGCCGTCCACCAGCACGCCCGGCAAGACGTGCACGCTCAGCGCGGCGGCGAGCGAGCGCAGGCCGAGATCCTCGTTGCCCGGTTCGGTCAGCCAGAGCAGGTTGCCGCCGTCGGCCAGGTAATCCACCAGCGCCTGCACCGCGCCTGCGGCCAGTGGTGCGGATGGACTGGCGAGCACCACCAGATCGGTGCGCTGCGGCACTGCGCTGACCTGGGAAAAGTTCAGCGGCACCGCGCGCACGCCGCGGCTTTCCAGTTGGCTGATGAACATGCCCAGGTCCGCGTTGGCTTTGCCGTCCGCCTGGCGTTCCCCATCGCCAGTGACAAACGCGATGACCCGCTCGCCACCACGTGCCAGTCGCTCCAGCGCGTTGCTCAGCGCGCGCTCGGACAATTCATCCAGCCGCTGCTGGCGGCCGTGGTAGTGCACGATCAATGCGCCATCGACGCTGACGCCCAGCTCGCGCATGGCAGCCGGGTCCTGAGTCGGGTCGACAAAGCGCAGGCGCAGATCGCTCTTGATGGCCGTATAGCGCGCGATCGCTGCGGCAATGGTTTGGCGCAGGGGACCTTGCGGGGCGGCATAACTGATGATGTCGACCGGGCCATCCAGACTGGCCAGCACGGCGCGCGTTTCCACCGATACGCTGGCTCGGCCGCGTGCGGTCCAGTCGGTGATCAGGTTGTGGCGGGTGGTGAGATAGCCGATCGCGCCAGCGCCAATCAGCAACGCCAGTGCCAGCAGCCAGCCGTCGAGGCGGCGCAACGAGCGCATCAGTTGCGCCCCCGTTCGGAACGCAGCCGGTGTGTGGCCAGCGTCAACGCGATCACAGTCACCAGTACAAACCACACCACATCGACACTGGACACCAGTCCTCGCAGCAGGGCTTCCAGATGCGTGCTCAGCGCCAGCCAGTTGATTGCGCCGTTATCCATGCCAGCGGTCTGCGCGCCGAGGTTCACCATCATCAAGCCCAGCGCCAGCAGCAAGCTGGCAGTGGCGGCAACTGCCGGATGCGAGGCAAACGCGGAGCAGGCCACGCCGATGGCTGCCAGCGCCGCCAACAGCAGTGTCATGCCCAGTGTCGCGGCCGCCAGCTTGCCCCAGTCCAGATGGGTGTTGTGGGCCAGGGTCAACGGCATCACCAGTACCAGCGCCAGCCACAACAGAAGCCAGACGAGCACGGCCAGATACTTTCCCAGCACGATGGCCCGCGCTGGCGTGCCGGTGGCCAGGAGCAGCGGCAGCGTGCCGTTGTTGCGCTCGCCGGCCAGCGTGGACATGGTCAGCAGAGGCACGATCAGCAGGGCGAGCTCGGTCAGCCCGAACGGCACGATACCGCCGGTCAGCAGGCTGCTCAACAGCGGTACCGCCACCAAGTCGGTAAAGCCCGGACCTCCGGGCATCGCCGCCAGCTTGATTTGCACGCCGAGGAAATTACCGAGCAGCAGCACGAAGCGCCATCCCAGCTCGGCCAGGGTCAGGGCACCCAGTACCCACCCCAGTGGACGCACGAACAGTCGGCGCAATTCCAGCCGCATCACGGCGCGCGTGTTCATGCCGCGTCGGCCGACAGGTTGTTGCCGCGCGGATCTTGCTGCGCTATCTCGAAGAATGTGCGCTCCAACGCCACTTGATCAGCGGCAGCAATTGCACCGTCGTAGCGCAGCGTGCCGGCGTGCAGAATAGCTACCCGATCGCACACCGCCGTGACTTCTGCCAGCACGTGCGTGGACAGGATCACCGCGGCGCCGGCGGCTGCCTGGGTGCGGATCAGTGTGCGCAAAGCTGCAACCTGCACCGGATCAAGCGCATTGGCCGGTTCGTCCAGCACGAGTAGTGCCGGTTGATGCAACAGCGCGCAGGCCAGGCCCAATCGCTGGCGCTGGCCTTGCGAGAGCACGCCAGCCAGACGTTGCGCCAATGGCGCGAGCTCGAGCTGGTCGATGACCGCGTCGCACGCGTCGCGCAGCTTGCTGCCCGCGAGGGCTCGCAAGCGCCCGTGGGTGCGCAGGTGTTCCATGACGGTCAGCTCGTCCCACACCGGCGCGCGCTCGGGCAGCCAGCCGATCAGCCTTCGGGCAAGCTCGGGGTGTTCAATGAAGTCCTGACCGTCCAGCGTTATCGCGCCGCTGTCCGGCACCAGCGCGCCGGCAACCATCGACAAGGTCGTCGATTTTCCCGCACCGTTTGTGCCCAGCAACCCCAACACTTCGCCACCTCGCAGCGTCAGGTTCAGGTCGCTCACGGCAGGGCGGCTGCCGCGCTGGCGATGAACGTGAACCAACTGCAGCAAAGGCGGTGAAGCGGGTGAAGTCATTGCACCATTGTCATGGCGCCCCCATGGTTAGACAACAGGCAATGTGGTGCGTGTGTGCTTGTGCGCATTTGGCGCCGCTCCGGGCCTGTTATCATGACCAAGCCGCAGAGTTGTACTGCTGCGGCGCAGGCATCCGTCTCCTTCCTCTTTGGTATTTTGTCCATGCTTGACGCGGTCCTCAATTTCTTGAGCAACGGGATAACCAGCGCAAGCTGGGTTGAGATCCTGGTGTATATGCTGGTAATGACTCAGCTCACCATTTTCACCGTGACGCTGTACCTGCATCGCAGCCAGACCCATCGCGGCGTTGATTTCCATCCGGTGTTGGCGCATTTCTTCCGGTTCTGGGGCTGGCTCACGACCGGCATGGTCACGCATGAGTGGGTGGCGGTGCATCGCAAGCACCACGCCAAGGTCGAGACTGCCGAAGATCCGCACAGCCCGATGATCTACGGTATCAACAAGGTGTTCTGGGACGGCGTGTCGCTGTATCGCGACGCCTGCGCGTCCAAGGCCGACATGGAGAAGTACGGTCGCGGCACACCAGATGACTGGGTCGAGCATCACGTGTATGGCGCGCATCCGTATTGGGGCCCGACGTTGATGTTGCTCATCAGCATTGCGCTGTTTGGCGTGATCGGCGCTGCGCTGTGGGCAGTGCAGATGGTCTGGATTCCGTTCTGGGCTGCGGGCTTTGTCAACGGCATTGGCCACTGGGCCGGCTACCGTAATTTCGAGAGTGCCGATACCTCGCGCAACCTGATCCCGTGGGCGTTCTGGATCGGCGGCGAAGAGCTGCACAACAATCACCATGCGTTCCCCAGCTCGGCGAAGTTCGCCCTGCGCAAGTGGGAGTTTGACATCGGCTGGGTGGTCATTCGTGGCTTGCAGGCGTTCGGCCTGGCAAAGGTTTTGCGGGTCGCGCCGTCCCTGGATGTGCGCCCGAATGTACGCCTGCCTGATGCGGATACCTTGAAAGCGGTACTCACCCACCGCTTTCAGGCCATGA
>JBDSWR010000042.1:0-87227 GCA_039926605.1 Rhodanobacter sp. | reverse complement strand
GGAGTCGGCCGGACAGTCGCGTCGCGCGCAAGCGCATCGAGGAAAGTCCGGGCTCCATAGGGCAGAGTGCCAGGTAACTCCTGGGCAGCGTGAGCTGACGGCCAGTGCAACAGAGAGCAGACCGCCGATGGCCTCGAAAGAGGATCAGGTAAGGGTGAAAGGGTGCGGTAAGAGCGCACCGCGTACGGGGCTAACGCCGTACGGCACGGTAAACCCCACTCGGAGCAAGACCAAATAGGGGAACGATAACGCGGCCCGCGTTGTTCCCGGGTAGGTTGCTGGAGCCAAGCGGCGACGCTTGGCCGAGAGGAATGACTGTCGCGTCGCAAGACGTACAGAACCCGGCTTACAGGCCGACTCCACCTCTTTCGATCGTCGTGTCACGCCACTTCGTTGCGGATCATTCCGCTGCGGAGGGGCGGTGACTGCGTGATTTGCTCGATCCGCGGCTGCGCAATGCGCAAATTTTGCCATTGGGGACTTTTGTTAAGTCATCCGCGAGATAAAAAAATCCATGCATTCAAGCACCTTGCCAAAGGTCGTGAGAAAGTGGTGCAGATTGCCTTCACAAACACAGCTTTCTCGTTGATTCACAAGTGATTTTCCTTGACAACCCCCGTCACTCACGGCTATCGTGGGTTTCAGTGTGAAAACGTGGGTTTTTGTGGAGTACCGCTCGTGTTTCAAGGCGAGACAGCCATCACCGTCGATGACAAGGGCCGTTTGGCCATTCCGACCGCGTACCGCGAGTTGGTGGCGCAATCGTGCGCCAATCGTTTGGTGATTACCTACAACCCGTTCGAGCTGGGTTGCTTGTGGTTGTTCCCGTATGCGGAATGGGAGCCGGTGCGCGATCAGGTCAATGCGCTGTCGAAAGTCCTGACGGCGCACCGCGATTTGCAAATGAAGCTGGTCGGCGCGGCGGCAGTGGTCGAACCCGATGGCGCCGCGCGCATTTTGCTGCCGGCCAGTCAGCGCGCCACCACCGGTATCGAGAAAAAGGCGGTGTTGCTCGGCATGGGCAACAAGTTCGAGTTGTGGAGCGAGCAGGCACATCTGGCGAAGATTCGCCAGGTTATCGGCGAGGGCGGAATCACCAGCGACATGGCAGGTCTGCGCCTGTAACGGCGCGTGGCGGAACGGGACCGGAGTGCAGCGTGGCGAAACAACCTGAGCCATTGCGGCATATCCCGGTGATGCTGGACGAAGCGGTGGAGGGTCTGTCGGTGCGCTCTGACGGACGTTATCTGGATGGTACGTTTGGCCGCGGTGGGCATGCCCGCGCCGTACTGTCGCGCCTGGGCGAACACGGTCAGCTGTTATTGATGGATCGCGACCCCACCGCGATTGCCGCTGCACAAGCCGAATTTGCCGGTGACCCACGTGTGTCCATTCGCCATGCCAATTTTTCCAGCCTGGCCGAATGGGATGCCACCAGGGATGGTCTGGATGGCGTGTTGCTCGATCTGGGCGTGTCATCGCCGCAACTGGATGAGGCCGCACGCGGTTTCAGTTTCATGGCCGATGCGCCACTGGACATGCGCATGGACACGACGCGCGGCGAAAGCGCGGCGGAGTTCCTCGCCCGTGCCGATGAGCGCGAGATCATGCAAGTGTTGTGGGACTTTGGTGAGGAGCGCCAGGGCCGGCGCATCGCGCGCGCCATCGTGGCCGATCGGGAGGTGACACCGTTCACGCGTACCACGCAACTGGCGGGCTTGATCGAGCGCGTTGTCGGTCGCCACGAGCCGGGCAAGCATCCAGCCACGCGCAGCTTCCAGGCGTTGCGGATTCGCGTGAACGGCGAACTGGATGCGTTGCGCGACGGTTTGGCGGCGGCGCTGGAACGTTTGCATGTGGGTGGCCGTCTGGTGGTGATCAGTTTCCATTCGCTGGAAGACCGCGTGGTGAAACTGTTCATTCGTGATCAGGCGGGTCGCGTACAGAACACTCGGCGCGGGCCGCCGGTTGCAGCGAGAGCGGCATTGCTGAAGGCGGTAGGCAAGGCGCAATTCCCTGGCGCCGCAGAACGGGGCGCCAATCCGCGCTCGCGTTCCGCCGTGTTGCGGGTGGCGGAAAAACTGCCGCAGCAGGTGGCTGCATGAAGGTTCTGGACGCAGCTATGGCGCTGGTGTTGCTGCTCTGCGTCGTTGCCAGTGCACTGGGGGTGGTGTGGACACGGCATGAGAACCGTGTGCTGTTTGTCAGCCTTACTGCGCTGCAGAACCAGCGCGACGCCTTGAATATCGAGTACGGCCGGCTCGAACTCGAGCAGGCGACGTATGCCGAGCCACGGCGCATCAATGAAGAGGCGCGACAGACCCTGGGCATGTTTGAACCTCGTCCCCAGGACATCCGGTTGCTGCGCCGATGATCTGGCGAAACCGTCAGCCGCATGCAGTCCAGGGACGTCGTCGCAGCGAGGGGCCGAGCGCGCGCAAGCGCATGGTGCTGGTGGTGGGTTTGCTCGGGCTCGCATCCATCGGTCTGGTCGCGCGCGCGTTTGACCTGCAGGTGATTCGCAAGCAGTTCTATCAGCGCCAGGGCGATGCGCGCTTTCTGCGCGAGATGCCGATCGCGGTATCTCGCGGCACAATCTTTGATCGCAACGGTGAACCCTTGGCGGTATCCACGCCGGTGACATCGATCTGGGCCAATCCGCCCGAGGTGCTGGAGAACGTCGAGCGCATCCCGGCGTTGGCGCAAGCATTGGGCGTGAACGCGGCCGAGTTGAAGGATCGTCTGGCGCAGCGCTCCGATCGCGAGTTTGTCTATCTGCGCCGGCAGATGCGTCCGGAAGCGGCCCAAGCGGTGTTGGATCTGGGTATTCCCGGAGTGAATGGCCAGCGCGAGTTCAAGCGCTACTACCCGTCCGGGGAAGTGACTGCGCACGTGCTCGGCTTCACCAATATCGACGATCACGGTCAGGAAGGGCTGGAGCTGGCTTACGACGAGTGGCTGTCGGGCACGCCAGGTTCCAAGCGCGTGATTCGTGACCGCATGGGCCGCGTGGTGGAGAACCTGGAACAACTGCGCGCGCCCAAGCCGGGACAGAACCTGACCCTGAGCATTGATCGGCGGATCCAGTTTCTGGCCTACAGCGAGTTGAAGAACGCACTGGAAAAATTCCAGGCGGACTCCGGATCCATGGTGATCCTCGACGTGAAAACCGGCGAAGTGCTGGCGATGGTCAACCTGCCCACTTACAACCCGAATGCGGTCAATGCCAGCAAACCCACTCAACGGCGCAATCGGGCCGTGACGGATTTGCTCGAGCCGGGCTCCACGATCAAGCCGGTTCTGATGGCTGCGGCGCTGTCAAGCGGCAAGTTCACTCCCACTACCCCAATCATCGACACCACGGGTGGTCACTGGTATTTCCAGGGTCACGACATTCACGATACCCACAACTACGGTCTGCTGACACCCACTGGCGTCATCACCAAGTCGAGCAACGTTGGCGCGGCAAGAATTGCCATGCAGCTCGATACGACACTGATGTATGACACCTACCGCGGGTTTGGCTTCGGCAACAGCACCAACAGCGGCTTCCCAGGTGAGGCAGCGGGCTTGCTGCGCATTGGGCGCGATTGGCGGCCGCTGGAAAAAGCCATCATGGGTTATGGCTACGGACTCAACGTAACCGTGCTGCAGCTCGCCAACGCCTACGCCACGCTTGCCGATGAGGGAGTGATGCACAGCCCGAGCTTCCTCAAGGGCGGCAGTGTCGACGCCAAGCAAATCATCTCGCCGCAGGTAGCGCACGAGATTGTGCGGATGATGGAAACGGTCACCGGGCCGGGCAGCACGGCGCCGCAGGCGCGTATCCCGAACTACAGCGTGGCCGGCAAGACCGGTACCGCGCACAAGGCCAGTGCCGGAGGCTATTCCAGGAACAATTACACCGCGGCATTTGGCGGCATCGTGCCGGCATCCAGTCCACGCATGGTCGGCGTGGTGGTGATCGACAACCCGAGCAAGGGCAGCTACTACGGCGGCATGGTGTCCGCGCCGGTATTCGCCAAAGTGATGGATGGCGCTCTGCGCTTGCTGGATGTGCCGCCTGACAATATTGGCCGTTGGTATGTTGGCGGCCCGCTGCAAGGTGCCGGTGGCCTGGTTGGCAGTGCGCCACCGACTGAAGAGCCCATTGATGACGCGCCGATTGACGAGAGCGTGCCATGAGCACCGGGCATCTGGACCAACTGTTGCTCGGTATCGCTGATCGTCAGGTGCTGGACACCCCTGGCGCTGCCCGCATGATTGTCTCGGGCCTGACCCTGGACTCGCGCCAAGTGCGCCGTGGCGATGCATTTGTCGCGTTGCGCGGCACCCAGACGCACGGCATCGCGTATGTCGCCGGGGCGGTGCGGCACGGCGCGTGTGTCGTGTTGGCCGAGACTCCCGGCGCAGGGGAAGCATTGCCGGAACCGGATGCCGCGGATACCCCGAGCACACCCGCTGCGAACGCCGGCGGAGCCTTGCCGTTATCGATGCACGGTGTTCCGGTGCTGTGGATCGACGACCTGCATGCCCAGGTTGGTGAGATCGCGGCACGGTTCTACGATCGGCCCGCCGAGTCGATGCACATCGTCGGTGTCACCGGGACCAACGGCAAGACGTCCTGCGTGCAGTTGCTGGCGCAAGCACTGACGTTTCTTGGCTACCGTGCGGCAAGTATCGGCACGCTGGGCGCCGGCCTGGATGGTCACCTGCACGCCGGCGAGCGCACCACGCCCGATGCCATCAGCGTGCAGGCACAGCTCGCCGGGTTTCGCGAGCTGGGGGTCACCCACGTGGCAATGGAAGTGTCATCGCACGCGCTGGCGCAGGATCGCGTGGGGGCTGTGGATTTCGAGATTGCCGCGTTCACCAACCTCACGCGCGATCATCTGGATTACCACGGCAGCATGCAGGCGTACGGGGCCGCCAAGGCCCGATTGTTTGCGTGGCCGGGGTTGCAGACTGCGGTCCTGAATATCGACGATGCTTTTGGCGCGCAACTGCTGGCGGAATTGATGCCCGGCATACAAGCGTTGCCCACCAGCATGAGCGCTGCGGAAGGGGCCGTAGTCAGCGGCGACTCGATTGTGACCTCCGCCGAAGGGCTGACGTTTGTGCTGCACACACCTTGGGGAACGCGTGCGGTAAGCAGTCATTTGCTCGGCCGCTTCAACGTTGCCAATTTGCTCACGATGGTTGCTTGCCTCGGAGCACTGGGTGAGCCGTTTGCACGAATTGTCGCCGCTGTGGCCAGCGTGCACCCGGTGAATGGGCGCATGAACCGGCTCGGTGGCGCACCCGGCCAGCCGCTGGTCGTGGTGGATTACGCGCACACGCCGGATGCTCTGGAAAAAGTCCTGACCGCGCTGCGGGCACATTGCGCCGGCCGGCTGGTTTGCGTGTTTGGTTGTGGAGGCGAGCGCGACGTCGGCAAGCGCCCGTTGATGGGCGAGATCGCCGCCCGCCTTGCCGATGTGGCGATCGTCACCGACGACAATCCGCGGGGCGAGGATGGCTCGGCGATCATCGCGCAGATCGTGGCCGGCATGCAGGTCGCGTGCACACCTGCGCAGGTCGAACGCGATCGCGCCAAGGCCATCCATATGGCGCTCGCTGCCGCGCAGGCTGGTGACGTGGTGCTGATTGCCGGCAAGGGCCACGAGACCTATCAGGATGGCGCCGGTGGCAAACATCCGTTCGATGACATGGCGGTTGCGCATGGTGCACTCGAACGCCTGCTGCGGGAGCCGCGCGCATGATGCGCCTGAGCGCGATCGCCGTGTGGACGCGCGGTCACCTGCTCGGCGCCGACGCCGACGTTCTGGGCGTGTCCATTGACAGCCGTCAGGTGCGCCGCGGCGATCTGTTTGTGGCCATCGCGGGAGAACACGTGGATGGCCACGATTACCTGTCCATGGCAGCGGCACGCGGCGCCAGTGGCGCGCTGGTGACGCGCCGAGTGGACATCGCTTTGCCGCAGGTGCTGGTCACCAATGTGACCCTGGCGCTGGGTGATCTGGCCAGCGCGGTGCGTGCGCAACGTGACGTGCGCGTTGTCGGCATTACCGGTTCCAATGGCAAGACCACGGTAAAGACGCTGACTGCGGCGATCCTGCGCCAGCACGGTCGTGCGCACGTCAGTGCCGGGAATCACAACAATGAACTGGGCCTGCCGTTGAGCGTGCTGTCCATGCCGCTGGACGCGCAATTTGCAGTGTTCGAGATGGGCGCAGGCAAGCCGGGTGACATCGCGTACCTGGCAGGTATCGCACGGCCGGATGTTGGCGTGATCACCCTCATTGCACCGGCGCATCTGGAACGCATGGGCAGTGTCGAAGGCGTGGCTGAGACGAAGGGCGCGTTGTACCAGGCGTTGCCTGCCGATGGTGTGGCGATCATCAATGCGGATGACGCATTCGCGCCTTTCTTTGCTGGCTTGGCGGGTGCGCGCAAGGTGCTGCACTTCGGTTTGACGCACGCGGCCGAAGTCACTGCGCGAGACCTGCACGCCACCGAGGACGGCTCGCGCTTCGTGCTCGTCACCCCGCTCGGTGAGGCTGAAGTCAGCCTGCCGCTACCGGGGCGCCACAACGTGCTCAACGCGTTGGCGGCAGCCGCTGTCGCGCTGGCGTTGCAGGTGCCGCTGGTGACTATCGTCGACGGTCTGGCCCACGCCGAAAGCGTCCCCGGCCGTCTGCAACGCCGGCAAACCCATGGTGGGTGGACACTGATTGATGACACTTACAACGCCAACCCCGGCTCGATGGCGGCAGCGATTGACACCTTGTTGCTGGCGCACGGTGAGCGCTGGCTGGTGCTGGGCGACATGGCCGAACTGGGAAGTGACGCGCGCGTCATGCACGCCGCGTTGGGCCGGCGCGCCCGCGACGCCGGGGTAGATCGCCTGTTCGCGGTCGGCCCGCTCGGTGCAGCGACCGTGGCGGCATTTGGCCCGCACGGCGAACACTTTGCCGATCAGGCTGCACTGATCGCCGCGCTGCGCGCGCAACTGCACGCCGGAGTCACATGCCTGCTCAAGGGTTCGCGTTCGGCGCGGATGGAGCTGGTACTCGCTGCGCTGGATGACGCCGCATCGGCCCACACGGTGCCGTCAGACGGGGGTGCACCACATGCTGCTTGAACTGGCCGACTGGATGGCGCGTCATTTCACGGCGCTGCATTTGTTCCAGTACATCACGTTCCGCACAATCATGGCCGCGCTCACGGCGTTGGCCTTGACGCTGCTGATGGGGCCGGCCTTGATCCGCAAACTGGCCGCGCTGAAGGCTGGTCAGGTCGTGCGCAGCGACGGCCCGCAGACGCATCTGGTCAAAGCTGGCACGCCGACCATGGGCGGCGTGATGATCCTGCTCTCGGTCACTGTGGCGACCCTCCTGTGGGCGGACCTGCACAACCGTTACGTGTGGGTAGTGCTGGCGGTGATGGTGAGCTTCGGCGTGATCGGTTTCTATGACGATTATCGCAAGCTGGTACTCAAGGACAGTCGCGGCCTGCCGGCGCGGTGGAAATATTTCTGGCAATCGGTATGCGGTCTGGCGGCTGCATTGTTCCTGTACTACTCGGCGCCCGAGGCGCTGCTCAGCGGCGTGCCGGTGGCGGAAACCGCCTTGTATGTCCCGCTGTTCAAGCAGGTCGCGTTGCCAATGGGTCTGTTCTTCGTGGTGATCGCCTACTTGATGATGGTGGGCTTCTCCAACGCGGTGAATCTCACGGATGGCCTGGATGGTCTGGCCATCATGCCGGTTGTACTTGTAGCTGGCGCGCTTGGGGTGTTTGCCTATCTGGCCGGCAACAGGGTGTTTTCAACCTACCTCGGCATTCCGTCGATTCCCGGGGCGGGCGAGTTGTCGATCTATTGCGGAGCGTTGGCCGGCGCCGGGTTGGGCTTTCTCTGGTTCAACACGTACCCGGCCCAGGTATTCATGGGTGACGTCGGCGCATTGGCCATGGGTGCGGCGCTCGGTTGTGTGGCGGTGATCGTGCGCCAGGAGATCGTCCTGCTGGTGATGGGCGGCCTGTTCGTGATGGAAACCGTTTCGGTGATGTTGCAGGTAGCCAGCTTCAAGCTGACCGGCAAACGCATCTTTCGCATGGCCCCGATTCATCACCACTTCGAGCTGAAAGGCTGGCCGGAGCCCCGCGTGATCGTGCGCTTCTGGATCATTTCGGTGGTGTTGGTGCTGGTTGGGCTAGCCACGTTGAAGGTGCGCTGAGATGTTCTTTCAAGCCACTCAGGCCACTCGCCGCGACGCACCAAAGGGTCGCGTCGATCCGTGGTTGCTGGTGGCGTTGATCGGCCTGGCGAGTGTGGGCGTGGTGATGGTCGCTTCCAGCTCCATTGCGGTGGCTGACAGCCAGCACATGGGCGCGCTTTATTTCCTCAAGCGTCATCTCGTTTTTCTTGCGCTGGGCATCGGCGCTGCGGGGATTGCGTTGCGCACCGAGTTGAAGCTGTTCGAAAAGCACGCGCCCGCCTTGTTGCTGTTCGGCTTTTTATTGTTGTGCGCGGTGTTCGTGCCACATCTTGGTCTGCGCATCAACGGCGCGCGGCGCTGGCTCAATCTGCTGGTCACCACGTTCCAGCCGGTGGAGGCAGTAAAGCTGATCGTGGTCGTGTATGTCGCCAGCTATCTGGTCCGTCACCGCGAGAGCGTCGAAACCACCTTCTGGGGGTTGTTCAGGCCAGTGCTGGTGACCGGCGCGGTCGTGTTGCTGCTGCTCGCGCAACCGGATTTCGGCTCGGCCACGCTGGTGATCGGCGTGACCATTGCCATGGTCTGGCTTGGTGGGGCGCGGCCGATTTTCCTCGCCGGCATGGGCTTGCCGCTGATGCCGCTGCTGTACATTGCCGCCACCGGCGAAAGCTACCGATTGAAGCGCCTGACCTCGTTCATGGATCCATGGAAGGATCCGTTCAATGACGGCTTTCAGTTGACGCAATCGTTGATGGCCATCGGCCGGGGGCAGTGGGACGGTGTGGGTCTCGGTTCCAGCGTCCTCAAACTGTCATACCTGCCCGAAGCGCACACTGATTTCATCTTTGCGGTCATCGGCGAGGAGCTCGGACTGGCCGGCATCATGCTGGTAATGGGTCTGTTTGCGCTGGTGGTGTGGCGTGGCCTGCTCATGGGTTTGCGCGGGATCGAGGTCAACCGGACGTTTGCCGGGTATGTCGCGTTCGGGGTCTCGCTGATGCTGGCGATGCAGGCGATCGTTTCCGTTGGCGTGAACCTGGGTGCCCTGCCGACCAAAGGCCTGACCTTGCCGCTGATCAGTTATGGCGGTTCGTCGATGGTGTTGACCTGCGTGATGGCCGGCGTGCTCTTGCGTGCGACGTTTGAGATCAATCGTGCGCTCGACACGCGCGCGGCACGCGAACATCTGCCGCTCGCGGTCGCGGCAGCGGACACCGCTCGCGTGCCGGAGCGTGAGGCGGTGACCGCATGACCGCGTCTGCGCCCGTGCTGATCATGGCCGGTGGTACCGGCGGACACATTTTCCCGGGTCTGGCGGTGGCCGAATGTCTGCGCGCTCAGGGTGTGCCGGTAGTGTGGCTGGGTGCGCGCGGCGGGATGGAATCACGGGTCGTGCCGGAGCATCAGATTCCGTTGCACACCATTGTTGTCAGCGGCTTGCGCGGCAAGCGCTGGAGCACGCGGCTGTTCGCGCCAGTGATGCTGCTGCGCGCACTTTTGGAATCGCTGCGCATCGTGCGCGCAGTGCAGCCGCGCAGCGTGTTGTCGATGGGCGGCTATGTCGCCGGCCCGGGTGGACTGGCAGCGTGGGTGCTGCGCATACCGCTGCTGGTGCATGAACAGAACCGCGTCGCGGGCTTCACCAACCGGCTGCTTGCGCCGCGCGCGCGCCGCGTGCTGGCCGGATTCGCGGACGTGCTGCCAGGCGCGCAATGGGTGGGCAATCCAGTGCGCGCATCAATCGCATTGGTGATGGAGCCTGCACCGCGCTTTGCCGCGCGCAGCGGACGCCCACGGTTGTTGGTACTCGGCGGCAGTCTGGGTGCACGGGCGCTTAACCTGGCGCTGCCGCGGGCCTTGGCGGCGATGCCTGTGCTGCAGCGCCCGGATGTGGTGCATCAATGTGGCCAGCGCGGCTTGGACGCGACGCGCGCGGCGTATGCCGCTGCCGGTGTCGAGGCCCAGGTGGTGGCCTTCATCGATGACATGGCGGCGCGTTACGCGTGGGCGGACCTCGCCGTGTGCCGTGCCGGTGCACTGACCCTGGCTGAGCTAACCGCGGTGGGTCTTGGCGCACTCCTGGTGCCGTACCCGCACGCGGTGGATGACCACCAGACGCGCAACGCCCAGGCGCTGGTGGCGGCTGGAGCGGCGCAGTTGCTGAGTGAAACCCCCCATGAGGAATTTCCGCTGGACGTGAAGATGTTGACTGAGCGCCTGGAATCACTGCTCGACAGCCGCTCACAGTTGTTGGCCATGGCGCAGGCGGCGCGCGCGCTGGCCAAGCCCGACGCGGCACAAGTCATTGCCCGCGCGTGCCTGGAGGTCAGCGCATGAGCCCGCGCCGCCTGCTTGCCCACGAGGATCTCATGAACACGTTTCGCCGCGTGCATTTCATCGGCATCGGCGGCGTCGGCATGAGTGGCATTGCCGAGGTGCTGCACAACCTCGGGTATGCCGTAACCGGATCGGATCGCGCCAATTCGCCGAACGTGCAGCATCTGCAAAAATTGGGCATCGTCGTCTTCCTCGGCCATCTGGCCGAGCATGTGACTGGCGCCGATGTTGTGGTGACCTCGAGCGCGATCAAAGCGGACAACCCGGAACTGCTGGCCGCGCGCGAAGCGCGCATTCCGGTGATCGCGCGCGCGGAAATGCTCGGCGAGCTGATGCGCTTCCGCCGAGGAGTGGCGATTGCCGGCACGCATGGCAAGACCACCACCACCAGTCTCACCGCCAGTGTGCTGGCCGAGGCAGGTTTCGACCCCACTTTCGTGATTGGTGGCCAGCTCAATGCTGCCGGTGCCAACGCCCGGCTGGGCAGCGGTCAGTACCTGGTGGCTGAAGCCGACGAATCGGACGGGTCGTTCCTGCTGCTGTCGCCGGTAATTGCCGCGATCACCAATATTGATGCGGATCATCTGGAGAATTACGACGGCGACTTCGCGCGGGTAAAGACCGCGTTTGCCGATTTTCTGCATCGCCTTCCGTTCTACGGACTGGCCGTGCTGTGTGTGGATGACGCCGAGGTGGCCGCACTGGCCAAGACCGTCGCGCGCAGGGTGATGACCTACGGCATCGCCACTGCGGATGCCGACGTGCGCGCGCTGCACGTGACCCAGCACGGCTTCGAGATGCATTTCGACCTGTTGCTGCCGGGGCGTGAGGAGTTGCTGCCGGTCCATCTGAATTTGCCTGGTCAGCACAACGTGCTGAATGCGCTGGCCGCCGCGGCGATCGGCTGGCAACTCGGCATCGAGGCAGAAACCATCGCTCGCGCGTTGCAGTCGTTCCAGGGCGTGGGCCGGCGCTTTCATCGGCGTGGCGAGATCGCGATTGATCACGGCAGCGTATTGCTGGTGGATGACTACGGGCATCACCCGCGTGAACTCGCCGCGGTGTTTGCGGCAGCACGTGGCGGCTGGCCGCAGCGACGGCTGGTAGTCGCGTTCCAGCCGCACCGCTACACGCGCACGCGCGATCTGCTGGACGACTTCGCCAACGTCCTGGCGGAAGTTGACGTGCTGGTGTTGACCGATGTCTACCCGGCCGGCGAGGCGCCGATCCCGGGCGCAGACGGGCACGCCCTGGCGCGCGCCATTCGCGGTCGGCACAAGGTCGATCCGGTGCTGATCGATCATCCGCGCGAGTTGCGCGACACGCTGCCGGCACTGTTGCGTGACGGCGATTTGCTGATGCTGCTGGGCGCTGGCGACATCGGTGCGGCTGCGGTGGACATAGCCCGCGTGGGCCAGTTGCGGAGCGGGGAGGCGGAGTGATGGCAACCCAACCGACTGCAAGCAGCCACCAGCAGGATGCAGCCCCCGTGTTGCGCGTGACTGACGCCAGGCAATTTGGGCGGGTCGCCGTGGTGTTGGGCGGCAGCTCGGCCGAGCGTGAGGTCTCCCTGAATTCAGGGCACAACGTATTGGTCGCGTTGCAGGCCCGCGGCGTCGATGCGCATGCGATCGACGGCATTCCGGCACTGCTGGAGGCGCTGCGTGGCGGCCAGTTCGCACGCGTATTCAATATTCTGCATGGCCAACATGGCGGCGGCGAGGATGGTGTGTTGCAAGGCGCGCTGGAGGCACTTGGTGTGCCCTGCACGGGATCCGGTGTGCTCGGTTCTGCGCTGTCCATGGACAAGCCGCGCTCCAAGCGCGTGTGGCAATCGCTGGGTTTGCCGACACCGAAGTTCGTCGCTTTGCCACGCGGCGCCGATGTGCATGCTGCGGCTGCACAAATTGGCTTCCCATTGATCGTCAAGCCCGCCTGCGAGGGATCCAGCGTTGGCATCACCCGCGTGTTTGCAGCAGCTCAGCTTGACCAGGCGGTGCTGCTGGCTTCGCGTTATCCGGGCGACTTGTTGATGGAAACGCTGATCGAGGGTGCCGAGTTGACGGTGGCCATCCTCGGGCGCCAGGTGCTGCCAAGCATCCACATCGTGCCGAAAGCTGCGTTCTACGACTACAACGCCAAGTACGTCGCCGAGGATACGCAGTATCTGTGTCCGGGACTGGAGGGGGCAGCGGAAGATGCGTTGCGCTCGCTTGCGCTGGCCGCATTCGATGCGCTCGGCTGCAGCGGCTGGGGTCGCGTCGACGTCATGCGTGATCACGCCGGCAATAACTGGTTGCTGGAAGTGAATACCGCGCCGGGCATGACGTCGCACTCGCTGGTACCGAAGGCCGCTGGCGCGGCCGGAATTGACTACCAGGAGCTGTGCTGGCGCGTACTGGAGAGCAGCTTCGACAGCCATGCGTTGCCTCTGCCGGAGCTTGCGTCCGGTGCCGCGGAGTCCGCGCCATGACAGGTTATTTCCGCCCCGCAGCTTGGTGTCTGGCCATTGCGCTGGTCGTGCTGCCGGTAGTTGGGGTGCTGCGTGGGTGGTTTGCGGCGCACAGCTGGCCGGTGACGCAATTGACGGTACAGGCCGACTTCCAGCATGTGAATGCAGCACAGATCCGCGCAGCCGTCGTGCCGCGCCTGGACAAGGGCTTTTTTGCACTGGACCTGGATGCTGTGCAGAAGGCCGTTGCGGCGCTGCCGTGGGTGGAGTCGGTCGAGGCGCGCAAGCGCTGGCCGGATACGCTGGTGCTGCGCATCTATGAGCGACAGCCGTTTGCACGCTGGAATGAAAAGCAGCTCATCAGTCGCCAGGGCATGGTATTCGCGGCCACCGAGACTGCGGCCGACACCACGCTGCCGGATTTGCGTGGCCCGGATGCGCGCCTGGCCGAAGTGGTGAGCTTCTATGCCGAGACGCGCAAGGCGTTTGCGCGCGCCCATGTGCAGATCAATGGGGTGGCGCTGACCGATCGCGGTAGCTGGAGTGTCAGCACTACGGATGGCGCGCAGATCGTCATTGGTGATCGCGATCAGGCCGGCCGTCGCTTGCACCGGTTCCTCGATGTGTTCCCGCAATTGGTGGCCGGCCACGCTGATCGTTTTGTCTACGCCGACCTGCGCTACACCAATGGATTTGCCGTGCGCTGGCCGCAAGCGGCACCCGCCACAGTGGGAGGTTCGCCCCGCATATGAAAGCACGCAACGACAAGCAACTCGTCGTCGGTCTGGATATTGGCACCTCGAAGGTGGTGGCCATCGTCGGCGAGTACGAGGTTGACCAACCGATCACCATTATCGGCATCGGCACCCATGTCTCGCGCGGTATGAAGCGTGGCTCGGTGGTGGATATCGAGTCGACGGTCCACTCCATCCAGCACGCGGTGGAGGAGGCCGAACTGATGGCTGGCTGCGATATCCGTTCGGTGTTTGCGTCCATTTCGGGCAGCCATCTGGAAACACGCAACTCGCACGGCAGCGCGGCGATCCGGGAGCGCGAGGTTACTGCGGGTGACCTGGACCAGGTACTGGAAGCGGCCAGCGCGGTCGCCATTCCGGCCGATCGCAAGGTGCTCTACAAGGAGTCGCAGGAATACCGCATCGACGGTCAGGATGGCATCCGCAATCCGGTCGGCATGAGCGGCGTGCGCCTGGAGGCCAGCGTGCATCTGGTGACGGGTGCGGCGGCCGCCGTGCAGAACATCACCAAGTGCATCCAGCGTTGCGGCTTGACCGTGGATGGACTGGTGCCTTCGGCGCTGGCCAGTGCCAAGGCCGTGCTCACCGATGATGAGCGCGAACTGGGCGTGTGCCTGGTCGATATTGGCGCTGGAACCACCGACATCGCGATCTTCACCCAGGGCGCAATCCGTTTTACCGCTTCCTTGCCGGTTGGTGGTGATCAGGTGACCAACGACATCGCGTACGGGGTGCACACGCCGACCGCGCACGCGGAAGAAATCAAGATCAAGTACGCCTGCGCGCAGACCGGGTTGGCGCATGCCGAGGAAACCATCCAGGTGCCGAGCGTCGGTGATCGCCCGCCGCGCCGGCTCGCGCGCCAGTCACTGGCGCAGAGCGTGCAGGCCCGTTACGAAGAAATTTTCGAGATGGTGCAGGACCAACTACGCCGCTCCGGCTACGAAAGCCTCGTCGCCGCCGGCGTCGTGCTGACGGGCGGCGCTTCAAGGATGGAGGGGGCGTTGGAACTGGCAGAGGAAATCTTCCACAAGATGGTGCGCATCGGCGTACCGCAACAAATCGAAGGGCTGGGCGATGTGGTGGCCAGCCCGCTGCATGCCACCGGTGTTGGTTTGCTGCTGCACGGCGTGCGGGCCGGGGGCATGCGCAAAGGCCATGCGGCCGGCGGCGCTGCCGGGGGTCTGGTTGACAAGTGGCGTGGTTGGTTCAGCCGCAATTTTTGAACTGCAGAGGTTTTGAAGGTGGCGCAGGAAGCGGCACCGGGCATCCAGGGAAACAGCCCAGCCCCCCCATCGACCCACGTCGACGCGGGGAACAACGACAACAACGGAGGACGGGAAATGTTTGAATTGATTGAGAAGCTCACACCCAATGCGGTCATCAAGGTGATCGGTGTCGGTGGTGGTGGCGGCAACGCCGTCGCACACATGCTGAACGCAAATATCGAAGGCGTCGAATTCGTGGTCGCCAATACCGATGCGCAGGCCATGACCACCTGCGGATCGCGTACGCATTTGCAACTGGGCGGCAACGTGACCAAGGGTCTTGGTGCCGGCGCCAATCCCGAAGTCGGCCGGCAGGCCGCGTTGGAGGATCGCGAACGCATCGAAGCGATGCTGGAAGGCGCCGACATGGTATTCATTACCGCCGGCATGGGCGGTGGCACCGGCACCGGGGCGGCGCCAGTGGTCGCACAACTGGCCAAGGAGAAGGGCATTCTTACCGTGGCGGTAGTCACCAAGCCGTTCCCGTTCGAAGGTCGTCGGCGCATGCAGGTCGCGTTGAAAGGGATCGAAGACCTGTCCCAGCACGTCGACTCATTGATCACGGTGCCCAACGAGAAGCTGCTCAGCGTGCTCGGCCGTGATGTGACCTTGTTGAATGCGTTCAAGGCCGCCAATGACGTATTGCAAGGTGCCGTTCAGGGCATTGCGGATCTGATAACCGCTCCGGGCCTGATCAACGTCGACTTTGCCGACGTACGCACAGTCATGTCCGAGATGGGTCTGGCGATGATGGGTTCGGGCACGGCCCGCGGCGATGATCGCGCGCAGGCGGCGGCCGAGGCGGCGATCAAGAACCCGCTGCTGGAAGACGTCAATCTCAACGGCGCGTGCGGCATTCTGGTCAACGTGACTGCCGGTCCCAACCTCACCATGCATGAGTTCGATGAGATCGGCCGGATCATCCACGACTTTGCCAGCGAAGATGCGACCGTGGTCATCGGGACCTCGCTGGATCTGGAGATGAAGGACGATGTGCGGGTGACTGTCGTGGCCACCGGACTGAACCGGGCCAACGCGTCGCGTTCCCAGCCGGCGATTCACATGGTTGAGCCGCCATCACTGGTGCGCCCGCGCCCGGTCGTGCTCCGTACCGGTACGGGTAACGAGGTGGTCGACTACGCGCAGCGCGACAGCGTGGTCAACGCCGGACATCGTGTTGAACCTGGTGTGGCAGCGGCCAAGAGTGAGCCGGGCTTCGACTATCTGGACATCCCGGCCTTTCTGCGACGTCAGGCTGACTGACTGGGGTTTTTATGAAGAAAATGTAAACACGGGGATCTGCGCTTCGCGCGTCGCACGGTCTGTGGCGCTGTGCAGATCGGCTTCACCCGCTATCCGTGGCACCCGGCGATGACGCGTGTGATGCGTCATGCCTGTTTGTCGGCGTCCCGACGCGGTCGGGTCTGGTCGAGATGGCTTCTGCGCCCGCAAGCCAGGTACACCAAACGATGTCGGACTTCCCGTCCGCGACGTCGCGCGGTGTCATCTGTAGTTTGACGGGTGCTGAAACAGGGTTGGACGGATCGCCAGCGAACGTGAAGCGCACGTGAAGCATAATCAGACTGTACGGTATGGTTTGCTATTGAGATAGGTTAAAACTGTGTTAGCATTCGCCCCTAATCGGTGCTGCCACCACGAGTACAACCACTAATGATCAAGCAGCGTACGCTCAGGAATGTCATACGGGCCACCGGCGTTGGGTTGCACACTGGCGACAAGGTGTACATGACGCTACGCCCGGCCGCGCCCAACACCGGCGTCGTGTTTCGCCGCACGGACCTGGATCCACCCGTGGATATCCGGGCGCGCCAGGACAACGTGGGCGACACTCGCTTGTCGACCACGTTGGTTAACGGCGCCGCACGTGTGTCTACCGTGGAGCACCTGCTTTCGGCTATGGCCGGTCTCGGCATCGACAATGCCTATGTCGACCTGTCCGCTCCGGAAGTGCCGATCATGGATGGCAGTGCCGGTCCGTTCGTGTTTCTGCTGCAGTCGGCCGGTATCGAGGAACAAAGCGCCGCCAAGCGATTCATTCGCATCAAGAAGCCGGTGAAGGTACAGGACGGCGACAAATGGGCCAGCTTTGCGCCCTTCGAGGGCTTCAAGGTCGGATTTTCCATCGACTTCAATCACCCCATCATTTCCAAACGCACGTCGCGCGCCGAGATCGATTTCTCCACCACGTCCTATGTGAAGGAAGTCAGTCGAGCGCGGACGTTCGGCTTCATGCGCGACATTGAGGTCCTGCGCGAGAATAACCTGGCGCTCGGCGGTTCGATGGACAACGCCGTGCTGCTGGATGACTACCGTGTCTTGAACGAAGATGGTCTGCGTTACGAAGACGAGTTCGTCAAACACAAGATCCTCGACGCCATTGGTGATTTGTACCTGCTTGGGCACAGCTTGATCGGCGCTTACGATGCGCATAAATCCGGTCATGAGCTCAACAACAAGCTGCTGCGCGCGCTGGTTGCCGATGCTTCGGCATGGGAAGAAGTCAGCTATCAGGAGGATTTGGCGTTCTCGCCGATCTCCTATGCCCATCCGGCACAGGCCACCTGAAAGTCGCCTCAATCTGCGGCTGCAGTGTTCCACAAAAACGGTCGCGCCCTTGGCGGCGACCGTTTTTTGTTGTGTGAAATCGGTCACTCATCCGGCTATCGCCTTCGCGCGGCGTGGACATCGGGTGGCGTAGGCGCGTTTCCCCGTGTTATAAACTTGAGCCTGGCAAGTCGCGGGGTTCAATCTCCGACGGTCTTGTCCGCCCGAAAGTGCGCAGCGTCAGGGCTGTGCCCACCCATTGAGGGTGCAGGGGTTTCGGTTGCGGCTGCCAAAGCGAGAAACAGGGCCTTCAGTTCCGGGTCCGGGAATGACGCTGCAGCGGCTCGCAGGTGAGTGGCCGTGGCGGGTGAAAGTGTTTTCAACTGGGTTGGCTGCGGTGCAGCTCGATCGGGCGTAACCACTTTCACCTTCACCGAACTGGCACACGCGCCGACTGCGCGAGCGCAGGCAAGGATTTGTGTCTGCACCAGGCGCAGCCGCGATGCCCAGGCCGGTGAGGATGCAAGAAATACGAGGCGGTCGTGGCGCAGGTCGGCAAATCGGACCTGCTCGCGCAACGGCAGGGGCAACGTTTGACGTAACGCGCGGTCCAACGCTTCCAGCGTGGCGGCCTTTTGGGCCAGTGTCGCGAACGAGCCGCACTCGGCAAGGGGTTTCGGCCCGTTGAGTCTGCGGCGTGAAGTGGCTGACGTTGTAGGTCGCATGCTGCCAACATTGATGTGGAGTGCTATGCAAATCATACTTGTTTCGCGCACCGGCCGATTGCCGCGCACGTTTGACCTGGACCAACGGCGCATGCGTTGGAAACTGCTGGTCGCCACCGCGCTGGCCGTATGCGGATGCGTGATGGTTGGCGTCACACTGGCGCTGACTATAGCCAACCCGCGACAACGAATGCTGAGCGACGTAGGGCAGTTGCAACAGCAGGTCCAGCAGCAGAATGTGCAGCTGCGCACTGTTCGCGCGGACGCCCAGCGCGACCTGGATGCGTTGGCGATCAAACTTGGCCAACTGCAAGCGCAATCCACGCGATTGAACGCGTTGGGTGAGCGCCTGGCGCAGGTCGGGAAGCTCGACGCCAGCGAGTTCAACTTCGACCAGGTACCGGCCATGGGCGGGGCGGAAGACGTGAGCGCCGGTGAGTATGCCCTGCCGACGACACTGGACCGCAGCATTGGCGATCTGGCGCACCAATTCGACCATCAGCAGATTCAGCTCACGGCATTGCAAAGCCTGTTGCTGGATGCGCGCATCGACGCCGCGTTGAAGCCGGCCGGGATGCCCGTTCCGGGCTACATTTCCTCCTACTTTGGCGCCCGTACTGATCCATTTGACGGGCGCACTGCACGCCATGCCGGTATCGACATCGCGACATCGTTCGGCACGCCAGTACACGTCGTGGCGGAAGGCCTGGTGGCGTTTGCGGGTCGACGTGGCGGTTATGGCAACGTGGTCGAAGTCAATCACGGCAACGGCTACATGACGCGCTACGCACACAACAGTGCGCTCGATGTGCACGCCGGACAACATGTCCAGGCTGGTGACGTGATAGCGCAGGCAGGGTCCACCGGTCGCTCGACCGGGTCGCATGTGCATTTTGAGGTGTGGCATGACGGTCGGGTGTTGAATCCATTGGCGTTTGTGCGTAGCCAGCGCTGAATGTATTCCACTGCAGGGCTTGAAACTCCTGCTTCCGGGCATCACTCACTGTTCGCGTAGCGGTGTGCAAACGCGGAACGAGCAGATG
Organism: Rhodanobacter sp.; assembly: GCA_039926605.1. Taxonomy (GTDB): domain Bacteria; phylum Pseudomonadota; class Gammaproteobacteria; order Xanthomonadales; family Rhodanobacteraceae; genus Rhodanobacter. Next base: position 67,863 of record JBDSWR010000042.1, on the reverse strand, counting down.
TAATGGTCCGCACAGAGTTGACGTTTTCACCCGTGCACGGGTGCCGCCGACGAGCAGACTGCGCGCTCAGCTTGGGGCGGGAATGGCCGTGGCTGGAAACCGCCTGTAGTAACATGCCCGATTGGCTCGCGTCGGTTGCGGGCGTTCTATTCCCTATCCGGAAGATCGATGTTCAATCGCCCCTTGAAGAACCTTTTCGGCAATCGTAATGAGCGCGTCATACGGCAGCTGAGGCACACGGCCGCGCGCATAAATACGCTGGAGCCGGCCTGTGTGAAGTTGACCGATGAAGAGCTGCGTGGCAAGACCGACGAGTTCAAGCAGCGTTATGCGGCGGGTGAGTCGCTGGACAAATTGCTGCCCGAGGCATTTGCCGTGGTGCGCGAGGCCTCCAAGCGCAAACTCGGCCTGCGGCCTTATGACGTGCAGCTCGTTGGCGGCATCGTGTTGCATCAGGGCAAGATCGCCGAGATGCGCACCGGCGAGGGCAAGACGCTGGTTGCGACCTTGCCGGTGTATCTCAACGCCATTGCCGGGCAGGGCGTGCATCTGGTCACGGTCAACGACTATCTGGCGCGGCGTGACGCGGCGCAGATGGGCGTGTTGTACAACTTTCTCGGGCTGAGCGTCGGGGTCGTTTATCCGGGGATGGATCATGCCGACAAGGCTGCCGCCTACAACGCGGATATCACCTACGGCACCAACAACGAGTTCGGTTTCGATTATCTGCGCGACAACATGGCGTTGAGCAAGGAGCAGCGCTACCAGCGTGGCCTGAACTTTGCGATTGTCGACGAAGTGGACTCCATTTTGATTGACGAGGCACGTACGCCCCTGATCATCTCCGGCCCGGCCGATGAGTCCGTTCAGCTCTATGTGGCCATCAACAAGATCGTGCCGCAGATGATCCGCCAGACCGAAGAGGACGGTCCGGGTGATTACTGGGTCGACGAAAAGCAAAAGCAGGCACATTTGTCCGAGGAAGGCATGGAGCATGCTGAAGAGCTGTTGCATGCAAGTGGCGTGTTGAGCGAAGACAGTGGGCTGTATGACTCCAAGAACCTGGCGGTAGTACATCACCTCAATGCGGGTTTGCGCGCGCACGGGATCTACCAACGGGATGTGGACTACATCGTCGATGCCGGTGAAGTCGTCATTGTCGATGAGTTCACCGGGCGTACGCTCGCGGGGCGCCGCTGGTCCGATGGACTGCACCAGGCGGTGGAGGCCAAGGAAGGCGTCCCGATCCAGCGCGAAAACCAGACGATGGCGACGGTGACGTTCCAGAATCTGTTCCGGATGTACAAGAAGCTTTCCGGCATGACTGGTACGGCATTTACTGAAGCTTTCGAGTTCGACAGCATTTATGGCCTGGACGTGGTGGTGATACCCACGCACAAGCCAATGATCCGCGTCGACAACCAGGACATGATCTTCCTTTCCACCGCGCCCAAGTACCGCGCGGTCGTGGAGGACGTGAAGACGCGCCACGCCAATGGTCAGCCCGTGCTGGTTGGCACCACGTCCATTGAAGTGTCGGAATTGGTATCCAGGGAGCTGGACGCTGCGGGCGTGGCGCACGAAGTGCTCAATGCCAAGCAACATGAGCGCGAGGCCTACATCGTCGCCCAGGCCGGTGCATTGGGTCAGGTCACCATCGCCACCAACATGGCTGGTCGTGGAACCGACATCGTTCTGGGCGGCAGCCTGGAAGCAGCGTTGGCGGCACTCCCGGCTGAGGCTACGGATACGGAACGCGAGGCGGTACGCGCCACCTGGCAGGCTGCGCATGAAAAGGTGCTGGCCGCAGGCGGGTTGCACATTATCGGCACCGAGCGTCACGAGTCGCGGCGCATCGACAACCAGTTGCGCGGTCGTTCCGGCCGTCAGGGCGACCCGGGTTCCTCACGGTTCTATCTGTCGCTGGATGACAACTTGCTGCGCATCTTTGGTGGTGAAGGCCTGGTGCGCTGGATGAAGCGCTTCGGCATGAAGGACGACGACGCGCTGGAAGATCGCATGGTCAGCCGGCAGATCGAGAAGGCCCAGCGCAAGGTCGAGCAGCACAACTTCGACATCCGCAAACACCTGCTGGAGTTCGACGATGTCGCGAACGACCAACGCAAGGTGATTTACACCCAGCGCGACGAATTGCTTGAAGGCGAGGAGGTGGCCGCGACTGTTGCCGACATTCGAGAGGATGTGGTGCGTTCGCTGGTGCTCGCCCATGTCCCGCTCGACAGTATCGACGAGCAGTGGGACATCCCGGGCCTGGACAAGCAACTGGAAAACGAGTTCGGCCTGTCGCTGGAGTTGGTGCGGTGGTTCGAGGAGCAGTCTGAAGTTGATTCCGAGAGGATTCTTGCGCACGTCATGGACGGCGTGAACGGGATGTTTCAGGCCAAGGAAGAACTGATTGGTGCCGAGACCATGCGTCAGCTCGAGAAGCACGTCATGCTGACCGTGGTGGACAACGCCTGGAAGGACCATCTGGCGAACATGGATTATTTGCGCCAGAGCATCGGGTTGGTCGGCTATGCGCAACAGGATCCGAAGCAGGCGTTCAAACGCGAGGGATTTCGCCTGTTCTCCGAGATGCTCGATCGCATCAAGGGCGAGGTAGTGCAGATGCTCGCGCGCATTCGCGTGCGCAGCGAGGAAGAAGTTGCCGAGATGGAAGCCGAGCAACAGCGTATCGCTGCACGCCTGCAGCAGCAGATGCTCGCCAGCGGTGGTGGCGCCCCGGCCGAGAGCGCGTACGGCGCCGCGGCGCCCGAAGACACAGGCGGCGGCGCAGCCACGGCCGTGCAAAGGCCGGTGCAGCTGGGAAGTCCGAAGATTGGGCGCAATGACCCGTGCCCATGCGGGTCCGGCAAGAAGTACAAGTATTGCCACGGTCAGCTTCGTTGAATGACGGTTATGCTGCCGGCGCCGGGTCCGGTTGCCCTTTGCGCCGGGGTCAGTCGGCGCTGGCGGGTTGGCGTTGCCGCCCCGGTTGCGCCTCGACGCTGATATAGCGCAGTTCGGGGCAATCCAGCTGCAGGGCCGTGAGCTGCCCGCCCCAAACGCAACCGGTGTCGATCCCGTGCACGCCGCAGCCAACGAAGCGTCCAAGGGTTGACCAGTGGCCGATCACAATGCGCAGCTTGCGCTTGCGCACACCGGGCACGGAGAACCACGGATACAACCCGGGCCTTTGCGTACCCGGCATGCCTTTGGCATCGAAATCAATCCGTCCGTTGACGTCGCAATAGCGCATGCGCGTGAGCATGTTGATCGTCGCGCGCTGTCGTTCCAGTCCCTGCAATCGGTTGGACCAGATGGCGGGACGATTGCCGAACAGATTGCGCAACAATTTCGGATGGCGCGGGCTGGACAGCTCGCGTTCCACTTCGCGCGCAGAGTCCTGGGCCTGGCGCAGAGTCCACACTGGCGCCAGACCGGCATGGATCATGGTCCAGTTCAATGCCGGGTCGTGATGCAGCAGCTTTTGTGAGCGCAGCCACTCAAACAGTACGGGCGCATCTTCGGCAAACAACACTTCGCGCAATTCCGGATTGACCCGGGCCTGCGCGTCGGGACGACGTTGCGCGATCGACAGCAGGCTGAGATCGTGGTTGCCCAGGGTAATGATGCAGCTTTCGCGCAGGCTGTGGATCAGGCGCAGCGTCAGCAGTGATTGGCCCCCCCGGTTTACCAGGTCGCCGCAAAACCAGAGCTGATCGCGAGCTGGATCGAAACGCAACTTCTCCAGCAGCCGCTGCAGTTCCGGATAGCAACCCTGCACGTCGCCGATTGCGTACGTGGCCATGTCAGCGCCGGGTCATCAGTGCAGCGTGCGCGGAACAGAAAGTGTAAACGTGGGAATCGGCGCCTCGAAATGCGTGCCATCGTCGGCAAGCATCTGGTAGCTGCCTCCCATGGTACCGACCGAAGTTTCCAGTACCGCGCCGGACGTGTACTCGAAATCGTCACCCGGACGCATCCACGGCTGTTCGCCGGTAACCCCGTCGCCACGTACTTCCTCCACTTTGCCGTTGGCGTCGGTGATCACCCAGTGGCGGGTGAGCAGGCGCGCCGGCATCTCTCCGGCATTGCGCAGCGTGACGGTGTACGCGAACACGAAACGGTTGGCTTGCGGTTTCGATTGGTCAGGCACGAAGCGTGATTGGACCTGCACTTCAATCGTGTAGGAGGATTTCTCAGTCATGCGCGAATTGTACGGCTTGTGTCGCCCGATCGCGCACTGGCCGTGGTTGCGATCAGTCACCTAGGCCGCAGGTGATCGGCTCCGACGCGCGGCAAGAACCTTGGCCAGGCGAACAAACGCTGCTGGAGCAAGAGTTTCCGCTCGTGCGCGCGGGTCGATGTCGGCGCTGCGAATTGCGTCGCTGTCGAGCAATTGGCTCAGTGCGTTGGCCAGCGTCTTGCGGCGCTGGCCAAACGCCGCCTTGACGACGGCGTGGACATCCTGTGCCTGCGCATCATGGCGTTCGTGTGCAGCCAGTGGCACCAGCCGTACTACGCACGAGTCCACCTTCGGTGGTGGCCGAAATGCACGCGCGGGTACATCGAACAACGGCTCGACGCGGCACACCAGTTGCAGCATCACCGACAGCCGACCGTAAATCTTGCTGCCCGGGGCGGCGGCCATGCGTTGCACCACTTCCTTCTGCAACATGAAGTGCATGTCCTCGACCACGGCCAGATGCCCGGTGCAGTGAAACAGGATCGGACTGGAAATGTAGTACGGCAGGTTGCCGACGAGGCGCACGCGTTCCACGCCATGACGGTGTGCCAGCGCGGTTAAATCAACCTGCAGGATGTCGGCATGAATGATCTCCAATTCACCGGCGCCGGCCGCACGCGCATGCAATGCGGGGATCAGGTCGGCATCCAGCTCGATGGCAGTAAGCTTGCCGGCGGCGCGCAACAGCGGCAGCGTCAGCGCACCTTCACCAGGGCCGATTTCCAGCACGAAGTCCTGCGCGCGTGGCGCCAGCGATCGGACGATGCGCTCGATGTAGCTGTGGTCGTGCAGGAAGTGCTGACCGAAGCTTTTCTTCGGTGCACTCATGATGTGGCGTTGTGCCCGCGCGATGACCGGTCGGGGACTTCGTCCGCTGGTCCGGGTGCATCAGCGGGCAGCGCGTTGGCATCCACGTTCGCAGTCCCGGCGCGCGCGATGAGGTCCATGGCCATGTGTGTGGCGGCAATCAGACTGGCAGGGTTGGCGCTGCCGCTGCCAGCCAGGTCGAGCGCGGTACCGTGGTCCACCGAGGTGCGAATGAACGGCAGGCCGAGCGTCAGATTGACGGTGCAGTCGAACGCCTCGCTTTTCAATACGGGTAATGCTTGATCGTGATACATCGCCAGTACGGCTTCGTAGTGCTGGCGCTGCGCGGGTACGAATGCGGTGTCGGCCGGCAACGGCCCCAACAGATGCATGCCTTCGCCGCGCAACGCGTTGAGTACGGGGATGATGGTGTCGATTTCCTCACGGCCGAGATGGCCGCCTTCGCCCGCGTGCGGGTTGAGCCCGAGCACGGCGATGCGCGGTGCGGCAAAGCCGAACTTCCGGCGCAACTCCGCGTGCACGATGCGCAGTACCCGGGTGAGCGTACTGGACGTGATTGCCGCAGGCACTGCGGCAATCGGCAGATGCGTGGTGGCCAACGCCACACGCAGCGTCGGGCTGGCCAGCATCATCACCACTTCGCTGTGGGTGCGGTTGGCGAAAAACTCGGTATGCCCACTGAAGGGCACGCCCGCGTCGTTGATCGTGGCTTTCTGTAGCGGTGCAGTGACCACGGCGGCGTAGCGCCCGTCCATGCAGCCGTCCGCGGCAGTTGCCAACGTGGCCAGCACGTGGCGTGCATTGCGGGGATCAGGCCGGCCGGGTATTTCAGGCGTAGCCAGCGCCACGTGACATACCCGCAAGGTCCCCGGAGTGCGGGCACTGCAGGCGCTACCGTCGTCGTCGACGAGGTTCACCTTGACCTTGCAGCGCGTCGCGGCACGCTGCAACAATGTGCGGTCAGTTATCGCGACCAGGTCGGCGGCAATGGAAGTACAGGCCAGCCGGATCAGTAATTCAGGTCCGACCCCTGCCGGCTCGCCAGCGGTGATTGCCAGTCGCGGCAGCAGCGTATCGTTCAACCCGCTTTCGGCGCGCTGGTGCCGGCCGGTTGTCCGCTTGCGTCTTGCAACCCTGGCAACAGAATCTTGATGTAGGCGTTCGCGCGCAGGTCACGCAGGAAGTCGTCGTAGGCTTGTTCAGCCTTGCGGTTGCCGACGGACTGTCGCGCCTGATTGCGCGCAATCTCATCCGTAAGATCGCTCTGGCGTGTACCCAGACGTTGCACAATATGCCAGCCTGCTTCGGTCTGGATTGGCTCCGAGACTTCGTTGTCCTTGAGTTCACTCACTGTCTTGCCAATGGCCGAACCCCACGCATTCTGCTGGAACCAACCCATGTCTCCGCCCAGGTTTGCGGTGGTGTCGTCCTTGGAATCAGCCTTTGCCAGCTTCGCGAAATCTTCGTGCTTGTTGACAATCTGATCGTGGATATCCCTGGCTTTCTGCTCAGCCTGCGCCGGTGAGACCAGTTCCGAGGGCTTGATCAGGATTTGTCGAGCGTGGTATTCCGTGACCATCTGCCGTTCGGGTTGACGCTGTCCGAACAGCTTGAGGATGTGGAATCCGGTCGGACCACGCAGTGGTTGGCTGACATCGCCTGCCTGCATGTTGGTGACGGCATCGGCAAACGCAGGTGGCACCTCGTCCAGACGACGCCATCCAAGATCCCCGCCGTCAAGCGCATCGGCGGCGTCGGAGTAGCGGATTGCCGCGGCGTTGAAATCCATGCCGCCCTTGATTGCGGCTTCCGCTTGCGCGGCCTTGGTCTGACTGGCCTGGATCGCCGCGGCGTCGGCACCGCCTGGAATGCTGATCTGGATGTGTCCGAGGTGGACTTCGCCGGCCTTGTAGGTGGGGCTTTGCAACAGATTGTCGATCTCGCTGTCGGTCACCGACACCGAGTCGTGGACGACGCTCTCGTGCAGGCGCTGCACCGTGAGCTGGTCGGCCAGTTGTTGGCGGAATGCCGCAAAGCTGCCCGTGCGTTCCACTTCGGCGCGCAATTGTTCTGGCGTGATCTTGTTCTGCTTGGCCACGACGTTGACCGCTTGGTCAACGTCGGCGTCGGATACGTTGATGCCTTGGTCCCGAGCCTTTTGCACCTGCAAACGCATCAGTATCAAACGGTCGAGCACCTGCTTTTGCAACACGTCCGGCGGAGGCAGTTGCTCGGGGTGTGCAGCGTACTGCTGCTGCACCGAGCGGACCGCGTCGGTCAGCTCGCTCTGCAGGATGACGTCGTCATTGGCGATTGCAGCGATGCGGTCCAGCGGCTGTTCGGCCGCGGGTGCGGGCGTCAACAGTTGCGCGTGCGCGGAGAAAGTGATCGCGCCAGCGATCAGAAATAGTGCGATGGATCGCTTCATCAAGGAGAGCCTGTATCGGCGGGGCTAGTACGGTTATTGATAACCCAGAATATCACGGCGCAAAAGCGGCTCTACCTGGTCGCCGGTCGAACCCAGTCCCTTGAACTCGATTTCGAACAAGACCGCGTTGTCACGTCGATTGAGGTCAGCCTCGTTCGCGGCCGGGCCAAACCCGAAATTGCCCTGGTTGACGTAGGTCCGCGCCACCAGACGCAGGGAAATGCAGCAACTGTCGAATTGCACGCCGGCCAGTGCCTCGACCATGCGCCCGTCGGGTACCGACCAGGCGGCCGAGCCCAACAGCCGCCAGCGTGCAGACAGTGGATAGACCGCCGATGCGCTGTATTGTTCCAGCAACCCGCGGCGGTAGCGATAAGCGAAGTTGACGATGCCGTCCTCGCCGACCCGGCGCTGCAACTCCAGCGTGCCCATTTCAGTCTGGTGAGTGTTCGGGCTCCACTGATACGCGCTGTTCAAGCGCCATTGGTCGCTGAGCTGCGCGCTGAATTGCGCCACATAGCTGGAACCTGACCAATCCGTGCCGAGGACGCGTTGCGGCGAGAAGTAGCGTATCTGGCCAATGCTCGCCGATAGGCGCTCGACGCCGTTTTCGTCAAGCAGGCGCGAGGTGACCGCGGCCGTGAGATTGTTCGCATCCATTTGCCGGTCGGCGCCGGAAAACTGATTCGGGGAAAATAGCTGCCAGTAGTCGAACGACATCCGGTTGGTGTTGAACAACGGCAGATTGGACTGGTTGCGGTACGGTACGTACAGGTAAAACAGCCGTGGTTCCAGAGTTTGCGTGTAATCGTGGCCAAACAGTGCGGTGCTGCGATCGAACACCAGCCCACTGTCGACGCTGACGACGGGCAGCGAGCGGCTTGGCGACTGTTCCGTGAATGGCGACGCCGCTCCCGCCGGCAGCAGTCCGAAGTAGCCATAGCGTGAAGCAGTACCGTTGAGCTGATAAGCGGTGTAGCGATACGCGAGTTTGGGGCGGACAAACCACGCGGACGTGCCGAAACTGGCACTGAGGTAAGGATACAGATCCTCGCGCTGCCCTTCGACGAAGCCGGGCTTGCGGAACGCCACCGCTTCACTGGTCAGGCCTGTTTCCAACCAGCGCGACAAGGGAATTTCCGCATTGAACGTCACGAACGGCAGTTGTCGATAAGGCAGCACCTGGTCGGTGAGGAACGGGTTAGTGTTCTGGTAGGCGACGCCGCCAAACGCTGCATCCCACCAGGTGCCGCTGCCACTCACCGCCAGCGATGAAGCCAGGGAATACACCCTTGAGCCCGCGCCGTCCTGGGCAAAGTCATACAGGTAGCTGCTGTCTGATCTGCGATTGATCGACGCACCCAGCCGCCATCCGTCCCACAGCCGCGTGCTGTCGGAGAAACTGATCAGATAGCGGTGCGTGTCATTGGTGTCGGCCAGTCCGCTGGACGCGCCGTGGTCGTTCGGTACGTATTGCACGCTGAGCTGACCCGTGCTGCCTGGCACCAGATAGCGAAACTCGCCCCCCAGCATGCCGCCGCGCGAGCTGTACATGCGCGGGTCGAGCGTTGCATCGTAATTGGGCGCCAGATTGAGATAGTACGGCGTGCTGACCTGGTAGCCGGAACGGCTGGTGCGGCCGATGGTCGGGTACAGAAAGCCGCTCTTGCGCCGGTCGTCCGTGGGGAAGCTGAAGTATGGCAGGTACAGAAACGGCACGTTGCCCAGACGCATCGTCGCATGCCGCGCCACGCCCACGCCGGTGTCTTTGTTGATGGTGATCGAGCGCGCACGAAATTCCCAAACGTGGTGACCAACGTCGCACGTCGAATAGGTGGCCATCGAGTAGCGCGAGTGTTGTGCATCCAGCATCTGGCCACGTTTGGCAGCGCCGTTGCCGTGCGAGGCCAGCATTTGATAACGCACGTCATCGGCAATGCTCTGGCTGGCGTCGGCGTTGCCGCGCATGTGCGAGGCGGCCAGCAACTGACCAGCTTCCTGGTAACGCACGTTGCCGCGCGCGTCGTAATCCGTGGTCTGGTCGTTGTAGTCCAGACTGTCGGCCTGCAGTTGCTGGTCGGCGCGTCGCAGCCGCACATTGCCGGACAGGTGATAGACCTCCTGGTTCGAGCTGTCCACGTGTGCGGACTGCATCTGCGCGGCGCTGGTGTCACGTCGGCTGGAGTCCTTGTCCAGGGTCGGGTCGTAGAACTCCAGGAGACTGTTGGGCCGACACATCGCATAGCTGACTGGGCGTGGTGCGCAGTGGAACGTACCCAATGGACAGGCTGGGGTGGCGCTTGTAGACGCACGGTTTGTGGCTGGGCTGGCCGCATCAGCGCCGGTTGGCGCACCAATCAGGGCCAGCGCTGCGGCGGCCGCGAGCAGGCGGCGAGGGGGGAACTTGGATGGCACTATGGAATTCGCTGACCTTGAAGGCTCGATAAGCTAGCAGAAAGAAACGCCTGCGGCAGGAATCGGGGCTGTTCGCCATGAAGCAGATACACCAGCAGCAGGTAGTGCGCAACGTCGTCAGAGGCGCCGTTGGACTCTGGGCCGTAGCGATGGAGAGCATGACGGTGCACTCCACGGGCCGTCCGGGTGGACCTGCCATGCGGCTATTCAGGCGGCTCCCACGTGAGTGTCCGTCATGGTGCGCGAGTCAGTCCAGCAGAGCGCTGACATGCGCGCTCGCACTGTCGGCCAGCGCGGCGAGGTCATAACCGCCTTCCAGCGTGGATACCACTCGACCATGTGCGTGCGCCCGTGCCAGCGCCACAAGTTGGTTGGTGATCCAGGTGTAGTCTTCCCGGCCCAGTTGCAGATCGGCCAGTGGATCGCAGCGGTGGGCATCGAAGCCGGCGCTGATCAATACCAGTTGTGGTCGGAAAGCGTACAGACGCGGCAACAGCACGTCACCCCACAGCGCCCGGAATTCGTGCGAGCCGGCACCGGGCGCCAGTGTGCCGTTGACGATATTCCCCACGCCGCATTCGTCCTCGGCGCCCGAGCCCGGGTAAAGCGGTGATTGGTGGCTGGACACGAACATGACGCGTGGTTCGTGCGCAAAAATATCTTGCGTCCCGTTGCCGTGATGAACATCAAAGTCGGCAATGGCGACGCGCTCAAGCCCGTACTGCGCGAGTGCGTGCGCGGCGCCCAGCGCCACATTATTGAACACGCAGAAGCCCATTGCCTGCGTGCGGGTGGCATGGTGACCGGGTGGGCGGACCGCACAGAATGCCTTGTCGCAACGCGCTTCGAGCACCGCACTGACGGCGCCGATTACGGCCCCGGCTGCCCGCAGCGCGCCTTCGCGCGAGGCCGCGCAGAAGTAGGTGTCGGCGTCCAGCATGCGTTCGCCGTTGTCCGCCGTGGTGGACAGGATGGCATCAACGTAGGTGGCGTCGTGCCCGCGCAGCAATTGTTCACGCGTGGCTCGTGGTGCTTCGACGCGATCAAGTGCGGCGTGGCGATCATGGTCGAGTGCCTGCAGCACCGCTTCCAGCCGCGCCGGACATTCGACATGGTCGGTAGCCGATTTGTGTTGCAGGCAAGCCGGGTGCGTGTAAAGCCGCAGCATGTGCTGGCTCAGGTGGCAGGTTTGGGCCTGGGGCGGCGTTCGTGCTGCCACAGCACCTCGCCGTGGCCAGCTTCCCGTGCCAGTACCCGGCTGATCACGAACAGCAGATCAGACAACCGGTTGAGGTAATGCTGTGGTTGCACGCGGATGGGTTCCTCGCGCGAGAGCGCCACCACCGTCCGTTCTGCCCGACGGCAAACCGTACGTGCAAGGTGCCCGCAGGCTGCGGCCATGCCGCCGCCAGGCAGAATGAATTCCTTCAGCGGCGGTAATGGGTCGTTCAACGCATCAAGGATGGACTCCAGGCGCGTGATGTCCGCATCCTGCACGGTTTCCATGCCCGGGATGCATAACTCGCCACCCAGATCGAACAAATCGTGCTGCACTTGAGTCAAGGCCTCGCGCACCGCATCGGGTATGCCACTTGCCGCGAGTACCATGCCGATCGTGCAGTTGAGCTCGTCTACGGTTCCGTACGCGGTGACGCGCAACGAGTCCTTCCCGGTCCGCGAACCATCTCCCAACCCGGTACTGCCGTCGTCACCGGTGCGCGTGTAGATGCGGGAGAGTCGATTGCCCATGTCCGCGACTCAGCAAGAACGCGCGTAGCTGGCGCGCTGGCGGCCGGTGTACAGCGTGGCAGCAACATGCAGCAGGGCGCCGACGCCAACGTACAGTGCGGTGGTGCCCAGGAACGGCAAGTACCAGTCGCCGAGGTTGCTCATCCAGCCTGCGGCACTGCGCGGCAGCGGCACTGCATTGCTCAGCCAGTAGAAACTTCCGTTGGAAATGAGGTAGCACGCCGCTTCACTGACCAACAATGCACTTGCTGCGAGCCCCAAGGTCGATGCACGCAAGCCGTGTTCGTGAGCGGCCAGCCAGCTACCGCCAAACCACATGGCGCCGAAATAAGCGGGCATGCTCCAATACGCCGGGGACACGCAGTAATGCGTCCAGAAATCGAGGCCTTGACCCGTAATCACGAAGAAATCGATCAGCACCGCTTCGGCGATCAGCAGCACGAACGCCCAGCGCGCGGAGCCCCGCAGCCAGAAGCCCGCAAGGAAAAACACTCCCCACGACGCGTCCGGTATCACGCTGAAATGATGCAAGCGTGTGGCCGCCATCACCAGTGCAAGCAGCAGGAAGATGCCGAAGCGTTCGGCGTGTGTCTTGGTCATTTGCGGTTCCACGGTGGCGTCTGGACAGAGCCTTAGTCTATCGCAACGGCGCGGCGCGGGCCGCTCCGGGTTCGGTATGATTGGCGCATGGATACATCTGGATCGGCGGTGGTTGACCCGCGCAGCGTGCTGGTCGTTGGCGGAGGCTTGGTGGGCGCAAGCCTGGCGATTGCGCTGGACGCGGCTGGCATCGCCGCCACGCTGGTCGAGGCCGCCGCCCCGCGGGTCGGAGCGCAACCCAGTTACGACGAGCGCAATCTTGCGCTGGCGCGCGCCAGCGTCAATGGTCTGCGTGCCCTTGGCGTGTGGCGACATGCTTCAGCGGCAGCCACGCCCATCCGGCACATCCGCGTGAGTCGCAGCGGAGACTTTGGCAGCGTGCGCATGGACGCTGACAAACACGGCGTCGATGCGTTGGGCTGGACCCTGCCAGCGCGTGAACTGGGTGCGGCGCTGCTGCGGCGTCTGGACGAGTGCCAGCGGCTGACTCAACTTGCCCCGGCCACGTTGACTAGGCTGGAGCCACTGGCCAGCGGCTGGCGCGCACATCTGCGTTGTGCCGACGGGAATCGCAGTGTCGACGCTGCGCTGCTGGTTGGTGCCGACGGCACCGAATCTTCCGTGCGTGGCGCGCTGGGCGTGGAGGTCGAGCGTCACGATTATGAGCAGACGTTGTTTGTTTGCACCGTCACCCCGGAGCGCGAGCATGCGCAGCGGGCGTTTGAGCGCTTCAGCGATGATGGACCGGTCGCTCTCTTGCCGCTGGGGGATCACCATTGCGGGCTGGTGCTTACCGTTCCAGCCGGCGAGGCGGCACGTGTCGGTGAGCTGGATGACGCGGATTATCTCGCGCTGGCGCAACGCCGGTTTGGCTGGCGCCTGGGGCGCCTGACACGCCCGGGCAAGCGCTTTCCGTATGCCGTGCATCGGGTCGTGGCCAGCCAATTGATTGCCCATCATGCCGTGCTGGTGGGGAATGCTGCGCAGACCATCCATCCGATTGGCGCCCAGGGCTTCAACCTTGGCCTGCGGGACGCGTTGACGCTGGCCGAGTTGGTAGTCGACGCCCCTGAGGTGGGTGCACATGAAGTCCTGCAGCGCTACGCGGCACGGCGCGCGCCCGACCGCGACGGCACCATGGCCATGAGTCACGCGCTGGTGCAGCTCGCGTGTTTGCCACAACCGTTGCTGGCGCCATTGCGTTCGCTGGCGCTGCTGGCTTGCGATCGCGTGCCAGCGCTGCAGCGGGTGCTGGCGCAGCGTGGCATGGGTTTTCGTGGCGAGCCGCCACAAGCAGCATTGGAGTCTGTGGCGTGACCGCCACAGCACTGATCGGGAGCGCGCGGCGCCGGCCTGCGGCGCTGGATATCGCCGTCGTTGGCGGTGGCATGGCGGGTGCGGCGGCTGCGCTCGCGTTGGCTCGTGCGGGTTTCACGACCGCGTTGCTGGAAGCCCGTCAACCAAAGCCGTGGGCTCAGGATGACGAGGTCGATTTGCGCGTGGTCGGACTGGCGCCATCGTCAATAAAGTTGTTGCATGAACTTGGCATCTGGACGTCCATTCGTGATGCTCGCTGCAGTCGCTACACGCACATGCATGTATGGGATGCGGAGAGCGGGGCGACGCTCGATTTTGCGGCCGTCGCCACCGGGCACGATGGGCTGGGCTGCATTGTCGAGAACCGGCTCGTGCAGTGGATGCTGTGGAACGCGCTGGCGGCGGCTGGCGTGCGCGTGTTGTGTCCGGCACAAGTGGAGGGGATGCAGGCCGAGGACGATCGCATCGGGTTGCATCTGGCTGACGGTGGCACGGTGTCTGCGCGCGTCTTGGTGGCTGCTGATGGCGCTGCGTCACCGCTGCGGCACCTGGCCGGCATCGCGACGCGGGGCCACGAGTATGCGCAGCGTGCCGTGGTCGCCCACGTTGCCACCGAGCGACCACATCAGCAAACGGCCTGGCAACGGTTCCTGCGCGGTGGGCCGCTGGCATTGCTGCCGCTCGCCGATGGCCGCAGCTCCATCGTCTGGTCGTTGCCTGAAGTCGAGGCGCAGCGCGTGTTGGGGCTGGATGATCGCCAGTTCATGGACGCCTTGGGCGTGGCCAGTGATTTTCGTCTGGGCCGGATCGTGGCCAGTACGCCGCGCGCCGCATTCGCGCTCAAGCTGCAATTGGCCAGGAGCTATCAAGCGCAGCGCATGGTATTGCTCGGTGACGCGGCCCACACCGTGCACCCGCTGGCCGGCCAGGGGGTGAATCTGGGCCTGCGTGATGTAGTCGAATTGCGCGATACGTTGCTGGCGGCGCACAAGTCTGGTCGCGACATTGGCGCCGCGCATGTGCTGCGTCGTTATGCGCGCCGTCGGCGCAGCGCGGACACGCTCGACGCGTTGAGCTTTGATGCGCTGGCGCGGGTGTATGCATCGAATGCATTGCCACTGGTCGCCGCACGTGGTGCAGGCATGCGGCTGCTCAGCCATCTGTCACCGTTCAAGCGACGTATCGTCAATCACGCTGCAGGAGTTTGATCTCGCCCGTGCACGGGCATGAGCCTGCGCGCGGGTTCTGTGTGGTGGCACCGCCCCTCGGCTCTTGCGGTGTTTTACCATTATTCCGGACTCCTTTGCGGCCTCGCAAAAAACCATCAGTTCCCGCTCAATGCCACTGCGTGCAAGTAGCGGCTCGTTCCACCCACAGGAGGTTGCCTCATGCGCATCACTCGACTTCACGGCCTGCTGTTGCTGGCGGCATTTCCGTTTGCTGCGTCGGCAGCCATGGTGCAGCGCCCGGTTACCTGGACGCAGGACGGCACCACGTTTCACAGCGTGTTGGTGTACGACGCAGCGGTGACGACCAAGCGTCCCGGTCTGGTGATGGTGCCGAATTGGTACGGCATCAACGACGCGGCGCTGAAGAAGGCGGAAATGCTGGCCGGGAAAGACTATGTGATTCTGCTCACTGACATGTACGGCGAGCACGTGCGGCCGGGCAGCGCCGAACAGGCACAGGCAGCAGTCAAGCCGTTGTACGCGGATCGCGGATTGATGCGCGCGCGGATGCAGCTGGCGCTGGCGCAGTTGCGAGCGCAGGCGGGGAGTGCGCCGCTTGATGTCACGAAACTGGCGGCGATCGGCTTCTGCTTTGGTGGTTCGGCCGTGCTCGATCTGGCGCGCAGTGGCGCGGACGTGGCTGCGGTCGTGGCATTTCACGGCGGGCTGACAACAGATGATCCGGCGCTGGCGAAAAACATCAAGGCGCGGGTACTGGCGATCAATGGCGCCGATGACAAGGGCACCATGCCCGATGCCGAAAAGTTCATGAACGAGATGCGGTCCAGTCCTGCGGATTGGCAGTTCGTGGTGCTTGGTCACGCCGTGCATTGCTTCACGGAAGTGGGCGAGAACTCGCCTGGTTGTCGCTACGACAAAACCGCCGCGACGCGCAGTTATCGCCTCATGCGCGATTGGCTGGGCGGAGCATTTTCCGCTCAGCCGTGAGCCTGGTGGATAGTGTGTCGCCAGGAAGCTTGCGTGACCCAATGGCTGCGTTGGGTTGCCAGGGCGTTCAGTAGGTGCGTTGCACGGAATAGTCGGCCAATACTGCCAGTGCATCGCGTTGCGGTGACGGTGGCAATGCCGCGAGCGCGTCGCGCGCAGCTTCCGCGTGCCGCGCGGCACACGCCTGTGTGCGCTGCATGGCTCCGGAATTGCGGATCGCGGTGACAATGGGTTCCAGCGGCCCGACACCCTCATGCTGGATGGCTCGACGCAGAAGCTGCACGAGTTCTGCGTCGGCGGTTTCCAGCGCGTAGATCAGCGGTAGTGTCGGTTTGCCTTCGAGCAGGTCATCGCCGACGTTCTTGCCCAAGGTGTCCGCATCACTCACATAGTCGAGTAGGTCGTCGGCGATCTGGAACGCGTAGCCCAGCTCCATGCCGTAGCGTCGCAGCGCAGCCACTTGCGCGTCAGGCAGTCGGCCAAGCACGCCACCCAACTCGGTCGCGGCGGCGAACAGCACCGCAGTTTTGCGCTCAATCACCGCCAGATACGCAGCTTCGCTGACGTCCGCATTGCCGATGTTAAGCAACTGCAGTACTTCGCCCTCGGCGAGGGTGTTGGTGGTGTCGGCAAGGATGCGCATGATGCGCATGTCGTCCAGTTCCACCATGAGCTGGAACGAACGCGAGTACAGAAAATCACCAACCAGGACACTGGCGGCATTGCCCCACAGCGCGTTCGCCGTCTTGCGCCCGCGTCGCAGTTCCGATTCATCGACCACATCGTCGTGCAACAAGGTTGAGGTGTGGATGAACTCGATGACTGCCGCCAGCTTGATGTGCTGGTCGCCAGCATAGCCGGCCGCCTCCGCAGCCAGTACGTGCAGGGTGGGGCGCAGCCGCTTGCCACCGCTGGCCACGATGTGATCGGCGATCTGGTTGATCAGCACTACGTCCGAAGACAGGCGCCGACGGATCAGCGCGTCGACACGACGCATATCGGCGGCAGCCAGTTCGCGCACCTGGGCAAAACCGGGGGGGCGAAAAACGTCAGCGGGCATCACGTGCATGGGGACTTCAAGGCGGCGTAGGCGACGATTATAGGGTGCGCGGGCAGTTGTGCCGTGACCAGTTGCCGTGGCACGCCACTGCGAAAACGGTTGGCTATGACCGTATAATCCGCGGTGATGTATTCCCTGAGCAACAGTCGCCGGTGAGCAAACTCAGCCGTCTCGAATTGCGCAGTGCGCTGACGCTGGCCTGCGTGATCAGTCTGCGCCTGTTCGGTTTATTTTTGATCATGCCGGTGTTTTCGCTGTATGCGAAAGGCATGCCCGGTGCTACCCCGTTCATGATCGGCTTCGCGCTCGGCATCTACGGACTGGGGCAAATCGTGCTGCAGATCCCGTTGGGACTGCTGTCAGATCACATCGGGCGCAAGCCGGCGATCACCATTGGCTTGGTGCTGTTTGCCATCGGTGGGGTCATTGCGGCCATGTCCCACACGCTGACCGGCATTGCCATTGGTCGCGCGGTGCAAGGCATGGGCGCGGTTGCTGGCGCCGGCATCGCGTTGGCCGCCGATCTCACCGCAGACGAAAATCGCGGCAAAGTAATGGGTATCATCGGCGTGTCGATCGGGCTGGCGTTCCTGCTGGCGTTGATCCTGGGGCCTCCGCTCGAAGCCGTACGGGGTTTGTCCGGTTTGTTTGCGGCCACTTCGATACTGGCTTTGCTTTCGCTGGTGCTGCTGTGGCTGATCGTGCCGACACCAGCCCGCGCGCGGGCACCGGCTGCTGCCGGCTTTGTCCAGGTGCTGGAGATGCTGCGCGACGGGCGCATGCTGGTGTTGAATGGCTCGGTGTTTTTCCTGCACGCGCTGCTTACGGCCAGTTTCGTCGGATTGCCGTTGCTGCTGGCAAACACCTTGAACTTGCCTGTCAACCGCCACTGGGAGCTGTACTTGCCGGTGATGCTGATCGCCGCGCTGGTGATGGGGGCCAGTTTGCGGCACATGCGGGAAGTGGCGCAAAGTCTGCGCGTGGTGATGGTGTGCGTGGTCGCGATTGGTCTGGCTTTGCTCGGGTTCGCCCTGTCCGGCAACCACCTGATCGCATTTGGCGTAGCCGCGACGGTGTTTTTTTCCGGCTTCAACCTGCTTGAAGCGGCTCTGCCCAGTCTGGTGTCGCGGCTTGCCCCCACGCACCTGCGTGGCGCAGCAATGGGTGCTTATTCGACCAGCCAGTTTGTCGGCGCGTTTGTCGGCGGGACGCTGGGCGGGTTGGCGTTGGGTCGATTTGGACCTGATGGCATCTTTGCATGCGCCGCGGCGCTGACGTTGCTGTGGCTGCCGCTGGTGGTGTTCGGTGCGCGGCGGATTGATCGCGCGGCGGTGGCTGCACAAGTCGTCGGCTGACATCAGTCAGGGCGCGATGCCGATGGTGGCGGTGGCGCGCGCCGGCAGACGATCACATGGGGCTCATGTAGATTCGCCCGGCATGGCGGTTATCATGAGCGCCTCACTCCACCATCCCGACCGTCCGCATTGCGCGAGCGGCCGGCTTCCAAGAGGACATCCCATGGCACGCGGCGTCAATAAAGTCATTCTGATCGGCAACCTTGGTGCCGACCCGGAAATGCGCTACACCACGAGTGGTTCGGGGATTTGTACATTCAATCTGGCCACGAGCGAGTCGTGGACGGACAAGCAGACCAATGAGAAACAGGAACGAACCGAGTGGCACCGCGTGAAGATCTTCGGGCGCCTCGCGGAGATTGCCAACGAGTACTTGAAGAAGGGTCGCCAGGTTTATATTGAGGGTTCGATCCGTACGGACAAGTTCACCGGCAAGGATGGGGTGGAAAAATACTTTACCGATATCATTGCCAGCAATATGCAATTGCTTGGTAGTGGTGGCGGCGCTGGTGGTGAGGCGGGAGGCGGTGGTTATCAGCGCAGCCAGGGCAGCTCTGGCGGTCAGCGTCAGGACAGTGGAAGCCAAGGAGGCGCAAGGGACAATCGTTCCGCACCCGAAGCACCGACGGACAACGGCTTTACGGATGACGAGATTCCGTTCTAGCGGTTACCCGGGCACTTGTCAGCCAGCTTTGGTACACAAGCCCGTGAGCAATCGCGGGTTTTTTTTCTTCTGCAGATTTACCCGGGTTGGGTTTTGGCGCGGGCGGGAGCCGGAGCCAAACCTTCATGGCTGGTGCGTCGCGTGCCCGGCATGGTGTTCCAGGAGAGAGCGAATTCGACTTGGGAGCATGTCGAGGAGATCGTTGCGCACGACGAAAGCGACACATGCTCGAGCGAGCGTCCGCGCGGGGAGCCTTGGCGTCGGCTCAGGATCCAATGAGTGACGCGTTGCGCACATGCGGCATGCACGTGTTCCGGGGCTTGTTTTCTGTTGCCAGCTGTCTCCGCGTGGAACCAACCGATGTCAATTCTCGATGTTGCGCAGAGCACCGCCCACTTGACCGCACCGTCTGAATATCACGATGATCGAATCGCTGGCAAAGTGAGCCGGGCCGTGTCCAGCAACTTCCGTCCAGGATCTTTAAGATGGCTAAATCCGTCCACCGTGGACCGCGCGAACTGTGGCACGCCTTGATCTGGTCGCTGCAGGGGTTGCGTGCCGCGTGGCAGACCGAGTCAGCGTTCCGGCTGGAAGTTGTCTTGCTGGTGATATTTGTCCCGCTGGGTCTGTGGCTGGGTGTCGGGGGAAGTGAAAAAGCGCTGCTGGTGGGGGTGCTGTTGCCGATACCGGCGGGTGAGATGTTCAATTCAGCCGTGGAAGCGCTGGCCGACAAGCTGTGGCCGGAACAAAACCCGGTTGCTGGCCGGATCAAGGATCTGGCGGCGGCTGCGGTTTTCGTGTTGATCGTGAATGCGCTCGTGGTATGGACGCTGGTGTGGGCCCTGTAGCAGGTTGTGTCGAGGCGCGTGGCCGCCTTGTGCTTTTGCGCCCGGGGTAGGCCCGCGCGGGTACGTACACTTGTTCGCGTCCCGTTCCGTTCGTGATAACGTCATCAATTCTTGTTGCCTGCGGATAGGTCCCTACCGTCGCTGGGCGCGAAGCGGTTGGGCGGCACGGGGGTGAATCAGTGGGCGCAAGGGCGACGCTGCGCATCGACGCAGTTACCAGCAAGACGGACCTCGACAACTTCATCGAGGTATCGGACGCCATATTGCGCGATGACCCGATGTGGGTGACGCCATTGCATCTTGAGCGGCGCATGTCGCTGTCGCCGAAAAGCAACCCGTACTTTGCGCATGCGCAATGGCAGGCCTGGATCGCCTGGCGTGGTGATCGACCGGTCGGGCGCGTCAGTGCGCAGATTGATCAGTTGCATCTGCAACGCTATGAAGATGCCACCGGCTTTTTCGGCATGCTCGACGCTGAGGATGATGCCGAGACCTTTTCAGCGTTGCTGACCACGGCCGAACAGTGGCTGCGCGAGCACGGCATCCAGCGTGTGCGCGGGCCGTTCAACTTGTCCATCAATGAGGAAACCGGGCTGCTGGTCGATGGATTCGACACACCGCCCGTCTTCATGATGGGCCATGCGCGGCCTTATTATGCTGGTCACATCGAGCAGCATGGTTACCGCAAGGCAGTCGACACGCTGGCTTACACGATGTCACCGGATTTCAAGGCGCCCGTGGTCATGCAACGCCTGCTGGATCGCTCGCCGCAAAAGGTGCGGGTGCGTCCGGTGGACCTGAAGCACTTTGACGAGGAACTCGAGGTGCTACGCGGCATCTTCAATGATGCGTGGGCCAACAACTGGGGATTTGTGCCCTACACGCAAGCCGAGTTTCGCGAGCTGGGCAAGAATCTGCGCATGCTGGTGAGCCCGAGTCTGATTCAGATAGCAGAAGTTGATGGCGAGCCGGCAGCGTTCATTGTCGCGCTGCCCAACATCAATGAGGCTATCGGTGACCTGGGCGGCAGATTGCTGCCGTTCGGCTGGTTGAAGTTGCTATGGCGGATCAAACTGCAGTTCCCCCATTCCGCACGGATACCGTTGATGGGGGTACGCCAGAAATTCCAGCAAACGCGTCTTGGCCCGGCGTTGGCGTTTGTCGTCATCGAAGCTGTTCGCGTGCCGCTCCAGGCGCTTGGCGTGCGTGAGGTGGAACTGTCCTGGGTACTGGAAAACAATGCCGGGATGTGCAGCGTCATCGAGGCCATCGGCGGGCGCGCGTACAAGCGCTATCGTGTGTATGAGCGTAGCCTCGCGTGATGTGCGGCTTTTGGATCGGGGGGGAAACTGCATGATGACGCGGCAGCTTGCCAACATTACGGGTTATGGCACGACATGATGCAAATTCTCATGCCATGAACGATCAGGAAACTTCCAACTTCCGCAGTGGGTCGCCCCGATCTTCGGGGCGTGACCCGGTGCAGCCATGGTGGGGTCGACGGCACAATATCCTGCTGGCGCTGGCGGCCTTGATCATCGCTGTGGTCATCTGGCGACTGGCGTCGACGCCACGCGGCGAGCGCGATGTCGTGACCCAGCCGGTGGCGGTGGTCACGGCAACCGTGAAGCAGGGTCCGTTCACCGTATTTCAATCCGCGCTGGGTACGGTCAAGCCACTGCACAGCGTTACCGTGCGCAGTCCAGTCAGCGGGCGTTTGCTCAGTGTTTCGTTCAGCGGTGGGCAGATGGTCAAACAAGGAGCGTTGCTGGCAACGGTGGACCCGCAACCCGTGGCAACGCAACTGGCGTTGGCCCAGGGCGAGCTGGCGCGTAGCCAGGCGCTGCATGCGCAGGCGGCCGATACCCTGCAACGGTACCAACAGTTATTGACCGAGGACTCGATGCCGCCGCAGAGAGTGGCTGACCAGAAAGCCTTGGCGGACCAGCAGGCGGCTGATCTTCGCGTTGCGCAGAGTCGCGTGGATGACGCCAAGCTGCAACTGGCGAACACGCGAATCGTTGCGCCCATCAGCGGCATGGTGGGTCTGCGTCGGGTGGATCCGGGAAACTTTATCCAGCCCTCGGACGTGGAAGGCATCACCACCGTGACGGAGCTGCATCCTATCGGCGTCGAGTTTGCGTTGCCTGGCCATGTATTGGCGGACCTGGTCAAGCGTCTGCATGCGGGCGCTGAGACCGCCGTCGTTGCCTATGCCTCGGACACGGACACCCGGCTTGCCAATGGCAAATTGCAGGCCACGGATAACCAGATTGACCCCGACACCGGGACGGTTCGGCTCCAGGCGGTATTTCCCAATACCGACGATAACCTTTTCCCCAACCAGTTCGTGTCAGTCAAGCTCGCTGTGCGCGAGTTGGATGACGCGGTATTGCTGCCCACCGCAGCTATTCAGCATGGCGCGGATGGCCCCTTCGTCTATGTCGTGGGTGCCGATCAGACAGTCAGCATCGCTCAGGTAGAACTTGGCCCCGGGGACGACATGACGAGCGTGGTCCGGACTGGCGTCAACGTCGGTACGGTGGTGGTCGTCCAGGGCTCCGATCATCTGCGTGCGGGGTTGCGCGTCAAGCCCATTGCTACTGCGCACAACAATGATGCGCCGCCACGGGTGAGCGCAGCCGGGAGCGAACACGACAAGCGCGACAGCGTCAGGCCGCTATCGGGGGAGTCCGCTCACCGTCAGCACACGGACGACCCGGATGTGACCCCCGGCGCATCATGACATTCAACCCGTCGCGCGCATTCATCCTGCGCCCCGTGGCAACCACGTTGCTGGCCGCAGCCATTCTTCTGCTGGGGCTGTTCACTTATCGCTTGCTGCCCGTATCGGCCCTGCCGGAAGTGGATTTTCCGACGATTCAGGTGGTCACGCAGTACCAGGGCGCAAGCGCCCAGATCATCGCGGCCAATGTGACCGCACCACTGGAGCGGCGACTGGGGCGCATGCCGGGCCTCGACCGCATGGCTTCGACCAGTTCGGTTGGCATGTCCGTCATCACCCTGCGCTTCGGGCTGGAACTGCCGCTGGATGTCGCCGAGCAGGAGGTGCAGGCAGCCATCAACGCGGCCGGAACGCTCTTGCCAGCGGATCTTTCCCAGCCACCGATTTACCACAAGGTCAACCCTGCAGACGCTCCGATCATGACGCTTGCGCTCAGCTCGCGCACGCTGCCACTGACCACCATGCGCGATCTTGCTGACACGCGACTGGCTGGCAAGCTGTCTCAAGTGCCTGGTGTCGGACTGGTCAGCGTCGTTGGCGGGCATCGTCCGGCGATTTTGGTTCGCGCGCACCCGGCGGCGCTCACTGCCCACGGGCTTGTGCTGGAGGATCTGCGCGGTGCCATCAATGCCGCCAGCTCCAGCCAGGCAAAGGGCACGCTGAGTGGCCCGCTCAAATCATCGACGATTGCGACCGACGCGGATTTGACGACCGCTGCGGCGTTTGCCCGCATCGCCGTGTCCGATCACGACGGGGCGACGCTGCACCTTGGCGATGTGGCCAGTGTCAGCGACGGCGCCGCGGACGGACAGGTCGCGGCGTGGGCTGACGAATCGCCGGCAATCATTCTCAACATTCAGCGTCAACCTGGTGCCAATACGGTTGCAGTTGTTCGACAAATTCGGCATTTGTTGCCGCAACTTGAAGCCAGTCTGCCCGCGGCGGTGCACGTTGCCACGCTGGCGGATCGCACGGTTTCAATTCGTGCATCGATACATGATGTACAACTCGAGCTGTTGTTTGCCGTCATCCTCGTGGTGCTGGTGATTTTCCTGTTCCTGCGCAATGCAGCGGCCACCTTCATTCCGGCCGTGGTGGTGCCGTTGTCGCTCATCGGCACGTTCGCGGTGATGTATGTCGCCGGTTTTTCCGTCAACAACCTGACGTTGATGGCACTGATTATTGCCACCGGGTTTGTCGTTGATGATGCGATCGTGATGATCGAGAACATTGCCCGTCACGTCGAGGCCGGGGAGCCTCCGCTTGAGGCGGCGCTGGCGGGATCGCGCGAGATTGTCTTTACGGTCATCTCTTTGACGCTCTCGCTGATTGCGGTGTTGATTCCCTTGTTGTTCATGCAGGGCTTGGTGGGACGCCTGTTTCGCGAATTTGCGCTGACGTTGGCGGTTGCGGTCCTGATCTCGGGTGTGATTTCGCTCACGCTTACGCCCATGTTGTGCGCGCGCATGCTGAAACGCGATGCGCAAGCTGACGGAGTCCTCGGCGCAACCGGACGCGGGTTCACGCGCCTTCTGGAAACCTATGCGCGGTTACTCGACAAGGTGCTGCGACATCAGGGTGCAACCTTGCTGGCCGTCGGCGCAATGGTTGTATTGACGGTCATGCTGTATGTCCTGATCCCGAAGGGTCTGTTTCCACTGCAGGATGCCGGCGCGATTCAGGTGGTGACTGAAGCGTCGCCACAAACCTCGTTTGCGCTGATGGCCAAACGCCAGCACGAGCTGACGCGGATCATCAACAGTGATCCGGCGGTCGCCAACGTCGCATCCTTCGTGGGCGTTGACCGCGACAACGCGAGCCTCAACAGCGGGCGGCTGCAGATCAATCTCAAGCCACTGTCCGAGCGCCCCCGGGTGGCGACGGTGATGCACCGCCTGCGGGGAAAACTGGACGCTGTCGACGGCATCAAGGCCTATTTGCAGCCGCTGCGAAATCTGACCGTCGAAGATCGTGCCAGCCGTGGACGTTACGCTGTTTTGCTGTCCGCAACGGATATGCAGACGCTGCGCACGTGGGTGCCTCGTTTTGTGGCCAGTCTGCGTCGCCAGCGTGCGCTCACGGATGTTGTGAGCGACCAGCAGGACGGTGGCTTGCAGGCCTACGTGAAAATCGACTGGGCGCGCGCGGCACGCCACGGCGTAACTGCAGCAGCCATCGACAACGCGCTGTACAACGCCTACGGGCAGCGCGCGGTCAAGAACTTGTTGAGCACCGCAGGTGAACGTCAGGTAGTGCTTGAACTTGACCCGTCCGGACAAGGTTTCGGAGAATTATTGGGGCAGGTTTATCTGCGTGGATACGCACCCGGCAGCTCGCGCGACGGGCCGATGGGTGCTGCACGAGGCCCGTTGGTGCCGTTGTCATCGTTGGCAACGGTCAGTCAGCGCGAGGTGGCGTTGGTGGTGAACCGCGCCGATCAGTTGCCGGCTGCAACCATCTCATTCGGGCTGGCGCCCGGCGGATCGCTGGGCCGCGCTACGCGCATCATCAACGTTACCGCGCAGAAACTCGATCTGCCTTCCAGCGTGCAAGTGCAGTTTGAAGGGGCGTTGCAGGCATTTCGTGGTTCGCTCGGCAGTCAGCCGTGGCTGCTGCTGGCCGCTATCCTCTGCGTTTACGTTGTGCTCGGCGTCTTGTACGAGAGCTTCATCCACCCGCTGACCATTCTTTCCACGCTGCCTTCGGCGACCATTGGAGCCTTGCTTGCGTTGATTCTGGCGGGCATGGAGCTGGACGTCATTTCCATCGTTGGCATCGTGCTGTTGATTGGCATTGTGCAGAAAAATGCGATCCTGATGATTGACTTTGCCTTGGTTGCACAGCGCGAGCGTGGACAATCGCCGCATGCAGCCATTGTCGAAGCGTGTCGGCTGCGTTTTCGCCCCATCATGATGACCACCGCTGCGGCATTGCTCGGAGCGTTGCCGTTGATGCTCAGCTGGGGGGTGGGTGCCGAATTGCGCCGGCCACTGGGCGTGGCGGTGGTTGGGGGGCTGATCGTCAGCCAACTATTGACACTGTTCACCACGCCGGTCATCTACCTGTCCTTCGAGCGGCTCGCGCACGCGGGTCAGCGCCTGCGCCATCGCCCCGCTGGCGGCTAGAGGCGCAGCCATGAATTTCTCCGCCGCCTTTGTTGCCCGACCCGTCGCCACGACGTTGTTGTCGCTGGCGCTGGTGGTGTTGGGACTGGTCGCATTCCGCAGTCTGCCGCTGGCGCCACTGCCGCGCGTCGAAGTGCCAACCATCAGGGTGTCGGCACAATTGCCGGGGGCAAGCCCGGAGACCATGGCTGCCGTGGTGGCTCAGCCGCTGGAACGGGCTTTTGCCCGCATTGCCGGTATCACCCAGATGAGCTCGACGAACGTTGCTGGCACTACCGATATAGTGCTGTTGTTTGAGCCCGAGCGCGACATGAATGGTGCTGCGCGCGATGTGCAGGCAGCTCTCAACGCGGCTCGCGGCGAGTTGCCCCAGGACATGCCGAGCAACCCCCAATATCGCCTGGTGAGTCCGGCGGATGCACCGATACTGGTGCTCGGACTGACTTCTACCAGCCTGTCCCCGGCGACCATGTACGAAGCCGCATCCATCGTGCTCGAGCGCCATCTTGCCCGCATCCCCGGGGTGGGTGACGTCGCTTTGAAGGGCGGTGCGCTACCGGCAGTCCGCGTTGAACTTGACCCGCAGGCGCTGGCACAACGCCACGTCAGCTTCGCGGCCGTGCGCCAGGCGATTGCAGCAACCAATCTGCAGCATCCGGTAGGCGGGTTCGAGGATGGCGGTCGATATTGGCAAATCGCCACGAGCGACAGATTCGCCGACGCGGCCGAGTTCCGTAATCTGATAGTGGCCGATGACCAAGGTGCCGTTGTGCACCTGGGAGACGTGGCGCAGGTCGTCGACGGCGTCGAAAATCCGGAGAATGTCGGCGCCGCTGACGGTAAACCAGCCGTGCTTGCCATCATCCGCCGCAAGCCTGGCGCGAATATTGTCAAGACTGTCGAGCTGGTTGAAGCACAGCTCCCGGCACTGCGCGAGGCGTTGCCGCAGGCGATGGAGCTTGAGGTGCTGGTCGATCGCACGGTAACCGTGCGCAGCTCGCTACGCACCGCCGAGCACACGCTGGTGGTGGCGATGGTGCTGGTCATGCTGGTGATGCTTTTGTTCCTGCACGATGTCCGGGCGGCACTGGTGGCGAGCGCGGCAGTGCCCATTGCCGTTGCCGGCACATTTGTGGTGATGGCAGTCCTGGGCTACAGCCTGGACAATCTTTCGTTGATGGCGCTGATCATCGCCGTCGGTTTCGCGGTCGATGACGCTGTGGTGGTGGTGGAGAATATCGCGCGCCACGTCGAGGCCGGCGTGCCCACGCGTCAGGCCGCCATCCAGGGAGCGCAGGAAGTCGGGCTGACCGTCGTATCGATGAGCGCGGTGCTGATAGCGGTGTTCATCCCGCTGTTGTTCATGAGTGGCTATGTCGGTCTGTTTGTGCGCGAATTTGCGGTCACCATTGTCATTGTCATCGTGATGTCGCTGCTGGTTGCACTGACGACCATGCCTATGCTGTGCGCGCTGGTTCTCAAGCGGTCTGAACGCTCGTCGCGCCAAAGTCGCGCGCGTCGCTGGAGCCGCTATGGGCTGGCACGCCTGCTGCGTGCCTATATGCGCAGCCTCGATACGGCTCTCGCGCACCCGCGGGTCATTATGCTGATCCTCGGTGGGGTGGTCCTGCTCAATGTTTACTTGTATGCAACGGTGCCAAAGGGCTTTTTCCCGCGCCAGGATACAGGTCAGTTGACCGGGCGTATTCACGTTGCCGACAGCGGCTCGTTCCCGGTACTGCGGCGCAAGCTGGCAGATTTTTCCGCCATCGTGCGTGCCGACCCCGCGGTGCTCCACGTTGCCGCTTACGCCGGTGATGATGAGCCCGGTTCGGGTTCGGTATTCGTGACCTTGAAACCACTCGCAAGTGGTCGGCCCAGCGCTGACAAGGTCGCAGCGCGGTTGCGCACCAGGCTGGCTGGGGTAGCCGGCGCGAGCATCGCACTCAACTCGGTTCAGGATATCAACGTGGGCGGCCGCCGCAGTCGCTCGAATTATCAATATACCGTTGAGGCTGATGACCCGGCGGTCCTGGACCAGTGGGCACCGCGTATTGTCGCGGCGCTGGAGCGCCTGCCGCAGTTGCGCGAGGTGAGCATGGATACGGGTGGCCGGGGGCTGGAGACGGTGGTGCATATCGACCGTGACGTGGCGGCGCGCAGCGGGGTCACGGTGGCGCAAGTTGACACCGTGCTGCGTGATGCCTTTGCCCAGGCTCCGGTGGCGACGTTGTACAAGCCGCACGGCCAATATCGGGTCGTGATGGGCGTGGCTCCACAATATGCGCAAGCCGCGAGCGCACTGGATCGCTTGCATGTCGGCCAGGGCATGATGGCGCAGGTGCCGCTGGCGAGCCTGGCGCGAACAACGCAACGGCTGCGTGGACTGGAAGTGGAGCACGCCGGCCAGTTTGTCGCATGCACGATGGCGTTCGAGCTCGCACCTGGCGCATCGCTGTCCAGTGCGACACGGGCGATTCAGCGGGCGGTCGACGACCTGGCGTTGCCAAACACGGTACGCGGCGCCTTTGAAGGCTCGACTCGGGCGTTCCGGCAAGTGCAAAACAGTCAGCCCACGCTGATCCTGGCAGCTTTTTTGACCTTGTTCATCGTGTTGGGCGTGCTTTACGAAAGCGTTGCTCAGCCGTTGACCATCCTCTCGACGCTACCTTCGGCCGGGGTGGGGGCGCTGCTCGCGTTGTGGTTGCTGCGCACCGACTTCGATGTCATTGCCTTCATCGGCGTTTTTGCGTTGGTTGGCATCGTGATGAAGAACGCCATCATGATGGTTGATTTCGCGTTGCAGGCGCAGCGTTCGTCCGGAGCATTGCCGCATGCAGCCATCCGCCGGGCGTGTCTGCTGCGTTTCCGTCCCATCATGATGACCTCGCTGGCGGTTTTTCTGGCTGCCATCCCGTTGGCGATCGCGTATGGTGGCGGCGCAGAAATGCGCCGGCCGTTGGGGATTGCCATTGGCGGCGGACTCATCGCCAGCCAGTTGCTGACGCTGTACACGACGCCGGTCGTGTTCTTGTACCTGGATCGCGCCGGCAAGTGGCTGGCGGCGTGCTGGAAAGATCGAGCGGCGCATCTCGATCCCTCTGGCGTGGGCGAGGCCTCGTGATGCGGATGGCGAAAAAAATGATGGAGCGTGTGTTGGTTGTGCCGGCACTCCTGCTGTGCTGTAGCGCGTGCACCGTGGGCCCGGATTATGTGCGACCAGACGTTCCGATGCCGGCAGCCTACGGCGAGGCATCCGGCACGCCGGAGCCGATGGGTTCATCTGTTGCGACGGACGGTTCCTGGTGGCAACGTTACGGCGACGCACAGCTTGATACGCTGGTACGACAGCTTGACTTGCACAACCAATCGCTCAAGGCGGCTGCAGCGCGCGTCGACCAGGCGGATGCGTTGTTGCGTGCGGCTGGCGGCACGCGGGTTCCATCGGTAACTGCCGGTACCGTGACCAGTGGTATTTCGGGGCGCAAGGACTTTGGTGCCCAGGTCGTCTGGGAGCTCGATTTGTGGGGACGCATGCGACGCGATGTGGAAGCGCGTGGCGCGGATGCGGCGGCGGCAGCAGATGACCTTGCTGCGGCCACCTTGTCCATGCGTGCGCAAGTTGTCGCAAGCTATTTCGCACTGCGCGCGAAGGATGCCGGCATTGAACTGTTGCAGGCCGCCACGACCGTGAATGGGCGTTGGTTGCAAATTGTGCGCAACCGCCATGCGTTGGGCGTCGCCTCGAGTGGCGAGCTGGCGCAGGCACATCTGCAGTTGGCGGATGCGCAGGGACAACTGGCAAGTACGCGTCTCGAACGCACGCAGATTGAGCATGCGATCGCCACCCTGGTGGGCAAGCCCCCGGCGGATTTTTCCATTGCGCCGTCGCCACTGCCGCTTGATACGAAGGTGCCGGTCATACCTGCCCATCTGCCCTCCCGCTTGTTGGAACGGCGTCCGGATATTGCAGCGGCAGAACGTCGGGTCGCCTCCGCCAGCGCGCGCATTGGCGTGCGCCAGGCTGAAATGCTGCCATCGCTTGATCTTGGTGCGGGTATCGGCGTGCTGAGGGGAGCATTTGGCGCGGCAGACTTGGCGGCCCCGCTGTATCGTGGCGGCACGCTTGAAGCTGGTGTCTCTGGGGCGCGGGCGAGCTATGCGGAGGCGCTTGCCCAATATCGACAAACGGTGCTGGATGGCTTCCGCGAGGTGGAAGACAATCTGGCGGCACAGCGCCTCCTGCGAAGCCAAACCGGCATTCATGAAGATGCGGCGAAGGTGGCAGGCGATGCGCTGCGGATTTCAGCGAATCAGTACAAGGCGGGCGTTGCCGACTACGAATTGGTGGTCCAGGCGCGTGCGGAACTGGTGAAAAGTCACGCCGCTGCCGTGGAGCTGCTGCGTCGCCGCCTCACCACCAGCGTGAACTTGATCAAGGCGCTGGGCGGCGGCTGGGAAATGCCGGCGCCAACTCGTTCGGCCGGTGGCGCGAGGCGTTGATTGCGAGCAAGGCGTTCGTGTCTCAAGGCCGGTGTCCGGGCTACCAGCGGAACCAATCATCGATCGGTGCATCACATAGGCGCGCACAGACCGCTGGCCCGCGACGCATGCCGTACAAAGAACTTTTGATACATGCCGGCGAGGGGTACCCCGGTGGCTGTTGCGACGTAACAACGATATTAGGCACAGCCAGTTTGTTTGTGTACTATATCGTCCTATAATGTAACCTTAACGTTACTTTGACCGGGACGTCATCCGTATCCAGCCGGAGGGGGAGGTTGCGTCGCACGCTTGCATGCGACGCTCATGAACGTACCCGGCTCGCGTCAGCGCGTCATCAAGGGGTGCGCGACTGTCCAGGGTTCAAAATCGATTGCGACGTGCCCATGCAGAATGACTCTTCATTGAACGTGCCCACGCCCACGGCAAGTTGCTTGCCGCTGCGACGAGCTGACTTTGCCAATCTGGCTGAGGCGCTCGACTATGCGGCGCGCGGCGAAACCGGTGCCAACTTTTACTCTGGTCACGGTGAACTGTTGCTGGCACTGCCCTATCGTGCGTTGCGCGAAGAAGCACTTACACTCGCGCGGCGCTTGGCGTCGCTTGATCTCCCACGGGGTTCGCGCGTTGCGATCGTGGCGGAAACCAATCCGGACTTTCTGCGCTTTTTCTTTGCCTGTCAGTATGTCGGTCTTGTGCCGGTGGCGTTGCCGTCGGTCATCAACCTCGGTGGGCATGCCGCCTACGTCGAACGACTGCATGGCATGTTGAGAAGCTGTGGCGCCGCGGTGGCCGTCGCTTCAGACCAGCTTTTGCCGTTTTTGCGCGAAGCGGTTGGCGATCTGGAATTGGTGCGATTCGGAGCGCCAGACGTTTTCCATACGCTGCCAGAATCTGCAGCCGCACTGCACGCCAGCGGTCCGGATGAAATTGCATACCTGCAATTTACTTCCGGGAGTACCGGGTTCCCGCGTGCCGTGGTGATTGACGAGCGCACGGTCCTCGCCAACCTTCATGGCGCGGTCAACCACGGTCTGGACATGCGCAGCGACGACCGCTTTGTGTCGTGGCTGCCGTTCTACCATGACATGGGCCTCATTGGCTGTTTGCTGGCGGTCGTCACGACGCAACGCTCGGTGGATTATCTGGACACACGTGCGTTCGCGATGCGGCCACGGTTGTGGCTCGATCTGATTACCCGCAACCGTGGCACGGTGGCCTACAGTCCACAATTTGGCTATGAGTTGTGCGCGCACCGGGTACGTCCGCAAGACGTCGCCAGCTACGACCTCTCCAGTTGGCGTGTGGCCGGTATTGGGGCCGAACCCATCCGTGCCGATGTCATGGAGCGGTTTGCCGAAATGTTGGCGCCGGCGGGCTTCGATGAACACGCGTTTGTGGCCAGCTATGGCATGGCGGAATGCTCGGTGGCGATCAGCTTTTCACCACTGCAGCAAGGCATCCTGGTGGACTGGGTGGATGCGGATGAATTGTCCGACCGCTTGCGCGCGCGACCCGCTGCCGAGGGTCGGCGCAAGGGGTTCGTACGGTGCGGGAGCGTATTGCCGGCGCATGAGGTCATGATCTGTGATGCAGCCGGACACAAGCTGCCTGAACTTGCTGTCGGGCGCATCATGGTGCGTGGACCGAGCGTCATGTCCGGGTATTTCGGCATGCCCGAAGAGACGCGCAAAGTGCTTTCCGCGGATGGCTGGCTGGATACCGGTGACACGGGCTACCTTGCGGATGGCAGCATCGTCGTGACCGGACGGTCCAAGGACATGATCATCATCAATGGCCGCAATATCTGGCCGCAGGATATCGAGCGCATTGCCGAGCGCCAGCCGGAGTTGCGTTCCCAGGGTGCGTCGGCGTTTGGCGTGCCCAGCCCGGATGGCACCGAAAAAGCAGTTGTGGTGGTGCAGTGTGCGGATACCCACGCGTTGGTACGCGATCAGCTGGTAACTCGTTTACGCCGCGAGATTCACGAACAGTTGGGAATCACCTGCCTTGTGGAGTTGGTGCCGCGCCATACCTTGCCGCGGACATCGTCAGGAAAGCTCTCGCGCTCGGCTACCCGCGCAGGCTATTTGCAGCGCCGTGTCGAGGAAGACGAAAATGTCAAAGCGGCGGATGCTGATGAACTTTTGCGCACCGGTTGAGGCCTGACTGGTTGTGAGCGAACAGCAGGCACTTGTCGATCGGACGGTGGCGCTGACTGGCGGGACGGGCTTTATCGGCGCCACGGTGCTGCGACATCTGCTTGCCGGCCAGTGGCGGGTTCGCTCCCTGTATCGCCCGCGCGATGGGCGCGTGCTGCCCCAGTTGCCGGGAGTGACGTGGGTGGCGGGCGACGTGCGTGACGAAGCCGCGTTGGCGCGACTGGTGGACGGTGTGCAAGCGGTGGTTCATTGCGCCGGTGTGGTGCGTGGCGCACGCCGTGCGGATTTTGACCTGGTGAATGTGGACGGGGTCGAGCGGCTGGCTGCCGCAGCGGCTGCGGAAAATCCCGCACCGCGGTTCCTGCTCGTTTCCTCGTTGGCGGCGCGGTGCCACGGCCTGTCAGATTATGCGGCCAGCAAATGGTGCGGTGAGCGCGCGCTCGAAGTCCATGGCGGCCGGTTGCGTTGGACCGCATTTCGGCCACCGGCGGTCTATGGCCCTGGCGACCGCGAAATGCTTCCGGTGTTCCGCGCTATCGCGCGTGGTGTTGCACCGATACCCGCCGGGGGCGGCCGGTTCTCGATGTTGCATGTGGACGACCTCGCTTCGGCGGTCTTGTGCTGGCTATCCGCCGATGTCGGTTACGGTGAGATTTTCGAATTGGATGACGGGACCGATGGCGGCTACGACTGGGACAGCCTGCTGCGCATCGCAGGAGGAATCTTGCGTCACGGCGGCAAGGTGCATCGTGTTGTGTTGCCCCCGTGGTCGTTGGAATTCATCGCACGCGTCAATCTGGCCGCGGCAAGGGTGTTACGCTACGCGCCGATGCTGACGCCGGGCAAGCTTCGGGAGCTTGCGCATCCAGATTGGGTGGCTGACAGTGAACCGTTTGTACGCGCGACGGGCTGGCGGCCCGCGTTTCCGTTTGCGCAGGGGCTCGCGCAGACGTTTGGTCTGGACCCTTCTGTGCAGGAGTATTGACGGTGACCCACGCCAGTGTTGTGGACAAACTGACGAAGACAATAGCGCCACTCGTCAAATCCAAGGTTGCGCTGGACGAGAGCACGCAGTTCACCGGGCAGATGGAGCTGGACTCGCTGCAGATCATGGACCTGATGCTGGCCGTGGAAGATGAATTTGATATATCCATACCACTGAATGTCCTTGCCGACGTACGGACCATTGGTGATCTTGCGCGCGAAATTGAACAGCAGATGGGTGAAAGTTGATGGGGTCGATGAGCAAATTTGATGCTGTCGTGAAGGTGCGACAGACGTTGGCCGATGTCGGCATCGATCCATTCGGCGTGCTGATCGAGCGCGTGCTGTCACCGACTGAAGGGCTGATTCAAGGACGGCCGACGATTCTGGCGGGCACCAATAATTACCTCGGTCTGACATTTGACCCACGTTGCATTGCTGCTGGCTGTGAGGCCCTGACGAAGGAGGGCACGGGCACCACAGGGTCGCGGATGGCCAACGGCACCTACGTGGGCCACCGGCAACTGGAACAAGAGCTCGCCGAATTTTATGGCAAGCGCCACGCGGTCGTATTTTCGACTGGCTACCAGGCCAATCTGGGAACGATTTCCGCACTGGCGGGCGCGGACGACGTGGTGTTGGTCGATGCGGATTGCCACGCCAGTATTTACGATGGTTGCCGCCTTGGCGGCGCCAAGGTGATTCGTTTTCGGCATAACGATCCCACCGATTTGGCCAAGCGTCTGCGTCGGCTGGGCGATGCAGCGGGCGATGCGTTGATTCTGGTAGAGGGCATCTACAGCATGTTGGGCGACCGTGCGCCGCTCAAGGCGTTCGTCGAGGTCAAGCGCGAATTCGGCAGTCGCCTGTTGGTCGACGAGGCGCACTCGCTCGGCGTGGATGGCGACGGCGGCCGTGGTGTGGCCGAAGCCGCTGGCGTGTTGGATGACGTCGATTTTGTTGTCGGCACCTTCAGCAAGAGCCTTGGCGGTGTCGGTGGATTCTGTGTCAGTGACAGCGAACAGATGGAACTCTTGCCGTATGCGAGCCGCCCGTACATCTTCACCGCTTCGCCAACCCCGGCAACGATTGCTTCGGTACGGGCGGCATTGCCGCTGCTTGCCGACGGACACGCTTTGCGCCGTCAATTACGCGAGAATGCAGAACGCCTGCATGCTGGCCTGACGGCATTGGGATATACGCTTGGGGCCCCGGTGAGCCAGGTGGTGGCGGTGGTTCTTGATGATCGCACCACGGCGCTCAGGTTCTGGGCCGGTTTGCTGGAGCGCGGGGTCTACGTCAATCTCATGGTGCCGCCCGCAACGCCGAACAATGAGTCGTTGGTTCGCTGCAGCGTCAGTGCTGCACATACGCCAGCACAAATCGATGCCATTTGCGCGGCGTTCGCCGCACTACGCGACACCCTGTAGGCATTGGTGCCGAAGGCACTGCACGACGCCTTGGCAATACTTGGCTGGTTGGGCCAGAGGCGTGAGTGGACGCCGGGCAATTTTTCGCACCTCGCACGTCCAGTCAAGCCGGAGAACAGGCGGTGACCGAAGCCGCACACGAGAGTGATTCCCGTCATCCGGTCCGCCGCGTGCTGACCAATTTCGGCTACTTGATGCGCGGCCGGGCGGTGGCGGGATTGTTGATGCTTGCCGCGACCGCGCTCATGGCGCGCACCCTCGGACCGGCGCAGTTTGGCGTGGCCATGTTGATCGAATCGTATTACCTGCTGATGCGTGGCCTGTTCGATTTCAACTCATTCGATTCGGTGGTGCGCTTCGGCGTTCCCTTGCATGCCGACGGCGACCAACACAAGCTGCAGCGGCTGATTGCCGTTTGTCGACGCGTGGATCGCCAGTCCATGGTGGTCGGCACGGCGGTGTCGGTTCTGCTGGCCCCGGCCATCGGGCCATACATCGGCATCGAACACGGCGCGGTGATCCTGCTTGCAGGCTACAGCCTCGTACTGCTCACCGAGGCAAACAATGCCGCCAGTGGCGTGTTGCGGTTGTTCAACCGCTTTGATGCACTCGGTTGGCAAATGACCATTGGCGCGGCCGTTACCTTCGTCGGCGTTCTGGTTGGGTGGTGGTTAGATGCCACGTTGTACGTGTTTGTGATCATCATGGCGGTGGCACAAGCCAGTGAAAACCTTTATCTGAGTTGGCGTGGCTGGCGTGAATATCGGCAGCAGATCGGCAGCCGGTTGGCCAGCGACGTTCGCGCGCACACGCGGGTGGCCGAATTCACCGGTCTGCGTCATTTTCTCTGGATGTGCTATTGGCAATCCAATCTGGACCTGGTGCCACGGCATCTGGCGATGCTGCTGGCGGGCAACTTGCTCGGGACCGCCGGCGCCGGGATGTTGCGCCTGGCGAATCAGCTTTCCAGTCTGCTGAGCAAGTCGTCCAGGTTGATCCGCGATGTAGCGTTCCCCGATCTGACCCGCATCTGGCTCCGCCAGCGCGAAGGGTTTGCCAGGTTAGCCTATCGTACGGCGCTGCTGGGTAGCTTGGTGGGCTTGACCGTGGTTGTCGCAAGTTATCTATGGGGCGCCGATT
Organism: Rhodanobacter sp.; assembly: GCA_039926605.1. Classification (GTDB taxonomy): domain Bacteria; phylum Pseudomonadota; class Gammaproteobacteria; order Xanthomonadales; family Rhodanobacteraceae; genus Rhodanobacter. The sequence continues at coordinate 32,083 of JBDSWR010000042.1, read as the reverse complement.
TTCTACGCGTGCTGGTGGGGAAGAAGTTCGAGGCCGCTGCCGGGCTGCTGACCTTGATGCTCCTGGCTGCCACGTTTGACTTGGCTTCTGCACCGCTGCGTGCCGCGGTTTATGTCATGGGTCGGGCTGGCAGGCTGGTGCTGGTATATATCGTCTCTACTGCCCTGTACCTGACTTTGTTTGTGGTTTTGTCCGAATCGATGAGCCTGATCGGCGCCGGTGTGGCGGCGTGCGCCGCAGCCGCTATGCAGTTTGCGGTCATGGCCGTAATCATTCATTTGGGCATGCGCAGACGTGCGCAGGAGCCTGGGCGGTAACAACCTTCGCGGCGAAAGTTGCGATCAGCGCCGCCAGGGTTTCACCGGTTCGCCTCCGCACAGTCACGCGGTGGCCGGAAGGAAAAGGAACAACGACGCGTTGGTGACATTTGCAGTTTGCATGTTTCTGCAGCCTAGGTTTCTGATGGCCGTCGCGAACCTGCAACGAGCCCGGGCTGATCCCGAGTCAGTCGCGTGGGTGTTCGCGATTCCAGGCAATCATGTTCTTGATTGGCTGCTTGACGTAGGTGCTGGCCTGAATCAGCCGCAGCAACGTGCGATTGACCACGGTGCCGATGCGATCCATCGGCCGTTCAATATCGAGGAACAGTACAGCGCGAGTTTCGTCGGTGCCGTTGAGGACCTCGTGCTCGTAGGTGTCATCGAACATGATCACCTTGCCTTCCTGCCAGTTGAGCACCTCATCGCCAACGCGAATCCAGATCGCTTGCCGAGGCTCGGGTACCTTGAGTCCGAGGTGGACGCGGATGACCGCGCGGGTTGGTCCGCAGTGCGGTGGAATGTGGTAACGCGGCGCGAGGATCGAGAACATCGCGGTGCGCATGCCGGGAAGCCTAGCCAGGATGGCCGCCGTTCGCGGACACTGCGCACAGTTGTCGTCGACGCGCTTGCCGTAAACAAAGAAGCCGAATGATTTCCAGTTGTTGCCTTTGGAGATGCGTTGCTGATCGGGAGAAATCTGGTGGAACGCGGGGATATCCTGCGGGCGCTCCAGCAGTGCATCCAATTCAGCCCGAATGGCCGGCCATGCGTCTTCCAGCTCCGGTACCCAATCGAAGGCGTCATTGGAGATGATCGGACCGGTGGCCAGTCGCGAATGGCGGGTTTGAAAATGATTGTTCCAGCGCAGGAAATGCTTGCCGGCCTTGACCAGCCAGCGGCGGGATGTTGACGCGTCGGAAGCAGCCGGTGTTGCAGCCATATCAAATACCTTGCGCCGCGGTCGCCATGGTTGCCCGCTCAGCTGTGATGGTCACTGGGCGATGGCAGCAACGCTGCCTCAATGACGTCGACGAGCTCGTGCAAGACTTCACTGTAGTTGCGCCGCGTGTCGATTTCGACCAGCGGTGCACCCGCGTAGTGCAGGCACGCCATGGTTGCAATTTTATCATGCAGCTCCGCTGGCGCATGATCCGGCTTGCGTTGGCGCGCAGTTTCGACATCGATGCCAAGCCGTACCACCAGATTCGGCTGGAGCCGCTCCATGCGCTGGTACAGGCGTTGTTCGTGCAGGGCGAGCCAGCGGATGAGGCGATTGTCACTGCGCCTGGTGCCCAGCCCGGGGCCGTCGTAACGAAAGCCCGGCACTTGGGCTTGCGGATAGCGATCGGTGATGACCAGCGTGCCGCGGCGTGACCGGCGATGCGCGTACCAGAAATGTACGGCGCGCCACCACGACAGCAGGTACATGACGAGCGCGGTCTTGAGCCCCGGCACCTGGCGCTGCATGTCCTGCGCCAATGCCGCCTTGCGGGCCAGGTGCGGTTCCAGCTTGCCCCCGATGAACGGGAAGCGCCTGAGCTTCTCCCCGACTTCACCGGAAACGAGGCCGAGATAGCGTCGCTCGGTTGGTCCCATGATGGAAAAATGTGCGACCAGATCGGTGGTCAGACTGGATTTTCCCGTGCCATCGCAACCGACGATGGCAACCAGTCCGGAAAGCGGGACGTTGCCGCCCGCGGGCGACGCGTGTAGTCCGGAGCGTTCAGTGCGGGGCATGGGAAGCCTCGATAACGCGGTCGGCCGCGCGGCAGGCCGTGGCGAGCACTTCGGCATAGGGTCGGGTGGCGTTCAAATCGAGTATGGGCGCGCCGTTGAAATGGAGCGTCGGCATCAACGTGGCCTTGTGGCGCAGCATGGCCAGTTCGTGATCCGGCTTGCGCGCATGGGCGGTCAGTGCATCCACGTTGAGTCGGATGACCAGCGCGGGCGTAAAACTTGCCATCCGCTGATACAAAAGCTGTTCCCGTCGAGCCAGTGAGCGCGCCAGCGGGCCCTGCGCAGGTTTGGCCGCCAGCCCCGGCCCGTCGAGCGGAAACCCTGGCACTTCCGCTTGCGGATAACGGTCGGTAATCACCCACCTGCCGCGGTGACACAAGCTGATCATGCGTCGAAATTTGTGCAGGCGCCACCGTGACAACAGATAGACCACTGCCGCTGCAAGGCTCTTGTTGCCTTCGGGTCCGGTCGCGTGAACCCGGCTGGCCTTGCGCACCAAATATCGCGTCAACGGCGTGCCGACAAACGGCACGTGGGCAATCGCCCGCTTGATGTTGCCCGAAGACTGTCCCAGGTACATGCCTTGCGCACACGTGTGGGACTGCACATGCGCGAGGAGGTCAGCTACGAGGGTGGACTTGCCCGACCCATCACAACCGACGACGGCGATCACTTGCCCCGGTCTGGAACAGACGGCGGGCTGACTCCGGATAACGTCCGCTACCCGGGCAGCTTGCGGCGACGCCAGCCTGGCTGCGGCTGCCGCCCCGTGCGCGCTTGTGGTGGGCACGTTGGTGGGCACGTGGACTTTCCTGATCGGATAACGGCCGGATCCATGAATGCCTGCATGAGTCGACTGGGCAACAAAGACGATAGCGTTGGATACAGCACCAATGGATTTCATGCACGCGCCCACCGCAACACGCTCCGTGCGGGCGCGCTGCTGCCCAGGATTCAGTGCAGAACCGCCTGCGTAGTCTAGTGCCTCATGTTGTTGATTGGTGAGTGCCGCGGGCTCGCCACGTGCTGGCACCCAAGACGATCGCGTCTGGTACTGCCGCGTTGATGAGGCTCGCTCAACCACACCAGCCAACGCTTCTCCGGGTTCCCGCTTGGAGTTGTCGTCATTACACTACTGGTTCAAGTGACTGCGCGGCGCTGCGGCTGAAAGGGGAACGGTGGGCCATCACAACGACAAACTGTTGCAGCTTTGCCACTGGGCCGGTCGAGACTCGTCAGTCGCGACAGGCACCTTGGCGGCGCTTGTCGGGAAGATGGTTTGATGGCGGCTCGTGATCACCATCCAGGACCTGTGATCGCCGTGATCGGCTGCGATGGATCAGGCAAATCCACGGTCAGTGAGTGCTTGCTTGATTGGGCACGATGCTATGGGCCGACGGCGACCGTGCATCTTGGGCGGCAGGCCGGCAACGTCGGGCGGGCACTGGCCGGGCTACCGTTGATCGGTGGCTGGTTCGCGCGCCTTATCCATCGCAAAACCGACAGCGTGCACAACAAGCTCGATGCCGAACGCACCCCGGGCATACTGCCGGCGTTGGTCATCATGCTGTTTACCTTGCGCGTGCGTGGGAGATTTCGCCGCATGCTGGCGTTACGTCGACGTGGCCTCATCATCATTACGGATCGTTACCCGCAGATGGCTGTGCCGCGGGCTTACGGAGGGCCGAATCTGGTGCTTGGTCTACGCGGCAACGGTCTGGTGCGCTGGTTGGCACGGCGCGAGCAGGCAGTGTTTCGTCAGATGACCCGCTATCGGCCCGATCTGGTCATCCGCCTCAGTGTGGATCTGGAGACGGCCTACCAACGCAAGCCGGATCATCGTCGCGATCTGTTGCGGGCCAATATCGAGGCCACCCCACTGCTGACATTCGATGGCGCGCCCATCGTGGATATCGATGCCACGCAGCCGCTTGATGTCGTGCTTGCGGCTGCGCGCATGGCGGTTGCGAACACGCTCGAGGCAGCCGGCTATGCCGTGCAAGCGCCCGCCGGGTCCGGTGATCGCCGGTGACGAGGCGGCTGACAGCAAGTTGGTCCGCGCTCACCATGCCACCGGCGGGTACAGTAACCGGAACTCAGGCCGCAGCGCCTGTCGTCGCGGTTTGCGGGATGGTGCTTGCACCTCGCCGAACTGCAGCACAGCATCGCTGATGATGAAAGCAGACTCCACGACGCCGTGGCAGACGTTTCCGACGGAGACCCTCGACGCCTTGTTTGCGGCCGTGGAGATCAATGACGTCGTCGACCGGCAGGTGGGGCTTCCGGCAGCGACGGCACAAAGTTGCACCCGCGATACGCTGCAAACGTGTTTTGCCTTGTGCTGGCAGTTCTGGCGTCGTGCCGTTGCGCGGCGGGAATTGGTGCGCCTGGTTGATACGGCCATTCGCAGCGGCGACCTGTCGGCTGGGGAACGCATCCAGTTCAAGCACATGCGGGCGGCCTACAAGCAGTTGCGTTGCGCCCTGATGCTTTATGCCACGTCCCACACTCAGCCGCTGCTGTTTCGGGCGACGGTCGGGGTTTTGGGCCAGATGCAAGATGCCAGTCGGCTTGGCCGTCGAATGCAGGTGCGGGGCCACGGCGTGGTGCTGCGGATATTGCTGAGTTGGCCGTTCTGGAACATGACCAGAAAGCGTGTTGCGGCTACCCGAATTGATACCGCAGAGGGTTGCGCGAATTTCCGCGGTCGGGAACTGGACCAGTTGAGACAGTTGTTGCAGCAATCAGTATTCAGCGGTCATGAATTTCATGTCATGCGCAAAATTGTCAGCCGCCAAGTGGCGTTTTACGACCATCTGCGAACATTGGAGAGCAACGCTTGCGTTCACCAGATGTCGCGCTTTCTGAGTGCCATCAACGGTTTGATGGGCGCACGCCACGATGGCATGGTCAGACAGCATGTATCTGGCGCACGCGATTATGCAACGCGCGAGGCGTTGCCGGCGGACATCCGCACGCGCCTTGAAGCGTGGTTGGCATGCTTCAAGGCGTGACTGCATCAGCGGCAATGTGCGGCGTGTGATCGGCGGCGCAAGGTGTGGCAATACCACTGGCGATCGCGACTGCCCTTGGTGTGCGAGCAAGTTGCCGTGGGCAGCCAGCTACGAAGTGCATCACGGTTGGAAATCGGACCCGATCCACGATCATGCCGAGTGTCTGCATCGACGCCTCGTGGAGCATGCTGCGCAAGTGTGGCACCGACTGCAAGCCGCTCACATGCGGCACTGCTCAGATCAATGGGCGGAACGCCTCATCTTGGGGGAACAGCACCGCGAGGTAAGCCTCGGCAATTCGGTTGATGTCGAACTGCTGCAGATATTCGCTGGCATCGGGAAACTCCACCTCGCCTCCCAATATTCCAGCGACTGCATTCGCGATCGCCTCGTCGTCGCCGACTGGTACCAACGTTCCGAACTTGCCGTTTGCCAGAACCTCTTGCACGCCACCGGGGCAGTCGGTTGCGACGATTGCGCAGCCGCAAGCAAGGGCTTCGAGCAGGACGACACCGAACCCTTCATAACGCGAGGTATGCACGAAAACGTCGGCAGCAGCAAAGTACTTCGTGGGATCGGTGACGAAGCCGGTGAACGTTACCGCATCGCTGATACCCAGCGTACGTGCCTGTGCCTCCAGCTCGCCGCGAAGCGGACCTTCACCGACTATTGTCAGGTGTACGGCAAACCTGTGACGCAGCTTTGCGAGGACCCGCAGGAGTGTTGCGTGGTCTTTCTGAGGGTGGAGTCGCCCACACGCCACGAGAGAGAACTGTCCATTGGCAGAGTTTTTGGAGTGCCTTGCACAATCTCTCGGGATGGGGTTGTAGATGATGTGCATCCGCGATGGATCGACTACCCGCTCGTTCAGCAGGCTTTGGTGCACTCCCTCTGAAATAAGGATAACGTCGTCGGCTTTTCGGTAAAGCAAATGGACGGCGACTTTGTTTACCGTCGTCTTCCACAGGTTGCTCGACTGCATTGCAAATGCGATGGGATTCGCTTCACAAAGGACCATGCGCGTGCCGGTTGAGGTCAAACGTTTTGCAAGCAACGCCGCAATACTTGCCTTTAAAGTTGTTGTCAGAAGGGCTTCTGGTCGCTCGCGGCGCAGATAACGGGACAGCGCAAACACTGCATGTATGGTCTTGTTCCGGTGAAGGCTTATCAGTTGAACACCCTCTGGCACGTCGTTGATGAGCTCACCTTTGTGCATTGCAATGACCAGGTCACAGCGAATTCCCCGTGTAACGAACGCCTTCGCCAGCGCCAGCATTATCAGTTCTGCCCCACCACCGCTCAGGGATGGAAGAAATATGGCGAGATGGTGACTCATTGACTGTTTCCAGTGGAGACCAAGGAAGTTTGGTGCGGCAAGTACCCGTAAGTATCATGGGCTCACGGTCCATGTGGGTTAGTGGCTGGTCGGACCATGCCGGTGGTTTGAGGACCGGAGCTTGCGCAGACACGGCCTGCTGCCGGCTACCACGCGCACAACACCGACCAACTGTTTGTTGCGCGGGTGTTTGGCCTCCCACGTGAACCGGTGGCAAGCGGCCGGGTGGTGGCTGAAGAGCAGCTTTTCAAGCTTCATTGGGGTCGCGATTTTTCCAAGCGTCGCAGGAGTTCGGTACCGCTCCGGTTCCCGGTGGCAAAGCTGGGCAATGATGGCCCCGACCACACCGTGCGTGTTCGTGCCGACAGGACACGACACGGAGTTGCGCATCGGAATTTCTGCTGCTGCACGTTCTGCACGCGTGACGGGCAGCAGCCTGGCGTTCGCGTGTCCTTGCGTATCTGAGAAGGGTGCCCGCCGCGAACCGTGCACCAGGTTCTTCAACGGCGCGCGACAAGACACTGCGCGCGCTACTTCCCGTTCCTGCGGGCCGCATGGTAGATGTGCGGCCGATGTCTACAGCTTGTCGAATTCGCGTTTCAGGTCGTAGCCGTTGTCGGTCACGATGCGCTCGAGCGTTTGCATGCGGTGCTCCAGGGCATCAATGCGGGTCTGGTATTGCGGGTTCTCGCGTGGGCGGGTTTCTTTCATGCGCAGGTAGTCCCTGACGATGCGACCGCCCATGACGATAATGATGATGCCCAGGACGAACAGTTGACCGTGTTCCATCGTTGATTCCTAATGTTCCAGATCGCGAAACTGGCGGTCGAGATCGTAGCGACTCGAGGTGACGTAACCTTCCATGCGCTGCAACTTCATGTCCAGGTCACGAAAGCGTTGTCGCGCGTCGCGGAACGTTCCGCCTGCTGACCGTCTGACGCTGCGCCAGTATTCCTCATCGGTATCCCAATCGTACAAGCGCTCCGGCTTGACCGGCAGCATGAAACCGAGGACTAAATACGCGATCAAGGTCAGTATGTTGAACCAGAGCAACGCGATGATCGCCACGATGCGGATGAAAGTGACGTTCCAGCCGAAGTAATCGGCCAGGCCCGCGCAAACACCCATCAGTCTGCCGTTGCCCGGATCCCGGTAAAAGCGTTGCGCGCGCCAACTTCTGTCGTGGGTCATCAGTCAACTCCGGTAGTGGCGTGATTGCCAGCAGCTACGTTCATCGCCGGTACCACAATAGCGCAGTGGTCGAGCCGGCATGATCAGTGCACCAACCGCATAAGCGAGCGCGCCCGTCAGCGGGAAAAACCAGCACAAAGCAAGCACTCCGATGCGTGTCAGCCAAACGGGACAGTCGACGAATTCCGCCAGGCCCGCGCATACGCCAAGGATCACTCCGCGTTCGGAATCACGGTAGAGCTGGTGCGGTCGATATTCGTCATGTGAATGGTTCATGCCTTGTCTCTCCAGCCTGGAACATGTGTTTCGAGAATGGTTTCCAGCGTATTCACTCGACTTTCCATCTTGTTGGCAATCTGCCACAAGTCGGAAAGCATCTTTTCGTCTTCCTGGGTAAGACCTTGGGCCTGTCGACGCTTGGTCGTGTAGTGCAGGATCAGCCACAGCGGAGCGATGAAGATGGAGAAAATGGCGAAGATACCAGTGAGATCGCCCATGCTTGCTTACTCCCTGTCGTTGGTGCTTTCTGCTGCCATGCGTTCTTTCAGCGCGGCCAGCTCGGCCTCTACATGTTCGTCTGTTTCCAGATCCGCAAATTGGCGGTTGAGATCGTGTTGCTTGCCCAGGTCGTAGGCTTCCACCTTGCCTTCCATGTTCTCCAGCTTGCGCTCGTAGTTGTCAAACCGACCCAGCGCGTCATTGATGCGGTCGTCATGGATCCGGCTGCGTGCCTTCAGGCGATAGGCCGCCGTGTCATGACGAGTCTCGAGCAGCTTCTGGCGATGCTTGGCATCGGTGAGCTTGGCTTGGAGCGCAGCGATGTCGTCGTTGAGCTTGGCCAGCCCCAGTTCGACTTCCTTGAGTTGCTCCTCCAGGGAGCCCTGTGCGCCATCCATGCGCTTTTTTTCGGCCAGGGCCGCTTTGGCCAGATCGTCCCGACCCTTGGTGATGGCCAGCTCCGCCCGGCGCTGCCACTCGGCAGCTTCACGTCCGGCGTGAGTCAAGCGTCGTTCCAGTTCCTTGCGGTCGGCGATCGCCCGAGCCGCGGCGGAGCGCACTTCCACCAGCGTGTCCTCCATTTCCTGGACGATCAATCGCACCATCTTTTCCGGTTCTTCCGCCTTGTCCAGCATTGCGTTGATGTTGGAGTTGACGATATCGCTCATTCTCGAAAAAACGCCCATGTTTGCCTGCCTCATGAAAGTGATCGGGTTACGGGAGTTATTTAGCAGACATCGTGCCAATCGGGCTAAAATCTATATCTCATTGTTATATAACAAGTTAATGATGCACAATGATGAACTCTTGAAGCTTCCGAAAGCTTATTTAACGTAAATGAAGTGAAATTGACTAACATGGAGCGTAAAGCTAGATTCGTGATGTCGCTATTTGAATCCGGTTACGGGTACCCGCACGTGCCCCGCCCAAGAACGTGGGAAATCTCATGCCAGATCCGCGGTCATTCGATACCGAGACCAGCCCCCTGCTGGGCGAGTCACCCGCGTTCCTGACCCTCCTGGAAAATACCTCGCGCGCGGCCGCTGTGGGCAAGCCGGTACTGGTCATCGGCGAGCGCGGCACCGGCAAGGAACTGATCGCCGCGCGACTGCATTACCTGTCACCGCGTTGGGAAGCTCCGCTGGTCAAGCTCAACTGCGCGACCTTGACCGAGGCATTGCTCGAGACTGAGCTGTTCGGCCACGAGGCGGGGGCCTTTACCGGCGCTACCCGCCGCCACGTCGGGCGCTTCGAGCAGGCCGATGGCGGCACCTTGTTCCTGGACGAACTGGCTACTGTTTCGTTGCGTGTGCAGGAAAAAATTCTGCGCGCCGTCGAGTACGGCCAATTTGAGCGCGTCGGCGGCGACGAGACGTTGAACGTGGATGTGCGCATCGTCGGCGCCACCAACCGGGACTTGCCGGCAGCCGTGCGTGCCGGACAGTTTCGCGCTGACTTGCTCGACCGACTGGCGTTCGACGTCTTGACGGTTCCACCGCTGCGCGTGCGCACCGGGGACATCCTGAAACTGGCCGAGCACTTTGCCGTCAACATCAGTCGCGAACTCGGCCGGGAGGTTTTCCCGGGCTTCACCGAGCACGCCCAAGCTGCGCTGTCGCATTACGAGTGGCCCGGCAATGTACGGGAATTGAAAAACGTGGTGGGTCGCTCGGTTCATCGAGCGAGTGGAGAAGGGCCGGTCGACGTCATCATTTTCGATCCGTTTGTTTCCGCCTTCCGGCCACCCGTCACGGTCATGTCCGAAGATGCCCCGCTGACAGCGTCCGAAGAGCCGATCCACCTGCCGTGCGACCTCAAGTCGGAGACCGCCCGGCTCGAAGTCGGTCTGATCGTGCGTGCACTCGCCGAAGCGCGCTACAACCAGACCGAGGCCGCGCCACTGCTCGGACTCAGCTATCACCAACTGCGCGCGTTGTTGCGCAAGCATCACATGGTGAAAGCACGCGGCAGTAGGAATGAATCTACGGGAACTTGAGCAGAGCCTGGCTCCGGAACGGTCAGTACGTCGCGCGTTGGGCTTGCTCTGCACCGGCTGCGCGGAAAGGCAGCAAGCGACGCAGACCCCGTCCGGTACGAGCGATGGCGTGGGGATGCTGGAACGCGGGTGTTCGCACGGCTCGACCTGGTGGGAACAAGATGACAAGGATTCCGGGCAAAGGCGGCTTTGCCTCTCCGCAGGATCGGCCGCCAGGAAACCTCAGGTCACACGCGCCTCGCGCGCATGCGACCAAGCCGTGCCGCGGCATGCGGAGGTGCGGCCGCCGACGTTCCGGTAGGCGTGTGCCGCGCCCGTAGTCGCTACGGCATGACGAACGTATTGTTGTCGCGGGCGGCGTCGGGCAACGCGTGCGCCGGATCGATCGTGACTGACTTCGCTCGCAGCGTGCCATCCACGTGGACCACAAAGCTGCGGTGCTGTTGCCAGGTTTCCCACGGCACGCGAACGTCCTGGTGACTACCGTCGACGTAAGTCACCCGCAGCGTGGCCGGCAGCACCAGTGGTTGCAGGTTGGCCACGGTCACGTCAATTCCCTTGTGATAGTCGCCGCCGGTGTAGGCCGCAGTTGCCACGGCCATGTCGAACTGCCAGTTGTGCTGGTACCAGCCACGCCAGAACCAGCCCAGGTCCTCGCCCGTCGCGCTTTCGATGAAACGAAAGAAGTCCGACGGGCTCGGATGCTTGTAAGCCCAAGTGGCAATGTAACGCCGGAACGCCGGGTCAAAGCGCGCCGGACCGATGATTTGCTCACGCAGCAGCACCATGCCGAATGCGCCCTTGAAATAGCTAATCGGGTGGCGGTATTTCTCCGCCACCATCTCAGCGCCGCTCAGCATTGGCGGGGCGTCCTGGTCCCGCATCACCTTGGCGATCTCGTCAGCGGGATTGCCGCCGCCCGGGGCGTACTCACCATCGCGCTTCGGTCCGTATTCGCCGTGGTTGAACGCATCCGCTTCGCCGACGTCGATGAACGTGTTGAAGCCTTCGTCCATCCATGCATCACGGCGCTCGTTGCTGCCCACGATCATCGGAAACCAGGTATGCCCGATCTCGTGGGCGATCAATCCTTGCAGATCTTTGCCGTTGGCACGTTTGGAATCAAAGGTGATGCCGGGATATTCCATCCCGCCCGCGCTACCCGCCTCGTTGATTGCCACCGGCCACGGGTACGGAAACCATTGTCTCGAGAAGTATTCGGTCGCCGCTTTCAGGTACTCGGTAGCTCGACCCCAGGCGGCGCTGCCGGCGCTTTCCACCGGGTAGGCGGACATCGCCAGCGCGGTACTGCCCCTTGGCAGGTTGATGCGTGCCGCGTCCCACACGTAGGCTTGCGATGCGCCAAACGCGACGTCACGGGTGTTGTGCATGCGAAAGTGCCAGGCCACCGAACCGGTTTGCTGGGTCCGGCTGGACGGTCGCGTGACTTCTTCCGCGGTGCGGATCATTACCGTCGCATCGCTGTGCCGCGCCTGGTCCAGCCGCTGCAGCTCGGTCTTCGTCAGCACGTCACTTGGGTTCAGCAGCTCGCCCGACCCGACCACCACCATGTTGGCTGGAACGGTGACGGTGTAGTCAAAATCGCCGTATTCCAGATAGAACTCGCTGTTGAGGTAGGGCGCCGTGTCCCAGCCACGCAGATCGTCGTATACGGCCATGCGTGGATACCACTGCGCGATTTCGAAGATCTCGCCGTTTTTGCTTGGGTTGACGTCGGTGCGACCACCGAACTCGCTGGGTACGGTGTAATGCCACTTGATATGCACACGCAGCTTGCCGACGCTGGCTGGCAACGCAACTGGCAGGTGCACCTGCATGCGGGTGTCGGAGATGATCCACGGAACTGCGTGCAGTTGCCCCGTCGCGTCTTCAATTTGTATTGCCTCGATGTGCTCGCCGGAAGCGAACTCAGTGGGAAATGTGTCGCCGGTGAACGCCCCGCGCGCGTCGGTTTTATAGCGATTTTGCTCAACCTGCAGCCACAACACCGCAAGTGCGTCCGGGCTGTGGTTACTGTAGGTGATGACTTCGCTGCCGCTGAGCTGTCGCGTGAGCGGATCGAGTGTGGCGGCGATTTCGTAATCGGCGCGGTTTTGCCAGAATAACGGGCCGGGCACGCCACTGGCCGAGCGAAACGCGGTTACCGGCTGCGGATAGATGAACGGGGCGAATGTCTGTTGCGGACTGAATTCGCTGCGCGCGGTAGTCGTTGCCGCGGCGATCGTGGTGGAAGTCAGTAATCCGGCTAAGGCGACGCCGATTGACGACCAGAAAGCGTTTTTCATGGATATCTCTAAGAAAATCAGTGTGGCAAGCTATGGGACCGGCTCAGAAACCCACTACGGGCATCGGCCCGACGACGATCAAGGAGGTGAATGTGACACTTGCCACATCCATCTTCCCGTGCCAGTGGTCACACCCGTTGATTGTGACGATGCGCTGCAGGCACGCGTGCTCTCGGTCTGAAGCACGCCGAGAGTTGCCCGCTGTTTGCCGCTTGATTACCTGCATTGCTGGACATCCGCCTGGGTCAAACATGCAAGAATGCCGGAAGCCATGATTGAGACGACGCTTGGTGGGAGTGTCATGAAACTGGTCAGCATCGCCCGCTGGCGTACGGCAGGCCTGCTGCTGGCGGTGCTGGTCATCGTCGGATTGCCGTATGTGGTGACGACCATCACCACGCGCTCCACGCAGGAGGCCATTGCGTGGGTCAACCAATCTGCGCTGGTGCAGGCGCAGACGTTCCGCGCCGCGTATGTGATCCATGACGCTGAGGCAGCGATCTATCGCGCGCTGATCGGCGATGATGACGAAAAGACTCGCGCCCGTATCCTGCGAACATTGCATGAGGAGCCGGCGTTGCTTGCAGGTTTGCGCTCGATGACCGGCAACAACGTTGACCAGCAGGTGCTCATGGACGAGCTGCAGAACGGCATCAATGGCCGCATTGTGCTGATGCAGCAGGCGCTGGAGCGGTTGCAGGCGCATGACGTCGTGGGCGTCCGGCAATCGCTCCGCGACGCGGAGGACTTGTTCCCTGTCAACGCGATCACGACCGCCATCGTCCACAACACGGAAGCGTTGCTGCGGGAACGTCAGGCCAAGGCTGATCAGCAGGCGTTCAATGGACGCGTCGTGCTTGCCTCGAGTGCGTTCGCGCAGTTAGTGTTGCTGGTCATCATCATTGCCGCCTCAGAGCGCCAGATCGGGCGTCGTCGGCTGGCTGAAACCCGGGAAGGGCGTGCCGTGCTGCGCTCGCAGCTCATCCTGCAGGCAGTGCGCGAACCGATCGGGTTGTTTGACGAGAACTTGCGGAGCCTGCTGGTGAACGCGGCTTTCAGCGAAATGTATGGGCTGGCTCCGGGTCAGCGTGCGCAAGCCCTCGCGACGATGGGCGATGGCGCCTGGAGCGACGGTGCATTGCTGCAGCGGCTCAACGACGTATTGCTGCGCGATCGTGAACTGTGGGACTACGACATGACCCAACGCACTGCCGATGGCATGACGCGGCGGGTGGTGATCAATGCGCGGCGCCTGCAGCAGCGCCTTGCCGATACGCCGGCGCTGCTGCTGACTGTCAGTGATATCACTGCGCGCGCGCTGGTGGAGCAAGAGGTGAACGAGCTCAACCGCCAGCTTGAGGGCAAAGTTGCACAGATCTCCGACGTCAACCGCGAGCTGGAGGCGTTCAGCTATTCGGTATCGCACGACCTGCGCGCGCCGCTGCGGCATATTTCCGGGTTCTCGCAGAAGTTGCAGCATCACTTGGGAAACAGCATCGACGAAAAATCAGCGCATTACATCGAGGTCGTGTCCAGCGCCGCGCAGCGCATGGCGGTATTGATTGATGATTTGCTGGTTTTCTCGCGTTTGGGGCGCGGCGCACTGCGCCTGCAGGCTGTCGACATGCAGTCCCTGGTTGAGGAAGCGCGCGATCTGGCTCAGGCGAGTGTCCCGGACCGACATATTGTGTGGACGCTGGCTGCGTTGCCAATGGTCATTGGTGATGAAAACATGTTGCGCACCGTCTGGCAGAACCTGATCGGCAACGCCGTCAAGTACACTGGGCAACGGGCGGTGGCGCGCATTGATGTGAGTGAGACTCGCGGCGACAATGGCGATTATGTATTCACGGTGTCCGACAACGGCGCCGGGTTCGACATGCAGTATGCCGACAAGCTGTTTGGCGTGTTTCAGCGCCTGCATCGTGCGTCCGAATTCCCGGGAAATGGTATCGGCCTGGCCAATGTGCGTCGTATCATCGCCCGACATGGAGGTCGGACCTGGGCCGAGGCGGAACTCGAGCAGGGTGCCCATTTCCATTTTTCACTGCCGGCCACCGATCTGAGCGGTACATCGACTTCATCATCTTCAGAACTGAGACGTGGACATGAACAAGCGTGACTTGCGCACGATCTTGCTGGTTGAAGACAGCCCGGCCGATGCGGAAATGACCATGGATGCGCTGATCGATGCGCACCTGGTCAATCCTGTGGTGCATGTCGAGGATGGTGTGGACTGCCTTGATTACCTTTACGCGCGTGGTGCGTGGGCCCAACGCGACGTCGGTGACCCGGCAGTGGTGCTGCTGGACATCAAGATGCCGCGCATGAACGGGCTGGAGGTACTCAAGGCGATGCGGGCGGACGACCACCTGAGGCGCATCCCGGTGGTGATTTTGTCCTCGTCCCGCGAGGAAAGTGATCTGGCTCGCAGTTGGGACCTGGGCGCCAATGCCTATGTCATCAAGCCAGTCGATGTAGATCAATTTTTTGAGGCCGTACGCACCTTGGGACAGTTCTGGGCCGTACTCAACCAGGCGCCAGAGATAACGTAACTCGGCGATATTGGCGACGCGTCTAGTGCGCGGGGACACAGGGATCATGACAGCATACATAGGCGAGCGCGGGGCGGTGACATCAAGCCGGGATCAGCCGGCACAGGCAGTCGTTCGGGTATTGCAGGTCGAAGACAACGCTTTGGATGCCGAACTGGTGTGTGCCGAGCTTGAACGTGACGGCTTGGCGTGTGAGGTATGCCTGGTCGATGACGAAGCACATTTCCTGGCGGCGCTGGATGAGTTTGCGCCCAACATCGTTCTTTCCGACCTGAGCATGCCGGGATTTTCCGGCAAACATGCATTGGCGCTGTTACGTGCGCGCGACGAAGATTTACCGTTTATTTTCGTTTCCGCAACGTTGGGCGAGGACGCGGCCATTGCAGCGCTGCGCGACGGCGCCACGGATTACATCCTGAAGCAAAGCCCGGCGCGCCTGCCCAGCGCGGTACGGCGTGCGCTGCACGAAGTCGAGATCCGCCGCGAGCGTCGACGTGCCGAGGCGGAGCTGTTGCGCACGCAGCGCTTCGAGAGCCTGGCCATGCTTGCGGGAGGTCTGAGCCACGATTTACGCAATTTGCTGCAACCACTGTTGCTGGCTGGCGACAGCCTGCAGGATTACCGCGATGACCCACGTCTGGCGCGGCTGGGCGCATTGGTACGCGATTGCGGCAAGCGCGGACTGGACATGGTGCAGTCGATGTTGTCGTTCGCGCGGGGGGCGCGCCGTGCGGAACAGGTGAAGCTGGGGGAGCTGTTCAGCGCGTTCGACCTGCTGATGCAAGGCAGTGTGCCGCGCACGGTGGCCATGGACCTAGCGATACACGATCCCGAGCTGAGGTTCGAAGGCAATCATACCGAGCTGCAGCAGTGTCTGCTCAATTTGTGCCTCAACGCGATCCAGGCCATGCCGGACGGCGGTCAGCTCCACTTGGAAACCACCCGCATTGAATTACCGCTGGATTTCTTCTTGCCGCTGGAACAACCACGCGCCGGCAGCTACCTGCGCATCAGCGTGGTCGACAGCGGCCCGGGTATCGCGCCAAACGCTCTCAAGCACCTGTTTGAGCCATTCTTCACCACGAAGGAAACTGGTACGGGGCTGGGGTTGATATCCTGCAAGCGCATCGTCGGCAACCACGGTGGCGTGATGCGCGTGGATAGTGCGCCGGATCGCGGCACGCGCTTCGACCTGTTCATCCCGCTTGTGGCGCTCGGCGCTGACGAGGAGAGCGACGACCAGGCGGATCTCGAAGGCGCCGCCGAGCGTGTGCTGGTGGTGGTCGAAGAGGCTGGCCAGTTATCCTTGCTGACCGACACGCTGGAGGCGTATGGGTATCAGTCCAACGCTTGTCAGAGTGGTACCGTCGCGCTGCAGTGGATCGCCGCTTGCGGTCTCCCCGACGTTGTGGTGCTGGATGCCGACATGAATCTGTTTACCGGTGTGCGAACTTTGCAAGCGTTGATCGAGCAGAGTTACACCGGTAGCGTGATTTTGCTGGCGCGACCGGAGGCGCCGCCGGATCTGCATGAACTGCCGGCGATGGACCACCTCCATGTCGTCGATAAGCCGGTCACCGCCCAGGTGCTGTTGCGTACGTTGCGTAACGCGTTGTCAACCAATAAAACCGAAATGTCGCTGTGAGCAAGCTTGGGGTCTGGCGCGTCTGACGCGGGTTGGGTTGCACCTAGCTTCGTGGCGCTGACCCGCAGGTACGTCGTGCCGTCAGTCGATGCCGAGCTTTTTCAGCTTGTAGCGCAACGCGCGAAACGTGATGCCCAGCTTTCGCGCGGCGGCGGTCTTGTTGTAGCGCGATTCTTCCAGCGCCTTGACGATGGCGGTACGTTCAAGGTTGCTGATGTAATCATCCAGCCCGCCGCCAGCACCGGCGTTGGCAGGCACGCCGGCATCCCGTGTGCCGGGTGCGGTCGGATCGGTGCCACTACATGCACTGCGTTGCGGCAGCATCAAGTCGGCGGCGTGGATGTTTACGCCCTCGCACATGGCCATCGCGCGTTCGAGGATATTTTCCAGCTCGCGTACGTTGCCGGGAAAATCGTATGCTGCCAGCGCCTCCTGTGCGCCCGCCGATAGCTGCCCGACGTCTTCACCGCTTTTGGCAGCCAGCGCGGCGAGGATGAACCTCGCCAGTTGCGGTACATCGCCGCGACGTTCGCGCAGCGGTGGTACGCGCAGTTCAATCACGTTGATGCGGTAAAACAGGTCCTGGCGAAACTGGCCTTGCTCAACCAGTTCCCCCAGATTCTTGTGGGTGGCGGAAAGAATGCGTACGTCAACTGGAATTTCGTCGCGGCCGCCGATGGGACGCACCGCTTTTTCCTGGATTGCGCGCAGCAATTTCACCTGCATGTGCAGCGGCAGTTCGGCGACTTCGTCGAGAAATAGCGTGCCGCCCTGGGCGGCCTGAAACAAGCCCTCCTTGTCCGTACCGGCGCCAGTGAAGCTGCCTTTGCGGTGGCCAAAGAACTCGCTTTCCATCAACTCGGTCGGGATCGCTCCGCAGTTGACCGGTATGAAAGGCCCATTCGCTCGTGGACCCTGTTCGTGGATCAGGCGCGCCACCAGTTCCTTGCCCACTCCGGATTCGCCGGCGATGTAGACCGGCGCCTGATTGCGTGCCAGTTTGACGATGGTCGTGCGTACCTGTTCCATCGCGCTGGAGTCGCCGATCAGCCGATTGCTGCTGGGGTCCGGTTTGCTTGCCGAACCGCCATTGCGGCGTTCGTCGGCAAGTCGCAGTGCACTGCGCACCAGCCCCCGCAACACCTGGATATCCACGGGCTTGGATACGAAATCGAAGGCTCCGGCTTTCAACGCGTTGACGGCGGCATCGACGTTGCCGTAGGCGGTAATCATGGCCACCGGGGTATCCGGACAGGTTTCGGCAATGAGCTCGATGATCTCCTGACCGTTGCCGTCGGGCAACCGCATATCGGTAAAGCACAGGTCGTACGCTCGGTCGGCCAGCGCAGCCCGCGCATCGGCGATGGTGCCCACGGCCTCCACTTGCAGGTCCATTCGACCCAAAGTGATGGTCAGCAGCTCGCGAATGTCACGTTCGTCATCAATGACCAGGACGGTCTGTGCAGTCATGAGTTTCCGTGGATCAGGCTGGGAGGTAACACGCAGGTTACTAGGGCACAGAGAAAGGTCAACGCGCCACGGGCCGGGCGGGCTCGCCGTTCTCGATGAGGTTGTGGGCTGGCGGGGTCAGGATCAGGCGGAAGCAGCTACCGCCGCCAGCCACCCGCACGTATTGCAGTGCGGCCTGGTTCGCCTCGCTCATTTGCCGTGCCAGATACAGTCCCAGGCCAGTGCCGTATTCGTGCGTTGTGTAGAACGGCTCGAAAATCTGTGCGGCAACTTTTGGCGCAATGCCGGGACCGCGATCGATGACTTCCAGCACAGGTACGCCGTGTTCACCCTGGCGAGTCACCACCATGACCCGCGCCGGCTCGCCGGGCATGCGGCCGTAGCGCAAGGCGTTTTGCACCAGGTTCCACACCACTTGCTGCAGTTGCTGGGGATCAGCCACGGCCGCGACTGGCAGTGGACTGTTGGTGATGACGCGCAGGGAATCTGCGCCGATGTCATTGTCCTGGCAATAATCCTCGACAAAGCCATGCGCCCAACGGTCCAGATCCAGCGTCTCCGGCCGCGAGCGTTCGCGACGGGACAGTTGCAGGATGTTCTCGATGATCTCGTTCAGACGGATACAGTGGTTGTTGATGATCTCGACCATGCGTTGATCGGTGCTGTCCATGCTTTTCGATTCGGCCAGCAGTTGCGCGGAGTAACGGATCGCCGCGAGTGGATTGCGAATTTCGTGGGCAATGGATGCAGACAGGCGGCCCAGCGAGGTCAGAGTGAGTTCTTCCGCGCGGCGCGACAACAGCGATGTATCGTCCAGAAAGATCAGCACGTGCGAGTCGTCATTGGGAGCGAGCCGAGTAAAGCGCGGTATGACTTCGGGCACGCCGTCGGCAAGTTGGGTGGCGGTTTCATCCAGCTTGCCCGAGTTCACCCAGTGGTACAGCCGGCGCGACAATTCCGGTGCGAGCTGCCCCAGGTCGCGTTCTTCGGCGGTGGGGTTGCCAAGCAGCATCCACGCCGATTCGTTGATCTGATGGATGTGATTGACGTCGTCCACCAACAGCACGCCAGTCTTCATGCGGCGGATGATGAGCTCATTCACCTGGGACAGATTGACGAGATCCGAGCTGCGTTGTTCGGCGAGTGCCTCGGTGGCGCGCAACTGGCGGCCAAGGACATGGCACAACATGGTGCTGGCGAAATATGCCAGGCCGAACAAAGCGGCTTCCAGCAGATCCCGCTCTCCAGGTACGCCACCGGCAGCAGAAGTGAAGAACGTATGTCCCAGCAAGCCGAGCGTCGCCAGCGACGTAAAGAACATCGATAGACGCAGCGGCAGGATCAGTGCCCCGACACTGAGATTGACCGCCAGCATCATCGCGATGCCAATGCGCGCGTCGTGCATGATCGCAATCGCGAGCACCGCCACCGCGATATCCACCACCAGCGCCGCCGACACAGTGGATTGCGTATGCGCCGCGCTGCGCCGGTTCAGTAACAGCATGACCAGTGCGAACAACGTGTACGCGACCGCGAGGCCACGCGCGAAGCTCGGCGCCTCGATATGCAGACTCTGGCCCACCACGGTGCTGAAAGCCAAACCGGCGTAGACGACCGCCTGGATAAGGCGAAAAAACTTGAGGAACGACAGTTCGTGGCGGACGATGCCGGTTCCGGCGATCGCAATGGCGGCGAACGGCGATTTGGACAATGGCTGGCACTCCAGACGATCAGGCTCGATTATACGGGGCGTTCTGGCCCCAGATGCAGCATCTTGCGCGCTGTTGCAACTGGATTACGACGCGCGCGGTGCGGCTTTGGCGCCTGTCAGGCGCACGCTGGGCTTTCCATTGTCGTCCGCTTCCGCGAAAATAGGCGGCCGTACCATGCGGTTTTGCGGGCATGCAGACGTGGTCTGCACTCCGGGCATGCAACCGACCCTACCGACCCACGCGTCGTGCATGCGTGCGGCCATCGTTCTTCCGTTCGCTCGAGGTATCGAATGAATTTCCACGAGTATCAGGCCAAAGAGCTGTTCGCGCAGTACGGCATCGCCGTGCCACCGGGCAGGACCGCCAGTTCCCCGGACGTCGCCGTCGACGTCGCCAAATCGCTGGGCGGCAGCCAGTGGATGGTCAAGGCCCAAATCCACGCCGGCGGCCGCGGCAAGTCCGGTGGCGTCAAGTTTTGCAAGAGCTTTGATGATGTGCGCGCGGCAGCAAAGGGCATGCTCGGTACGCGCATGTCGACCTACCAGTCGGCGGGTCGTGAGTTGCCGGTGAACCTGGTGCTGGTGACCGACGCCACGGATATCGCCCGCGAACTGTATCTGTCGATTTTGGTGGATCGTGATTCCAAGGCTGTGTCATTCATTGCCTCCAAGCATGGCGGCGTGGACATCGAGCAAGTCGCGCGGGAAACGCCACAGGATATCCACACCGTCGTGGTGGATTTCGTCGAAGGCTTGCAGCCGTATCAGTGCCGCCAGCTTGGTTTCGCGATGGAGCTCACTCCGAAGCAGGTCAACCAGCTGACCAAAATCATGCTGGGCCTGTACAAGCTTTTCAATGAGAAAGATCTTTCGCTGATCGAGCTGAACCCGTTGGCGGTGCTGGAAGATGGCAACCTTGCGGCGCTGGACGGCAAGGTCAATTCCGACGACAACGCGGAATATCGTCATCCCGATCTGGCTGCCATGCGCGACCTGACCCAGGAAGACGCCGCCGAAGCCGCCGCCGTGCAGTACAACCTCAACTACGTGACGATGGGTGGCTCGATTGGCTGCATGGTCAATGGCGCGGGGCTGGCAATGGCCACGATGGACGTGATCAAACTGGCGGGCGGCGAGCCGGCCAATTTCCTGGACGTTGGCGGCGGCGCCACCAAGGAGCGGGTAACCGAAGCGTTCAAGCTGATCACCTCCTCGGACAAGGTGCGCTGCATCCTGGTCAATATCTTCGGTGGCATCGTACGCTGCGACATGATTGCCGAGGGCATCATTGCCGCGGTCAAGGAAGTCGGCTTGAAAATTCCGGTGGTGGTTCGCCTGCAAGGCACCAACGTCAAGAAAGGTCGTGAGTTGCTGGCCAATTCAGGCTTGGCAATTACCCCGGCCAATGACCTCAACGACGCGGCGCAGAAAGCCGTGGCCGCGGCCCACTAATCATCCTGTCGTTGTGGTTGTGTGTTGTGGCAGGAGCCCGTTCATGGGCGATGCGCTTGGCTTGGATGCACACCAGAGCAGAGGCTTCGCCCGCTGGCGGCTCCTGCACACACACATGCACAGAGACACGAACACAGGACATACACATGAGCGTTTTGGTCAACAAGAACACCAAGGTTATCGTGCAGGGCTTCACTGGCCAGCAGGGTACCTTTCACGCGCAGCAGGCACTGGATTACGGCACCAAGGTGGTCGGTGGCGTTGTTCCGGGCAAGGGTGGCCAGCAGCACATCGGCTTGCCGGTATTCAATTCAGTGGACGAAGCGGTTGCTGAAACTGGCGCCGATGCCACGGTCATCTTCGTGCCCCCGCCGTTCGCCGCGGACTCCATTCTGGAGGCGATTGATGCGGGGATTCGCGTCATCGTGGCGATCACCGAGGGTATCCCGGTGCTGGACATGCTGCGCGTGAAGAACGTTCTGCAGCAACATCCGGAAATTGTGCTGATCGGGCCGAATTGCCCCGGCATCATCACCCCGGGAGAGTGCAAGATCGGCATCATGCCGGGACACATCCACATGCCGGGCAGGGTGGGCGTGGTCTCGCGCTCCGGCACGCTCACCTACGAGGCCGTGTTCCAGACCACCAACGAAGGGCTTGGCCAGAGCACGGTGATCGGCATCGGCGGCGACCCGATCAACGGGTTGAGCTTCATCGACTGCCTGAAGCTGTTCCAGGACGACGCGCAGACCGAGGGCATCATCATGGTTGGCGAGATCGGCGGTAGCGCCGAGGAAGACGCGGCCCAGTTCATCAGCGAGTACGTCACCAAGCCGGTGGTCTCGTTCATTGCCGGGGCCTCCGCTCCGGCTGGCAAGCGCATGGGTCATGCTGGTGCCATCATCTCCGGTGGCAAGGGCACGGCTGCGGCAAAGTTTGCCGCGCTGGAGAAGGCGGGCGTCACTACCGTGAAGTCACCGGCTGATCTGGGCAAGGCACTCGCCAAACTGATGAAGTAAATATGCAGGTGGAAGAAAAAAAGCCGCGCGTCGCGCGGCTTTTTTTTCAAGCTGAGTGGCATCGCGCATGAATTACCATGCTTGCATCAGGACACCCTGAGGAATCGACGATGGCAAAGTTGCGCCTGGCGCTGGCCCAATGCGATTTTGCCGTGGGCGCAGTGGCTGCCAATGCGGCCAGGATGCGTACGCTGATTGAGCGCTCGCGCACTGGCGGCGCCACCCTGGTGGCGTTCCCGGAGATGGCCCTGAGTGGCTATCCTGCCGAGGATTTGTTGTTACGCCCAAGCTTTGTTGCCGCGTGCGATGACGCTTTGACCGCTCTCGCTGCCACAGCTCTCGGTATCGTTACTGTCGTTGGACATCCACAACGGGCCGGCGCGATGTTCAATGCCGCCAGCGTGTTGCGCGGGGGGCGCGTCGAAGTCACGGCGCACAAACAGGCGCTGCCCAATTACGGCGTGTTTGACGACAAACGTTATTTCACTGCGGGTAGCCAGACCAGTACGGTCGTCATCGATGGAGTGCGTGTCGGTGTGTTGATTTGCGAAGATATCTGGCAGGCCGCGCCGGCTGCGCAAGCCGCGGCGGCCGGCGCGCAGATGCTGCTGGTGATCAATGCCTCACCGTGGGATACGCACAAGCAGGCCGAGCGTGAAGCGATCTTGACGGCACGAGCGCGTGAAACCGGGTGCGCCATTGCTTATCTCAACTTGGTGGGCGGCCAGGATGAAGTGGTGTACGACGGGGCGTCCTTGCTGATCGATGGCGATGGCTCAGTGGCGGCGCGTGCTCCCGCGTTTCTCGACATCCTGCTGTGGGCCGAGTTTGATCCACTGGCCGGTACGTTCCATGCCGAGCAGTGGCCACAAACGGGGGACACTTCGGACGAAGCCACCCTGTATGGCGCGTTGGTGCGTGGTACACGTGACTACGTCGACAAAAATGCGGCCGACGGCGTGTTGCTGGGGTTGTCTGGTGGCATTGATTCCGCGCTCACGCTCGCGGTGGCGGTTGATGCGCTCGGCGCAGCGCGGGTCGGCGCGGTGATGCTGCCGAGCCGCTATACCTCGCAGTTGTCGCTGGACGGTGCGCGGGAGCAGGCCGAGCGCCTGGGTGTGGACTATCAGGTGATCGATATTGAACCGAGCTATCAAAGCTTGCTTGCGGCACTGACCCCCGCGTTTGCCGGAAAACCGGCAGATCTCACCGAGGAGAATCTGCAGGCACGCATCCGCGGCGCAATGCTGATGGCGTTGTCCAACAAGCACCGGCGCTTTTTGCTGGCCACGGGCAACAAGAGTGAGATGGCAGTGGGCTACTCCACGCTCTATGGCGACATGTGCGGCGCTTATGCGCCGTTGAAGGATGTCTACAAGACGGTCGTCTACCGGCTGGCGCGCTGGCGCAATGCCGCGTGGGGTGAACCGCCGCGAACGCGAGACGATGAAGTTGCAGGTGGCTTCACTCACGCTGCCGGGGACGCAGTTCAAGATCCGGGTGCAGACGTGGGCAACGAGCGTCGCATGCGTCGCCCCTGGACCATCCCGCCGGCGGTCATCGAGCGCGCGCCGTCCGCCGAGCTGCGGGACAATCAAACCGATCAGGACTCGTTGCCGCCCTACGCGGAGCTGGACGCGATCCTTGAACGTTTCATCGAAGGCGAACAGTCCCAGGCGCAAATCATTGCCGCTGGTTTTGCGCCCGAGACCGTGAGCCGCGTGACCGCGCTGGTACTGGTCAACGAGTTCAAACGCCGCCAATCTGCACCTGGCCCACGGGTGACCACTCGCGCATTCGGGCGCGACCGACGCTATCCGATGACTTCGGCATGGAGGTAGGGTGCCGATATCCGCTCTGCGTCAGTGGCACAAAAGCGGCCCTACGAACTGACGGCGCGCGCCCGCATCCGGATGACGGTAAGCAATTGCAGGGTGGCCGTGCTCGCTGGCGGGGTAATTTCCATGCGCCGTTATACGGCGGCCGCGCGCTGTTGCCAAAGCAAAGGTCGACGATCACTCGCCGGCCTTGCACACCCGTCCGCGGAATCGGCGGGCCGATGGATCAATGATGCCCGGAGAACGGCACCATCTTGCGCACCAGCGACGGCGGGTGCGGCCACTTTTTATCGGACAGATAGGGGTGTGACGGGTAGTTTAGTGCCAGCACCTGGCGACTCTGCTCAGCCAGCGAATCTTGCTTCAAGGCAAGGTAGCTGCGGGTGAGGATGGCCAGCGCATCGCCAGTTTGTGGTGCCTGCTGGTAATGCTCGATCACGTATTGAGCGCGATCCGCCGAGGCGATATACGCGTGATTGCGCAGGTAGAACTCGGCTACGTTGATTTCATACTGCGCGAGGATGTTGCGCAGATAGATCATGCGCTGGCGTCCATCGGCGGCGTATGCGCCGTTCGGGAAGCGTCGCGTCAGCTCGGAGAAATCGTCGAATGCCTGCAGGTTGTAGCCTTGATCGCGCCGTGCCAGCGAGCGGGTGTTACTGGTGAAGCGCTCGAGGAAGCCGGTGGTGCGGTCAAAATTTATCAGTCCGCGCAGGTAGTAGGCATAATCGACGTGCTTCTGCGCCGGGTAGGTCTTGATGAAGCGGTTTACCGTCGACAAAGCTTCATCGGGCTTGTTGTCCTTGTACTGCGCGTAGGCCAGGTCAAGTTGCGCCTGTTCGTTGTACTCCCCGGACGGGAAACGCGCGATCAGGCGGCTGTAGCTCCTGCTGGCCGCGGCATAATCGCCGTTTTCCAGTGACGTGTGCGCCTTGGTGTACAAGCCATCCACCGGCAAATTGTCGTCAGTGGCACGTTTGGAGCCGAAGATGGAACATGCGCCGAGCGTCGCCACCAGCAGGAACAAGACCAGGATTTTTGCGGCAGACCGGGCAGACATCGGCAGCTTGATTACGCGCATAGGATAGACATTCGGCATGGGAAAGAGAGTGAACTGGCGGAGCGAAAAGGCATGATAGCTGAAACCGGCGGCAACCCGCGGAGGGTAGCGTGACCACGATTCAGCGCGAGGCGTCCGTCCCGCTGGACATTGCCGGACGCCGCTTGGACCAGGCCGTGGCCGGGATGTTCCCGGATTTTTCACGCTCGCGGCTCAGCGGCTGGATCAAATCCGGCGCACTGACACTGGATGGCGCCCAGGCTTCACCGCGCCAGTTGCTGCGTGGCGGCGAGTGGGTGCGCCTGGACGTCGAGCTGGAAAACGAGGTCAGCAACACGCCGGAGGCCATTGCGATCAATATCGTGTATGAGGACGCTGACCTGCTGGTGGTGAACAAATCCGCTGGTCTGGTTGTACACCCCGGGGCTGGCAACCCGGCCGGCACGTTGCTGAACGCGTTGCTGTACCACGACGCCACGCTTGCCGAATTGCCGCGCGCCGGCATCGTGCACCGGCTGGACAAGGACACCAGCGGATTGATGGTAGTGGCCAAGACGTTGCCGACCTATACCGCGCTGGTGGATTTGCTGTCGCGGCACGAGGTGCAACGCCAGTATGAAGCGGTCGTGCTGGGTACGCTGGTGGCGGGCGGCACGGTGAATGCACCGCTTGGCCGCAGCATGGGTGATCGGCTACGTCAGGCCGTGCGGGATGCGGAAGATGGCAAGCACGCAGTGACGCACTATCGCCTCCGCGAGCGGTTTCGCGCGCACAGCCTGCTCCAGTGCCAGCTTGAAACCGGACGTACGCACCAGATTCGCGTTCACCTGACGCATATCCATCATCCGCTGGTCGGCGATCCCCTCTACGGCGGCGGCTTGAAACTGCCCAAGGGCGCGTCGCCGGAACTCGCCGCGGTCCTGCGCGGCTTTCGGCGCCAGGCGCTGCATGCGGAGAAGCTCGCGTTTGTGCATCCGGTCAGCGGCGAGGCCATGGCGTTCAGCGCCGAGCGCCCAGCCGATCAGCAGGTGTTGATCGAGGCGCTGCGTGCCGATCTACAGGAGAATGGTGCGGATTTTTATTGAATACAGTGCGCCGCAGGAACCGATTGGTGTGCGTTCCTGCGCGGCTGGTGGCATCGTATGCCAAGATTCGGGTGCCACGCTGCGGGTCAGGCCGATGCGGCGCCTCCCACGCCAACGCGCTCATTTCCCATCCGCTACCGACCAGACGCCATGACCGATCCGTGGATCATTCCCGAGTGGCCAGCGCCGCCCCAGGTGCGCGCCGCGGTTACCACCCGTGAGGGTCCGGGTATTTCCGCTCCGCCGTTCGCGCGATTCAATCTTGGTGCGCGCAGCGGCGACGCCGTCGACGCGGTACTGACGAATCGCGGCGCTTTGCAACAGGCGTTGGGGTTGCCGTCTTCGCCGCGCTGGTTGCAGCAAGTGCACGGTACACAAGTGGCGCATCTGGGGCCGCTTTCGACCGCGGACGAGCCGCAGGCGGATGCGGCGGTTTCGCATGTGCGCGGCACCGTGTTGTCCATTCTCACCGCGGACTGCCTGCCGGTGTTGTTCTGCGCGCGCGACGGCAGCGAGATCGGCGCTGCCCACGCCGGTTGGCGCGGGCTGGCCGGAGGCATTCTGGAGGCCACGCTGACGGAACTGCATGCGACGCGAGGGCAGGTTCTGGCCTGGCTCGGTCCGTGTATCGGCGCATCGTCGTATGAGGTGGGCGGGGAAGTACGCGCCGCGTTTGTGGACCACGACGTTACCGCCGCCACATGTTTCTCGCCGACCCGGCCGGGCCACTGGCTGTGCGATCTCGCGGGCCTGGCGCGTCAGCGGCTGCGCGCGGCCGGAGTACGGCAAATTCATGGCGGTGGCTTCGACACATTTACCGATGCACGTTGTTATTCATATCGGCGCGACGGTGCACGCAGCGGCCGCTTCGCCAGTTTGATCTGGTTGGCATAGCCGCGGAGCCTGCGGTTTCAGGTTGCCGCGAGGTCGGGCGCCGTGCGAACGATCAGCTTTCCTTCCTGTCGCGCGGAGCTTCGCCTGATGCAGCGGTGATAGGGCCATGGCGCTTGCGGGTTGGGCTCCCTCGTCCATCAGGCCCCTCGACACAACGTGCGAAGGGTCAGGTACGCAGCCCAGGCATGGGCTTGTGGTGACGGCGAGGTCCGCAGCGTCGAGGATTCGCAGGCTTGCGCGTCATGCGGGTGGCTGCAAGCGCCCGGCGCTTGTCGTGGACGTCACGCGCAGCGGCAGGATATCAGGCGCTTGCAGGGGTTCCCGGTGCAGCGCTTGCAGGAAGCTGGTGCGCCACAGAGTAATGTCGCTCTTTTGCAGCACGGCCATCATTGCCAACCAACGTGCGCGCCGCTCGGCCAGAGGCATCTTCAGCGCGCGCTGCAGCGCGTCAGCCACTTCTTCGGTATCGGCAGGGTTCACCAGTAACGCGTCCGTGAGCTCCTGCGCGGCGCCCGCGAAGCGCGAGAGCACCAATACGCCGGGGTCATCCGGGTTCTGGCACGCGACGTATTCCTTGGCCACCAGGTTCATGCCATCACGCAGCGGCGTTACCAGGCCAACTCGTGCGCTGCGGTAATAACCGGCAAGCAGGCGGTGCGGAAAGGATTTGTTGATGTAGCGGATCGGCACCCAATCCGGCGCGGCATATTTGCCGTTGATATGGCCTGCACTGCGCTCCAGCTCGTGGCGAATTTGCCGGTACTCCAGCACCGTGCCACGCGAGGGCGGCGCGATTTGCAGGAACGTGACCTTGCGATGGAGCTCAGGAGCACGCTCGAGTAGACGTGCATACGCCTCGAAGCGTTCGGGCAGGCCCTTGGAATAATCCAGCCGATCAACGCCGATGATCAGCGCGCAGTCCGCAAGGCTGTGGCGCAGTTGACCGATTTCCTTGTGCGATTCGGAGGCTCGCGCGGTTTCGATGATTCCTCGGGTGTCGATGCTGATCGGGAACACGGCGGCGCGGAAGAGTCGCCCGCCAGGCATGCGCATGTGTCCGCCCAGCCGCATCGCTGCTCCGGCTTCGTGCAGGAAGTAATCCTCCAGCGCACGCAGGTCACGCGTAGTGTGGACGCCAACCACGTCGTAACAGGCCAGGGTCTCCAGCAGTTCGGCGTGGTTTGGCAGCGCTATCAGCAGGCCGGCGGCAGGCAGAGGCGTGTGCAGAAAGAAACCGACGCGGTTTTTCACCCCGCGTTGCCGCAGCATCGCGGCCAGCGGAATCAGATGGTAGTCATGCACCCAGAGGGTGTCCGACGGCTTGATCAGTTGCTGCAGGCGATCGGCGAATATTTCGTTGACGCGAAGGTAGCCGTCCAGATGATCGCGTTGATAGTCAACCAGGTCGGGACGATAGTGCAGCATCGGCCACAGCGTGCCGTTGGCGAAGCCGGTGTAATAGTCGTCGTGATCGGCGCGCGACAGATCAATCGTGGCGTAGTCGACCTTCCCGTCGTGCACACAATGCAGCTCGCTGCCAGTTGTCGCGGCCACTTTGCCACTCCAGCCGAACCACAGGCCGCCACGTTCACGCAAGGCAGCTTGCAGGGCCGAACCGAGGCCGCCGGTGGAAGTCTGGCGCGGCAGGGCCACGCGGTTGGAAACCACGACGAGTCGGCCTGGATTTTTTCTGCGTGCGGTCACAGCGCGTCCTCCCAACTGCGCGACAAGCGTATGGCGGCATGGATCAGGCCAACCATCGAGTAAGCCTGCGGGAAGTTGCCCCACGCTTCGCCGCTGCTCGGCGCGATATCCTCCGACAACAGCCCGAGCGCATTGCGCTGCTTGAGCATGTTTTCGAACAGCATGCGAGCACGTTCCTTCCGTCCGGTGGCGGCGAGTGCTTCTATGTACCAGAACGTGCATACGCTGAAACTGCTTTCCGGCGTGCCAAAGTCGTCTGGCGCTATGTACCGAAACAGGTAGTCGCCCTTGCCCAGTTTTTCGCCAATGGCATCGACGGTGGCCACGAAGCGTGGATCGCTGGCGTCGATGAAGCCGAGGTTCGCGAGCAGCAGTAAACTTGCATCGAGCCTCTCGCCTTCGTAGGCGTCGACGAAATGGCCGAGCTCGTCGTTCCACGCACGCTTCTCGATGCTGGCGTGCAGCGTCGTCGCGTTGTCGTGCCAATAGCGGGCGCGATCTTCCAGCCCGAGTTCCGTCGCGATGTGCGCCAAGCGATAGCACGCTGCCCAGCACATGACCGCTGAATATGTGTGCACGGCGGTGTGACCGCGATATTCCCACAAGCCGGCATCGGGTTGCTCGGCCATCCGCAGTGCCTCGTCGCCCATACGCTCCAGTCGATGGAAGGTCAGCTCGTCGCCGCGGTGTTCCAGGCGGTAGTCGAAAAACAGTTGCCCAGCGGCCAGCACCACCGAACCGTAGACGTCGTTCTGGCGTTGGTGCCACGCATCGTTGCCCACGCGCACCGGCCCCATCCCGCGATAGCCGGCCAGGCTGTCCACCGTACGTTCGGTCAGCTCGCGCTCGAAAGTAATGCCGAACACCGGGTTGATCTCACCGTGTTCCTCGCCATCAGCAGCAATCACGTTGAAGACGTAGCGGATGTACTTTTCCATGCTGCGCGTGACGCCAAGCCGGTTCATCGCGCGCACGGTGAAAGCCGCATCGCGCAGCCAGCAGTAGCGGTAATCCCAGTTGCGTGAACTGCCAGAAAACTCCGGGATCGAGGTGGTCAGTGCTGCCACGATGGCGCCCGTGGCTTCGTACTGACACAGCTTGAGTGTGATCGCCGCGCGAATTACCGGTTCCTGCCACTCATAGGGCACGGCCAAGTAACGCGACCACTCCCGCCAGTATCTGGCGGTGCGCTCAAGCGTCTCATGGATATAGTCTGCAGGGCTCTGGTTCAGGGTCTCGTCAGGGCCAAACACGAAATGCGCGGGGCGCTGCAGCGCGAATGGCAGTCCGCGTTCGATCATTGGCGTGGACACGTCGCTGGTCAGGCGCTGCACCGTGTCGCCGAGCAGGTAGCGAATGTGATTGCTGCCCGAGGAGGTTTCGGGAGCCGATGCACCGTAATCGCACAGCGGGCGCATGATCACGCGGATACGCGGTGAACCGCTGAGCGGGTTGACCCGTCGTGCCAGGCTAACAGGATGGTACAGACGGCCGTTCGCAGTATGCCGTGGGGCGAAATCGATCACCTCGATGACGCCCCCGTGGTGATCGAACATGCGCGTGACCAGCACCGCCGTGTTCGGCAGATACTGCTGTTCGGAGCGCGCGAAATCCTCCAACTCAATCGCCCAGTCGCCACCCCCGTTTTTCGGCGACAACAGCGCGCAAAAGCTGGCGTCGGCGTCAAAGCGCGGCAGGCAGCACCAAACGATGCGCGCACGCTGGTCGATCAATGCGGCAATGCTGCCGTTGCCGATCACCCCGAGTTCCAGGCTGGCCCGCTGCTTGCTTGTGACTGGGCTGGAATCAGACATCGGCGGAAGTCTCTGCATGGATCGTGGCCAGCACGCGCCGCAGCCACGCCTCCACTGCGGCAGGATCGGCCAGCGTGAAGTGAGCCAGCGTGGGCACGCGCGAACCCACGCGCACGCTGATGCCGTGTGCCGCATTGACCCGCGCAAACGCGTGCTCGTCGGTGAGATCGTCGCCCAGGTACACGGGCAATCGGTTGACGAATGATGCGTCCTGTAGCAGTTCAAGGACTGCGTCGCCCTTGTCAATGCCCGTGGGCTTGAACTCCACTACCAGATTGCCAACCTGCACTTCGTAGCCGGGTAGGTGCGCAGAAACGGCGAGTGCGGCTGCGCGCAACCCTGGCATTTGCTGCGGTGCACGGCGGCAGTGCAGCGCGATGGCCAAGCCTTTGTCCTCCACTTGCACGCCGGCAAAACGTGCAGCCAGCGGGTGGACCACTTCATGCATGTGGGTTTGCTGCGTGGCGACAACCTCGATCTTTCGGCACGTGCCCTCGGCGCGGCGCAACTCCAGTCCGTGCAGGCCCACAGCAGCCCATGCCGGGCGGTTGAACAGACGATCCAGATCGGCCAACCTGCGGCCGCTGACCAGAGCCAACGCACCGTTCAGACCAGTGTGCAGCGCATACAGGAGATCCAGCAGCCGTGCGCTCGGGGCAACAGCGGCAGGATCGTCGGCAAATTCCAGCAAGGTGCCATCGACATCGAAAAACATTGCCCATGGCACGGTTGCAGTGGGTAGCGGTGGCGCTGGCAAAGCCGTGCGATGGGGCGGAGTGCTGGCTGGAATGGACATCGACATCTTTTTCAGCGTAGCAAAGGAAATGTGAAAACTGGATCGTGCAGACGCAGGCCGGTTACGGTTGAATCGCCGCGTCGCGTCCCTATCTCACGATCAGTACCGGACACGCCATCACTCACTTCGAGGCCTTTTCATGCGCATGGACAAACTGACTTCGCGCTTCCAGGAGGCGCTGGCTGATGCGCAGTCGCTTGCGGTCGGGCGCGATCACAACATGCTGGAGCCGGCACACGTCATGGCGGCCTTGCTCGACCAGTCGGGTGGTTCGACCGCGCCCCTGCTGACCCAGGCGCAAGTCAACGTGCCGGCGTTGCAACAACGCGTGAAAGCCCTGCTCGATGGTTTGCCGCAAGTCAGTGGCCAGGAAGGCAACATCAATGTCGGCAACGATCTCGCACGGCTGCTCAACCTGACTGACAAACTCGCCCAGCAGCGCGGCGACCAATTCATTGCCAGCGAACTGTTCGTGCTGGCGGCGCTGGATGACAAGGGCGAACTCGGTGCGGCGTTGCGCGCGGCCGGAGCCAATAGGCCCAACCTCGAGGCGGCAATCGGAAAACTGCGGGGTGGTGAAAAAGTGCAAAGCGAAAATGCCGAGGAGCAACGTCAGGCGCTGGAGAAATACTGCATCGATCT
>JBDSWR010000041.1:0-8802 GCA_039926605.1 Rhodanobacter sp. | reverse complement strand
CCGCCGTGGCGGTAATAGGCCGCCTCGGCGGGTGTGTCGATACGCACGTCCGCTTCGAATTCCTGCGTTTTCCCGTGAGGATCGGTGGCGCGTACTGTCACGCTGCGTGCGGAGAAACCCGTGCCAGCCAGCCCACCGATCTCGAAGGTTTCTTCGCCGGACAAGCCGAGTGCGTCAGCATCCTGCCCATCCTTGTATTGCAACGGCAAAACACCCATGCCGATCAGGTTCGAACGGTGGATGCGCTCGTAGGATTTGGCGATGACGACGCGTACGCCAAGCAATGCGGTGCCCTTGGCGGCCCAATCGCGCGATGAACCCGAACCGTATTCGGTTCCCACCAGGATCACCAACGGCACACCCGCCCTGATGTAGTTGACCGAGGCGTCGTAGATCGTGGATACCGGTGCACCCGCCTGAGTGAAATCGCGGGTGAAGCCGCCGTCGGTGCCCGGCGCAAGCTGGTTGCGCAGGCGGATGTTGGCGAAGGTGCCGCGGATCATCACCTCGTGATTACCGCGGCGCGAGCCGTAGGAGTTGAAGCTCTTGCGCTCGACGCCGTGCGCGGTGAGGTACTTGCCTGCAGGCGAGTCAGCCTTGATTGCCCCGGCCGGGCTGATGTGGTCGGTGGTAACCGAGTCGCCGAGCTTGGCCAATACGCGCGCGCCCTTGATATCCGTGAGCGGCGCAGGTTCGCGGCCGACCCCATCGAAGTATGGCGGTTGACGCACATAGGTGGAATCGGCAGCCCATTCAAAGGCATCGCCGTCAGGAACGTGCAGGTTGCGCCAGTTGTCGTCGCCCTCGAAGACGTTGGCATAGCCCTTGGCAAACATGTCCGCCTGCACGCAAGAGTCAATGACGTCCTGGATCTCGCGGTTGGACGGCCAGATATCCTTCAGATACACGGGCTTGTCGTCGGTGCCGATGCCCAGCGGGTCGGTGAGCAAGTTGGTATGCATCGTCCCGACGAGTGCGTAGGCCACCACCAGCATGGGCGACATCAGGAAGTTCATTTGCGTCTGCGGATGAATGCGCCCCTCGAAGTTGCGATTGCCCGAGAGCACCGAGCAGACGTTGAGCTGGTGAGCGTCAACGGCTGCGGCGACTTCGGGAATCAACGGCCCGGAATTGCCGATGCAGGTGGTGCAGCCGTAGCCGACCAGGTTGAAGCCGAGCTGGTCCAGATACTGCGTGAGGCCGGCACGATCGTAATAATCGGTGACGACGCGCGAGCCTGGCGCCAGCGTGGTCTTCACCCACGGTTTTTGCACAAGACCTTTTTCCACCGCCCGCTTGGCCACCAGGCCAGCACCGATCATGACCAACGGGTTGGACGTGTTGGTGCACGAGGTGATGGCAGCGATCACCACGTGGCCGTTGTCCAGTTGGGTGGTGTTGCCGTTGGCCAGGGCCACGTCGACCGCGGCATGTGGCCAATCATGTTTGACGTTGAGCTTACCGGGGACACGTGGCGAATCCTTGGCGCAGTCCGCCACGCTGGATACCGGATCGCTGGCGGGAAATGACTCGTCGAGCGCTTCATCCAGGGAACCGAGAATCGCTCGTTCATAGGGCTCCCCCACCAGCAGCGCACCGACGGCACCGGGAGCAATCCGCACCGGGATACGGTCTTGCGGGCGTTTCGGGCCTGCAATGGAGGGCTCGAGCGTGCCCAGATCCAGCTCCACAATCTGCGAAAACTCTGGTTCCTGGTCCGGGTCGTACCACATGCCCTGTGCCTTGGCGTAGGCCTCGACCAGGCGGATCTGCTGTTCGGATCGACCGGTCAGTCGCAAATAAGCGAGCGTCTCCTCGTCGATTGGAAAGATCGCACAGGTGGCACCGTATTCCGGGCTCATGTTGCCCAGAGTGGCGCGGTTGGCCAGGGGGATCTTGGCAATACCCGGCCCGAAGAATTCAACAAACTTGCCTACTACGCCGGTACGCCGCAGCAGTTCGGCGACGGTGAGCACCAGGTCGGTAGCCGTGGTGCCGGCGGGAAACTCGCCGGTCAGCTTGAGGCCGACTACCTGCGGAATCAGCATGCTCATCGGCTGGCCGAGCATGGCCGCTTCGGCCTCGATGCCGCCCACGCCCCAGCCAAGCACGCCCAGCCCGTTGACCATCGGCGTGTGCGAATCGGTGCCGATCAACGTGTCCGGATAAGCCGTCATCCCGTCCGGCCCGTCGCCGGTGAACACCACGCGCGCCAGGTACTCCAGGTTGACTTGATGACAGATGCCGGTGTCCGGCGGCACCACCTTGAAGTTGGTGAAGGCGTGCTGCGCCCAGCGCAACAACTGGTAGCGCTCCACGTTGCGCTCGAATTCCTGCTTGGCATTGGTGGCGAACGCATCGTCGGTGCCGAATACGTCGGCGATG
Organism: Rhodanobacter sp.; assembly: GCA_039926605.1. Classification (GTDB taxonomy): domain Bacteria; phylum Pseudomonadota; class Gammaproteobacteria; order Xanthomonadales; family Rhodanobacteraceae; genus Rhodanobacter. Next base: position 6,417 of record JBDSWR010000041.1, on the reverse strand, counting down.
ACCGAGTGGTCGATCACCAGTTCACCCGGGACCAACGGGTTGATGCGCCTGGGGTCGCCACCAAGGGCGATAATCGCGTCGCGCATGGCGACCAGATCCACCACGCACGGCACGCCAGTGAAATCCTGCATCAGCACGCGTGCAGGCGTGTACTGGATTTCCTGCTGCTGCGCGGCTCGGGGCTGCCAGTCCGCGAGAGCCTGGACCTGTTCAGCGGTGACCAGATGGCCATCTTCGTTGCGCAAAAGATTCTCGAGCAACACCTTCAGGCTGTACGGGAGGCGGTGCGCCGTCTTGATCCGATCCAGTCGGTAAATGGTGTACGACTGATTGTCGACAGAAAGTTTATCCTTGGTACCGAAGCTGTTCGATGGCATATGACTGTCCTTGCTCCGCACGTGTGAAAGTGCCTGCTGGCGAACCTTGGACTCCAGCGCAAGCCAATGAGCAGGATCGCAAAAAGTCCGCGACTAACAGGGCATGGAGGCCACAAATACCGTTGCGACACCGGCGACGAAACGTCAGCGCGAGCGACGAGTTGGTTATGGAAGACCAGTGTGGCCGCAGTGGCGTGAAATCGGCATCACCGCGCCGATGCACGCATCCCCAGCCAGCCCTTGAACGTGGCGATGACCAACGGCACCGAGCCGAAGACAATGAACACCAGGTCACCAGGCATGCGCATCCATTCCAGCACGCGTGTGCGCTCCATGTTCAAGTAGTCGAAGCTGCGCGCGTGCCAGTAGCCATTCTCGATGACGTCCAGCAATTGCAGCACGCCGTTTGGAAACAGGCTGAAGACAACCATCATCGCGAGGCCGACGTTGGTACCCCAGAACGCGACCTTGACGTACTTCTCGATGCCGGGCCAGTTCTCGTCGGTCGAGGTCTGGCGCAGCACAAACACCATCAGCGCGAGGCCCAACATGCCGAACACGCCCATCAATGCAGTGTGCGCATGGTTCGGGGTCAACACGGTGCCGGTTTCGTAGTAGCTGACGATCGGCAGGTTGATCAGGAATCCGAACATGCCGGCGCCGACGAAGTTCCAGAAACCCACCGCCATGAGGAAATGGAACGTCCACTTGTGCGGCATGCGGCGTTCGACGCCGTCGATGGTCACCTTGCCCTCGGTGGCCTTGACGAAGCCCCACGCGTCGAGGGTCAGCAACGTCAACGGCACCACTTCCAGCACCGAGAACATTCCTGACATGGCCATGTTGAATGTGTTGTGGCCCTCGAAGTACCAGTGGTGGCCGGTGCCGATGATGCCGCCAAGAAAAACCAGAATCCCGTCCAGATAGATCACCCGCAGCGCCACGTTGCGATGCGCCAGGCCCAGTTGGTACAAGATCAGCGCAACCACGGTGGTGGCGAAGAACTCGAAGAAGCCTTCGGTCCACAGGTGGATGATCCAGAACCGCCACGTCTCCACGACCGTGAGGTTGGTGGCCGCCCCATAGAACAGCGCGGGGGTGTAGAACACCGGGATCGCCAGCGACGCCCACAGAAACATCCGCGCGATCGGGCGTGCATTGGGATTGGCGACCTTGCTCGGCCGCGCGATCCAATACAGCAGCGCAAACCATACGAACAGCCCGAGCACCAGCAGGTACTGCCAGAAGCGACCGATTTCCAGATACTCCCAGCCCTGATCGCCAAACCAGAACCACCACTTGCCGAGCAACTGGGACATGCCGGCCCATTCCCCGAGCATGCTCAGTCCGATCACCGCCACGAAGGCGCCAAACAGCAGGTGTGTCCACGTCGCCAGTCCATGCGGTTCGTCGTCCTGTCGACGCAGCGTACGTCCGAGAAACAGCGCCGCGGCGACATACGCGGTGGCGATCCAGAAGATGGCGCTTTGCAGATGCCAGGTGCGCATCAGGTTGCTCGGGAAAATGTCTTCGAGCGGGATGCCATAGAAGCCGCTCGGCTCGGCGCGATAGTGGCCCAGCGCAGCGCCCACCAAGGTCTGAAACAGGAACAGCAGCGCCACCACGACGAAAAACTTCACCAGCGCACGCTGTCCCGCACTGGCCTGGCCTGGAAGGATGCGCGGCGGCAGGGTGTGGCCGTGCGAAATCCAGCCGAGATTGTCGTACCTGCCGAAGATCAGCAAGACCGCCGCGATACCTGCCAGCAGCACCAGCAGACTCAACGCGCTCCAGAGATACGCACCGGGGATTGCCGTGTTGCCGACCAGCGGCTCATACGGAAAATTGTTGGTGTAGGAATAAGCGAAGCCGGGGCGATTGGCGACCGAAGCCCACGCCGCCCAGGTGACGAAAGCGGTGAACTGGCGCAACTCCGTCGGGTCGGAAATCAAATGCGGCTTGAGCCCACCGTCGGTATCGGGATGTTTGAAATAATCGGTCCAGTGCGCGATCTGCCGATTCCACGACAGCGTTTCCGCCGTCGTGAGTTGCAGCGTGTCGCTGGCGGCATCGTAGCGATTGGTTTTCAACAGCACTGCCACTTGCCCGTGGATGCCCGCCTGTTGCTGCACATCGAGCTGCGCGGTGGGTTGGCCGTATTGCTGTTGCGCCAGCGCATTGGCGGTTTCCAGCCCCATATGATGCAAGGCTTCGGCCGAGTAGTCCGGGCCGATATAGGCACCGTGGCCCCAGATCGAGCCGTTGTCCATCAACCCATATTTCAGGAACACGCCCTGACCGGCACTGATGTCGGCGCCCGTGAACAGGGTCTGGCCTTGGGCATCGACAATCTTGCCGGGTATTGGCGGCGCGTTGCGGTAGCCCATGGCGGTCATCCCGCAGAGTGTGGCCAAGCCAAGGACCAGCACGATCAGGATCGAACGAATCCACCACGGGGAAAGGGGGGAAGTGTCCGGTTCGGGCAACGGCAGCGCTTCAGCCATGGTCATTCCTCGGAGTTGGTGACCGCGGCGTTGGAGCATTCGTCACGTCGGGCTGGTAGAACCTTGGTGTTCAAGGCTGTCTGCACGCGCTACGCATCGAAACAGGCAACGCAGGTCGCAGAGCAGCAGCGTACGCCTCCGCGTGGCAGGACGTACGCCATGGGCTTTTTTCGCGACCACTGCCGGATGGCATCACTTGCCGCGCCTTCACACCTCCAGCCGATCCCCCGGGCGCGCCACCAACGCGTATAGCGCCGGCATCAGAAAAACGCTGATGAGCAGGCGCGAGAACATGCCGCAAACGATGACCAGGGCAAACGGCCGCTGTGAATCCGTGCCGACGCCGGTGGCAATGGCCGCGGGCAGCAAGCCCAGTGCCGCGACCAGTGCGGTCATCATGATCGGACGCAGGCGCAGGATCGCACCCTCGCGCACGGCTTGCGCCAGGTCCATCCCATTCCGCCGCAATTCGTTGACGCAGGAGATGTAGACCACGGCGGTGAGCACGGAGACGCCGAACAACGCGAGAAAGCCGATGCCCGAAGACACCGAGAACGGCGTGCCGGTCGCCCACAGCGCGACGATGCCGCCAAACGGCGCGGACAGGATCACGCCAAGCACGGTGATGAGCGGGAACTTGAAGTTGCTGTACAGCGAAAACAACAGCAGGAAGATCAGGCCCAGCGTCAGCGGCAGGATCACATTGAGCTGCGCCCGCGACGCGGTGTACTCCTTGTATTCGCCGCCCCAATCCAGCCGATAGCCTTGGGCCAGCGGCACCTGCTTGTCGACCTGGGACATGGCGTCTTCCACGGCGCCGGCCAGATCACGCCCTTGCACGGAGAACTGCACGCCGATGAAGCGCGAGTCGTCTTCGCGATAGATGAACGACGCGCCGTTCGTCACACTGATGCTGGCCAGCTCCCTGAGTGGAATCTGTTGCCCGCCGGGCGTAGCCACGAGGATGTTGCCGATCTCGTCGGGATTGTCGCGATACTGCTTGTCGAGGCGCACGACCAGATCAAATTGCTTCTCGCCCTGCACTACCTGGGTGGCCACGTTGCCACCGACGGCGGCTTCAATCAGGCCATTGATGTCATCGACGTTCAAGCCATAGCGCGCAATCCGCGCGCGGTTGATCTTGATCGTCAGGCTGGGCTGGCCAAGCTCCTTGACCAGGGTGACGTCGGTGATACCACGCACCTGTTCCAGCACGCGCTTCACCGCTTTACCCTTGTCCTGAAGCGTGGCCAGGTCGGGGCCGAAGACCTTGACCGCCAGCGCGCTTTTCAATCCGGTCTCCGCCTCATCCACCGCATCCTCGGCCGGTTGGGTGTAGTTGAACGTAATGCCGGGGAAGTCTTCCAACTGCTTGTCGATGGCTTTGATCAGCTCGGGTTTGGTGTGGTATTTGCCCTTCCACTGCGCGTACGGTTTCAGACCGACGAAGAATTCGGCGTTGAAAAACCCGGTGGAATCGGTGCCGTCATCCGGCCGTCCATGTTCCGAGGCAACCGTGGTGACCTCGGGAAACGCTGCCAGTATCCCCCGGATCTTGGGCACGATTTTCGCCGACTCGTCGAACGAAATGGTGTATGGCATGGTGGCGCGTACCCACAGCGCACCTTCATCCAGTTGCGGCATGAACTCGGCCCCGATATGCGGCACCAGCAGCAACGCGGCGAGCAACAGCACGCCAGACGCTCCGGTGGTAGCCCAAGGCCGCGCCAGGCAGAAATCCAGCCACTTCGCGTAGCGCGACTTGATCGCCTCGAACGCCCGATTGCGGCGCTCGCGCACGCCATGGCGCATGAACCACGAGCACAGCACCGGCAGCAGCGTCAGGGTGACGATCAACGAGCCGATCAAGGCCAGGATCATCGTGTCTGCCATCGGCTTGAACAGCGTGCCGGACGGCCCGGACAATACGTAAATCGGCATGAAGCTGGCAACGATTACGGTCACCGCATAGAACAGCGGGCGGTCGACCTCGGCCGCCGCGTCACGGATCACTTCACGGATATTGACCGGCGCGCCTTCATGTGTCGCGACCTGGCGGAAGATGTTCTCCACCATGAAGATTGCGCCATCCACCAGTATCCCGAAATCCACCGCACCGATGGACAGCAGGTTCGCCGAAGCGCCGCCCAAACCGAGACAGAAAAACGCAAACAGCAACGCCAGCGGAATAGTGACGGCAACGATCAACCCGGCGCGCAAGTCGTAGAGGAAAAACAGCAGTACGACAATCACCAGCACCATGCCGCGCAGCAGGTTCTGCTCAACCACCTTGGTGGTTTGCGCAATCAGGTCGCTGAGGTCGTAGTAGGTGTGGATCTTCACGTCGCTGGGCAGCACGTGCGCGTTCAATTCCCGGGTCTTGGCCTCGACCCGGGTCAGCACATCCTGCGTTTTCTCGCCCTTGCGCATCAGGATCACGCCTTCCACCGCGTCATCCGTTTTCTCGAAACCAAATTCACCCAGGCGCGGCGCAGTGCCGATTACCACGCGACCAACATCCTTGAGGAGGATGGGCGTGCCGTTGTGTACGGCCAGCACCACGTTGCCAATATCTTCCAGCGTGTCGAGCCGACCCAGCCCGCGCACGTAGTAAAACTGTCCGCCCTGCGAGTAGAACCCACCGCCGGCATTGCTGTTGTTGGCCCCCAGGGACGCTTCAATCTGGGTGACCGACAGACCGACAGCCGCGACTTTGGCCTGATCCAGCAACACCTGATATTGCATCGTGCCGCCGCCAAAGCCGGAATCATCGGCGACGCCGGGCACGGAGCGATATGCCGGCGCGACGGTCCAGTCCTGCAGCGTCTTCAGTTCCATCGGCGTGCGATCAGGGCTTTGCAACACGTAGCGATAAATCAGTCCCGACGGCGCCGACAGCGGCGATATCGACGGCGTCATGCCACCGGGCAACCCCAGATCACCCATCCGATTGAGCACTTGCTGCCGCGCAAAATAATTGTCGGTCCCATCCGTGAAGGTGAGGGTCACATCGGACAACCCGTACAGCGACACCGAGCGCTTGGCGGTGGTCTGCGGCACGCCGCTCATGGCCAGCTCGACCGGCACCGTGATCAGCCGCTCGACCTCTTCGGCGCTGTGGCCGGGCCACTGCGTGACAATATCCACGATTGGTGGCGATAAATCGGGATAGGCATCCATCGGCAGATGTTTCAGCGCCCAGATGCCGGCACCTACCAACACCAGAGTCAACACAATGGTGATGAAGCGCTGCGCGAGCGCAGCGGCAACGATCCGGTTCATCAGCGACCGCGTACGCGGTGACGATGACTCGGTGGGCTGCACAGGTTCGCTCATTGGTTCTGCATGGATTGGACGAAGATCCCACCGTCGACCACGATCTGCTCGCCGACCTTCAACCCGGCGTCGATCAGATAGCGCTTGTCGACCCGCTCACCCAGCGTGACCGGCCTTTGCGCGAAGCCGCCGTCAGGCCGGGCGACGTACACAAACGGCAGGTTTTCGTCATTGCGCAATATCGCTGACACCGGCACCAG
>JBDSWR010000040.1:0-37364 GCA_039926605.1 Rhodanobacter sp. | reverse complement strand
CAATTTTGGCGTGAGCCTGACCGCCGGTGGCCGCGTCATTCCGGATCAACTGAGTGTCTATCAGGTGGAGACCGCTTGGCGCAAGGACAGTGGTGCATGGCGTTGCTACAACGCGACCTGGAAGCGCCTGCGGTAAACCAGCGCGACCGCACACGACAAAAAAAACGCCCCGCATTGCGGGGCGCAAGTTTTTAGCGGGTACGGGTTGCCTCAGGGAACTTTCTTGCCTGCCAGTTGCCGCAGCACGTACTGCAGGATGCCACCGTGGCGGAAGAACGCACGCTCCTTGGGCGTCAGCAGCATGACCTGCACGGTGAAATGCTTGGCGCTGCCATCGTCGGCGGTGGCGGTGATGGTGGCCTGTTTCGCCGAGCCGTCATCCAGACCGGTGATATCAAACTTTTCCGAGCCTTTCAGCCCCAGGCTTTTGGCGTTCTCGCCGGGCTTGAACTGCAGGGGCAATACGCCCATGCCCACGAGGTTGGAGCGATGGATACGTTCGAAGCTCTCGGCAATCACCGCCTTGATGCCCAGCAGCAGAGTGCCCTTGGCTGCCCAGTCACGCGACGAACCGGTGCCGTATTCCTTGCCGGCAAACACCACCAGCGGTGTATTCGTTTCCTTGTATTTCATGGCCGCGTCATACATGGTCATCTGCTCACCACTGGGGATGTAGCGGGTGAACCCACCTTCGACGCCGTCCAGCAACTGGTTCTTGATGCGGATGTTGGCAAACGTGCCACGCACCATGACGTCGTCGTTGCCGCGGCGCGAGCCGTAGGAGTTGAACTCCAGTGGCTTGACACCACGCTCTATCAGGAAGCGTCCAGCCGGTGAGTCCTTCTTGATCGCGCCGGCCGGCGAGATGTGGTCAGTGGTGATCGAGTCGCCGAACAAGCCGATGCAGCGGGCACCGAGAACGTCCTCGACCTTGGGCACTTCCATGGTCATGCCGTCGAAGTACGGCGGATTCTTGATGTAGGTGGAAGCCTTGTCCCACGCGTACAGCGCGCCATCGGGGGAGTCGATCGAGTTCCAGCGCTCGTCGCCCTTGAACACGTTGGCGTAGTTCTTCCGGAACATGTCGGCGGTGACGGCGCCTGCCATCAGGTCGCTGATTTCCTTGTTCGACGGCCAGATGTCCTTCAGATAGACGTCCTTGCCATCGCTGCCCTGGCCCAATGGCTGCGTGGTCAGGTCAACGTCCAGCGAGCCGGCCAGCGCATACGCAACCACCAGCGGCGGCGAGGCGAGGTAGTTCATCTTGACTTCGGCGTGGATGCGCCCTTCAAAGTTGCGGTTGCCGGAAAGCACTGCCGCCACGGTGAGATCACCGGCAGTCACAGCACCACTGACTTCCTCCGGCAGCGGGCCGGAATTGCCGATGCAAGTGGTGCAACCGTAGCCGACGACGTAGAAGCCGAGCTGTTGCAGGTACACCAGCAGGCCAGTGCTTTCCAGGTAGTCGGTGACTACCTTGGAGCCTGGCGCCAGCGAAGTCTTCACCCAGGGCCGGGTTTTGAGGCCCTTCGCGGTGGCGTTCTTCGCCAGCAGTCCGGCTGCCAGCATCACCGCCGGATTGGACGTATTGGTGCACGAGGTGATGGCGGCAATCACCACCGCGCCATCCTCCATGTCGAACTCCTGTCCATTGCGCACCACGTGTTGGCGGTGCGTCAGTTCGCTGACGTCGTGGCCCACGGCAGTCGCGCCGCCTTCGTTGGCGAAGCGCGCCTCGGCATTACTTTTGCGATGGGTGATGGTGGCGCCGAAGTTGTCGTGAAAGTTCTGCTTGACTCCGGACAGCAGGACATGGTCCTGCGGGCGCTTCGGACCCGCCATGGACGGTTTGACGCTGGCCAGATCGAGCTCCAGCGCAACGCTGTAGTCGGCTTGCGGGGTGCTGTCATCGTGCCACAGGCCCTGCGCTTTGGCGTAAGCCTCGACCAGCGCAACGCGTTCTTCACTGCGGCCGGACAGGCGCAGGTATTTCAGTGATTCGGCGTCGATTGGACTGATCGCGCAGGTGGCGCCGTACTCGGGCGACATGTTGCCCAGCGTGGCACGGTCCGCCAGTGCCAGATGCTTCAGCCCCGGGCCGAAAAATTCAACAAACTTGCCAACCACGCCGTGCCGGCGCAGCAACTCGGTGACCGTCAACACCAGGTCGGTGGCGGTCGCGCCCTCCGGCAGGCGACCCGACAGCTTCAGGCCAACAACTTGCGGAATCAGCATTGACGACGGCTGGCCGAGCATGGCCGCTTCCGCCTCAATACCGCCTACGCCCCAGCCAAGTACGCCCAAGCCATTGACCATCGTGGTGTGCGAGTCAGTACCGAACAGCGTATCCGGATAAGCCCACAACTTGCCGTCGATTTCCGTGTCCATCACCACGCGCGCAAGATGTTCCAGGTTGACCTGATGCACGATACCGGTGCGCGGCGGCACGACCTTGAAATCGGTGAACGCTTTCTGCCCCCAACGCAGGAAGCTGTAGCGGGCATTGTTCCGCTTGAACTCAATCGTGACGTTCTTTTCCAGCGCGTCCTCACTGCCGAACACGTCCACCTGCACGGAATGGTCAATCACCAGTTCGACCGGGGACAGCGGGTTGATCAGCGTCGGGTCACCGCCCAGCGCGCTCATGGCATCGCGCATGGCGGCCAGATCAACCACACACGGCACCCCGGTAAAGTCCTGCAGCAGCACGCGACCAGGCATGAAGGCAATCTCGGTGTCCGGCTCCTTCTTCGGGTCCCACTTGGCAATCGCCTCGATTTCCTTCGCCGTCACGTCGACGCCGTCTTCGCGGCGGACCAGATTTTCCAGCAGGATTTTCATCGAGTAGGGCAGCCGCTTCAGATCGAAGCGCTCGCCCAGCTTGGCCAGACTGGCGATGGTGTAGCTCTTGCCGTTGACAACGAGCGTGTCGCGGACGGAAAAAGTGTCTTTCATGGTGTTGCTCCTGACAGGACTTGCAGCGGACGACCAGGGGTGATGAACCCATCACACTCTTCGCCAGCAAAGCCGCGATTATCGCCCAAACGCCCCGTGGCTGCGAACTGTGCTTGTCGGCTGCAGCACGACGAGCGGTGCTTCGGGCGCGCGGTAGCGTGGCTAGCCAACGATTACTGAACTCACCAATGTGGCCGTCCAGCCGCACGCAATCCCGGCGTCGGCACCACGCACGGTCCTGTGCGGGATGTCAGTCTGGAAAGCCTTCCCGCGCTGAGGCCGCCCCGCGCTCGCACTGCATGGACTCCGGCGCTCGCGGCGTGCGCGCACGCGAAAGGCCGCCTTGCGGCGGCCTTTCGATGCTCCACTACACGGGCTGGGGTCAGGCGCGGTGCGCGCGCTTGCGATCCATCTCTGTCAGGAAACGCTTGCGCAAACGGATTTCCTTCGGCGTGACTTCCACCAGTTCATCGTCCTCGATGAATTCCAGCGCTTGCTCCAGCGAAAACTTGATCGCTGGCGTCAACTGGATCGCATCGTCCTTGCCCGATGCGCGCATGTTTGTCAGCGGCTTGGGCTTGATCACGTTGACAGTGAGATCGTTGTCCTTGGAGTGGATGCCCACCAGTTGACCTTCGTACACCTCATCGCCTTCGGCAGTGAAGAGTTTGCCGCGGTCCTGCAAGGGTCCGAGCGAATACGCCGGTGCCGTGCCGCCGGCGTTGGCGATCATCACGCCATTGGGGCGTTTGGCAATCGCGCCTTCGGCCCTGGCGCCGTAATGATCAAACAGATGAAACAGCAAACCCGAGCCTTGCGTAAGGGTACGGAACTCCGTCTGGAAGCCGATCAGGCCACGCGCCGGAATCTCGTAGTCCAGACGAACCCGACCGCGCCCGTCCGACACCATGTTCTTGAGCTGGCCCTTGCGCATGCCCAGGCGCTCCATAACGCCGCCCTGGTGCACTTCTTCAACGTCGACTACCAGTTGCTCGATTGGCTCATGGGGCTTGCCATCGATTTCCTTGATGATGACTTCCGGACGCGACACGGCCAGCTCGTAGCCTTCACGGCGCATGTTTTCAATCAAGACGGAAAGGTGGAGTTCGCCGCGGCCGGATACCTTGAACTTGTCCGGGTCGGAGCCTTCTTCCACTTTCAGCGCCACGTTGTGCAGAGTCTCGCGCTCCAGGCGCTCGCGAAGCTGGCGGCTCGTGATGAACTTGCCACCGCTGCGAGCCTTGTCGCCGGCAAATGGAGAATTGTTGACCTGGAACGTCATGCTGATGGTCGGCTCGTCCACGGTCAGTGCCGGCAGCGCCTCCGGAGTGTCCAGCGCGCAGACCGTGTCGGAAATGCTCAGCCCTTCCACGCCTGAAATCGCAATGATGTCGCCCGCCTCACCCTCGGGCACTTCGTGCCGCTCCAGACCCATGAAGCCGAGCACCTGCAGCACCTTGCCGGTGCGCTTCTTGCCGTTGCGGTCAACGATGCTGACCGGCATGTTCGTTTTCACCGTACCGCGCTGGACCCGGCCGACCCCGATCAAACCGACATAGCTGTTGTAGTCGAGCTGGCTTATGCGCATCTGGAATGGTCCTTCCGGGTGTACATCCGGCGCCGGTACATGCGCCATGATCGCCTCGTACAGTGGTGTCATGTCGCCCTCGCGCACGGTGCTGTCGAGGCTGGCGTAGCCGTACAGCGCAGAGGCGTAGACGACCGGGAAATCCAGCTGCTCGTTGGTGGCGCCGATCCGATCGAACAGGTCGAACGTCTGGTCCAGGACCCAGTCGGGGCGCGCGCCGGGGCGATCAACCTTGTTGATCACCACAATCGGCTTGAAGCCCATGTCGAACGCTTTCTGGGTCACAAAGCGCGTCTGCGGCATCGGGCCATCCATCGCGTCGACCAGAATCAACACGGAGTCCACCATCGACAACACGCGCTCCACTTCACCGCCGAAGTCCGCATGTCCTGGTGTGTCGACGATGTTGATGCGGTTCCCGCGCCACTCGATGGCCGTGTTCTTGGCCAGAATGGTGATGCCGCGCTCTTTCTCCTGATCGTCCGAGTCCATCACGCGCTCGGCCAGCACCGTGCGGGAGGAGAACGTTCCAGATTGCTTGAGCAGGCAGTCCACGAGGGTGGTCTTGCCGTGATCAACGTGGGCGACGATAGCGATATTGCGCAGTTTTTCAATAAGCATTGGGGTCAACTCAGGCGGCGCGATCGTGATCACGCAGGTTTTTTGAAAGGGGAATCGACCAATTATACGGACTTGTGCGCCAACTTGTCGGGGTGCGCACACGCAAGCAATCAGGCCACGCCATCTTGGGCGGCCGAGTGGCGGCCCTGAAGTGGCAAGCCGGGCTGTGCGAGACCTCACGCAACGCGGGGGTTTGTACCGTGCGGGCAACTACCGTATGCCACGCCCTTGCTGCGCGACCGCGCGCGTGTTTGCCGGGGCTTGCCACTGCCGGAGCGGCCGGGCTGAGCACGCCGTGGCCGTTGCATCGTCGATCAAAAGTCGCTGATGAACTCGATCCCGGCGTCGCGCGCAAACGCACACCCTTCGGCAATGACGCGTACCCGGTCGGCAGTCTCTTCGTCGGGTACTTCCACTTCAATCACAAACGTGCGCGCCGCACCGTCGCCCGCAGCTTGACTGGAACTGGAGTCGTCACTTGTAGCGGGCTCCAGCGCGCCGAGTTCCTCCACGTGGTCGATGTTGTCGATGCCGTGGACTCGAGCAATGACGTGGTCAACATCGGCACGGCTGCCAATCAGACGAAAGCGCAACAGTGACATGAGGGCACTCGCTTGCAGGACGGGTCTGCATGTTTGCAAGTTCTGCGCATGCGCGGAGTGACGTCCAGGTAGCCGAAGCGTGACGCGCGGAATACGGGATGCATCAGGTGACCATCGACATCACGCTAGGATGGCGACTTGCCCGACGCCGCGAAAGGAACCGTGCATGCCGAAAGTTTATGATCGCGCGTACTTCGACAAGTGGTACCGCGATCCCCGCCACGCGGTGGCGTCGCGCGCCGAACTGCGGCGCAAGGTGGCGATGGTGGTGGCGCAGGCGGAGTACTACCTCGGGCGATCACTGCGCAACGTGCTGGACGTTGGCTGTGGCGAGGCAACTTGGCGCGCGGCGCTGCACCGGCTGCGGCCCGCCGTTGCGTATCGCGGCCTGGATGCAAGCGCGTATGTTGTCGAGCGTTACGGACGCACGCGCAACATCGGGCTGGCACGCTTCGGTCAATTGGAGCAACTGCGTTTCGATACGCGTTTTGATCTGATTGTGTGCACCGACGTGTTGCACTACCTGAAACCGCCGGAAATCCGCGGCGGCTTGCAGGGCATCGGGGAGATGGTGGACGGCATCGCCTTCCTCGAAGTGTTTACCAGCCGCGACGACGTCGCCGGCGATCACCGGGGTTTTGTGGCGCGCACGCCCGCGTGGTACCTGCGGGAATTTGCGCATGTCGGATTGTTGCCGTGCGGCTCCCACTGCTATCTCGGTCCGCGCCTGGAGCAGCGGATCGTTGCGCTGGAACGGGCGCAACTACCGGTTTGAACTAGTGGGTTCACGCTTGGCCTTGGCGTTCGGCTTGCCCTTCGCCTTGGGGTTCGGCTTGCCCTTGGCCTTGGCGTTCGGCTTGGCCTTGGCCTTGCCGGTCTCTGCCGACGGTGCGGCGACAGTCTTGAACTTGTAGCGACACAAATCGCGAATGAGGCAATTCGGGCAATCGGGTTTGCGTGCCGTGCAAACATACCGGCCGTGCAGCACGAGCCAGTGGTGCGCATCCATCTTGCACTCATCGGGCACGACCTTTTCGAGTTTATCCTCCACCGCGCGCACGTCTTTGCCCGGAGCCAGCCCGGTGCGGTTGGAGACGCGGAAGATATGCGTATCCACTGCGATCGTGGGCTGGCCGAACGCCACGTTGAGAATCACGTTGGCGCTCTTGCGGCCGACTCCGGGGAGTGCCTCAAGCGCCGCACGGGTGTTCGGCACCGCGCCACCGTGTTGTTCCACCAGCAAGCGCGACAGCGCGATCACGTTTTTTGCCTTGGTGTTGAACAAACCGATACTGCTGATGTAGCGCTTCAGTTCGGCTTCGCCGAGATCGACCATGGCCTGTGCGTCATGCGCCACCGTGAACAGACGCCGCGTTGCCTTGTTGACGCCCACGTCAGTGGCTTGTGCCGACAGAACCACCGCTACGAGCAACTCGTACGGAGTGCTGAAGGCAAGCTCGGTGACCGGATGTGGATTGAGCTCATGCAGGCGGGTGAACAGCTCGACTACATCGGCGCGTTTCATGACTCGTTCGCCGACTGCCGGGCCTTGGCGCGGGCCAGTGCTTCGAGCACCGGGTTGCGCTGGGCAGTGCCGTCGACTGCGGTCTTGCGTGCGGACAACTCTGCAGCGCGTTCCTCGCCCTGGCGTTGCAGGCGCGCCTCACGTCGCTGAAAATGCTCGCGCGCCGCTGCGGAATGCGCCGGGTCCGCGGCCTGCTCAGGAGGCATCGGCAGCAGCACGATGCAGTCGACCGGGCACGCGGCGACACACAGCTCGCAACCGGTGCACTCGTCGTCGACCACGGTGTGCATCAGCTTCGCTGCACCGACGATGGCGTCGACAGGACACGCCTGGATGCACTTGGTACAGCCTATGCAGTCCGCTTCGATGATGCGCGCAAGCATGCGCGGGTGCTCAACGCCATTGTCTGGATTCAATGGCAGGGCCGGGACGTCGAGGAGCTGCGCAAGCGTATTGATACCGGCTACGCCGCCCGGTGGGCACAAATTGATCGCCGCCTCGCCGCGTGCGATTGCCTCGGCGTAGGGCCGACAGCCGTGGTATCCGCACTGGCCACATTGGGTTTGCGGCAGCAAGGCGTCAATGCGGTCGGCGAGCGTCATTCAGCGTACCGTGGCGCCTGGCTGCGCGCCTTGATCTGCGTCGAGCAGGAACAGATCGCTGCCGCCGGTACCGGCAGACAGGATCATCCCGGCGGAAACGCCGAAACGCATTTTGCGTGCCGCAAGATTGGCGATGAACACGACGTTGCGACCCACCAGCTGTTCCGGCTCTCCGTACGCCGCACGAATGCCCGAGAAGATCTGACGCGTGCCAAGTTCGCCAGCGTCGAGTTCGAAGCGCAGCAGTTTGACCGAGCCTTCCACAAACTCGCATGCCGTGACTTTGCCGATGCGCAGATCGAGCCGGGCAAAGTCATCGATGCTGATTTCTCCCCGGAACTCCGTCGTGGCATGACCTGCCGGTGGGTTTGGTGCGGTGACTTCGCTCACGGGCCCGTTGGTTCCCTTCTGCGCCGGGGCGGTGGCCGGTTCAGTTGCAGCACCGAGGGACTCTTTGGACGCTTCAATCATCGCCGCGATACGCTTGGGATCGACGCGAGTGAGCAGTGGCTCGAACGCATTGATCGTGTGCCCATGCAGTTCGCGGCGCGCGTCGGCGAAATCGGTGACCGGCGCGGCCAGGAAGTGCTCGGCGGCGGCGACGGTGGCCGGCAATATCGGCTTCAGCAGACCAGACAGTAGTCGGAAAGCGTTGAGCGCAACCGAGCACACCTGCTGCAGCTCCGCTCGACGACTGGCATCCTTGGCGATGACCCACGGTGCCTTGCTCGCGATGAAGCCATTGACCAGATCCGCGATGGTGACGAAGCGGCGCGTGATTTCGGCAAATTCACCCTCTTCGTACAACTGTTCCACATCGTCGTAGTGGGCGAGCAGGGCGGCCCACAGCCCCGCTTCGTCCGGCTCGAAATGCTCCGCCAGTTTCCCGTCGAAATACTTCTGCACGAAGCCCGCCGTGCGACTGGCGATGTTCACCCACTTGCCGATCAAGTGCGAGTTGATGCGCTCTTCAAACGCCTTCAAATCCAGATCCACGTCGATTGGCGCGTCGCTCAACATGGTGGCGAAGTAGTAGCGCAAGAATTCCGGGTGAATACCGGCATCCAGATAGGTGCGCGCCTGGATGAAGGTGCCGCGCGACTTGGACATCTTCGCGCCGTTCACCGTCAGGTAGCCGTTGACGTGCAGCGCAGTAGGCGTGCGGAAGCCGGCGCCATGCAGCATCGCGGGCCAGAACAGGCCATGGAAGTTGATGATGTCCTTGCCGATGAAATGATGCATTTCAGCGGTGCTGTGGGCGCCGAGAAAGTCGTCAAACTTCAAACCGGTCCGCTCGCATAACACCTTGAAGCTGGCGAGGTAGCCGATGGGCGCATCCAGCCAGACGTAGAAAAATTTACCCGGTGCGTCGGGGATGGGAAAGCCGAAGTACGGCGCGTCGCGTGAGATGTCCCAATCCTTCAAGCCGCCATCGAGCCATTCCTTCAACTTGGCCACGACACCGGGATTCGTCACCGCCTTGCCGCCGGTACGCTTGCCGGCAAACCACTCGCGCAGCAGCGTCTCGAACTTGCCCAGTTCGAAGAAGTAATGCTCCGAATCCCGCAGCACCGGTGTGGCGCCGGACATGACCGAACGCGGATTGACCAGGTCGGTCGGCGCGTAGGTCGCTCCGCAGTTTTCGCAGTTGTCTCCATACTGATCTGGCGTGCCGCATTTCGGACAGGTGCCTTGAATGTAGCGGTCGGGCAGGAACATCTGCTTTTCAGGATCAAACAACTGCTGGATGCTGCGCCTGGCGATGTAACCGCCAGCACGCAGGCGCGTGTAAATCAGCGCGGCGAGCTCACGGTTCTCTTTCGAGTGAGTAGTGTGATACTGATCAAAGCTGAAATTGAAAGCAGAGAAGTCCGCTTCGTGTCCGGCGCGGATGTGCGCAATGAACGCCTCCGGCGTCATGCCGGCCTTTTCCGCCGCGAGCATGATCGGGGTGCCGTGGGCATCGTCTGCCGCCACGAAGTACGCTTCGTTGCCCATCATGCGCTGCGCACGAACCCAGATGTCCGCCTGGATGTAACCCAGCATGTGGCCCAGATGCAGTGGGCCATTGGCATAGGGCAGGGCGTGGGTGACGAGAAGACGACGCATGGCAGACAGCGAGTGGGAATGACTGCGCATTATGGCATGGCCGTCCAAATACGGCATGGCTGCCAGCGGCTGCTGATCGTGGTGGCCAGAAGCAGAAAAGCGCACCGAGGTGCGCTTTTGTGGATGCTGCAGCCGCGATGGTTACTCCTGCCGCTGCCACGTCTGCGAGCGACCGAGCAGGGCGAACCCGATGTAGCCGTGCACGTCGAGGTTCTGGCCGCCGTCGATGAGCGTGAGTTTCACCTTGTAGGTCTTGCCGCTCTTGGGATCCACGATCTTGCCGCCATCCCAATGGTCGCCGTTCTGCTTGACGCCCCACATGATCGTCAGGCCTTCAATGGGCTGATCCTTGCGGGGGCCATCGCACTTCGTGCAGATCGGATGCTCGCCATCTTTGGCGATGTCTTCGGCGCTGCGGTTCAACAGCTTCACGATTTTCGCTTCCAGCTCGCCGTTGTGCTCGGTGATTTGCACGATCGACTTCGGCTGGTTCGTCGCGTCATCAATGGTTTTCCACGTACCGACCGGTGAGTCGCTGGCCGCCAGCGCGGTACCGACAACGAACAACAATCCCGTGAACAGGGCCAGACAGACACTTTGCTTCATGGTTGTGCTCCGTACGAAGGCGTATGGCGCAGATTGCCCAGTAACCGCAGCAGCGTCAAGCTGCGTTGCGCCAGAGTGTCGCAGTACCCTGAAGCAAGCGCATCGTTCGCCCGCCACTGGCGCGCTGGTGATCTGCATCAGACGAGCAGGTGCATTAGCCGGGCATAATGAGTGTCCTGTTGATGACGTGAAATCCATGACCGAGATAGCCGACGAAGCCTTGGTGCGCCGTATTCTGGGCGACCTGATCGACACCCACACCGATGCGCCGCTGGCCGATGTCACGCGGGCCGTCGGCGTGGACGGCAACAAGGTATCCGTGGATATCCAGCTTGGCTACCCGGCGGCAGGCGTGATCGAACAACTCACCAGGCGCGTACGCGATGCGCTGCAGGCGGATCCGGCAATCGCCGCAGCCGTGGTGTCAATCACCAGCCGAATCCATGTGCACAAGGTGCAGGGCAAGCTCGGGCCGCTACCGAGTGTGAAGAACATCATTGTCGTGGCGTCCGGCAAGGGCGGCGTGGGCAAATCCACCGTGGCGGCAAATCTTGCGCTGGCACTGCAGGCCGAGGGCGCCAGGGTCGGCGTGATGGATGCGGACATCTACGGTCCGAGTCAGCCCACCATGCTTGGCGTGCACGGCAAGCCGGCGTCGCCGGACGGCAAGAGCATCATGCCGATGATGGCGCACGGGATGCCGGTGATGTCCATCGGCTTTCTGGTGGAGGAGGACACACCGATGATCTGGCGCGGGCCAATGGTCACCCAGGCGATGATGCAATTGCTCAACGACACTCGGTGGGGCGATCTCGATTATCTGATCGTCGACCTGCCGCCGGGCACGGGAGACATCCAGCTCACGCTGTCGCAAAAAGTGCCGGTAGCCGGCGCGGTGATCGTCACGACGCCACAGGACATTGCCCTGCTCGATGCGCGCAAGGCGCTGAAGATGTTCGAGAAGGTCGAGGTGCCAGTACTCGGCGTGGTGGAGAACATGGCCACGCATGTCTGCACGGTGTGTGGCACCGAGGAGCATATCTTCGGCGAGGGCGGTGGCGCGCGCATGTCTGCGCAGTACCACGTGCCATATCTCGGCTCGCTGCCGTTGGATATCCGTATCCGCGAACAAACCGATGGTGGCAATCCCACCGTTGCAGCGATGCCCGATTCGGATCTCGCAGCGCGCTACCGGGTCATTGCGCGCAACACGGCAGCGCGCTTGTCGCTGCAACCGCGCAACAAGTCGTTGGGTTTCAGCAAGGTGTCAGTGGAAGGCATGCCGCTGGGATGAGCGCAACCCTGGCGCATCGCAGGGGTGACCAGCGAACCTGAACCTCCCGCCTGAACAACGGTCGCCGATGCGCGGTTGCACTCCCCAGTCATGTGGCTGGCCGTGGCGCGTGGTATTTTGACCACTTTTGAACCGTCCGGCGCCACCTGCGGCGGTCAGGCCTGACAGCGGAGCACGCGTGAGCATCAAACCCGACAAGTGGATTCGCCGCATGGCCGAGAGCCACGGCATGATTGAACCGTTCGAAGCCGATCAGATCAAGATGCGCGATGGCCAGAAGCTGATTTCGTACGGCACTTCCAGCTACGGCTATGACGTGCGCTGCGCGCGCGAGTTCAAGATCTTCACCAACATCAACTCATCGATCGTGGACCCGAAGGCGTTCGATCATTCCAGTTTTGTCGACATCGAAGCGGACGTGTGCATCATCCCGCCCAATTCGTTCGCGTTGGCACGCACGGTTGAATACTTTCGCATTCCGCGGAGCATTCTGACCATTTGCCTGGGCAAGAGCACATATGCGCGCTGCGGCATAATTGTCAATGTCACGCCGCTGGAGCCGGAATGGGAAGGCCACGTGACCTTGGAGTTTTCCAATACCACGCCGCTGCCGGCAAGGATTTACGCCAATGAGGGCGTCGCGCAGTTGCTGTTTCTGGAGGCGGACGAGGAGTGCGCCACCAGTTACAAGGATCGCGCCGGCAAATATCAAGGACAGACTGGCGTGACTCTGCCACTCGCCTAAACACCTGTTGGGCGGATAACGCACATGCACTGCAGCCGTACCGATCCACTCGCCATTACACTTCGCCATTCACTGGCTGACTGCCCGGGAGACACCATGATCCGACTTTCCACATTTTTCCGCGGCGTGGCCACGGCCATCGTTCTGGGCAGCATCGTCCTGGTTGCCGGCTGTTCGATGTTCGGTACCAAAGGTGGGGTCACTACTGCCAGCATGCAGGGTCAGTTCGACGCCACGATCAAGGCGTACAAGGACGGTCAGTTTCTCGTCGACGGCGCAGTGCTCTCGGCAATGGACACGGGCAGCCACTTTGCTTACCTGAAAGATCAGGGCAAGCTGCCCAAAACGATCCTGCTGGAACGTAGTGACGAGTCCAAGATTCGCAAGCAGCACCTGCAATACATGGCGCGGATGCAAATCGACTACGGCATGCGCGTGTATTACGACGACGGCGGCACGCTGAAGGAAATCAACCCGCGCGACACCAAGGCGCGGCAGCTTGAAGACAGCCACGAACGCAAGCCGGTCACCGATGACAGCAAGGACTCCGGGCGTGGGTACGACCCATCGCGGCAACAGCAGTATTGATCGGCGCGCAAGCCCAATACCGCGAGCCTGCGTACCTTAGCTCCAGGGCTGAGCTTGCAGGCTCGCCACGCGCAGGGACAGCGCGTCGGCGGCATAGGGCACCGGCACGCCGTGGCCCCACACCGGCCCTGGCCACGCGGCATCGCCGTGGTGTCTCGCCACAACATGCAGGTGCAGTTGCCGCACGATATTGCCGAGCGCGCCCAGATTGAGTTTTTCGCTGTGGCAAGCAGCGCGCAGCGCCCCAGCCGCCAGCCTGACCTCGTGCCACAACGCGGTCTGTTCGGTATCGTTCAGGTCGCTGATCTCAACCATGCCGTAACGACGCGGCACCAGCACCAACCATGGGAAGCGCGCGTCGTTCATCAAACGCACATCGCACACTGGCAGGCGGGTAACGGCGACGGTGTCGGCCTCCAGCCGCGGATCAAGCGCGAACTGATCACTCATGCGTTGCAAGCTGCTTGTCGAAAAATGCCAACGTGCGTTGCAGCGCCAGCTTGGCACTTGCAGCATGATATGCAGAACTGCCATCGCGGTTGAATGCATGGTCAGCGTGCGGGTAGGTGAACACATCCATCTGCGGCAAGGCGGCGCGGTGTTTTGCCACGGCATCGGGTGGAATGTTCGGATCACTTTCCCCGAAGTGAAACATTACCGGCGCCTGCGGTACCTCGTGCAGAAACGGCAGGTTGCGCGCACCGTAGTAACTCACCGCAGGCAGCCGCAATCGGATCGCCGACAGCAGCGCCACAGTGCCGCCCCAGCAGTAGCCAACCGCGCCGATCTTCCCAGCGGAACCAATGGATTCCGCCGCGCTGGCCACATCCTCCAGCGCGCGATCGAAGCCCAGCTCGGTGACCAATTGCTTGCCCTTGGCATAACCGCCACGGTCGTAGCCCAGCTCCACACCGCTCTCCAGATGATCGAAGAAGGCGGGGGCAACCGCCGTGTAGCCGTACTCGGCGAAACGATCGGCTACGCTGCGGATATGCGCGGTGACGCCGAAAATTTCCTGAATCACCACGATGCCACCCTTTGGCTTGCCGGTCGGCTTGGCCACATACGCAGTAATGCACTGCATGGTGCTGGTATTGAGATTGATTGTCTGGCCCATGGGCGTGTCCCGGAGATGGATACAGCAAGCTTACCCGCACCGCCTCGCAGGAGCGCGGCGACAGCGCGACGTGCCATCGACCATGCCTTGGCGCAGGTTGGTTCCGGGCAAGAGCCAGTGGGTCGCATCCGCGCCGGAAATGGCAACATCACACAGACAAGCAAGAGGATCAACTCGATGAGTTGCGACCCGCGTGGCCACACAAGCGGGCGCGACCCCCAAGCCAACGCGTGGGCAGCTTCTTGTCCGCTCAGCCAACCGGCTCCCTGACCAGTGCGTTACCAGGCCCCACCACGCGACGCCGTGGATCCCCAAGTGTTCGACCGCTTGCCATTGGCGGCATGGCACGAGTACACAGCGTTGCTGGAAGGCGACGCGTGGCCAAGTGTCGCGGCACTCAACGCCGGCTTGCCGGCGGTTTGTGACCATCGTTTCGTGGCCCAGACCGCCGAGGTGCTGGCCGACGGCATGCACTACGAACAACGCATTGCCGAACGTGGTGTCATCGCCACGCGCGAAGGCAATTGGCACGACTTGCTCAACGCCCTGGTGTGGTTGCGCTATCCCGCGTTGAAGCAGGCATTGAACCAGCGGCAAATGCTTGAGATCGCTCACCTGGGCAGCAAACAGCGCTCGCGTGAGCAATATGCGTTGACCCATTTTGACGAAGGCGGCGTCATCGTTGCGCTGCGCGATCCCGCGCTGCTGGCGCTGTGGGACGCGCATGACTGGTATGGACTGTTCTGGACCCGCCGCAGCACATGGCTGGACGGCTCCATCGAGGCCGAACTGTTTGGTCACGCGCTGCTGGAGCAGGCGCTTACACCGTCACAGTTGCTGGTAGGCAAGGCCCTGGTATTTCAGACGACCCGCGACGTCGACATGGCACAAGTCCGTGCAACGTGTGCCGGCGCCATCGCGGCTGGCAAGCTGCTGCACGACCCGTTGGAGCTGCGTCCCCTGCCACTTGCCGGTGCCCCCGGCTGGCGTGCGGAAAATGCGCACGAGGCATTTCATCGCACTACCGTGTGCTACCAGGGACGCCGGGCAGGGCGAGAATATCCGCCGGCGTATGCCATACCGTGACCCGATGGTCCGTGTCCGGCGCCGTCTCAGTCGTACTTCACATCGAGCACGGCAAAACGGGTCAGGCCACCCGGCAGTTCACAGGAGAATTCGTCGTCGATGCGCTTTTTCAGAACCGCACGGGCCAGCGGTGAATCGATGCTGATCCAGCCTTGCTTGGCGTCGGTTTCGTCGGGGCCGACGATGCGGTACTGAGCAATTTCGCCCGTGGCGAGATTTTCCACTTCGATGCGGGCACCGAAGTATGTTGCGTGCTGGTCGGCAGGCAGGCCTTCGGCAACCTTCAGTGCGGGAATGCGTTTGCTCAGGTAACGACAACGCCGATCAATCTCGCCGAGCTGTTTCTTGCGGTAGGTGTACTCGGCGTTTTCCGAGCGATCGCCTTCGGCTGCAGCCGCAGCCAGCGCCTTGACTACTTCCGGACGCAGCGTGTGCCACAAATAATCCACCTCGCCCTTGAGTTTCTCAAAGCCGGCGCGCGTGATGATCGCGGTCGAACTCGGCAGAGGCGCGCGCCAGCGGGTCACATCGGACAACCAGGCTGCGGGGGGTCTGCATGGCAGACGTCGATGTGGATCACCGCTTGCCGCCGAAAATACCGCCGAGTACACCGCGCAGGATCTGGCGCCCGATCTGACTGCCCATGGTACGCGCTGCCTGCTTGCCCATGGTCTCGACCATGCCCTGGCGGCGCTTG
Organism: Rhodanobacter sp.; assembly: GCA_039926605.1. Lineage (GTDB taxonomy): Bacteria > Pseudomonadota > Gammaproteobacteria > Xanthomonadales > Rhodanobacteraceae > Rhodanobacter. The sequence goes on along the minus strand of JBDSWR010000040.1, from coordinate 21,229 downwards.
GTGCCGAACAACGCATCGTGTACAGCCCCAGTCCACGCGGGCCCGGCCGTCGTCGCAGGTGCGTCCGCGTCGGTGGGCGTCACGCTACCGGTGTGGTTGACGGCGCCAACCGGGGCAGCGTTGGCGTTGGCGCGAGCGGTGAGCAGTTCCGCGGCGGATTCACGATTGACCGGGTTGTCATATTTCGCACCCACGGGTGAACGCTGGCGCACGGTGGCGCGCTCGGCATCGGTGATCGTGCCGATGCGGCAGCACGGCGTGGTCACCAGCACTTGTTCCACCGGCGTCGGCACGCCTCCGTTGGCCAGAGTCGAGGCGAGCGCTTCACCAACGGCGAGTTTGGAAATGGCCTCGACGACGTTGAGCCTGGGGTTGGCGACAAAGGTTTCTGCCGCGGCCTTCACGGCTTTCTGATCGCGAGGGGTGAACGCGCGCAAGGCGTGCTGAATGCGGTTTCCCATCTGACCGAGAATCACGCCGGGCACGTCGTCCGGGTTCTGCGAACAAAAGTATACCCCGACACCTTTGGAGCGAATCAAGCGCACGACTTGTTCAACCCGTTGCAACAGCGCAGGCGAGGCATCGTCAAACAACAAGTGGGCTTCGTCGAAGAAGAACACCAGTTTCGGTTGGTCAAGATCACCCACTTCGGGCAGTTGCTCGAACAATTCGGACAGCAACCACAGCAGGAAGGTGGAGTACAGGCGTGGCTTCAGGATCAGTTGGTCGGCCGCCAGCACGTTGATGATGCCGCGTCCGCTCATGTCCTGGCGCATCAGGTCGGCCAGTTCCAGTGCCGGTTCACCGAAGAATTGATCGGCGCCATCATTTTCCAGCTGCAGCAGAGCGCGTTGAATCGCGGCGATGCTGGGTTTGCTGATCAAGCCGTAACGTCCGGAAATATCCTTGGCGTTGTCTGCGGCATAGGCGAGCAGGGCACGCAGATCGGCCAGGTCCAGCAGCAGCCAGCCTTGCTCGTCCGCCAGCTTGAACACCACTTCCAGCACACCCTGCTGAGTATCGTTCAACTCCAGTACGCGACCGAGCAGGGGCGGACCCATCTCGCTGATGGTGGCACGCACCGGGTGTCCGAGCTTGCCGTAGATGTCCCAGAACACCACCGGGTTGGCCTGCGGCTTCCAGTCCGTGAGCTTGAGTTTGTCCAGGCGGGCTTTGAGCTTGTCGCCCGGTTCGTTGGCGGCCATGCACAGGCCAGCCAGATCACCTTTCGCATCGGCCAGAAAACTCGGGACACCAAGCTTGGAGAAGCCTTCAGCCAACACCATCAATGATACGGATTTACCCGTGCCGGTAGCACCCGCGATCATGCCGTGGCGGTTGCCGTAGTGCGGATCGAGGTTGACTTCCGCGTCATCGTTGCGGCCGATCAGGATTTCATTCATGGGGTCGCATCCGCTGCTGGTAGCGTCAATTGTAGCCAACAGCGTGGGTTTGCCGTGCATGTGTTCGTACATTGAGTCGACACACCATGCCGGTTATGGTGAGCGCTTTGCCGGGTGTCTGATCGATGTCGTTGTATTCCGCTGTGCATTTCCTGCGTCCGCTGGCCTGTATCGCCGCGTCCGTGCTGCTTGCTGCCTGCGCCAATACGGGCGCGTTGAAGCCGTCGGCAACCGTCAATGCCCTGTATGCGCAGCTCGACCAGGCCAGCGTGGGGTATCAGACGGCGGCGCAACAAGCGCGTGCTGGTGACGCCGACGCTGCTCGCAAGACGTTGGCGCAGGCGCTTGACACCCTGAAAACCGCTTCGGCAAATTGCGGTCGTACGCAAGGCTGTGACACACAGCGATTCTTCTCCGTATTTGACCATTTGTTGCGCTTGAAGGATGGCGGCTTGCTTGATGACAGCGGTCTGGACAGCGAGACCGACTTCGCCGAGAACGGCATCGCCGGCGAAGGGAGCGAAGGGCCGGGTTCGACTCAGGCACAACGCAGCGTCACGTTGTTGCGCGGGCAAAAACTTTCCGAATTGATTGCCATGAACGGCCCGGTAAAGGCAGCGCTGGAGATGTGGCTGACGCAGTGGCGCCCGAATCTGATGGATGCCTACGTCAACTACGAATATTTGCGCTCGCAGATGGAACCGGCTTATGCCACGACGCGCCTGCCGGAGGCCTTGCTGTTCGGCATCATGGCCAAGGAATCGGGCGGCAAGGTGCACGCGGTGTCGCGCTCTGGGGCCGCGGGACCGCTGCAGTTCATGTACGCCACTGGCATGCGTTTCGGCCTGACCAGCGACAGTGGCTTCGACATGCGTTTCGACCCGGCTGCTGCGGCGCGTGCGAATGCCGAGTATATCGATGAGCAACTGGAGAAATTCAACAACAACCTGGAACTCACGCTGGCGGCTTACAACGGCGGCGAAGGGCGCATGCGCCGGCTGGCGGGCGACAACCCGTCGATCAGTTTCTACGATCCGAAAATCTACAATCAGCTATCACCGGAAACACGCGAATACGTGCCTGCCGTGCTTGCTGCTGCGTGGCTGTTCCTGCATCCGGACAGCTACAACCTGCACTTTCCGAAAGTGGATGGCACGCCTGTCACGATCGAGCTGCAGCGCCCCGCGTCGTTGACCGAGCTTACCGTGTGTCTGGGATCGGCTGGCGGCATGAGTGACGGCTGGTTCCGCACGCTGCGCAACCTCAACCCGCGGCTTGAGCCGCAAGCGACGCAGCCAACCGGAGCTCGGCTGCAGGTGCCGAAGGCCTTGAAGAGCGCCTATGCGAAGCGTTGCGTAACTGGGCCGTGGCCTATTCTCGCCGCCGACCTGCATGCAGCGGTGGTCCCGACAGTGGCCACGCCGACGGCGGCGAAGGTGACGGCGACGGCGACGCGCAGTGGCGCGACACACACCTACAAGATACGCAAGGGCGACACGTTGATCGGCATTGTGCGCAAGCTGCAATGCTCCAGCGTGCAGGAAGTGGAGCAATTGAACGACCTCAAGCATCACCGTCTGGCGGTTGGACACACGATCAAATTGCCGTCCTGTCCCTGATTTTGCGGTGCGTCTGGTGCGTTTGCTTCAAAGGCTGCGGCTGGCAGACTACGCAGGCTCGCGAAAGTGTCGACGCAAGTCCGTTTGGCAGCGCTCCAGCAGCGCAGTGCGGAAGCTCTCCGGCCACGCGGTGCTGAGATTTGCGTCAACCGGCAACAGCCCTTGTCCGCCAAGCAGGTGGGCCATCGCCAGCGTGTCAGCTGCTACCAGAGCCTGGCCCAGCGCGGAAGTCGCCACCCGATCCGACTGCTGACGCTCATTGAGCGCGGCGACAACGCGTGGTGGCAGTTCCCAGTGCTGGGCAGCCTGCAGCGTCAATCGGGCGCCCAATGCGGCACACTGGCCGATGAAGTGGGCATCCAGGACGGGAGTGGGCGCGTCGGCCAGGAGGTGCCCGAGCAGGCGCACTACCGCCCCCGTGCCGGTGTGGCAGATGATGCCGGCCAGATATGCCTCGAAGGCATCTCCACCCTTGTGCTTGGCGAGCCAGGCGCAGACATGCGCGCAGCGCTCGGCGTGGTCCCATAGATAGTCGCCAGCGTGTCCAAGCCCGCCAGCGTTGGCCTGCAAAATGGGCTTCATAGCATGCTGGGTGATCACGCGCCGCAGGCCATCCTGGCCAAGCAGTACCACCGCCTGTTGCAAGCTGGCGATGGGCTGCGCGGTGCGGTAGTAGACACTGCCGGTAACACGCATGACTTCACCGACCATCAGCGGATCGCGACCCACCAATCTGGCCAGCTCGCCACCCGCGGCGGTCTCGCTTTTGAGCGTACGCAACAATTGCGGCAACACGGTAGGCAACCGCGGCAAGCTGCGCATGTCGAAACGCGTGCTGAGCAGCTCCAGTCTTTTGAGCAGCGCCGCGCCAGGCGCGGAGGGCTCGCTTGCGCCGGCTGCAGGTAATGCAAATACAAAACGATGAAAGCCTTCACTGACGGCTGCTGGTGACACGCTGGGTGACGGAGCAGGCGCAGCGGCTGGTGCACTGCCGCGCGTGCCACGAGGCTTTGCCGGGCGTGGCTTCACGTGCGACATTACCGGATCGGGCGCACCGAAAAGGTGCTGCCAGAAACTCCTCATTGCGCGCACTCCACCTCTTGGTTAGCCACCGGCTTCTATCGGAGGCTAACGGCGTCAGCGAGGAAATATTGAATTTGCTGACTGCCAGGGCGGGATGACGTATCCCCGCGGGGCAGGAGTATCTGCGTTGGGTCGGTCCACTGCACTGCTGGTGCGCAGCGAGCGGCAACGCCAGCGCGTCCATGCGACGACGCTGGCACGGTGTTGCGTACGGACATCACCGGTTGCGCGGTGCACGCGCAACGGGCAAGTCAGCACTAGCCTTTCTTCTTTTCCTGCTTGGCCGCCCGCTTTTCCTTCAGCGTCTTGGTCGGCTTCTTCTTTTCGCTTTTCTTTGAATCCATCCCCTTGCTCATGCTGTTCTCCGCGACGTGGATGTGAATGGTGAAGTGCGATCATGCCGGATCGCGGGCGTCGATGCGCATATCCGTCGCCGACGTCGAGGGAAGTCTAAGCGGTTCTGAGCCGATCGGGGTAGATCGGGCAACGCTAGCTGGCAGCTGCCGCGCACTACGGTCAGATGCGTTCGTCGGGTGCCAGATAACGCCATTGTCCAGGCGCCAGACGCGCGAGCGGGATGCGACCGACGCGCAGGCGCTTCATGCCCATTACACGAAGACCGACGGCTTGACACATGGGTTCGATCCGATCGGGCTGCAAACGCTTGAACGCAAAGCGCAGGCGATGTTCGCTCTGCCAACTGACCTTGATCGGCGGCAGCACATAGTGGTTGATTTCCAACCCATGGTTGAGCCGCGTCAGGTCGGCAGCACTCAGCGTACCGTCCACCTCCACCACAAACTCCTGCTCGACCTGTTCCCCGTTTGCGCCGAGGTGGCGTACCACCCGCCAGTCCTGGCTGAAGATCAGCAAGCCGCTCGCCTGGGCCGGCAGCGGTAACAGTTCGGTCAGTCGGGTCAGATGGTGTTGCAGCGGTCGTACGCCCGATGGGTCATCGGCGGCACGTGTGGCCGGTGTGATCAACGCGCTGGCTGCCTGCGGGTCGTCGCCACCGGGGTAGCCGGTGGGTTTGTGCAGCACCAGCGTGATGGCTTGCAGCGGCGCGAGCGTTGCCGCGCTGTCGATAACGACCACTTGGGTGTCGACCATGAATTGCGGCTTTTCGATGACCACCCCGTCCACGCTCACCCAGCCACCTTCGATGTACTGCTCAGCCTCGCGTCGCGAACATCGGGTCAGGGCGACAACACGTTTGGCCAGGCGAGTGGGTTCGGTCATGGCTGCTGCGGGCTGAGGTGCATACGGGCAGTGTAGACGGTGCACGCCAGCTTCCACTCGCCGTGGGATCGACTCCCGGCGTTGGCAATTGCCACCAGCGCCCCCAAATTGGTGTTTTCCGCAAGGGTGAGGCATGTCCATGGTTCCATATTCCATCCTTGATCTGGCGCCGGTGACCGAGGGCAGCGACGTCGCGCAGACATTTCGCAACACGCTGGATCTGGCGCAATGGGCCGAGCATCTGGGTTACCGCCGCTACTGGCTGGCCGAGCACCACAACATGCCCGGCATTGCCAGTGCGGCCACGGCAGTGTTGATCGGGTATGTGGCTGGTGGGACGTCGACCATCCGCGTGGGTGCCGGCGGAATCATGCTGCCGAACCACGCGCCGCTGCAGGTAGCCGAGGCGTTCGGTACGCTGGCGTCCTTGTATCCGCAGCGGATTGATCTCGGGTTGGGACGTGCACCGGGTACCGACCAGCCCACCGCAAGGGCGCTGCGCCGTTATTTTTCCAGTGCCGATGCGTTTCCCCAGGATGTCACCGAGCTGCTCGGCTACTTCGCGCCTGCCACAGCGCAGCAAGCAGTGCGTGCGGTGCCGGGCGCTGGCATCGAGGTGCCGGTGTGGCTGCTCGGCTCCAGCCTGTTCAGCGCGACCTGGGCCGCCCGTATGGGGTTGCCGTTTGCGTTCGCCTCACACTTTGCCCCGGATGCCATGGATGAAGCGCTGGCGCTGTATCGACACGATTTCTGTCCGTCGCCGCGCTTGCAGCAGCCCTACGCCATGCTCGCATTGAACGTGGTGGCGGCAGACGATGATGCGCAGGCGCAACGCTTGTTCACGACGCAACAGCAAAGTTTCGTCAATCTGCGCCGCGGCCGGCCGGGCCTGATCCCGCCTCCGATCGACGATATCGAGGCGTTCTGGACGCCGACAGAGAAGCTCGGGGTGGAACGGGCTCTGGCGTGCGCCGTGGTCGGCGCCCCGGAGACCGTGCGGCTTGGCATTGCCGCGTTTGCCGCACGGCATCGCCCGGACGAGTTGATGCTCACGGCCAACGTGTTTGATCATGCGGCGCGGCGCCACTCGTTTGCCCTGGCCGCTGCTGCCTGCCAACAGCTTGCGGGGCAATGAACGGTCTACCAGCCCATCGCACCGGTGCACGGGGGCAATCAGCCATAATGGGCGGTATTCCACGAATTGTTGAAGTTGTCTGACACATGAAGACCCCCAAGGGCTTACAGGAACTGGTTGACGAAGGCGTGATTGATCAGGTGCTCCGGCCACTGAAGAGTGGCAAGGAAGCGGCGGTGTATGTCGTGCGTTGCGGTGACGAGATTCGTTGCGCCAAGGTCTACAAGGATCTCGGCCAGCGCAGTTTCCAGGCACGCGTCCAATATCAGGAAGGGCGCAAGGTGCGCGGCAGTCGACAGGCACGCGCGATTGGCAAGGCCAGCAAGTTCGGACGCAAGGAAGCTGAAGAGGCGTGGAAAAACGCGGAGGTCGATGCGCTGTACGCGCTTGCGGCTGCCGGTGTGCGCGTACCGCAGCCGCATGGCTATTTCAACGGTGTGCTGGTGATGGAGTTGATCACCGATGCAGACGGCTATTCCGCGCCGCGCCTGGGGGAGGTGGAACTTTCAGCGGAAACCGCGCGCACATACCATCGTTTCCTCATGCAGCAGGTGGCGCGCATGCTGTGCGTCGGCCTGATTCACGGCGATCTGTCCGAGTACAACGTACTGATCGGGCCGGATGGTCCGGTCATCATCGACCTGCCGCAAGTCGTCAGCGCCGCCGGCAACAACTCCGCGCGGCAAATGCTGCGCCGCGATGTCGGCAACCTGAGCATCAGCTTGTCGCGCTTTGCCCCGGACTTGCTGGACACGTATTACGGTGAGGAAATGTGGGCGCTGTTCGAGCGCGGTGAGTTGCGCCCGGACAGCGAATTGACCGGGCGGTTCGAGTTCGATGAGCACAGCGTGGATGTCGACAGCATCATGCAGTCAATCGAGGACGCGCGCCAGGAAGCCCTGATCCGCCAGCAAGGCCGCGAGGCAGCCGAGCAGGAAGGCTGATTGCCAGCACCCGTTTGCAGTATCCCCGGCGCTACGGTGCAGCGACCCCGAGCAACTCCACGTTGAACACCAGCGCGGAATTCGGCGGAATGTCCTCGCCGGCACCCCTGGCGCCGTAACCAAGTGCGGCGGGAATCACCAGAGTACGTATGCCGCCAACGCGCATACCGACTACGCCCTGGTCCCAGCCCTTGATCACCTGGCCCGCACCCAGGCGGAATGTGAATGGGTGTCCGGCGTCGTAGGAACTGTCGAATTTCTTGCCGTGGTGCTCCTCGGCGTCCTTGTCGTACACCCACCCCGTGTAGTGCACCAGCACATCCATGCCAGACGTGGCTTCCGGGCCGGTGCCCACGTTGTAGTCGGTGGTTGTGAGCTCGTTCACCTGATTGTTGTCCTGTGCCTGTGTGGCGATGCTGCCAACACTGAGAGTGACGGCGGCAAGTAGTGGTAGCAACCAGCGCATGACGATCCCCCGGAGAATGATGATCGCAGGATTATCCGGGAAACCGGCGGCGCTGTCGCCTGGGCGCATCGACCATGCAAGGGCAGGGCGATCACCCGCGTATGCCGGCCCTGACTCGCGGCAGCCAACGGCAACGCGCGTCAGCTTGCGGCGAGATCCGGCGCCATGCGCCGGGACACATCGACGGTCACTGATCGCGCATCGTCCATCAGTTGCAATTGACCGTCCTGGATCAGGCATTGCAGGCGCATGCCACGCTGCAACAGCGTGACCAGCTCGGCGACGGTGGGTGCGGGAATGTCGAGTACTGTGAGGTTCCGGTTGCGACCGAGCGCCGTGCGGACTTTGTGCCACCAGATCTCGGCGCCGTGGCCGCCAAAGTTGATGACCACGACCTGCCGGGCGCGTCCGCAGGCCTTGCGAATGCGCGTCTCGTCGGGTTGGCCCAGTTCGATCCATTGTTCGATTTCGCCGGTATACGCCTTGCGCCACAGGGCGGGTTCGTCCTCGTCGCTGATGCCTTTGCCGAACTCCAGCCGCTCGTCGGCATACAGCGCAAACGCCAGCAAGCGAGCCATCAGCCGCTCTTCCGTTTCCGACGGGTGACGCGCGAGCGTCAGCGCATGCGTTGCGTAGTAATGCCGATCCATGTCGCTGATCTGCAATTCGACTTTGTAGATGGTGGAGTTGAGCGCCATGAGTATGCCTGGGAACAAGTGCGCGATTCTACGCGGCGTGACGCGTGATTGCCGCTGCATCGCTGCGCAAGCTGCACAGGGAATGGCCCGCGTGTCCCAGGCAGCGAGGGCAGGGTAGTAGCCAACCACGTGCGTTCCCGGGCACAGGAGCCTGTCGAGCTTTGGTTGGCCGGTCTGCGAATCCGGCGGTGTGGTCCCTATTGCCGCCGATTCCTGGTCCATAGAACCACTATGGACCGGCGAATCGTCGATAATCTGTCCTCACACAGCCGGATTCTCGCCTCGACCATCAAAGTCAGACAGGCTCCTGGACTTGCCCTGTCATGCTCCCAACGACGACTCGCCTCACGCGTGATCCATTCGCCAGTACCGTGCACCTGCCGCCCGGTGCGTGGGCGACCGTGCTTGACGCGCTGTGCGCACGCTTCATCACGATCGATCGTGCGCAATGGGTGTCGCGTATCAAGCGCGGTCGGGTGCTGGATGAGCACGGCAAAGCAGTCGCGCTGGATACGCCCCATCGCTCGGGCTTGTGCATTCACTATTACCGCGAAGTGGCAGAGGAGATGCCGATCCCTGCCGCAGAATCCATACTGCATGTGGACGAGCACATTCTGCTGGCAGACAAGCCGCATTTTCTGCCAGTGCAGCCAGCCGGTGACTTTGTCGAGCAGACCTTGTTGCGTCGGTTGATCCGCCGTACCGGCAATCCGAACCTGGTGCCCTTGCACCGGATCGATCGGCTGACTGCCGGTCTCGTGCTGTTCTCCACAAACCCGGCAAGCCGCGCGGCATACCACGGGTTGTTTCGCGCCGGACAGGTCACCAAACGCTATCTGGCACGAGCTCCTGCGCTGCCGGCACTGGGCTTTCCCCTGCTGCATTCCTCACGCGTCGCTGCGAGCAAACCATTCTTCCGCATGGGCGAAGTGGTTGGTCCGCCCAACAGTGCAACGCGCATCGAGGTGGTGGAACGCGGCGCGGGCACGTGGTGTTACGCACTGTACCCAGCCACGGGACGCAAGCATCAGTTGCGCGTGCACATGGCGGCACTGGGCGCGCCGATTACCAATGATCCGTGGTATCCGCAGTTGCGTCCGCAGGCGCCAGATGACCACGACCATCCCTTGCAGCTGCTGGCCGAGCGCCTGTCTCTGCAGGACCCATTGACGCACCAGTTGCGTGAATTCGAGAGCCGGTTGACGTTGTAGCGGTGCAGTGGTCGGGCCGGTTGCGTGGGTCGGTACCGAGGCATGTCGCTTACGCTTGCGGCCACCGACGCGCTATCGTGCGCAGCATTATCCGTTTGGGGACATCCCACCGTGGCAGCACAACAGCTATCCAGCGCGGTACCGCGCAAAGAGTTGACCCTCCGCGGCGTCCTCATCGGCATCGCCATCACGATCCTGTTCACTGCTGCGAACGTCTATTTCGGGCTGAAGGCAGGCTTGACGTTCTCCACGTCGATCCCGGCGGCGGTGATCTCGATGGCGATCCTGAAGGCAATGCGTGACTCCACCATTCAGGAAAACAACATCGTGCAAACCGTGGCCTCCGCGGCCGGCACGCTGTCGGCGATCATCTTCGTGTTGCCGGGACTGGTGATCGTGGGCTACTGGACCGGGTTCCCGTTCTGGATTTCGGCCGGAATCTGCGCTACGGGCGGCATCCTCGGCGTGATGTACACAATCCCGCTGCGGCGGGCACTGGTGACTGACTCTGATCTGCCTTACCCGGAAGGCGTAGCTTGCGCCGAGGTCTTGAAGGTCGGCGCCGGCCATGCGCCTGTCACCGACGGCGCAAGCGCGGTGGACACCGGAGGCGCGGGGCTCAAGGCGGTGCTGTGGGGATCGATCGTGTCTGCGCTCTTCTACGTCATCGTGCAAACCCGCATCTTCGCCAGCAGCGTCACGCACTACTTCAGGGTCGGCAGCGACAAGGCGGGCACCACCGGTTTCGACTTCGGGCTTTCCTTTGCGTTGTTCGCGATCGGACACCTGGTCGGGCTGTGGGTGGGCATTGCCATGCTGCTGGGTGCGGCCATCGGCTGGGCGTGGGCGGTGCCGTATTTCACGCACCTGCACTGGGCGGCCGGCGACGCGTTCAGCGTGGCGCAAGCTGGCTGGAGCAACTACGTGCGCTACATTGGCGCCGGTGCCATCGGCGTGGCCGCCGTCTGGACGCTGGCCAAGCTGATGAAGCCGCTGGTCAGTGGGCTGGCTGGAGCCATGAAGGCCTCACGGGCGCGCAAGTCCGGCACGCTGGATGCGTTGCCGCGCACCGAACACGACATGCCGATCGGCCTGGTGGGTCTGATCTCGCTGCTGTGCCTGATTCCGATCGGCTATCTGCTGTGGCATTTCGCAGTCAACAACGGGCTCGAAAGCGCCACCTGGACGCTGGTGCTCGGCGGCATCGCATTCGTGGTGGTGCTGAGTTTCGTGGTGTCGGCGGTGACTGGTTACATGGCCGGGCTGATCGGTTCGTCCAACAGTCCGCTGTCCGGAATCGGCATTCTGGTGGTCGTGATCGTGGCGCTGCTGCTGGTGGTCGGAGTCAAGCCATTCCTGCCCCCCGGCGCAGACAAGGCGTTGGTTGGCTTTGCCTTGTTCCTTACCTCGATCGTGTTCGCCGTCGCCTCGATTGCAAACAACAATCTGCAGGATCTGAAAACCGGCCAACTGGTAGACGCCACACCGTCCTTGCAGCAATGGGCGCTGGTGATTGGCGTACTGGTCGGCGCGGTGGTGATTCCGCCGGTGATGAACCTGTTGCAACACACCTACGGTTTTCTTGGCACGCCCGGCGTCGATCCCTCGCGTGCGCTGGCAGCGCCGCAGGCCGGGTTGATCTCGGCACTGGCCCAGGGCGTAATCACCGGCGATGTGCCGTGGGACATGATCGGCTTGGGCGCCGGCATCGGCGTGGCTCTCATTATTCTTGATGAGGTGCTCGGCCTGGCGAAGAAGGGGCCACGCCTGCCGCCGCTGGCGGTCGGGCTCGGCATCTACTTGCCGACCTCGACCACGCTGATGGTCGTCGTCGGTGCGCTCGTCGGCGCCTGGTTCGACGGTCGTGCAGCCCGTCGGCCGGCCGCGCAGGCCGACGCGACGCGGCAGCTTGGCGTGCTGCTGGCTTCGGGCTTGATCGTCGGTGAAAGTCTGCTGGCGGTGATCTTTGCCGGCGCTGTCGCCTTCAGCGGCAAGGATGCGCCGATCGCACTGGTTGGCAAGGGCTTCCAGACTCCGGCGATCTGGATCGGCGGCGTGGCGTTTGCGGTGACTGTGGCTGTGCTGTATCGCTGGATCATGCGGATGGGGCGCTCCGCTGTCGACCCCTGAGCGCGCGACGTCACGCGTCGCCAGTTGGTGTGGCACCGTTTGGTTGGTTGATCCGGACCGGGAGTTTGGCGCCACGTGAAGCAAGTTGAGGATGAGCAATCGCAAGCTGGCATGGAGGCGTTGGTGGTCGCGCCAAGCCAGCGTGCGACAGTGTTGCGTCGGCTGGCCGGGCCGCTGCTGTCGGTGGCCATGCTCGGCTTGGCGCTGTGGGTGCTGCATTTGTTTGCACGCGAGGTGAACTATCACCAGATTCGCCAGTACGTGCAGGGCTTGCCACGCGAACGTTTCTTGCTGGCGGCCTTGCTCACCGCGCTCGGCTATGTGGTGATGACGCTGTACGACCGCTACGCGTTGATCTCGATCAAGCACAAGCTGCCGTGGCGTCGCGTCAGCATGATCTCGTTCATCAGCTATGCGTTCAGCAATGCGGTGGGTATGTCGCTGCTCGTATCCGGCTCAATCCGCTACCGCTTCTATATCCAGAACGGCTTGTCCACGCGAGACGTCGCGCGGATTGTGCTGTTTTGCACGACGAGCTTCTGGCTCGGGCTGCTGGCTTTGACCGGTGTGACGTTGCTGTGGGTGCCATTGCCGGCGCAGTTGCCACTGGCGAGGCTGAGCTTGCCGATGGGAGTTACGCTGACGCTGGTGCCAATGGCGTGGCTGGTCGCCGCCGGTTTCGTTCGCCACCCTTTGCGTGTGTGGCGCTGGCACGTGACATTGCCGTCTGCGCCCATGGCAGTGCGACAGATCCTGGTCGGGGCACTGGATTGGGGCCTGGCCGCGGCCGTGCTGTATGTGCTGATGCCGGAAGCGTTGGACAGCGGCTTCGGTCACTTCCTGGCAATCTTCGTGATTGCCCAGATGGTGGGCTTGATCAGCCATGTGCCAGGCGGCCTGGGCGTGTTCGAGGCGGTGATGCTTGCCGGGTTCGGCGCGACTGGCAATCAGGCGCTGGCCGCCCCAATTCTTGGCGCTCTGGCAGCGTTCCGCGTGATCTACTACTTGCTGCCCTTGTGTGCGGCGGCGGTCCTGGTGCTGCAGCGGGAAACCCTCAGCTTGCGGCGAAAATCCTTGTGGGCCCCGTGGTTTACTGCGCTGCTGCCATCATTTTTCGCCGGATTGACCCTGGTCTCCGGCGCCGTATTGCTGTTCTCCGGCGCCACCCGCGCGCTGCCCGAGCGCATGGCGATTTTGCGCGAAGTGCTGCCCCTGTCCGTGCTGGAAGTGTCGCATCTGCTGGCGAGCATCATCGGCATGTGGCTGCTGATCCTGGCGCGTGGCCTGCAGCGTCGCCTGGACGCTGCTTACGTATTGACGCTTGCCCTGCTGCTGGCCGGGGCGGCGTTTTCGCTGCTGAAGGGCATCGATTACGAAGAAGCCGCCTTGCTGACGTTGCTGGCCATGGCATTGGCTCCAGCGCATCGCTTGTTCTATCGGCGCGCTTCGCTGTTCACCACCACGTTCTCCGTCGGCTGGATTGTGGCCATCGTCGCGGTGCTGGGATGCGCGACATGGCTGGTGATGTTCAGTTACAAACACGTCGACTACAGCGCTGACCTGTGGTGGGAGTTCAGCTTTCACCAGGGTGGTGCGCCACGGGCATTGCGCGCGCTGGTGGCGGCTGCGGCGACCGGCATGTTGTTCGCCTTGGCGAGTCTGCTCCGTCCGGTGCAGAAGCATCACGCCGCCCCGACTGAAGCACAGCTCGATACGGCGCTGCCATTGATCCGGGAATCGCCCGACACGCAGGCATTCCTTGCGCTGACCGGCGACAAGGCCTTGCTGTTCGACCCGACGCACAGCGCATTCATCATGTACGACGTCGCAGGCCGCAGTTGGGTCGCGATGGGTGACCCGGTCGGCGCCGACACAGACGCGCGGCATGAGCTGGTGTGGACCTTCCTTGAACAATGCGAACGCGCTGGCGGCTGGCCGGTCTTTTATCAGGTAAGGCCGGCAGATCTGGATTTGTATCTGGAAGTGGGCATGAACCTGATGAAGATTGGCGAGCAGGCGCGTGTCCGCCTGGCCACCTTCAATCTGGATGGGAAGGCGCGCAAGGTGTTGCGCAACACGGTGAACAAATTGACCCGTGACGGACTGCGGCTGGAAATCATTCCAGCCGCCACGGTGGCACCATTGTTGCCGCGGCTGAAGGAAATTTCCGACGCATGGCTGCGCGCCAAACATGTGCGCGAAAAGCGCTTCTCGCTCGGCGCATTCGATCCGGGCTACCTTGTACGTACGCCGATGGCACTGGTCTGGCAGGGCGACCAACTGGTCGCGTTTGCGAACCTGTTCCTCGGCGCGACGAAGCACGAAGCATCACTGGATTTGATGCGCCACGTGCCAGATGGTCCGGCCGGCATCATGGATTTTCTGTTTGTGGAGTTGTTGCAGTGGGCACGCGATGAAGGCTACGAATGGTTCAACCTCGGCATGGCGCCGTTGGCCGGGTTGCACAACCGGCGGCTGGCGCCGTTGTGGAACCGGTTCGGGGCGATGGTGTTCGGGCGCGGCGAACATTTCTACAATTTTCGCGGCTTGCAACAGTACAAGGACAAGTTTGATCCGGAGTGGGAACCACGGTACATGGCAGTGCCCGGCAGTATCGCGTTGCCGATGATTCTGGCGAACGTCGCCAGCCTGATTTCCGGCGGGTTGTCCGGCGTGGTGCGACGATGAAATACAGGAACAAGCTCATGCTGAGCGGGTTGGGTGTGTGCGTGCTGGGACTCGCGGTCATCTGGAATCCGTTCACGCACGTGAGTCTGGACAACGCCACTGTGGTAGTGCCCGCAGCGATGCAGGTGACGCCGCCGTCGGGACGCGATGACGTGCTGGTCATCGTCTATTCCGGTGATGGCGGCTGGGCCGATCTGGACAAGCAGCTTGGGAACGCCTTCGCTGCACGTGGACTCCCGGTGCTGGGGGTGAATACGTTCAAGTACTACTGGCGCATGCGCACTGCGGACGAATCAGCCGCGCAGCTCGATGCGCTGATGACGAAATACCTGGAGCAATGGCACAAGCAGCGGGTATGGCTGGTCGGGTTCTCCTTCGGCGCCGATGTGCTCCCCACCATCATCGACAAGCTGAGCCCGGAAAATCGCGCGCGGATTGCCCAACTGGTACTGCTTTCGCCCAGCCGTGATTTCAGCTTCGAGATCCAGTTCGAGGGTTACATGGTGTCGCAGGGACGATTCAAGGCATTCGTCAAACGTCAACTGGAAAAATTCAACAAGGTGCCGCACTACCCGACATTACCGCCGGTCCAGGCGATGCAGCGGCAGTTGCCGGTGGTCTGCTACTACGGCACGGATGATGCCGACGAAAGCCTGTGCACGATAGCCGGTCTGCCGCGATGGATTCAGGTATATCCGGAGAACGGTGGCCACCATTTCGATGGCGGTTATGCACCGCTGGCCGCGCGTTTGATCGAGCAACTGCCAGCGCGGGTGGCGCCCGCCGTGGTGCCGCACTGATCTCACTGCATTGACGGGGATGGCGGCACGTACAATGCGCGGACTACTTGGTTACTGAAGAACTACCGTGACTGCAGCCGGGTTTACCGCCGCACCGCCTGACGCTGCATTGGCCGCATTGCTCCTGGCAGTCGCGTCGTCGGCTGTTCCGCTGCCGGACTCTGGCCGTGTCTTGTTTTTGCACGCGCGGGCCGGCATGGGCGTCCGGGAACTGGCGCAACCAGGTTGGCTGTGTCAACAAAGTTTCCTGCCGTTTGCGGATGAACTGCGGCGTTGCGGTCTGCAGGTCGCCGAGCCGGCCCCAGGCGAGAAATTTCCGTTGGTGTTGGTGTTGCCACCGCGTCAGCGGGATGAAGCTCGCGCGGTGTTTGCACGCGCTCTGCAGCATGTTGCGCCCGGTGGCACGCTGTTGGCGTGCATGCCCAACAACGCAGGCGCGAAATCGGGTGAATCCGATTTGCTGAAGCTCACCGGCAGCGTGCAGCATTTGTACAAGCACAAGTGTCGGGTGTTCTGGACGATACTGGACGTTGCTCAGGTCGATGCGGCGCTCCTCGATACCTGGCTCGCGCTGGATGCGCCGCGCGTGATTGAAGGCGGTTACGTCAGTCGGCCGGGTTTGTTTGCGTGGGCTCGCGTCGACCACGCCTCGGCATTGCTTGCCGAACATCTGCCAGATGACTTGCGCGGTTCTGTCGCCGATCTTGGTGCCGGCTACGGCTATCTGGCGACCCAGATTGTCGCGCGTTGTAAACATGTCACAGCGCTTGATCTGTATGAAGCCGAGGGGCGGGCACTGGAGCCGGCACGCATCAATATGCAACGCGCCTTGCACGAAGCCGATCGACCATTGCTGGTTGACGTCCGCTGGCACGATGTCACACGTGGCTTGCCGCAGCGCTACGACGCCATCGTCAGCAATCCCCCGTTTCATCAAGGTCGTGCCGATTTGCCAGAATTGGGGCGCGCCTTCATCACCAGTGCGGCCGACGCATTGCAAGGGGAAGGCCGCCTGCTCCTCGTCGCCAACCGACATCTGCCCTACGAAGCGCTGCTGCACTCGCGCTTCCAGGACGTGCGTGCGGTCGTGGTGAGTGATGGCTTCAAGGTGATGACCGCAAGCGGAGTCAAGGCGTGAAACTGGTCAAGCTGATCGCGAATCTGGGCTATGGCAGCCGCAAGGAGGTGGCGCAGATGTTTCGCGCTGGCCGCATTACCGACGCAGATGGCGCCGTTCTGTACGCGGACGACGTGGTCGAGCACGCGGCCATTCGCGTCGACGCCGAGCGGCTCGACCCGCCGCCGGGTCTGGTGTTGATGATGCACAAACCATTGGGTGTCACCTGCTCGCGCAAGGACCCGGGGCGCGTCGTCTACGACCTGTTGCCGCCGCGTTACAGCGTACGGACGCCGGCGTTGTCCAGTATCGGCCGACTGGATCGGGACACCAGCGGCTTGCTGTTGTTTACCGACGATGGTGCGTTGTTGCATCGGGTTATTTCACCGCGCACCCACGTCACGAAAACCTACGACGTCACGCTGAGCGGGGATCTGCGCGGCGACGAAGGTGCGTTGTTCGCCAGCGGAACATTGCTGCTGGAGACGGAAAAGGAGCCGCTGGCGCCCGCGCTGCTCAACGTACTTGCACCACGCCACGCGCAGATCACCGTCACCGAAGGTCGTTATCATCAAGTGCGACGCATGTTCGCCGCCACGGGGAATCATGTGCAGACATTGCACCGCATCTCGATTGGCGCGCTGACACTCATGGAGCTGCCAATGGGCGGGTGGCGGGCGCTGGATGCAAACGAAGTGGCGCTGGTGTTTGCCGGGTAGGGCCGCGCCCACGTCGTGGGTCTCCCCGCCGTTCCAGAACGTGGGCGGCATGGCGCGACGACGTTGCGAACAGTTTTCGGTAGTGGTGGGCCGGCAGGCCCGCATCATGGGTCTACAGAACGCGTACCGGGGTGGGTATCGTCGCGCCGAACCATCTCCTTCGTTCGTCGCGACAGCTCGGACCACCCATCGCATATTTGCGGCAGATGCCCGGGCGCTCATCGTAAATTGTGCAGCGGTGAGTCTTGCGATCAAGCGCGACGCACCAGCCATCCTCAGCCTTGGCCATGGTTTCCATGCCGTGATCGTCACGTGCCGTCATCCACTCCGGCACGTTATCGTCGCCCAGTAACACGACCGTAAGACGGCAGCAGACGGCTTCACACGAAGAACACTGGACGCTGGGGTCGATCGCTTCGGCGTACGGATCGGCGCTTTCGATGTCGAGGCTGGGGATTATGCTCATGCACCAGTATGACGGTTACCGGACAAGTGGGAGCTGAACCATAGGGCTTGTTATACACACTCAGTCAGAGTCGTCTTCCCACAACTTTCGCCAGCCTTCCAGCCCGAGCTTTTGCAGCGTCTGGATGTTGTGTCGGTAAATGCTGTCGGTGTCAGCCATGGAATCCATGGCGCGCGCGACGCTCGCCTCGCGCAACAAATGCAATGTGGGGTAGGGCGAACGATTGCTGAAGTTCTCAATGGCGCCCGGTTGACTATCAGCAAACTGGTAGTCGGGATGGAAGCTGGCTACCTGCCACACGCCCTCCAGTTTCAGCGTCTGCAGTGCTGCGTCGGCGACATCGAGGAAGTCGTTGTAATCGAGAAAATCGTTGAGTACGAACGGGTGGATCAGCAACCCGGTTTCACATTCGTCCGCAGCAAGCGCATTCAGGGATTGCAATTCTCCGCACAAGTCGTCCAGCAATGCGTCAGTGTCGCGTGCGTGGCTGACGCGCATGCGCAACTTCCCTTGCACGTACGGTGCACGGGCAAATGGACACAAGTTGAGGCCGATCACAGCGCGCTCCAGCCAGCGTGACGTGGCAGCCAGCCACGGCGCGTCCTCGGGCAAAGCGTCGGCGTTCAGACTGCCAGTTGGCAACGTTTCGATCATGCAGTTCTCGCTCCGAATGTGACGCCGATGACTATAGCGGAGCAGCACCTCGGGGAAGGCGTACGCACTGGAACGGATCATGCGGTCACAAGACGTTCTGTGGCATTGTCCATCGGCTGCATGTTTCCGGCAGGCCGCGCGGCGGGTAGTGTTCGCTTTAGGCAGCCGGGACAACGGGACCTTCAACTTCACGCCCAAGTACTTCAATGCGTGTGAGGGGAGGGCACCGGCCAGGTGCTCGCCACCGCGTGCGGTCCGCCAGGAACAGTCGCGCAGAGAAAGCGCGGCTCTTGCATGCCGGGCCGGGCGCCGGCATATAGAGGACATTCATTCGGGCAAGCTACCTTCATGTTCAATCTGCACTTCGACAATGCCTTCGTGCGCGACCTGCCCGGTGATCCGGAGCAGGGGCCGGGATTGCGCCAGGTCGAGGGCGCGCTGTATTCGCTGATCGCGCCCACGCCGGTAGCCACGCCCGTCGTGCTGGCACATTCGGCAGAAACCGCGGCGCTGGTGGACATCGATGAGGCGACTGTCGCAACGCCGGAGTTTGCGCAAGTGTTTGCCGGGAATACGTTACTCGATGGAATGCAGCCGTATGCGGCCAACTATGGCGGGCATCAATTTGGCAACTGGGCGGGCCAGTTGGGTGATGGGCGCGCGGTGGCGCTGGGTGAGGTCATCAATGCTGCCGGTGAGCGCTGGGAGTTGCAACTCAAGGGTTCCGGGCGCACGCCGTATTCGCGCGGCGCGGACGGTCGCGCCGTGCTGCGCTCTTCCGTGCGCGAGTTTCTGTGCAGCGAGGCAATGCATCATCTGGGTGTGCCGACGACGCGTGCGCTGTGTCTTATCGACACCGGTGAAGCAGTCGTGCGCGACATGTTTTACGACGGTCATGCGGCCCCGGAACCCGGCGCGATCGTGTGTCGTGTCGCGCCATCGTTCATTCGCTTCGGCAGTTTCGAATTGCCGACATCACGCGGAGACTCGGCCCTGCTGCGGCGGCTGGTCGACTTCACCATCCGCCGTGATTACCCGGAGCTCAGCGGGCAGGGCGAGACACTGTATGCACAGTGGTTTGCGCAGATATGCGAGCGCACAGCACGCATGATCGCGCACTGGATGCGCGTGGGCTTTGTGCACGGCGTGATGAACACCGACAACATGTCGATCCTCGGCCTGACCATGGACTACGGCCCTTATGGGTGGATCGACAATTACGACGCGGAATGGACACCGAACACCACGGACGCCCGGAACCGGCGCTACCGCTTTGGCCAGCAACCCGATGTGGCGTGGTGGAATCTCAGTCGTCTGGCCGGCGCGCTCGCGCCGCTGTTTTCCGGCGTTGAGCCGTTGCAGGCCGGGCTGGATCATTACGCGGCGACCTATGCCGCGGCAGACCGCGCCAACATCGCCGCCAAGCTGGGCCTGGCGGAATGTCGTACTGATGATGTGGCGCTGATGCAGTCGCTGCATGCATTGATGCAGTCGGCTGAAATCGACATGACCCTGTGGTTTCGCGCCCTGGCGGATATTGACCCGCTGGCACCGTCACTGGAGCCCATGAACGACGCGTTTTACGACGACGCCAAGCGTCGCGATGGCGAGGCCGCACTTGTTGACTGGCTGGCCCGTTACGCAGCGCGACTGGCAAGCGATTCACAGTCAGCCCGGCAACGTCGCGTACAAATGCACGCAGCCAATCCACGCTATGTCCTGCGCAATTATCTGACGCAGCAGGCGATCGATCGGGCAACTGCTGGTGACGCGGGCGCGATCAGCGAATTGCTTGAGGTCATGCGCCATCCGTATGACGATCAGCCCTCCCGCGGGGCGTTTGCGCAAAAGCGCCCCGACTGGGCCCGACACAGAGCAGGCTGCTCGATGTTGTCATGCAGTTCCTGATTGGAATGCGCTGATCTGAGTGCAATGCGTTGATGTTTGCTGGCGGCGCTCGCGGATTCTTCCCTGGAGCGGCTTTTGGTGGCCCCGGCGAGATTCGAACTCACGACCCCCGGTTTAGGAAACCGGTGCTCTATCCGGCTGAGCTACGAGGCCACAGCGGCAATTATGGTTGACCACACCAGCACCAGCAACTCAAATCGCCCGCTCGGCGATGTTGCAGGGTGGATCCCGTCGAGCCTAACCCCGGGTCATGGAGCCGCGTAGCTGGCAGGGTGCGCCGCCCAGCCCGCGAGGGATATTCGCAGAACGTCCGCACTGCACTCGTGCGCTGGCCCGACCCGTCGGCGACAAGTCGTCGCAAATACACACTGTGCCCATGCTCCACTGCGGGTCCCCAGACCACCCACGACCAGCGCGTGGCTGACGACCCGGAACCGGTCATGCATCCTGGCCGGCCGCATCGGGCAGCAACGAAATTGGCGAAGCAGTTGCTACTTCGTGCGCCGCGGCAGCGGCCGCAACCGAGTTCAGTAAAGCCTCGCGCCCGTAAGGCTTGAGCAGGAATATCGCCTCTTTGCCGAGCGTTGCGCATGAGGCATACGGGTCAGTGGACGTCACCACGACGGCCGCGTTCGAGCCACAACGACGGACCTGCTCGGCCATGCACATCCCTTTGCCGCCATCGCCGAAACACGCGTCGGTAATGATGATGTTGATTTCCGGATGGGCCACGATTTGCACAATCGCGGTGTCCTCATGCGTCGCGGTAAAGACGTCGCAGCCCGCCTTGCGCAGGACTGCAGCCATGACGACGAGAGTCTCGGGATCGTCCTCAACGAGTAAAACGATGCGCTTGCGCATGGTGGATCTCCCCAGCTTTGTCTGCACGATGGGTACAACAGCATTCCCTGCGCGCGACACAAGTACTTCATTGAAGCAAGTACTTCAT
>JBDSWR010000039.1:0-3900 GCA_039926605.1 Rhodanobacter sp. | reverse complement strand
CTGCGCGTCCTGTTCGCTGGCGGCAGGTACGTCGGGGTTGACCGACATTACGGCGTGCGCCTGTGCCAGGTTGTTGCGGCAGGTCTTGAGATCACGTTCCAGCGCGTCAGCCAGATCCAGCAGATTTTGCAGTTGTGCCGTGTGCGACGTCTGGCGCCGACGCTGCCAGAGCGCAATGCCGAAAGCGACCAGCACGATAACCAGCACAATGGTGACGACAGGCAGCAGGTAGAGGTTCACTGATACTCAGCTCGACGGGTATGGGCCTACGGTAGCGCAGTCTATCGTGGGCGTTGCAAGGGTTGCGAAATCCCTGAGGCGGACCCGGTTGACGATCGGCTGATACGCTGGACGCGTGCCCTGCGCTGCTGCAGGATCAGCGCGTTCTCTCTCAACGCGGAGTGACCCATGGCCGAGTTCGACAATTTCGCGGCGTTCTATCCGTATTACCTGTCCCAGCACAGCCATCGCATTTGCCGGCGCTGGCATTTCATCGGCAGCACGCTGGTGTTGGCGATTGTGTTGTTTGCGCTGGTGACGCGCCAGTGGGGTTGGTTGTGGTTGTTACCAGTGGCCGGTTATGGCTGTGCGTGGATCGGCCATTACGTTTATCAGAAGAATCGACCGGCCACATTCACGCATCCGCTGTACAGCCTGCGCGGCGATTGGGTCATGTATGGCCAGATGCTGCGCGGCAAATTGCGGTTCTGAACTGGTCGCGTGGGGGTGCGACGGTCAGCGATAGTCCTGATGACAGCTCTTGCAGGTTTCGCCGATCGGCTTGATCGCTGCCACCAACGTGGCGCAGGTAGTCGGTGCGGCTTGCAACGCTTGCTGCAGGCGATCCTGCAACTGTGTGGCGGCTTCGGTGAACGGCTTCTCGTCGATGTGGAATACCGGCAAGATGTCGCTGGCCGTGGATCGCACGCGTTGCAGATGATGGGCGATGGCGGGGGCGTTGCACTGCTTGGCCTTGATCGCGTTGCGCAGCTCGCCCATGTGGTAATCCATTGTGGTCATCACCGCCTCGGGCATGGGATTGCGCGCGCGCAGGGCGTTCATGACATTAACGGTGCCGACGATGCCAATGACCACGCCAAGCAGAATCAACAGGGCAACACGCATGGGCACGAACCATCAGGGATGAGGGACTCACGAGGATAGCCGGTGCTGTCCTGTTCGGGTCACTACCCCACGGGATAAAATGGTGGTTCTTTGCACGCATGGTCAACGACATGAGAGGTTTTCCGACGCGGCAGATGGCAACACGTGGCCGGCGCCCATGAGGAGTGCAGACTCTCCGGATGAGCGTTTTGCTGGTATCGAGCGCCTGTACGGGACGGGCAGTGTGGCTGCGTTTGCCCGCGCGCATGTGTGTGTGATCTGCATTGGCGGCGTCGGCTCATGGGCGGCTGAAGCGTTGGCGCGTAGCGGTATCGGTCACCTCACCCTGATCGACGCAGACGAAGTGTGCGTGTCCAACACCAACCGTCAGTTGCATGCCCTGGACGGCGAATTTGGCAAACCCAAGGTGGCGGTGATCGCGGCACGCGCACGGGCGATCAATCCCGTGATCGAGTTGGACGCGCTGGAGTGTTTTCTCACCCCGTCCACCCTGGACGAGCTGCTGGACCGCGGCTACGACGTGGTGCTGGACGCCTGTGATGCATTTCGCGTGAAGCTGGAAACCATCGCGTGGTGTCGGCGGCGCAAGCTGCCGATCGTCAGCGTGGGTTCGGCCGGTGGCCGCACCGACGCCACGCAGATCCGTGTGCGCGACCTGTCGCGTACCGAGCACGATGCCATGTTCAGTCTGATTCGCAAGAAGCTCCGCACCGACTTCCACTTTCCACGCAACCCGGCTCGCTACTTCGGCGTCTCGGCCGTTTATTCACTGCAGAACGTGCAGTACCCGCAGCCCGATGGCAGCGTGTGCGGGCAGCGTCCGCCGGGTGGTGAGTCATTGAACCTGACTTGTGGTGGCGGCTTGGGTGCGGCCACGCATGTCACCGGTACGTTTGCCTTTGCGGCCGTGGGCAGAGTGCTGGAGAAGCTGCTGGACAGGGCAAAAAGTGAGCCGTAGGGCGGGCACTGCCCGCCGTACATGCCGTGTCGAACGGAAAACGCCAAAAACTGGCGGGCAGTGCCCGCCCTACGGGAATTGACGCGTGTCGCTTCACCACCCCATGTAATGGCCACCGTTGACGGCGAGGTTGGCACCGGTGACCCACGCGGCCTTGTCGTCGAGGAAGAAGGCGACGGCGTACGCAATCTCGTCCGGATCGCCAAGCCGGCCCAGCGGGATCTGCGCGACGATCTTGGCGCGGACTTCCTCGGGTACCGCCATGACCATATCGGTGCCGATGTAGCCAGGCGAAACCGTGTTGACGGTGACGCCGAATTTTGCGTTCTCCTGCGCCAGCGAAATCGTGAAACCGTGCATCCCCGCCTTTGATGCCGCGTAGTTGGCCTGGCCGTATTGGCCCTTCTGGCCGTTGATCGAGCTGATCTGCACGATCCGCCCCCACTTGCGCGCGCGCATGCCTTCGATGATCGGGCGGGTGACGTTGAAGCAGGCGTTGAGGTTGGTGTTGACTACGTCGGTCCACTGCTCGTAGGTCATCTTGTGGAACGTGCTGTCGCGGGTGATGCCGGCGTTGTTGACGAGGATATCGATGGGGCCGAGTTGGTCCTCGATGGCGTGCACCATGGCCGCACAGGCCTTGGGATCGGAGACGTCACCGGCAACCGTCAGCACATCAATGCCGTCGGCCTTCATCTGCTCGCGCCACGCTGCAGTCTTGGCCTCGTTGCGGTAATTGGTGACGACTTTGTGCCCCATTCGGGCCAAACGTCGCACGATGGCGGTGCCAATGCCGCCGGTGCCGCCGGTAACCAATGCGGTGCGCTGGGTCATGTCGTTGCATCTCATTGGAATGGGTCGTCGCGGATCGCGATCGGGGTCGCTCGCGCATTGTGCGGGCAGACCGCCTATTTATAGCTGTTCGGGTCACAGAGTGACCGCTGCAATGCGGCATTGACTCGGTTGGGCGCCGTTCGTCCCGCAAATGGTGGGTCGCAGGCTGTTCGCGCGGGCCTTGAAACAGCGCCCGCCCGCCCGAATCTTCAGGCCCAGCCGCGTCACCTCTATTCACGTCATTACGGAACGCCAACGCATGAATGCACCCGCCGAAACCCGCAAGTTTGAAGCCGAAGTTGCCCAGGTCATGCACCTGGTCACGCACTCGCTGTACTCCAACAAGGAAATCTTCCTGCGCGAGCTGGTGTCCAACGCCTCCGACGCCTGCGACAAGCTGCGCTTTGAGTCGATCGCCAACCCCGAGTTGATGGGTGACGACAGCGAATTGCATATTGATGTGACGTGGGACAAGGACGCGCGCACGGTCAGCATCCGCGACAACGGCATCGGCATGAGCCGCGACGAAGTGGTGGCCAATATCGGCACCATCGCCAGCTCCGGCACCAAGCGCTTTCTCGAAGCGATGTCCGGCGAGCAGAAGGCCGATGCGCGCTTGATTGGCCAATTTGGCGTCGGCTTTTATTCCGCGTTCGTGGTGGCCGACAAGGTCACCGTGCTCAGCCGCCGCGCCGGTGCGCCGGCAGCCGAGGGCGTGAAGTGGGAAAGCGACGGGCAGGGCGAGTATTCGCTCGAGTCCATGGAGCTGGCCGAGCGCGGCACCACGGTGATCCTGCATTTGAAGGCGGACGAGGACGAGTTCCTCAAGCGCTGGCAGTTGCGTTCGCTGATCACGCGCTATTCCGATCACGTCGCGTTCCCGATCCGCATGCCCGTCGAGAAGGACGACAAGCCGACCGACGAGTGGGAAACTGTCAACGCCGCATCGGCGCTGTGGACCAAGCCCAAGTCGGAGATTTCCG